>JAHRWZ010000062.1 GCA_019104865.1 Castellaniella sp. | reverse complement strand
CTCGTGCGCCATCACGTTGGGCGGAGCAACCAGCACGGGCTTGATGTGCTCCAGCTTGTCGGCGGGATCCGCCAGCGCGACGCCTCCAGCCAGCAAGGACGCCAAAGCGGTGGCGGCCATACACAGACGAAATACCTTCATGTTCAACTCCCTGATTTGATGTGTCGTCTTGTTTCGACGATGTCATCTTGTCACGGCGTGGGTTAACCCTTATTGCGCTGGATCAACCCGGTTCAGGCGACGTTCAGACTTCATGGAAAGTATTGATGTGCCGCAAATCTTTCGGTCCCTCTCCACGTCGCGCCTTGCAAGGCGCTCCGATTCGTCCGGCACTGATCATTTCCAAATTGCGGCATCTCTCCACGTCGCGCCTTGCAAGGCGCTCCGATTCGTCCGGCACTGATCAGTCCGCAGGGACTGATCAGTGTCCGGACTCATCCCTCACCAGGCGGAAGCCCAGGTTGGCCGGCGGCAGACCGATGGAGCAGGCGCCGTTGCGCGGGTCGCGGATGAAGTCGGGCATGGCGGCGATATGCGCGCCCGCCAGAATGCGCACACCGCAGTTTTCGCGCGGCGCCAACGGCAACACCCCCACGCTGTGGCTGGCGAAACAAGTGTCGGTCCATTCCCAGACGTTGCCGCCCATGTCGCTCACGCCCAAGGTATTGACGCCGAAGTGCCCGAATGGCTGGGCGGGCTTGATGCGGCCCTGGCTGCGGGCGATTTCGCGGTCATATTCGGCCAGCCAGCGCACGGCGGGGTCGGCGGGGTCCGAAGGCAGCGCGCCTTCCTCGCGGTAGCGGTCGGCGGCGGCGCGCACCCATTCGGCGTAGACGGGCAGCCGCCAGCGCTGGCCGGTTTCACGCGACAGCCACGCCGCATAGGCGGTGGCGTCGGCCCAGCTGACCCCCACGGCCGGCAGGTCGGGCGCATCCAGGTCGCGGAAGCCCTTGTCCAGCCGCTTGCAGGCGCCCGCCCGCACGCACCGGGCGTATTCGGCCTGGCTGACCTGGCGGCGCATGATGGCGCGGCCGGCCTCGACCCGGCCCTGGACCCGGGGCGCGTCCACGGGCCGCCCGTGATCCAGGAACTCGCCGGCCGCCTGGTAGGTGAATGCACCGGCCGGAATGGCGACGACCTCGACGGGATCGATGGCCACGGCCCCGGCCAAGGGCGCCATCATGCACGCACCGAACGCCAGCAGCGCGGGCAGCAGTCGAACGCGCACCGTGCGGGCCGGAAAAACAGCGTGGGACGAGCGGTACAGCGGCATGAGGAGGCTCCGTTCAGGATGACCTCTTCATTGGAATGCAGGATCGGGTCCGCACGCCTTGTGGTGCGTCAATAAGAGCGCCGATCGGGGGTTCAGCGGCCCCGCCACTGTGGCGGGCGCTTCTGCATGAACGCGTCGATGCCCTCGCCCACGTCCTCGGCCAGCATATTTTCCGCCATGACGCCGGCCGCGTAATCGTAGGCCTGATCCAGAGGCAATCCCAACTGCCGATAGACCATGGCCTTGCCAGTGCGCACCGCCACCGGGCTCTTGGCCAGAATGGCGTCGACCAGTCCTTGCACCGCCTCGTCCAGTTCGGCGTCGGGCACGGCGTGATTGACCAGCCCGCGTTCCGCGGCCTGGCGGGCGCTGATGAACCGGCCCGTCACCAGCATTTCAAAGGCGTTCTTCATGGACACGTTGCGCGTCAGCGCCACGGCCGGCGTGGCACAGAACAGGCCTACGTTGATGCCCGAGACGGCCAGCCGCGCGCTTTCGGCCGCCACCGCCAGATCGCAACTGGCCACCAGCTGGCAACCGGCGGCGGTCGCCGTGCCGTGGATCCGCGCAATGACCGGCACGGGGCAGCGCGCGATGGACAGCATCAGCCGGCCGCAGCGGCCGAACAGGTCGCGGTAATAATCCCCATCGCCCGCATGACCTCGCATCTGCTTCAGATCGTGGCCGGCGCAGAAAGCGCGGCCATTGGCGGCCAGCACCACGACCCTCAGGTCCGGGTCGTCCCGGCAGGCGTCGAAACGCGCCTGCAACGCCGCCAGCATCTCCTCGGACAGCGCATTGAACTGATCGGGCCGGTTCAGCGTCAGCGTCAGGACACCGTCACGATATTCATGCAGCACGGGCTCCATCGGGGTTTGCATCATGCGAGTCTCCTTGGTTTCCGGCGGCCATCCAGGCCGCGGAGAAAAGCGCTGCCAGACGGTTGCCGGTCGGGATCAGATCGGCCTCGATGCCGCACGCCCGCAGATCGACCGTCTGCAGACCCTCGTAACCGCACGGATTGATACCCAGGAACGGGTCGAGATCCATGGCCACGTTCAGCGCCACGCCATGATAGGCGCGGCCGTTGCGGATCTTGACGCCCAGCGCGGCGATCTTGGCCAGGGCATCGCCCCTGGGTTGCCGCAGCGCCGACTGGGGCACGTAGATGCCGGGGGCGCCGGGTTTGCGGCAGGCGCCCGGCACACCCAGTTCGGCCAGCAGGTCCAGCACGGCCTGCTCGAGCAGGGTGACGAATTCCCGGACGAAGATGCCCCGGCGCCGCAGATCCACCAGGGTGTAGAGCACGACCTGGCCCGGACCGTGATACGTGACCTGCCCACCCCGGTTGCAATGCACCACCGGAATGCCGTGAGGATTCAGAATGTGTTCCGGCTTGCCGGCCTGGCCCAGCGTGTAGACCGGAGCATGCTCCACCAGCCAGAGCGCGTCGGGCGTATCGTCCGCGCGCGATTCGGTGAAATCGCGCATGGCCTGCCAGACAGGCAGGTAGGGAGCGGGGCGGTCCAGCCAGCGCGCCTGCATGCCCATGGCCGGCCAGCGCCTAGAGCACCACGGACACCATCTCGTGTCCGTGAAGGGCGCGGTACAGATCGTCCAGCTGTTCGCGCGAGGTGACGCGCACCGTCAGGGTCAGTCCCAGGTAATTGCCGCTGGAGCTGGGGCGGATTTCGATGGTGGCGGGGTCGAACTCGGGATCGAAACCGATTGCCACCTCGGCCATGGCGGGCGCGAAATCGTCATGCGCGCGCCCCATGACCTTGATCGGAAAGTCGCAGGGATAGGTGATCAGGGAGTCTTCGGGGCGGATCGGCTTCATGTCGACATTATTCGAACAGCAAGCGGATCTTGTCCAGCAGCCTGCCGAAAAAACCGGCTTCTTCCACCGACTGCAGCACCACCAGCGGCCGCTGGTCCAGTTCCTTGCCGTCCAGGCTGACCAGCAGGGTGCCGGCACGGGCGCCCTCGGCCAGGGGCGCCATCAGCGGCTGGGTGTAGCGGGCTTCGGTCTTGATGTCGTCGGCGCGGCCGCGCGGCACCGTCACCCACAGCGCATTGGACAGACCGAGCCCCGCGGTTTCGGTGGCGCCTTCCCAGACCCGCGCGGACACGGCCGGCTTGTCCTTGTCCAGCAGCTTGACGGTGTCGAAGTTCTGGAAGCTCCAGTTCAGCAGCTTCAGGCTGCTTTCGGTGCGGGCCGCGTCGCTGGCCGCGCCGACCAACACCGACACCACGCGCCGGCCATCGCGCAGCGCCGTCGCCACCAGGCAATAGCCCGCGGACTGGGTGTGGCCGGTCTTCAGGCCATCGACGGTCGAATCCGCCCACAGCAGGCGGTTGCGGTTGCTCTGCTTGATTTTGTTGTAGGTGAATTCCTTCTGGCTGTCATAGTGGCGGAACTGCGGGTAGCGCTGCACCAGCGCCCGGGCCAGCGTCGCCAGGTCCTCGACCGTCGTCATGTGATCGGGGTCGGGCAGCCCGGTGGAATTCACGAAATGCGTATGCGTCATACCCAACGCCTTCGCCTGCTGATTCATCAGCGCGGCAAAGGCCGATTCGCTGCCGGCCACGGCCTCGGCCAAGGCAACGGTAGCATCGTTGCCGGACTGCACCAACATGCCTTGCAGCAGGTCATCGACCGACACTTCGGTATTCGGGTTCACGAACATGCGCGAACCTTCGGTTTTCCAGGCCTTGGGTGAAATGTGGACCATCTGATCGAGTTTCAGGCGGCCGCCTTCGATGGCCTCGAAAATCACGTAAGCCGACATCAGTTTGGTCAGCGACGCGGGTTCGACGGCATCCTTCGGATTCTGCGCGGCGATGATCTGGCCGCTGGTGGCATCCAGCGTCAGCCAGGCCTTGGCGCCCAGCGTCGGCAGGGGGATGTTCGAGAATGCGCTCACGCCCTCGGTCGTCGGGGCGGCAGGCGCGCCCTCGGTCGGGCTGGCCGCCGGGGCAGTGGCGGGTGCCTTGGCCGGTGCCGCGGCCTGTGACCAGGCCGCCCCCGGAATCAGCAGCGCACAACTGAGCGCCAGAGGCGCCAGACGGAAACGACGAAAGGACGGCAGGGCGGATCGCATGGGCATGGTCAGAAAAAATAGGGGGAGGCAAAACGTGAGGCCCATTATAGGCAGCACCCACAACGGCTTCGAGGGGCGGTCCCACGTAAATCGAGACAAAACGCAAGCAACTGAAACACTACCCGATCACAGACCGGCCAGCCCGCTTTCCACAATCTGGCGCAGGACCAGCAGCTTGCCATGAAAGAAGTGGCCGGCATCCGGCACCACGGTCACGGGCAACTGGTGCGCCCGCGCGAAATCCATGCCTTCGGCCAGGGGCACGACCTCGTCCTGTTCGCCATGGATCATCAAGGTATGCGCCGGCATCGTCAGCGGCCGGTAGCGGAAGCGATCCACCGCGCAGCCGATCAGCATCAAGCGGGCCGGCAGAGGCAGGTCGCGATCCGCCAGTTCGGCATACAACTGGGCCGCCACCGCCGAACCAAAGGAAAAGCCCGCCAGTACCCAGGGCCCGGTGGACGCCTGGGGCCAGGCCTGAAACACGTGCTCGACACAAGCCACCATGTCGGCGGTTTCGCCGACGGCATGATCGAACACCCCCTGGGATGCCCCAACCCCGCGAAAATTCGGCCGGATCGCCAGCAGCCCCTGCTGCACGCAGGTGCGCGCCACCGTCGTGACGACTTTGTTGTCGCGCGTGCCGCCATGCAACGGATGCGGATGCAGGACCAGCGCCCACCCGACAGGTGACTGATCCGGATGGTCCACAGTATATTCAACGGTTCCCGACATTCCCTGGAAAGCCGATTGTTCCGTTCGCAAGCTCATGATGACATGGACTCTCTATCGGTGTCGCCCAGGCCTCATTCTACCCATATGACCGGATCCACACCCGATAGCGCCCCCGGCCTGCCAGCCCCGGAAACCATGGCGGCCACGCTGCGCGCGGCCCTGCCCCAGTTCCGCCTGGTCGGCTGGCTGGCCGAGACCGGCTCGACCAATGCCAACCTGCTGGCACGCATCCGCGACGACCAGGGGCCCCTGGCCCGTCCCTGGCTGCTGGGCACCCACCTGCAGACACAGGGCCGGGGGCGCGCCGGGCGCACCTGGCAGAACCGGATCGGCGCCAATCTGATGTTTTCCTGCGCCTTCGATGTCTTCCTGCCGACGCGCCGGCTGCCCACCCTGGCGCCGCTCATCGGCATGGCCACCTGCCAGGCCCTGCGCCAGCGGATCGGCGCCGCACACCGGGTCCGCCTGAACATGAAATGGCCCAACGACCTGCAATGGGATCAGGCCAAGCTCGCGGGCATCCTGATCGAATCCACCCGGTCGGGCACCGCGCAGGTCGCCGACCACCACGTCATCATCATCGGCATGGGGCTGAATCTGCTCGACGCCCGTGCACTGTCCCGCTCGCTGGATCGCAACATCGCCGACTGGGCGGAGATCTCCGCGACCGACCCCCAGGCCGCCAGCGCGACCGCAGCCGACCTGGTGGCCAGCACGGCGCGCGCCTGGTACGACGCGCTGAACCAGGCGACCTCGCACGGCTTCGTCGATCTGCCCTCCCGCTACGCGCAGGTCGATGGGCTGGCCGGCCAGCAGGTGGACGTGATCGACGACGGCCACCTCAGGCAGACCGGCGTGGCCTGCGGCATCGATACCAGCGGCCGACTGCTCGTGCGCAGCGCGAGCGGCACCCAGGCGGTGTCGGTCGGCGAAATCTCGGTGCGGCTGCGGCGATGATCCTGCTGATCGACATCGGCAATACCCGGGCAAAATACGCCTGGCTGGACCCGGACGCATCCCAGCTCCACATCACGGCGGAAACGCTGGACTATGCGGACCTGTCCGACCTGATCGGGCTGCCACACAAACCGCGACGCATCCTGGGTTCCAACGTGGCCGGCCCAGACATCGCCGCCCGCCTGGAACAAGCCTGCCGGACAGCCTGGGGCCTGAGTGTGCACTGGTGCGACACCCGCCACGGACGCGATCTGCTGCGCAATCGCTACACCGACCCCGCACGCCTGGGTGCCGACCGCTGGCTGGGCCTGCTGGGCCTGCTGCGGCACGTCCACCCACTGGCCGACTGGCGGGACGGCCACCCCGCCCTGCTGGTCAGTTTCGGGACGGCCACCACGATCGACACGCTGCTGCCGGAGCCGCGACACGACATGCCGCCAGCTGGGGGGCCCCATCCGCAAGCCGCCTTCATCGGCGGCCTGATCCTGCCCGGTCCCTCGCTGATGGCGCAAAGCCTGGCCCGGGGCACGGCTCAGCTCCCCCTGACCGCCGGCCACTGTGTGGATTTCCCGCGCGAAACGCACGACGCGATCGCCAGCGGCATCGCGGCGGCTCAGGCGGGCGCGGTGCTGCGTCAGTGGCGGCTGGCCCTGCGGGCGGCCGGCGGACACGCCCCGCGCGTCTTCGTGTGCGGGGGCGGCTGGCCAGTCGTACGCGACACGGTCCAGGCCGCCCTGACCCAGGCACAGGCCGATCTTCGGCTGCCGCAAACGCCGGCGCAGTGGCTGGACAACCCCGTCCTGGACGGCCTGGCCTGCCTGGTGTCCCATCCGCCGGACCCGGATGCTTGAATTCCGCGCCGCGTCATCCCCGCAGCATCGGGCACAGGCGCCTCGCCTTGTATACTGACAGGCATCATGCGCTTCCTGTTGACCCTCGCCGTCGTCGCCAATCTGGCCCTGCTTGCCTACGGCCAGGGCTTTTTCGGCCCGCCGCCGTCCGAAAACGGACGCACGCCGCGCCCGCTGTCGCAGCGCAATCAGCAGACCCTCACGCTGGGCACGCCCATCCCGCCGGAACTCACCCCACGATGAAACCCATCCGCAAAGCCGTCTTCCCCGTCGCGGGGCTGGGCACGCGATTCCTGCCCGCCACCAAGGCCATGCCCAAGGAAATGCTGCCGATCGTCGACAAGCCGCTGATCCAGTACGCCGTCGAAGAAGCCCTGGCCGCCGGCATCACCGAACTGATTTTCGTCACGGGCCGCAACAAGCGCGCCATCGAAGACCATTTCGACCGCTCACCGGAACTGGAAGCCGAACTGGAATCCAAGGGAAAACAGGCGCTGCTCGACACCATCCGCTCGATCCTGCCGGACCACGTGCATTGCATCTACACGCGCCAGGCCCAGCCCCTGGGCCTGGGCCACGCCGTGCTGTGCGCCGCGCCCATCGTCGGCAACGAACCCTTTGCCGTGCTGCTGGCCGACGATCTGCTGGATGCCGACACCGCCGTCACCCGCCAGCTGGTGGACGCCGCGCACCAGCACGACGGCAGCGTGCTGGCCATCCAGACCATCGACCCGCAAGACACCCGCAAATACGGCATCATTGCCGGCACGTCGGTGGATGCCCGCAATACCCGCGTGGAACACATCGTCGAAAAGCCGGCACCACAGGACGCCCCGTCGAACCAGGCCGTGGTCGGCCGCTATGTGCTGGAACCGGAAATCTTCGACTTCCTGCGTCAGACCCGGGCGGGCGTCGGCCAGGAAATCCAGCTGACAGACGCGATCTCCGCGCTGCTGAAACACCGCCGGGTATTCGCCCACCGCTACACCGGCGAGCGCTACGACTGCGGCAGCAAGGAAGGCTTCTTCAAGGCCACGATCGCCCTGGGCCGCAAATACCACGGCCTGACCGCCGACTGATCGCCGCCTAGGGGTGCCTACCGTCGATCGGATGCACGCTGCGCCAGCAGATCCTCGATTCCGTTGACTACCCGGTCCACGGCGCCCGCGTGCTGGCTTACCCAATGGCGGCCGGCATCGCCCACCCGGGCCAGTTCGGCGGGGTGGGCCAGCCACCGCAGCGCCTGGCGCACCGCCGCTTCCGGATCATCGGCCCGCACGATGGCACCGGCCGCCAGCGCATCCGTGACCGCCTGCCCGAAATTCGCGGTATGCGGCCCCACGACGACGGGGCATCCCAGCGCGCTGGCCTCGATGAAATTCTGCCCACCCAGCGGTGCAAAGCTGCCACCCACGATGGCCACCTGCCCGCAGGCGTAGTACCAGGGCATCTCGCCCAGCGTGTCCCCCAGCAGCACCGCGACACCCCGACAGGCGTCGACGGCCGAACTGCCGCCATCCCCCAGTTCCAGCAAGCGTGACCGCCGCACGAAAGACAATCCCGCGGCCTCCAGCAGTCCCGCCGCCTCGTCGAACCGCTGGGGGTGGCGCGGGATCAACAGAAACAGCACAGACGTATCATCCGCCCCGCCCAGGGCGGCGTCGCGGGCGATCTGGCGGCGGATGGCCTGGATGAACGGAGCGTCCTCGCCTTCGCGGGTACTGGCCACGGCCACGATGCGCCGCCCCAGACGCGCATGGAACGCGCGCCCCCGGGCCACCAACGTCTCGTCCAGCCGCAGATCGAATTTGAAATTGCCCGACACGCTGACCGGATCCGCCCCGATACGCTCGAGGCGTCGGGCATCGGTCAGGGACTGGGCATACGTGTGCGTGATCAGGCCGTAGGTCCGCCGCATCAGGCTGCCCAGCCGCACCATGCCGCGCAACGACGCGGCGGACAGACGGGCACTGGCAAGAATCAGCGGCATGTCCGCCCGGGACGCGGCATGCACCAGGTTGGGCCAGACTTCCCGCTCGATCAGCACCCCCATGGCCGGCCGATAGTGCCGCAGGAAGCGCCGTGTGGCACCCGGAAAATCGTACGGCAGCCACGCCTGCAGCAGGCGCCCCTGGGCGATGTCCCGCGCGTGAACCCGCTGCCCTTCGGCCCACCCCGTCGCTGTCAGATGGGTCAGCAGCACCGGGTATCCCCGATCCAGCAACGCGCGGATCAGGGGCTGAGCGGCCCGCGTTTCCCCCAGGCTGACCGCGTGGATCCAGATCGCGCCGCGTATCGGGGCCGGCCGCCGGTAATGCCCGAAACGCGCGGCACCCAGCACCGACCATTGCCCACCGGCGCGCCGGGCGCGCAGGGCCATCCACCCCAGCAACAGCGGCGACAACAGGATCAGCAACAGCGAATACAGCCTGCGACTCATCAGACCCACCAGGAATCTGAACGACCGGACCCTGACGCCGGGGTCATGCAGGCTGACTCATCGGGGAACGCGCCGCATCCAGCGCCTCGTCGATCGCCGCCATGACCTGACCGGCATCGGGCTCCTGGCCGCGCTCGCCCAGGCTGGCGGTGTAGGCCGCCCCCTGAAGGGGTGTGCGCACCGGCGTCGAAGCCTTGTAGATGCCGATGGTCGGGCGACCCAATCCCGCGCTCAGGTGCGTCAGGCCGCTGTCGAGCCCCACCATCAGCCGCGCACGCGCCAGCTGATCCGCCACCTGGCGCAGCCCCAGGCGCGGCAGCACCTGGGCATCGTCACGCCCCTGGATCAGTTCACGCGCACGCGCCTGTTCGGTCTCGTTGCCCGCCAGCAGCCGCAATCCCAACCCCTGCGCCTGCAGATGATCGAACACTTGCCGCCAGTACGCAGCCGGCCACAGTTTGTCGTCGCGGCTGGCCGACGGCATGATCAGCGCCACCCGATCGATGGGCACGCCATCGGTCAGGCCTTGCAGGCCGAAGTCCGGTGGGCCGTCGAACACATAACCGAACGTCGCCGCCGCCAAAGTGCGCTGACGGATGATGGCCGGCTGCCAGAACTCCACCCGGTGCTTCACATCGTAGAACAGGGATGCCAGCGGCTCGCGCGCCGACTTCCAGTCCAGCCCGTGGCGCTGGCCGCGCGCCTGGCGCACCAGCCAGACCGACTTCAGCAACGCCTGCATGTCCAGGATCACATCGTATTCCCGGGATGCCAGCATATCGCGCAACGCCGCGCGTTCGCGCCGCGTCCGCGTATCCCACCAGTGCTTGCGCCAGCGCCGGTGCGCCACGGGAATGACTTCGCGCACCGCAGGGTGCCAGGACGGGATCTCGGCAAAGGCTTCTTCGGCGATCCAGTCGATCCGCGCATCCGGCACATGCCGGGCGATGTCGCTCATGGCCGGCAGCATGTGCACCAGATCCCCCAGCGAGGACGTGCGAACAATGAGGATACGTGTGCTCATGGCGCGATTATAGGCGGGCGGGTTCATACGGATGGCAAGGACCGCCGTGCTACGATCGAAAGCCCTGGCCGTTCGGGCCATGTCCCCGACCGGTCCCTTGCGTCCGGGAGACCGATCTCATGACCTGCTATGCCCTGGGGGACCAGACCCCGCACATCGACCCGACGGCGTTCGTCGCCGCCGAAGCCACCGTCATCGGCTCAGCCACGCTGCGGATGGGCACCAGCGTCTGGCCTGGCGCGGTCATCCGCGCCGACAACGAGCCCATCGTCATCGGCGAAGGATCCAACATCCAGGAAGGCGCCGTACTGCACGTGGATGCGGGCAAGCCCCTGACCATCGGGCGCGACGTGACGGTGGGCCATCAGGCCATGCTGCACGGCTGCACGATCCAGGACGGCGCACTCATCGGCATCCAGGCCGTGGTCCTGAACGGCGCCGTCATCGGGCGCCACTGCCTGGTGGGGGCCGGCGCCCTGGTCACCGAAGGCAAAGTCTTTCCCGAACGCTCGCTTATCCTGGGGTCCCCCGCCAAGGTTGTGCGCCCCCTGTCGGACGAGGAAGTCGCCGCGCTGCGGCGCAGCGCCCAGGATTACGCGGCCCGTGCGGCCACGTACCGCCAGGCCCTGCGTCCGCTGTAAATTCGCGTCCCTGCCGATCGCCAACCCGCCAGCCCATCGGCGGGTCTGGTCGGGGCATCGGGACTTCAGGGCACCAGGCGCCGATACAGGCTTTCGTACCGCGCCACCATCGTGGGCACGGCAAATTCCCGCGCTACCATGGCCTGCGCGCGTGCCGCCATGTCCCGCGCCAATTGCGGATGTGTCAGCACCCAGCCCAGGTGCCTGGCCAGTGCTCGCGCATCCCCGGCAGGCGCCAGCAGCCCCCGATCCGGATCCAGGATCTCGCGGTGGCCGCCCACGTCGGTGGCCACGACCGGCAGGCCGGCCAGACAGGCATCCAGCACGCTGGTGCCCAGTGCCTCGAATCGCGAACTACTGACGTAGACCTCGGCCGCCGCCAGCGCATCGGCCACGTGCGGCTGAAAACCGGCGAAACGGTAATGGTCCTGCAGGCCCAGCGCTGCGACCTGGGCGCGCGCCGCATCGGCCGCCGCCCCGTCCGCGCCGCAATGCAGGCACAGGACGTCCGGAAAATCCGCGCGCAGAATGGACACGGCCTCGATCAGCGTGGCGGGGTCTTTTTCCGGGCTGAGCGCGGCCGCTGTCACCAGCACACGACGCCCCGCCAGACCGAACTGCCGGCGCAGCGCCTCGACCCGGTTCGGGTCCGGTGCCACCAGCTGGACCGCGCTGGGGATGACCTCCACCGCCAGCCCCAGCGCCCGGGGGGCCGCAGCCGCCGCCGCGCTGATGGCGACCAGGGCGTCGGCCCGCGCCCATTTCCAGGACTGGCGCCGCACCCGGCCCGGCGCATCGAAGGCCGTCCGGCGTGTGAAGACCAGCGCGCCGCGCAACACGGGCCGCAACAACGCCAGCAAGCTCATGGACTGGGCCGTCTGTGCGTGGATCACATCGTACGAACGCCGCTGCGCCAGCAACAGCCGCGCCAGGGCCGCACCGCCCGCGCAGGGAAACACCGGAATACCGGCGGCTTGCGCCCGTTGCGCCAGCGGCCCGCCGGATCGCGCCGCCAAGGCCACCTGATGGCCGGCCGCCTGCAAACCCTGCAAGGTGAACAGGGTCTGGCGCTCGCCGCCGCGCCAGCCCTTTTCCAGATTCAGTTGCAGGATGCGCATCGCACGGCCCTGCCGCCCCCGGAACACGACATCGTATCGGCAGAGCAGGCGCCGGATTCGAACATCAGGATCAGCCCTTGCGCACCGGCCGCTTCCAGCCCGGCACACTCTGCTGCCGCGCCCGCGACAGAGTCAGTTCGTCGGCCGGCGCATCGCGCGTCAGCGTGGTGCCAGCCCCCAGCGTGGCGCCGCGCCCCACCCGGACTGGCGCGACCAGCTGGGTGTCCGAGCCGATGAAGGCGTCATCCTCGATCACCGTCTGGAACTTGTTCACGCCATCGTAATTGCAGGTGATCGTGCCCGCGCCGATGTTCACGCGATCGCCGATGACGGCATCGCCCAGATACGCCAGATGATTGGCCTTGGAGCCGCGCCCCAGGCGGGTTTTTTTGAGTTCGACGAAATTGCCGACGTGGGCTTCTGGGCCGATGTCGGCACCGGGGCGCAGGCGCGCATACGGCCCGATGCGGGCGGCGTCCGCCACCTGGGCGCCCTCGACGTGCGTATAGGCATCCAGCACGGTGCCGGCGCCGATGCGGGCATCCCGGATCACACAATGCGGCCCGATGCGCACCCCGTCGGCCAGATGTACCGTACCTTCGAACACGCAGCCGACGTCGATGAACACGTCTCGTCCGCAGGACAGAACGCCGCGCAGGTCGAACCGCGCCGGGTCGGCCAACGTGACACCCTGTTCGAGCAGGCGGCGGGCCTGCTCGCCCTGCCAGATGCGTTCCAGCTGGGCCTGCTGCACGCGGCTGTTGACGCCCAGGGTTTCCCAGTGCGCGGCCGGCTGCGCATGCGCCACGGGCACGCCATCATGAACCGCCAGGCCGACGATATCCGTCAGATAGTATTCGCCCTGCGCGTTGCGGTTGTCGATCCGGCCCAGCCAGCGCCGCAAGTCGGCGGTGGGCGCGGCCAGGATACCGGTATTGACCTCGGTAATGGCCTGTTCCGCGGGACTGGCGTCCTTGTGTTCGACGATGCGCGCCACCCGTCCCCGGTCGTCGCGCACGATGCGGCCATAGCCGCTGGGATCATCCAGCGTTTCCGTCAGCAGCGCCAGGCCGTTGCCGCGAGCCCGCAACAGCGCCCGCAGCGTGTCGGCCTGCACCAGCGGCACATCGCCATATAGCACCAGGCACGTATCGTCGGCATCGCCTTCCAGCAGTTCCGGCAAGGCCTGCATCACGGCATGCCCGGTTCCCTGCTGGGGCTGTTGCAGGGCGAATTCAAGGTCCTGGCCGGCATAGGCCTGGCGGACACGGTCGGCCCCATGCCCTACCACCACGATGACGCGATCGGGCGACAGCGCGCGCGCGGCATCCAGCACGTGGCTGAGCATGGGTTGTCCGGCGATCGGGTGGAGAACCTTGGGCAGATCGGACTGCATGCGTTTGCCCAGTCCGGCGGCCAGAATGATGATGTTCAGCATGGAAACCAAGGAAGAAAAAAGTCGTTGCGCGGCCACCCCCGGTGAGGGAGGGGCCGGATGAAAAATCAGGATGCGCGGGGCTTGCGGGCGGGCTTGGACGCTGCCCGGGCGGGCTTGGCAGCCGCGCTGGTCTTGCCGGTCGTGGGCGCTTTTTTCGGTGGGGTTTTCCGGGCGGCCGGCGCGCGTGCGCCGGTGGACGGGCCCTGTTCGCCGGCCGATTTGCCGGAAGCCGCGGTGGCCCGCGCGGCGTCCGTGGCTTCGGCCATGCTGCTCAAGCTGGCGGTGGTGGCCTCGCGCAACTGTTCGAACTGCTGCTGCACCAGATTCCACCAGTCGCCCGCCGCCTGGGCATATCCCTGACTGGCGCCGTCGGCTGATCCGGCCGCCGCCGCGGCACCCGCCGCATCCGGAACCACGGCGCCAGCAAAGGATTGCAGGGTCTTCAGCGTACTGCGCTGGATTTCCATCCCCTGGATGGTGTTGGCCAGCATCGTGGCGTTCAGCTGCAGCCAGTTCTGCACCGTCTGCAATTCCCGGATGCGGCGATCCAGGTCTTCGAGCGACATCGGTGGCATGGCCGGCGCATCCATGCGCCCGGCACCGGCCAGGTTCTGCCAGGCCTGGCGCATCATGTCCAGTCCGGCGAACAGAGGATTCTGAGCGGCCTCGCCTTGTTGGCCAAAGCCCGGTAGAACGAAGGGGTTGGGAGATTCCTGCGCCATGATGGTGAGCCTCCACCGGCACGCTGCCGGCATCAATCGATCAGTGAGAAACTGCCGCCCGCCCGGAAAACAGACAATGCCGCAGTGAATCCAGGATACACAGTTCCGCTTCCAGGGTGAACGCCCCGCGCGCCATCATGTCATGGAGTTCTGCCAGATCGACGCAGCGGAATTCCTGGACCTCGCCATCGAGATTGACGGGCGCCGCCGCATCCAGCACGCAGTCGCTGACGCGGACCGTTTCGACCTGATAACCGTCGGGCAGACGTCGATGCATGCGAACAACCGTCCGCAAAGGTTCGTGCGCGGCCAACGCCACGGCGGCCAGTCCGGCTTCTTCGTGGGATTCACGCAACAGCGCCGACCCGGCATCCTCGCCCGCGGCCACCAGGCCGCCGGACAACGTATCCCAGAGCCCGGGGTCGGTGGATTTGTTCAGAGCACGGCGCGCGACCCACAGACGCCCGTCCGGCGTCCAGCCGTTCAGATGCACCGCCTGGGTGAGCAAGCCCAACGGCCGCACGGCCCCGCGTTCGATGCGCGCCAGGGTCAGCCCCTCGGCTACGACATCCAGCAGTTCGTCGCGCCAGCTGCGGATGCAG
The DNA here is from genome assembly GCA_019104865.1 of Castellaniella sp. Taxonomy (GTDB): domain Bacteria; phylum Pseudomonadota; class Gammaproteobacteria; order Burkholderiales; family Burkholderiaceae_B; genus Castellaniella. Next base: position 114,782 of record JAHRWZ010000062.1, on the reverse strand, counting down.
CCAGCATCCCGCAGGGCCACGGCAACGTCGCGCAACACGCCATCCAGATTCAGGCGGGCAGCCGGCGCGGCCGTCAGGTGCGCTGCCTCGGCCTCGATGTGCACGCCGGGCCGTCCGGCAATGACCGACAGCGCGGCCGGGCCGATCCAGCCCCCCACCCGTCCGGCCACGGTCACCGGACGCGCGCCCGCGGGCGGCAACTGCTGCGCACGACGCACCAGGCGCGCGCTGCGCGCCGCCAGATCATCCAGGGTAAAGACCGCCGAGGTGGAATCCATCGCAGCATTGTAGTAGAAGCCCGGAAGCGGTAGGGGGAAACCCGCGCCAGCACTGCGAGCCGCCGGAAACATGTCTGTACAAGCGGAAAGCCTTCGCTATAATCCCTTCAAGCTTATAAGGACATCGCAGGTCAAGGCTTTCGCGACTCGTTGTACGGCCTGACGATCCGACCATGTGTGCAGGGCCCGTTTTCCCCTCGTGCCTGTCTGACGAAGGTCAACCCGCCCGGTGAACACACCAACCAGAGGGACGACATGAAGATGGTCAGAGGGTTGTTGGGCTTGATTGCGCTGTCATGGGTGGCCGTGGCCACCGCGAACGTCCAGGACGTGCCAGGGGGTCCGGCGGTCGATCAGCTGAACGTCACCCCCGGCGTCACCCCGATCGCGCACGACATCCACGCACTGCACTGGATGATCCTGATCGTCTGCACGGTCATCTTCATCGGGGTCTTCGGGACGATGCTCTATTCCATCGTCATGCACCGGAAATCCCGGGGCCACAAGGCCGCCAAATTCGAGGAAAACCTCTCGGTCGAACTCACCTGGACCATCGTTCCATTCCTCATCATCGTTGCCATGGCCATTCCCGCCAGCCGCACGGTCGTCGCCATGAAGGACACCACCGGCGCCGACCTGACGATCAAGGCCACCGGCTATCAATGGAAATGGGGCTACGAATACCTGGACGGCCCCGCCGCCGGCGTGCATTTCCTGTCGAATCTCACCACACCCCAGAACCAGATCAACGGCCTGGCCCCCAAGACCGACACCTATCTGCTGGACGTCGACCGGCCGCTGGTCGTCCCGGTCAATCGCAAGGTCCGGGTGGTCCTGACCGCGACGGACGTGATCCACTCGTGGATGGTGCCCTACTTCGGCGTGAAGCAGGATGCCGTGCCGGGGTACCTGCGCGACACCTGGTTCCGCGCGGACAAGCCCGGCACCTATCGCGGCCAGTGCGCCGAACTCTGCGGCAAGAACCACGCCTACATGCCCATCGTGGTCGAAGTCAAATCGGCGGAAGACTACGCTCAGTGGGCCCAGCAGCAGAAGCTGGCGATGGCGGCGGCCACGGAAGACCCCAACAAGGTCTGGACCAAGGACGAGCTCATCGCCAAGGGCAAGGAAGTCTTTGCCACGAATTGCGTCGCCTGTCACCAGGCCAACGGTCAGGGCATTCCAGGCACCTTCCCGGCGCTGAACGGCAGCACCAAATTCGTTCTGGCGCCCATGAAGGGCCAGATCCTGACAGAACTGAACGGTCACCCGGGAACGGCCATGGCAGCCTTCCGCGACCAGCTGAGCGATGTCCAGCTGGCATCCGTGATCACGTACACACGCAATGCCTGGGACAACGCAGGCAAGGGCCCCGACCCGGTCGTCCAGCCGGCCGACGTCAAGGCCCTGCGCTGATCCCGAACCCCACGGCACACCCGAGACAACATTCCCCGCGCCCCCCAGGCGGCGCGCCCAGGATGGAGGCAACACATGAGCAGCGTCACGGTAGACAACATCCCGCCCTACGCCGGGCATGACGAACACGCACACCCCGTGCCCACCGGCTGGCGGCGCTGGCTGTTCGCCACGAACCACAAAGACATCGGGACGATGTACCTGATTTTTTCGTTTTGCATGCTGCTCGAGGGCGGCACGCTGGCGCTGTTGATCCGCACGGAACTGTTCGAACCGGGCATCCAGTTCTTCGAGCCGCAGCTGTTCAACCAGTTCACCACCATGCACGGCCTGATCATGATCTTCGGGGCCATCATGCCGGCCTTCGTGGGCTTTGCCAACTGGATGGTCCCGCTGCAGATCGGCGCCTCGGACATGGCCTTCGCCCGCATGAACAACTTCAGCTTCTGGCTGCTTCCGGTGGGGGCGATTCTGCTGACCTCGTCCTTCTTCGTCCCGGGCGGAGCCCCCGCGACGGGCTGGACCATGTACGCCCCGCTGTCGCTGCAGATGGGTCCCGGCATGGACTTCGCCATCTTCGCCATCCACATCATGGGCGCCTCATCCATCATGGGGGCGATCAACATCATCGTGACCATCCTAAACATGCGCGCGCCGGGCATGACCCTGATGAAGATGCCGCTGTTCTGCTGGTCCTGGCTGGTGACGGCCTACCTGCTGCTGGCCGTGATGCCGGTGCTGGCCGCCGCTGTGACGATGCTGCTGACCGACCGCCATTTCGGCACGCACTTCTTCAACGCGGCCGGCGGTGGCGACCCGGTGCTGTTCCAGCACATCTTCTGGTTCTTCGGGCACCCCGAGGTCTACATCATGATCCTGCCGGCATTCGGCATCGTCTCGCAGATCATCCCGACCTTCGCCCGCAAACGTCTGTTCGGTTATTCGTCGATGGTCTACGCCATCTGCGCCATCGCCATCCTGTCCTTCCTGGTGTGGGCGCACCACATGTTCGCCACCGGCATGCCGGTGACGGCGCAGCTGTTCTTCATGTACGGCACGATGCTGATTTCCATCCCCACCGGAGTCAAGGTCTTCAACTGGACCGCCACGATGTGGCGTGGATCGTTGTCGTTCGAAACCCCGATGCTGTTCGCGATCGGCTTCATCTTCGTGTTCACCATTGGCGGCTTCACCGGCCTGGTCACCGCCATCGTGCCCATCGACATCGCGGTCCACGACACCTACTACGTGGTGGCCCATTTCCACTACGTGCTGGTGGCCGGCTCACTGTTTGCCCTGTTCGGCGCCACCTATTACTGGCTGCCCAAATGGTGCGGCCATATGTACGACGAACGGCTGGGCAAATGGCATTTCTGGAACACGATGATCTCGTTCAACGTCGCCTTCTTTCCGATGCACTTCCTGGGGCTGGCCGGCATGCCGCGCCGCTACGCGGACTACGCCGCCCAGTTCACCACCTTCCACCAGGTGTCGACGATCGGCGCGTTCTGGTTCGGCCTGTCGCAGCTGCTGTTCCTGTACATCGTGATCCAGGCCGTGCGCGGCCGGGGCGCTCCCGCGCCCGCCAATCCCTGGGAAGGGGCCGAGGGCCTGGAATGGACTGTGCCCTCGCCCGCGCCCTATCACACCTTCACCACGCCGCCTCAATATGCGGACTGAAAACACCGGAAGCATGGTCATGACACCTGAACAACGCCGCCGCAATCGCCGCACCGGACTGCTCCTGGCCTTGTTTGCCCTGGCCGTCCTGGTCTGGACCTTCGTCCGCGCCAATCTGTACGGGGTCGTTTCTTGAACGGCCCAGGTGCCTTTCTGCGTTCAGTGCGTACCGTGGCCTGGGCTTTCCTGGGTCTGCGCAAACGATCCGGCCACGATGACGATCTGTCGCGCATCGGTCCGGCTCACCTGATCGTGGCGGGCATCCTGGGTGGGGTAGTCTTCGTATTGCTGCTGCTACTGGCCGTCCGGCTGGTGGCGGCCTAGAAAAAGGAGAACGAGACATGTCAGCGGCACAGACAGTACACACCGGAAAGGCGCCCTACTACTATGTCCCGCCCCATTCCCCACACCCGATCCGCGGCAGCCTGTGCATGCTGGCGACCCTGGTCGGCGCGGCGCTCTGGGTCAACGATTATGCGCTCGGGCCCTGGCTGTGCGGCGCCGGGATCCTGGGCATGTTCTTCGTGCTGTTCTGCTGGTTCGGCGACGCGATCCGTGAATCCGAGGGCGGTCTGAACAGCCAGCGCATCGACCATTCCTACCGCTGGAGCATGACCTGGTTCATCTTTTCCGAGGTCATGTTCTTCGGGGCCTTCTTCGGGGCGTTGTGGTACACCCGGACAGTCTCCACCCCCTGGCTGAGCACCCTGGATTCACAGACCCTGCTGTGGCCGGGATTTTCCGGCACCTGGCCGAACTTCGGCCCCGCCGGCACAATCGCGCCATTCGAGACCGTGGGCCCCTTCTGGCTGCCCACCATCAATACTGCGCTGCTGCTGTCCTCGGCCCTGACCGTGACCGTCGCCCACCATGCATTGCGCGCGAACCACCGCGCCAGGGCCATCCTGTGGCTGGCCATCACGATCATCCTGGGCTTTACTTTCGTGGGTTTTCAGGCCTACGAATACCACCATGCCTATACGGAACTGAACCTGCGCTTTTCATCGGGCGCATTCGGCGCGCTGTTCTACATGCTGACGGGCTTTCATGGCTTTCACGTGATCCTGGGCGGCACAATGCTGACGGTCATCTGGCTGCGGCTGGTACGCGGCCACTTCACGGCCGAACACCACTTCGGTTTCGAAGGCGTCGCCTGGTACTGGCACTTCGTGGACGTGGTGTGGCTGGGCCTGTACATCTTCGTCTACTGGATGTAGGCCGGGGATGCGAGGTCGGCGGGTTCGCGTCAGCCCGCCGTCATCGGGACCCCTGTGGCATGGATCCAGCCCATGGCGTTGGCCAGCAGCAGAAACAGGAATAGCAGGATCGACAGGCCAACCCGCCACGTCAGTGCCCAGGCCATCCGGTTGCTGCGGCCCCGGTCCTGCATCAGGAACATCAGGGCCGAGCCCAGGCTGGCCACGATCGCCAGGAACAGAATGACAATCAGCACTTTCATGGATTTCCCCTGATACCCGCAACCATCACACTGAAAGAATCCGCCGGTAATCCGTCCGCCACGATCGCGTCAGCATACCCGATCCGCCTCAGCACCCCGACCCGCCTATGAATCCGCAGCAACCAGCCTCACGAACGAAAGCCGTCCTGGCCATCGTGCTGCTGATCCTGCTGGGGGTCGTGTGCGTGGGTGCCGGGCAATGGCAGCTGCGCCGCGCGCATGCCCGCGAAGCCGTCCAGGCCGCCATGCAGGCGGGCCGGCACGCGCCCGCACTCACCCTGACGGATCAACGGCGCGACGGCCCCGACTGGCATGCCGGCCAGGTCCGGGGACACTGGCTCAACCCATTTACTGTACTCCTGGACAATCGCAACCTCAAAGGTCTGCCTGGCCTGTGGGTGGCGACCCCGCTGGCCCTGCAAGACAGCCCCGATACCGCCGTCCTGGTGCTGCGTGGCTGGGTCCCCCGCCCCCTGCCGCCCACCACCCTGCCCGATCTGCGCGCCGCGGACGGCCCGGTTCTGGTCCGGGGCACACTGCTGCACCAGGTGCCGCGCCTGTTCGACCTGGGCATCCTGACCGGCCATCCCAATACCGCGCTGCCGCACCCCTTCCCCACGACGGATGGCCAGCTGCCCCGGGTGCAGAATCTGGCGCTCGATACGCTGGCCGCCGCCAGCGGACTGAAGCTGCTGCCAGTGATCCTGGAACAGTCGCCCACCGATGACGCCGGCCTGGTCCAGGACTGGCCCGGGCCGTCCCTGAATGCCGGCCAGAACTACAACTACGCCGCGCAATGGTTCAGCTTTGCCACCATCGCCCTAGGCGCCGCCATGGTCACGCTCTGGCGGATCCGGCGGCGCCCCCACCTTCCCCTGAACCCGGACGCACCCAAGCCATGACGACAGCCGCCGCCCGCCCCCGTTCCCTGATGCCAGTCATCGCCATTTTCCTGATCTGCCTGGCGCCGGTGGTGTTCGCACTCCTGGCGTACTACGTGCCGGCCCTGGGCCTGCGATCGGCGGTCCGGACGAACTACGGACAGTTGGTCGAGCCCCAACGGCCGATCCCGGACAATCTGACAGTCAAGGATGCCGACGGCCGCCCCTACGACCTGAACCAGCTGAAGGGCCAATGGCTGCTGATCAGCGCCGGTCCGGGCGCCTGCCCGGAATCCTGCGTGCGCGGGCTGTTCGTGCTGCGCAATTCCCATGCCAGCCAGGGCAAGAACGTCAACCGTCTGGAACGCGTCTGGTTCGTCACCGACGATGCGCCCATCGCCCCGGTGGTGGACGAGGCCTACCGGGGCACGCATGTGCTTCGGGTCGATCCGGCCGCCCTGGCGGCCTGGCTGGCACCCAACGCCGCGCAGCCCGGCGCATTCCTGACGCAAGGCCTGTGGATCGTCGATCCGCTGGGCCACCTGATGATGCAATTTCCCGACGCCCAGCAGCCCGAAGCCGTCCGCGACGACATCCGGACCTTGCTGAAAAATTCCCGGATCGGATAGGAATCCCCATGTGCGCGCACCCGCAGGGCCCGCCCCGACGACACAGAACGTATCGTCGCCTGGTCTTCCTGGCGTGGTTCCTGACGCTGGATCTGATCATGTTCGGCGCCTTCGTGCGCCTGACCGATTCGGGCCTGGGCTGCCCGGACTGGCCGGGTTGCTATGGGCATTTCAGCCCGCTGGGCGCGCACGATTCGATCCGCCAGGCCCTGGAATCGATGCCCTACGGCCCGGTCAGCGCCTTCCAGGCCTGGGTCGAGATGATCCACCGCTACGCGGGGGCGGCGCTGGGGTTGCTCATCATCGGCTTCACCGTGCTCGCGTGGCGACTGCGCCGCGCGCTGGCGTACGGCCCGGCGCTGGCCACCGGCATCCTGGCCCTGGTCTGCATGCAGGGCGCCTTCGGCGCCTGGACGGTCACTCATCGCCTGATGCCACTGGTCGTCACCACCCACCTGGTCCTGGGCATGAGTCTGCTCGCCCTGATGACCTGGCTGGCGGCCCGCGAAAAACCCCACGATCCCGTACCGGCGGCGGTGGCTCGCGGCCGCCCCTGGATGATCCTGGCGCTGGCCGTGCTGCTGCTGCAGCTGGCCCTGGGCGGCTGGGTCAGCACCAACTACGCGGCGCTGGCCTGCATGGACTTTCCCACCTGCCACGGCGCCTGGCTGCCGGCCATGGATTTCCAGGAGGGTTTCTCCCTGCTGCGCGGCCTGGGAAAACTGTCTTCGGGTGATCTCATTTCGCAGGATGCGCTGACCGCCATCCACTGGGCCCACCGAAATTTTGCCTTTGTCGTACTGATCCTGCTGGGCGGCCTGGCCTGGCGCTGGCGGCGCACACCCGGCCTGCGCGGCCCCGCCCGCCTGCTGCTGGCGCTGCTGGCGCTTCAGCTGCTGACAGGCCTGACCACGATCTTCTTCCAGTGGCCGTTGCTGATCGCCGTGATGCACAACGGCGGGGCGGCCGGCCTGGTGCTGGTCAGCGTGACATTGCTCTGGCGCCTGTCCCGGGCGGGCAAGCCCGTCGGCATGCCTGTGGGACCCGCCGCGGACCTATCTGCGTCGCAGCCAGGGAAACTCCCTAGCGGCAGACCCGCGCAAGCCACCTAGAATGATCCCATGACCACTGCCGCCGCCACCCATCACCCATCCCTGCTGCGCCAGTATCTGGTGCTCACCAAACCCCGCGTCACCCAGCTGGCGGTATTCTGCGCGGTCATCGGCATGTTCCTGGCGGTCCCCGGCCTGCCCGACCTGGGCCGGGCCCTGGCCGCCACAGCCGGCATCTGGCTGCTGGCGGCGGCGGCCTTTTCCGTCAACTGCCTGATCGAACGCGAAACAGACGCCCGCATGCGGCGCACGGCGCAGCGCGGCACGGCATCGGGGCAGATCACCCCGCCCCAGGTGCTGCTGATGGCCGGGCTGCTGGGGGGCGCCGGCATGCTGATCCTGAATCTCTGGGTCAACGCCCTGACCATGTGGCTGACCTTCGCCACCTTCGTGGGCTACGCCCTGATCTATACCGCGATCCTCAAACCCCTGACGCCGCAGAACATCGTCATCGGCGGGTTCTCGGGCGCCATGCCGCCGGCCCTGGGCTGGGCGGCGATGGCCGACGCGGTTCCGGCCGAAGCCTGGATCCTGGTGCTGATCATCTTCATCTGGACCCCACCGCACTTCTGGGCGCTGGCGCTGTACCGCCATCACGACTACGAAGAATCCGGCCTGCCCATGCTGCCTGTCACCCATGGGCGTAATTTCACCCAGCTGCACATCCTGCTCTACAGCATTGTCCTCTTCGCCGCCTCGCTGCTGCCCTACGTGGTGCGCATGAGCGGCCCGGCCTACCTGGCGGCGGCCTGCGTGCTCAGCGGGCGCTTTGTCTGGCAATCCCTTGCGCTATATCGAAACTATTCCGATGCGCGGTCGCGTAAACTGTTCTGGTATTCGATCCTGTATCTGGCGCTGCTGTTCGCGGCGCTGCTGCTGGATCACTGGATCGGCCTGGCACTGGCCGGCTCCATGACCCCGATAGGTTGAGCATGCCCGTTTCATTTTCCGCCGTTCGCCGCAGCCTGCTGGCCGGCGCCGTCGCATCCATTTCCCTGACTCTGCTGGCTGGCTGTACCTCGAAGGCCGCGGAACCCCTGGCCTTCGAAGGCAACGACATCTCCGGGACGCACCTGGGGCGCGACCTGGACATGACGGACACCAGCGGCAAACCCCGCACCCTGGCCGATTTCCACGGCAAGGTCCTGCTGGTCTTCTTCGGCTATACGCAATGCCCGGACGTCTGCCCCACCGCCATGGCACAGGCCGCTCAGGCCCTGCAATTGCTAGGCGCCAAGGCCAGTAACGTCCAGGTGATCATGATCTCGGTCGATCCGGCACGCGACACGCCGGCCATCCTGGGCGCCTACGTCCAGGCCTTCGACCCGTCCTTCGTCGGCCTGACCGGCACGCCCGAACAGCTGGACAAGACCGCGCGATCCTTCAAGGCCTTCTATGCGAAGGAACCGGGCCCGACTCCGGACCAGTACGCCATGAATCACTCGGCCGCCTTCTATCTGATGGACCAGAAGGGCGAGGCACGGGCCTTGCTGGGGCCGTCGCTGACCCCCGAAGACATGGCGTACGACATCTCGCTATTGCTGTAGGCCGTCCGCTGCCAGCCGGGCAGCTACGATGCAACCCCGATCTGTTCGCCGGGGTCCGGGCGGAGTCCTTCGGGGTCCGCCTGGTCCGCCGCCGGCGATTGCACGACATCCCCAGGGGTGGCGTCCCGACCCAGTGGGGGCAGCGGCTCGTACTGTCGCTGACCCGACTTGAACTGCTCCCAGACTTCCACCGCCCGCGCGCGCTGGCGCACGATCGCATCGATCTTGTCGCGCAGTTCGGGAAATTGCCGCTGCAGCCGCTTGAAATCCTTTTCCTGCAGCATCAGCAGGCGGCTGTAGCCCAGCGAACGCACCCGCGCCTCGAAGTCGCGGTCCATGGCCAGCGCCATTTCACCAAAGATCTGGCCACTGCCCAATTCGGCCGAAGTGCCATCGGGTAGATCCAGCACGACCGCCCCCGACGCGACGAAATACATGGCCCGGCTGCGCCCGCTGCGCATGGGAATATCCTGACCGGGCACCGCCAACCGGGGCTTGAGCACCCGGCAGATCGCCGCCATGGTGGCCTCGTCCAGCCCCTCGAACAGCGCGACGCGCTGCACCAGCGTGGCTGCGCTCATGGTGATATCCAGCCCGCTGTGTTTTTCCAGTGGCCCCCAACGCGTATCCACCTGCTGGATGAGATCGGAATAGGTTTCCCCGCTGATCAGGTTCTGCGCCAGCATGTCCCGGTAGCGCATGCGTTCCATGGAACGCGCCATGCGCGCCAGATAGGCCTCCTGCAGGTGGTGCGCATAGCCGGGATACTGCAGCGTCATGGCCTGCAGGGCGCCTTCCAGCAGCGTCAGGCGGCGCTGATGCGCGGCAATGATGATGTCGGTGACCTCGGCGCCCAGCAGCGGCTGCACATCCGTGCGTGCAAACTGGATCAGCCGACGGGCCACGGCCCATTTGAACATCAGGTTGGTGAACCGCTGTGCCAGTTCGCGCGCCAGCCAGAACTGCCAGCCCGTCAGATGATGCAGGCGCAAGGCCAGCCGCAACCCGTGCGAATAGCGCAAATCCCCATCGATGGCCGACTTGAAGCCAGCCAGCCCGCCCGCGCGCACCGCGTCGCCCAGACGTTCGGAGCGGGCCAGCAGGGATTCCGCCGTGCGCCAGTCCACCATCTGCGCCTTGAGGGTCTCGAAGAACATTTCTTCCTCGCGTCCGGCCAGGATCCCCATGCCCACGGCGACCTTTTGATCCTGACTCAGCTGGTGCACCTGCGCCGCGTCCATGCTGGTCTGGCTGGCATCGAATACGGCACTCAAGCGGTCCAGCACTTCCTGGCCGATGTTTTCGTGGCGGGCGATCTCGTCGATCCGCAGGCGCAGGGCTTCCAGTTCGACGACCTGCGCCTGATCGCGCAGTGTGCGGTCCACGGGCGAGAGCTGATTCAATCCCAGGCGCGCGATCAGCGGCCGCAGGGTCAGGCCGTTGATGAACAGAGTCATCAGCACGAACCCGGTCGTCGCCACGGCGATGAACTGGCGCGCCTCGAGGGGAACCGCAGGCTGTTCCGTGACCGCCAGGGCCAGAGCCAGGGACACCGCTCCCCGCAAACCACCCAGCAGCATCACGGCGCGGTACGAGCGGCTGACCTGAGTGCTGAGCCGCAGCCGGCCAAGCAGCGGCAACAGGCCGTAGACGATGACCGCCCGGGCCACCAGGGTGACGATGAAGACCACCAGGATGAGCAGGACTTCCATCCAGGTGATCTCGGCCATCATGCGCGGGATCAGCATGGCGGCAAACAGGAAGATCAGGGAATTAGCCCAGAATCCGAACTGCGCCCAGGCGCCTTCCAGTTGTTCGAACGTCGTGGGCGACATGCGGGTGCGGCCGTTGGAGCCCACCACCAGACCGGCGATCACGGTGGCCACCACCCCGGACACCCCCAGGTAGTGTTCGGCCGCGAAAAACGTCAGATAGGCCAGTGCCACGGTCAAAGTGACCTCGGCTGCCGGCCAGCCGCGCAGCCAGCGGAAAAGCGCGCTCGCCAGCCGCCCCATGGCCAGCCCCGCCAGCCCGCCGCCGATGAAACTGAACAGGAAGCTGCCGAGCACCTTGGTCACCGACAGGGTGCCACCGCTGAACAGCATGCTGAGCAGCACGGAATACAGCGCGATGGACGCCGCGTCATTGAACAACGACTCGCCTTCGACCAGCGTGGTCAGCCGCCGGGGCGCCCCAACCTCGCGAAAGATGCCAACCACAGCCACCGGATCCGTGGTGGCGACAATCGCCCCCAGCATCAGACAGACGATCAACCCATAGGGGGAAATCGCCGCCAGCGAGAAACCGACCGCCACCGTGCAGACCACCACCGCCACGATGGCCATCACCAGGATCGGGCTGATGTCATCCAGCAGGCGCCGGATGTTCATCGCCAGCGCCGCCTCGAAGAGCAGCACCGGCAGGAACACGAACAGGAAGGTTTCGGACGAAATGTCGAAGTGCTGCAGGGAATCGAGAAAATCGGCCACGACCCCCGGCGCCCAGCCGTGGACGTGGATGATCACGCCCAGGACAAAGCCGACGATGGCCAGCAGCACGGAATACGGCAGGCGCAGCCGCCCTGCCAGCGGCGGCATGAAGGAAATCAGGGCCAGCAGCCCGGCCAGGCCAAAGACCAGGAAGCCTATTTTCATGATCGAAGCTAATCAGCAAAAAAATGCGTCAGCCATTATGTTACAGGGCCGCCTGCCTTGTCTGAAAGCAGATATGAATGAGTCTTGCCGATGTCATCAGCACGCCGTCACCCTCGCAAACAATCCGGCTGTGACGCGGAAACGCGCCCAGTTCGGAGGCGCAAAAAAAAAAGGATGCCATGAAGGCATCCCGAGAACATCCGCTTCGATAGGGAGGGGAAGAGGAGAAGCTGAAGCGGACGACAGGACGACGCGGCCCAGGGGGCTGGACGTTCGCCCATGGAAAGTTAGTCCGCCCACCATCCGGAAAGTTCTGCCGCGCACCCGACAAAAATGTAAAAAACAATTTCCTGACAAGGATTTACCCGGCAACCGATACAGATCAGGCTGCCAGGAAATCGGCCTGGCGGCCGGCCAGCGCGATTTTCAGTTTCTTCAGCGCGGCGGCCTCGATCTGGCGAACACGTTCGGCCGAAATACCGTATTCGGCAGCAAGTTCATGCAAGGTGGCGCCACCGTCGTCGGCCAGCCAGCGCGACTGCACGATGTGGCGGGAACGGTCATCCAAGGAATCCAGGGCATCGGCCAGCCCCTGGCTTTGCAGGGTATCCATGCCGCGACGAGCCAGGACCTGGCCCGGTTCCTGGCTATCGTCGGCCAGCCAGGCGATGGGCGCGAAACGGTCGTCGTCGTCGGCGGCCGATGTCTCCAGTCCGCAATCCCCGCCTGACAGGCGAACTTCCATTTCGGCCACGTCTTCGGGGCGCACGTTAAGCTCGCGGGCGATCTCGGACACCTGGTCCGGGGCCAGCGTGTGGCCGTCCGGGCGCATGCGCCGCAGATTGAAAAACAGTTTGCGCTGGGCCTTTGTCGTGGCGATTTTCACCAGCCGCCAGTTGCGCACCACGTATTCGTGGATTTCCGCCCGGATCCAGTGCACAGCAAAGGAAACCAGCCGCACGCCCCGATCCGGGTCGAAACGGCGGACGGCCTTCATCAGGCCGATATTGCCTTCCTGGATCAGGTCGGCGTGCGCCAGACCATAGCCCAGATACTGGCGCGCGATGGAAACCACCAGGCGCAGATGGGACAGGATCAGATCCCGCGCGGCGTCTAGGTCGTTCTGGTCGCGCAGGCGGCGGCCCAGGTCGGATTCCTGGTCGGCCGTCAGAAGGGGCAGGCGATTGACCGCCCCGATGTATGCATCGATGGTGCCAAGCGCACCCGGGTTGGAAATGGCCTGCGCAAGCTGGGCCGGCGCCAACACCAGGGAAGACGAAGTGTGGCTCATGGTGGCAAAGTCCTTGGGTGGTTCGTGGATGATGTTAGCACTCTATGGGGCGGAGTGCTAATTTCCAGACAATGGAGTATTTGACTAGCGTCAAAGGCGAAAAGTTCCCCGCCTGCCGATCATCAAGGCAGTTCGAGTTCAGCCACCAACGGCGCATGGTCGGACAATTTCTTCCAGGGGGCGCCATGCAGCACCCGCGCACGGCGCACGGCAAAACCGCGCTGATAGATCCGGTCCAGGCGCAGCCACGGAAACATGGCCGGGAACGTGCGGGGCGGGGGCATCAGCCGCGCCGCCAGGCCACCGGCCGGCAGCGCCGGCAGCGGACGCAGGATCTGGCCCGGAAACCAGGGCATCCGCTGACGCAGTTGCGCCACCCGATGCCGCAGGCGATAGACCTCGTCCAGGCCCTGGGGCGCGGCGGCGAAAACTTCCACCAGCCCCAGCTGTTGGACGAACAGCGGCGCCAGGCGGTTGTTCCAGTCGTTGAAATCGCCCGCGATCAGCAGCGGTTCGGAATCCGGCACCAGCCGGCGGATACGATCCACCAGGGCATACACCTGACGGGAACGCCCCCCCGCCAGCAGGCCCAGGTGCACCACCAGGCAGTGCACATGCGCGTCCCCGACCTGCACGACCCCGTGCAGCAGGCCGCGCTGTTCCAGGCGATGATCGGAGATGTCCTGATTTTCGTAATACAGAATCGGATAGCGCGACAGCAGCGCATTACCGTGGTCGGTGGCCGCGCGCACCGCATTGCAGCCATAGGCTGCCTGCATGTGCAGGGCGGCCGCCAGGGATTCGTGCTGGGCATCCAGGCTGCTGTGCATCTGGTTGCGCCCCTGGACTTCCTGCAGGAACAGGAGATCGGGCCGCAGGCCATACAGGCCCAGCCGCAGATCGGCCAGCGATTCCCGCCCACCCGAAGCCGAGCGCCCCTTGTGGATGTTGTAGCTGACGATCCGCATGACTGGCATGGCAGCCCTCTGGTGTTATTTCGCCTCGGTCTGGCGCAGGCGGATATGCAGTTCGCGCAGCTGCTTTTCGTCCACCGGCGACGGTGCGTGCACCAGCAGATCCTGCGCACGCTGGGTTTTCGGGAAGGCGATCACGTCGCGGATGGATTCCGCGCCCGCCATCAGGGTCACCAGCCGGTCCAGACCAAACGCCAGGCCACCATGCGGCGGCGCGCCGTATTGCAACGCGTCCAGCAGGAAGCCGAATTTTTCGGCGGCTTCGTCCTCGTCGATTTTCAGGGCTTTGAAGACCTTGGTCTGCACATCGGCGCGGTGGATACGTTCCGAACCGCCGCCAATCTCCCAGCCGTTCATGACCATATCATAGGCCCGGGCCAGCGCGCTGCCGGGATCGGATTCCAGCAGATCCTCGTGACCGGCCTTCGGGCAGGTGAAGGGGTGGTGCGCCGCCATGTAGCGGTCCTCGCCCTCGTCGTATTCGAACATCGGGAAATCGACCACCCACAGCGGCTGCCAGCCGGCCTCGAACAGGCCATTGTCGCGGCCGAATTCGCTGAGGCCGATTTTTACACGCAGCGCGCCGATGGCGTCATTGACGACCTTCGTGCGGTCGGCGCCAAAGAAGATCAGGTCGCCGTTGCACCCGCCAGTGCGTTCGATCAGGGCGCGCAGCGCATCGGCATGGATGTTCTTGACGATGGGCGACTGCAGGCCTTCGGGGATGGCGGCGGCGTCATTGACCTTGATGTAGGCCAGGCCGCGCGCGCCATAGATGCCGACGAACTGCGTGTAGGCGTCGATCTCGCTGCGCGGCATGCTGGCGCCGCCGGGCACGCGCAGGGCGACCACCCGGCAGGCCGGATCGTTGGCCGGGCCGGCGAAGACTTTGAAGTCCACCGCGCGCATCAGGTCGGCCACGTCGGTGAATTCCAGTTTCACGCGCAGGTCGGGCTTGTCGGAACCATAACGGCGCATGGCTTCGGCCCAGCTCATGACGGGGAATTCCGGCAGGGCCACGTCCAGCACCTGGCGATAGACCTCGCGCACCATGCCTTCAAAAATTTCGCGTATCTCGACTTCGTTCAGGAAGGAAGTCTCGCAATCGATCTGCGTGAATTCCGGCTGGCGGTCGGCGCGCAGGTCTTCGTCGCGAAAGCACTTCGTAATCTGATAGTAGCGATCGAACCCCGACACCATCAGCATCTGCTTGAACAACTGCGGCGACTGCGGCAAGGCGAAGAATTCACCCGGATTCACGCGGGACGGCACCAGGTAATCGCGCGCGCCCTCGGGTGTGCTGCGCGTCAGCATCGGCGTTTCGATGTCGATGAAACCCAACGCATCCAGGTAATTGCGCGCCACCATCGACACCCGGTAGCGCATCATCAGGTTGCGCTGCATCTGCGGGCGGCGCAGGTCCAGCACGCGGTGCGTCAGGCGGGTGGTTTCGGACAGATTGTCGTCGTCGAGCTGGAACGGCGGCGTCAGGGACGCATTCAGGATCTCGATTTCGCGGCACAGGATCTCGATTTCGCCCGACGTCAGGTCGGGATTGCGCGTGCCTTCCGGGCGCAGCCGAACCAGACCGGTGATCCGCACGCAATATTCGTTGCGGATGCGCTCGGCCGTGGCGAACGCCCTCTGGTTGTCGGGATCCACCACCACCTGGGCCAGGCCCGCGCGGTCGCGCAGATCGATGAAGATCACACCGCCGTGGTCGCGGCGGCGATGGACCCAGCCGAACAGGGTGACGGTCTGGTCGAGGTGGGCTTTGGACACCTCGCCGGTATAGCAGGTACGGTTCAAGAATGGCTCCGAGAATGATGTGAAATCGATGGGGGCGGCACCACCACCCCCATGGAAATGATGTATTTCAGGGCGGTGTCGACGGACATGTCGAGCACCTGGACGTCAGCGCGCGGCATCATCAGGAAGAACCCCGACGTGGGATTGGGTGTCGTCGGCACATAGACGCTGATGTGATCACCCGCCAGCAGATCCGCGATCTCGAGACAGGGCGCCCCGGTCAGGAACCCGATGGTCCAGGAACCCTGGCGCGGATACTGCACCAGAATGGCCTGGCGAAAGGCCTGGCCGTTGGGGGAGAACACTGTGTCGCCGACCTGCTTGACCGAATTATAAATGGAGCGCACCAACGGGATGCGCCCCAGCAGGGCCTCCCAGCGCGACAGGATGGCACGGCCGATGAAGTTGGCGAAGAACAGCCCCGTGAGCAGGATGATGCCCAGCACCAGCACCAGTTCGAAGCCGGGAATGGCCACCCCGAACAAGGCTTCTGGCGAGAGGAACGACGGCACCAGGGAATCCAGGGTGCGCGCCAGCATCGTCAGCACCCAGATGGTGGTCACCAGGGGCAGCCAGATCAGCAGGCCGGTGATGAAGTAGCGCTTGAAGAATCGCATGGTTCCTGAGCGAAGTGTCGGCGAAAGGCGTCAGCCAGGCGTGGCGGCCGGCACGGGGCTGCCGGAGGACGCCGGGCCGGCCGCTGCCGCGCCCGATGCCCCGGCGGAAGAAGCACCGCTGGGGGCGGAACCCGCCCCATGGTCGGACGACGCCGCGGAGCCGGACGAGCCCAGCACCCCTTCAGAGTGCGAGCCGGACTTACCGCCCCGGAAATCGGTTTCGTACCAACCCGAGCCCTTCAGGCGGAAACCCGCCGCCGTCACCTGCTTTTCATAGGCGGACTGCCCGCAGGCCGGACACACGGTCAGGCGAGGGTCGGAGATTTTCTGCAGCACATCCTGCTGATGACCGCAGTGGCTGCAACGATAGACGTAAATCGGCACAACAATGTCCTGGAAATCTGAACTGCCTGGATTTTAATCCTTTTAAAACAAAGTGCCCCCACGCCGCACGGCCCGCGACTGCCGGCGCGGCGTTTTCAGCTGAAAGAATTGGGCAGCAGGAACATGATGGCCGCCACCAGGGTCGGCACCGCCGCAGCCCCCAGCAGCTTCAGGGGCGAGATCGTGCCGTCGCCAAAACAGCCCTTGAGGATGGAGAACCCCGCCGGATTGGGTGCATTGGCGATGACCGTCAGGCCGCCCCCGGTCACGGCCCCGGCCACCAGCATGTAGCGCCACAGATCACCGGTACCTTCGACCAGGGAACCCAGATAGGTCAGCGCCGCATTGTCAGTGATTGCCGTCAGCGCGGTGGCGCCCAGGTACAGGACGAAGGGCGACAACCCGGCCAGCAGGCTTTGCAGCCACCACTGCTGCAGCCCACCCAGAACCACCAGACCTGCCAGGAAGAACCCCACCATCAGGCCTTCGCGCAGCAGCAGGGGCGACTGGTGGGTCTTGTAGGCCTGGGCGTAGCCGATGAACAGCACCAGCAGCGCGAGGAAGATCTTGATGTGATGCGAGGCCAGCACGATCGCCAGCAGGAACAGGACATGGACGGCCATGACCATGAGCGGCACCGGCGCGCGGGCGTTGCTGTCATCAGGGCGCACGCCCAGGCTGCCGTCGAGCAGGAAGGGCCGGCAGATCAGGGTCAGGATCAGACCGTTGAACAGTACGGCGGCGGCGGCACGCCAGCCGAAATGCGTGGCCATGAAGGCCGTGTCCCAGCCGAAGGTCTGCGCGACCATCAGCACAGGCGGCGCCGCATAGGCCGTCAACACCCCGCCGATGGACACGTTGACGAACAGCACCCCGACCGTCAGATATTTGAAGCCGTCCTGACCCGGGCGGCGGAAATAGGCCTGACGCAGCAGCAGCGCGGCCAGCGTCATGGCGGCGGGCTCTGTGATCAGCGACCCCGACAGCGGCACCAGCGTCATGATGACAAAAAAACGCGACAGTTCGCGCGACACCGGCAGCACACGTGCCAGACCATCGACCACCAGGCGCACGAGTTCGATGATGTGACGGCTGGCGGCCACCACCATGATCACGAACACGAAAGCGGGTTCGGTGAAGTTACGGGTATCCAGGTAGTCAACCGCGCCCTTCACCCCCAGCGTCAGGGCCATCCAGACGAACAGCACGCAGGCCCAGACGCCGAATACCGCCTCGACCTCGGAGAGCAGATGCCATAAGCCGGCATGGCGTCCGCCCCGATGCGCCAGACGCGCGAAAACCGGCACGGAGAACGTGTGAATGATGGCAATGGCAAACAACAAGCTGGCCACGACCTCGGTGTGACTGACCATATCCGAGTCCAAAAGCGGGGATGTGAAAAATACGATTCAGGCACGCTGCAAAATCAGGCGCGCGCCCTTTTCGGCGATCATGATGGTGGGGGAATTGGTGTTGCCCGAGGTGATCACGGGCATGATCGATGCATCGATCACCCGCAGGCTGTCGATCCCCCGGACGCGGAGTTCCGGGTCCACCACCGCCATGGGATCGGCGCCCATTTTACATGTCCCGACCGGATGGAAAATCGTGGTGCCGATATCGCCGGCCGCGGACTCGAGCGCTTCCTGGGTCCGCACCGCATCCCCGGGCAGGTATTCCTGAGGGTGATAGCGCGCCAGCGCGGGCTGGGCCATGATGCGCCGGGTCAGGCGCAGGGCATCGGCCGCGACGGCGCGGTCTTCGGGCGTCTGCAGATAATTGCACAGGATGTCGGGATGATCGGCCACGTTGGGCGAGGTGATGCGGACATAGCCCCGGCTGCCGGGTTGCAGATTGCACACCGATGCGGTCAGGGCGGGAAAGGTGTGCAGCGGGTCGCCGAATTTGTCCAGCGACAGGGGCTGGACGTGGTATTCCAGATTGGGGCGCGGGCGCGACGGATCCGACCGGGCGAACGCCCCCAGCTGCGAGGGCGCCATGGACAGCGGCCCGCGGCGCAGCAGCGCGTACTGCAGCCCCATCCAGGCCTTGCCCCACCAGGCATGGGTCAGCGTATTCAAGGTCAGCGCCCCCTGCAGGCGAAAGATCATGCGCAGCTGCAGGTGATCCTGCAGGTTTTCCCCCACCCCCGGCAGATCGTGCACCAGCGGGATGCCCAGATGGCGCAGCCGGTCGGCGGGGCCCACACCCGAGACCTGCAGCAGCTGAGGCGAACCGATGGCCCCGGCGGCCAGGATCAGTTCGCGATGGGCCACGGCATGCCGGCGCAAGCCGTCCTGCACGAAGGCCACCCCGGTTGCGCGGCGCCCGGAAAATTCGATGCGCTCGACGCAGGCGCCGGTGATCACCCGCAGATTTTCGCGCCCCATGACGGGATGCAAGAAGGCCTTGGCGGCATTCCAGCGCACGCCGCGCCGCTGGTTGACCTCGAAATAGTTGCAGCCGGCGTTGTCGCCCCGGTTGAAATCATCGGTGTGTTCGATGCCCGCCTGCGCCGCCGCGTCGCGAAAGGCATCCAGCACGTCCCAGCGCAGGCGCTGGGGCTCGACCCGCCAGGTGCCCGCGGCCCCATGGAATTCGCTGGCGCCGGCATGGTGGTCTTCGACATCGCGAAACAGCGGCAGCACGTCGCGCCAGGCCCAGCCCGGGTTGCCGAGGGCTTCCCAGCCGTCGTAGTCGGCCGCCTGACCGCGCAGGTACAGCATGCCGTTGATGGACGACGACCCGCCCAGCACCCGCCCGCGCGGATAGCCCAGCGTGCGGTAGTTCAGGCCCGGATCGGGCTGCGTGTGATAGCACCAGTCGGTGCGCGGATTGCCGATGCAGTACAGATAGCCCACGGGGATGTGGATCCAGCGCCAGTCGTCGGTGCCGCCGGCTTCCAGGAGCAGCACCCGGTGCGACTGCGACAAACGGTTGGCCAACAGGCAACCCGCCGAGCCCGCCCCCACAATGACATAATCGAATTCCAATGCGGTTTCGGTGGGCGCATTGCCGACCATCGCGTGTCTCCTGGGGCCTGTGCGGCCCGATCTTATTGTCTGGAATCAGTCTAGCCGTAAAGCGTTGTCCCGGCCAGCGCCGCCACGATCAGCAGCACACCCACCTGCATGTTCGAGCGGAACAGCCGCAGGCCGCGTTCCGGGTAGCGCACGTCGAACAGCCGCACCTGCCAGACGAAATGCCCGGCGATGACGGCCATCACGACGTAATACGGCCAGCGCATGCCCATGCCCCATCCGGACACCGTCCACAGGACCGCCGTGGCGGCATACATGCCGCCGATCCAGGCCTTGCCCTGGTCGCCAAAGCGCATGGCCACGGACTTCAATCCCAGCATGCGGTCGTCGCGCATGTCGATGTAGGCGTAAATGGCGTCGTAGCCGATCTGCCACAGCACGGCCCCCACCCACATGGCCACGCCATACCAGGGCAGGATGTCGCGCGTGTCCGTCCAGGCCATGAGCATGCCCCAGTTGAAGGCCATGCCCAGCACGGCCTGCGGCCAGTAGGTAAAGCGTTTGCACAAAGGATAGATGACCACCAGCGGCACCAGAACCAGCGCCAGCCAGCGGCTGTAGGCGTTGATCGCCAGCAGCAGCATGGCGGTGACCAGGATTTGCGCCAGCGCGAACCACAGTGCCGCCCGCAGCGTCAGCTGGCCGCTGGTCAAGGGCCGAAAGCGCGTGCGCTCGACCCGATGATCGAAATTGCGGTCGAAGATGTCGTTGAAGGTGCAGCCCACGCCCCGCATCAGCAACGCGCCCAGGGAAAAGACCACCAGTCGCCACAGCGTGGGCCAGCCGTCGGCCGCCTGCGCCAGCGCGGCCAGCGCCGGCAACAGGGTCAACCAGGTGCCGACCGGACGATCCAGGCGGCATAACCGCGCGTAAGGCCCCCACGATGCCGGCAGCCGGCGCGCGACCCAGTCGTCGGACCGCATGTCCGACAGGTCCGGGCCGCTGGCTGCCGGCCGTTCATCCACGTCAGTGCCCCGGGCCGATCAGTTCGCCCAGCACCTGGATGCCCGTGCGGATGCGGTCCTCGGGCACCGTCACAAAACTGAGCCGCAGCCGGTTGGTCGGCGCCTGCGCGCCGGCATAGAACGGCGCCCCGGGCACGAAGGCCACGTTGTGCGCGATGGCCCGCTGCAGCAGTTCGCCGGTGTCGATGCCTTCGCGCAGCGTCACCCAGATGAACATGCCGCCCTGCGGCCGCGTCCAGCGCGCATCGGCGGGAAAATGCCGCTGCAAGGCATCGAGCATGTAGCCGCACTGGCGCTGGTAGATCTCGCGGACCTTAGGTAAATGCGTGCGCAGAAAGCCGTTGCGCACGGTTTCGTAGACCGCCATCTGCGTGATGGTGGCCGTATGCAGATCCGTAGCCTGCTTGATCTGGACCAGTTTCGAAATGACGTCGCGCGGCGCGACCACGTAGCCCAGGCGCATACCCGGTGCCAGGACCTTGGAAAAGGTGCCCAGGCGGATCACCGTCGCGCCCACGGGGCGGCCGAGTTCCAGCAGGCTGGGCTGCGGCTCGCCGGCGTAGCGCAGTTCGCCGTAGGGGTCGTCCTCGATGATGGGCAACCCCAGGGCGGCGCAGCGCTCGACCAGCGCCTGGCGGCGTTGCAGATCCAGTGTCAGACCGGTCGGATTCTGGAAATTGGGCAGGACGTAGATGAAGCGCGCATCGCGGGTGAGTTCCGCGTCCAGGGCCTCGGGGATCAGCCCGCCGGCATCCGTGGGCACCGACTGGTATTGCGGCTCGAAGAGCGAAAACGACTGCAGCGCGCCCAGGTAGCTGGGGGCCTCGACGAGCACGCGCGAACCCGGATCGATGAACAGTTTGCCCAGCATGTCCAGGGCCTGCTGCGAACCGGATACGATCAGGACTTCTTCAGGGTCGATCGTCACGCCGTCGCGCGACAGATCCTGCGCCACCCATTCGCGCAGGGGGGTATAGCCTTCGGTGCGGCCATACTGCAACGCGGTAGCGCCCTGCGTGGCCAGCACCCGGTCGAACGCGGCGCGCAGTTCGGCAATCGGGAAGCCTTCGGGCGACGGCAAGCCGCCGGCAAACGAGATGACCTCGGGGCGTTCGGTGATCTTGAGGATTTCACGGATGGCCGAGCTGGTGAGCTGCCGGGCGCGGCCGGAAAATGTGATGGGTGAAGAATTCAGCGTGTCCATGGTGGGGTCCAGTGCCCTGTTCGGTTGATCCGCACGCGCCTTCCAGGACGCCACGGATCGCAAGCGTCCTATATTAAAACAATCCTTGGCGGCAGGCCGCGCGGGACCAGGACACTGACCTGGTGCCCTGGGATTGAAATACCCGGAAAATCGGCGCCCGGGGGGATCCCAGGCGCCTGCCTTCACGCCACCTGGGGCGATTTCACCCGCTGCGCGATGTGCGCCAGGGCTTCCTCGACCTGATCGATCAGCACCAGACACAGGTCGCCCGGTTCCAGCGCCTCGAGCGCCGTATCGATGGCCAGGAACTCGCCATGGATCTCCTCCAGGCGATTGGCACGGCGCGCAGCTTCCAGGCCGCCGCGCAGCAGCGCCAGCACTTCGCCGTCGGCGCGGCCGCGCTGGCACTGGTCCTGATACAGGATGACCGTGTCGAACGCATCGCCCAGGATCTCGGTCTGGCGGCGGATGTCCTGGTCGCGCCGGTCGCCCGCCCCGCTGATGACCACGGTGCGCCGCCGCGCGGGCAGCGTTTCGACAGCCTCGACCAGCGCCAGGATCGCATCCGGATTGTGGCCATAGTCGGCAATCACCGTCGCGCCCTGGTAATCGAACACATTGAAGCGTCCGGGCACGGTGCCCGCATCGCTGACGAACGACGCCAGGCCGGCCTGGATCTGCAACCAGTCCACCCCCAGCGCCCAGGCGGCGGCGGCGGCCGCCATGGCGTTGTCCACCTGGAAGCCCAGCGTGCCGCCGCGCGTCAGCGGCACGCGCACCAGTTCGATGCGCGTTTCGGCGCCGGCCTCGGAAAACACCAGGTCCCCCTGATCGACGAAGACCACCCGCCCGCCCTGGGCGCGGTGCGTATCGATCAGCGGATGCCGGGCATCCCGGGCAAAATAGGTCACCCGGCCCGGACAGCTGGCGGCCATCTTCGCCACGATCGGATCCTGGGCGTTGAGCACCGCCATCCCGCTGGGCGCCAGATTCTCCACGATGACGCGCTTGACGATGGCGAGTTCCTCGACCGTGCGGATGTAATTCATGCCCAGATGGTCGCCGATCCCGATATTCGTGACCACCGCCACGTCGCAGCGGTCGAACCCCAGGCCTTCGCGCAGGATGCCGCCGCGCGCCGTCTCGAACACCGCCATGTCCACATCCGGATGCAGCAGCACGTTGCGCGCGCTGCGCGGCCCGCTGCAATCGCCCGTATCGATGCGCCGCGCGCCGATGTAGACGCCATCGGAATTCGTCATGCCCACGCACACGCCCGGCGCCGCGCACAGATGGGCCAGCAGGCGCACCGTGGTGGTCTTGCCGTTGGTGCCGGTGACCGCGGCAACCGGAATCCGCCCGTCGTCCCCGGGCGCGTACAGCGTCTCGACGATGGCGGCGCCCACGTCGCGCCCCGTTCCATAGGACGGCGTCAGATGCATGCGCAGGCCGGGCGCGGCATTGACCTCGACGATGCAGCCTGTTTCCGGGGTGAGCGGCTGATACACATCGCCGCTGACCAGATCGATGCCGCAGACATCCAGCCCCACCATGCGCGCGGCCATGACGGCGCTGGCGGCCAGTTCCGGGTGAACGTGATCGGTGACGTCGGTCGCCGTCCCGCCGGTGCTGAGATTGGCGTTGTTGCGCAGCACCACGCACACCCCCTGGGCCGGCACCGAATCAGCCCGATACCCCTGGCTGACCAGGGTGTTGAGCGCCGTTTCATCCAGGCGGATGCGCGTCAGCGACGTGCCATGGCCTTCGCCGCGCAAAGGGTCCTGATTGATCAGATCCACCAGTTGGGCAATGGTATGCGCGCCGTCTCCCACCACCTGGGGCGGGTCGCGGCGCGCGGCCGCCACCAGCCGGTCGCCCACGACCAGTAGCCGGAAATCATGCCCGGGAAAATAGTGTTCGACGATGACGCTGGAACCGTGTTCGCTGGCCACCGCGTAGGCGGCCAGCACCTGTTCGCGCCCCTGGATGTTGACGGCGACCCCCCGGCCCTGGTTGCCGTCGAGCGGTTTGACCACCACCGGCCCGCCGATTTCCTGGGCGGCCAGCCAGGCGTCTTCCGCATCGGCGACCACGCGGCCCCGAGGCACCGACACCCCGGCCGACCCCAACAGGGATTTCGTCAGCGCCTTGTCCTGAGCAATGGCTTCGCCGATCGCGCTGCTGGCGTCGGTTTCAGCCGCCTGGATGCGCCGCTGGCGACGGCCCCAGCCGAACTGCACCAGGCTGCCCTCGGTCAGCCGGCGGTAGGGAATGCCCCGGCGCACCGCCGCCTGAACGATCGATCCGGTGCTGGGCCCCAGACGCACGTCCTCGTACAGATCCTTCAGGCGCGAAACCGCCGCCGCCAGATCGAAAGGCTCGTCCTTCAGGGCCGCCAGGCACAGCGCGCAGGCCAGATCGAACGCCAGGCGCGCAACGCTTTCCTCGACGTATTCGATCACGACCTGGAAAACCCCGGCGTCCGGTGTCGGCGCGGTGCGGCAGAACGCCACCGGGCAGCCTGCCTGGGCCTGCAGGCTGAGCGCCGCCCCCGCCAGCACGTGCGCCAGCGAAAGCGTGCCCGGCTGCCCCGCCGGCCGCTGAATATCGATATCGGGAAAACGGGCGCGCAGCCGGGTTTCGAAAGCGTCCGGGTCGTCGATCGCGCACTCGCTGTCCGAGCAGGCCACGATGGCCTCGATCGCCGTCTGTCGGCACCACACATTCGGCCCGCGCAAGGCCCGCACTCGGGAGACTTCCATGATGAGATTTTTTTCCTAGAGGAAGTTTCGGCCCGGCAGCCATCCGCCGGACCGGAATCAGGTTCAGACGGCCATCGTGGCCGAGGTCGCGCCCTGTTGCGCCACCCAGGTCCGCAGGCCCACCCGAATGTGCTCGATGCCCAGCCCCAGGGCCCAGACGGCCCCCAGGGCCGCCAGCACACTGGCCAGATCATCGCGCAGAGCGGACACGGCGGGATCGCCCAGGTCCACCAGCGGGATTTCCACGCCCTTTTCGGCCAGCACCACGCTACCGTCACGCTCGAACACGGCACGACCGCCTTCTGCCAGGTGCGACGCCAGGGCCTCGCCGTCCGGCTGCAGACCGTACAGAATGACGGCCCCATCGGACAGCGGCGCCAGCCCGACCGTCAGCGGATCGTCGGCATTCAACACCGCGGCGCCGCCTGGCAGCACCACATCGACCTGGGTGCGGAAAATGCGCACCAGATGCTCGGGTGTTTCCATGTGGAATTCGGGCCAGGTCATGGCCGGATCGATGCCCGTCACTACGCCGATCTGGCAGCGGTCATAGGCCAGGCCCTCGCCCAGGATGACCCGCCCGCCGTTTTCCAGCACCGCGTATTCCACCGCCCGATTGAGCAGCACGCGCCGCACGGAGTCCCAATGAGAGGAATCTTTCGCCGTGACTTGCTGATGTCCCAGGAACAGGCCCTCGGTCGAGGCCAGTCCCACGGTCTTGCCGGTCAGCTGCAGCAGATGGGCCACCAGACGCGCCACCGGCGCGGTGCCCCGGCTGCCCGTGACCCCGATCACGGGGATGCGGCCGTCTTCCGGGGCCGGGAACAGGTCGTCGATGATGGCTCGCCCGACGGGGCGCGACTGGCCCATGGCCGGCTTCAGGTGCATCAGCAGGCCGGGGCCGGCGTTGACTTCGACGATGGCGCCCTGCTGCTCGTCCAGCGGCCGGGAAATGTCCCGCGTCACCAGATCGATGCCGGCGATGTCCAGCCCGACCACGCGGGCGGCCAGCGAAACCTGTTCCGCCACGTCCGGGTGGACCGAGTCCGTGATGTCGATCGATACGTTGCCGCTGCGCTGGATCATGACGGCGCGCCCGCGTTCGGGCACCGAATCGCCTGTCAGCCCCTGGCGGTCCAGTTCCAGCCGCGCCGCCGAATCCAGGCGCACGACGTTCAGGGGATGGTCCTCGTCGCGCCCGCGCCGGGGATCGGAATTCAGTTGCGTCTCGATCAGCTGCAGCACGGTGGACACGCCATCGCCCACCACCATCGCAGCCTCGCCGCGGGCGGCGGCGACCATCCGGCCGCCCACCACCAGCAGGCGGTGCTCGTCGCCCTCGATGAAACGCTCGACCATCACGCTGCTGCCCTCGTTCACCGCCACGGCAAAGGCCGCCGCGATCTGTTCGCGCGTGCTCAGGCAGGTAAAGACACCCCGTCCATGGTTGCCGTCGGACGGCTTGACCACGACCGGCAGCCCGATGTCCTGGGCGGCGTCCCAGGCCTCGTTCGCGTCGGCCACCAGCCGGCCTTCGGGCACGGGCACCCCGCACGCCTGCAGCAGCTGGCGGGTCAGATCTTTGTCGCGGGAAATGCCTTCGGCGATGGCGCTGGTGCGGCTGGTCTCCGCCGTCCAGATGCGGCGCTGACGCGCACCGTAGCCTAATTGCAACAGATTGGCGTCGCTCAGGCGGATCGCCGGAATGTCGCGGTCGTCAGCCGCATCGACGATGCACGCCGTGCTGGGCCCCAGGCTGAGCGATTCCGCCAGATCCTTCAGGCGATCGACCGCGCCGGCCACGTCGAAGGGGCGATCCTCGATGGCGGCCATCAGCAGATCGCGCGCCACGTACAGCGTTTCACGCGTCAGCGGCTCGTGCCAGGCGCGCACGATGACCTTGTAGACCCCGCGCAGCGAGGTCTCGCGCGCACGGCCCAGACCGCCGGGCATGCCCGCCAGGCTTTGCAGTTCCAGTGTGACGTGTTCCAGGATATGCGCGGGCCAGGTGCCTTCGCGCACGCGCTGCAGAAAGCCGCCGCGCTCGCCGATGCTGCAGCGATGTTCGATCAGCGTCGGCAGCCAGGCGCTCAGGCGTTCGTAGAAACCAGGTATGACATTCGAGGGGTAGTCTTCCAGGTCGTGGATATCCACCAACGCCTCGATGACAGGGCGATAGGCCCAGATGTTCGGCCCCCGCAAATACACCATATTGAGAAACTCAATACTTTTATTGTCCATGATGGAACCATGCAAGAAAGTGGGGGTGTGGGGCCTAATGCTGCCATTACACAGCAAAACAACGGCACACATAATAATCTTGCGCCTGTTGCGTAGCACAGAAAAAGAGTTGAAAATTGTGTCGCTCGCGCAACGGTGTGCGCGCGAACCCCTGAACCCCGGTCAACTATTCCGCTGTCCGATCCACCTTCCGACTCCCTCTTCTTCCATCATTCATGCAGGGCTCCCCTCTCGACTCTCCGGCTGTGGACGTGTGTCCGCCAGGCCTGCCCATGGTGTGGCACGACACGCTGCCCGCCCTGCTGGCGACCGACGAACACGTGCTGGGCTGGCTGCCGCTGAACCTGGACAGCCAACTGCACTTCGGCGACAGCCTGATCGTGCTGACCGAGCGCCGCTGGCTGTACTGCGGCACGGACGCGCAATCCAGCCGGTCCTGGCCGCTGCGGCCCGACATGATCCTGAAGCTGCAGGACCACGCCGGGGTCGGCAGTCTGGAACTGCTGGACAGCCATGCGCGGCTGGCCCGCTGGCGCTATACCCTGGACCTGCACCCGCAGGCCCTGCAGCTGGTCGCGCGCTACAACGCGCTCAGCCAGCCTGACCAGGACCCGGTCCCCACGCCCCAGGCGATGCCGTCCGACACAGATACGGAAACGCCGCGCACCAGTTCGTTGTTCCGTCTGTGGCGTTTCGCACGCCCCTATCGCCGCCAGCTCAGCATCGGGCTGGCCCTGACGCTGACCGCCACCGCCGCCTCGCTGGTGCCGCCCTACCTGACCATGCCGTTGATGGACGACGTGCTGATCCCCTTCCAGAACGGCGAACCTGTCCACTGGGACCTGGTCACGCTGTACCTGGGCGGCCTGCTGGCATCGTCCATCCTGGCGTGGGCGCTGGGCTGGGGGCGCAGCGCCATCCTGGCCTGGGTCAGCGAACGCATCGGCGCGGACCTGCGCACCACCACCTACCAGCACCTGCAGCAGTTGTCCCTGCAGTATTTCGGTGGCAAGCGCACCGGCGACCTGATGGCGCGCATCGGTTCCGAATCCGATCGTATCTGCCTGTTCCTGTCGCTGCACCTGCTGGATTTCGTCACCGACATCCTGATGATCGTCATGACGTCCGTCATCCTGCTGTCGATCAACCCGATGCTCGCCCTGGCGACGCTGGCGCCACTGCCGATCATCCTGTGGCTGATCCACTGGGTGCGCGACCGCCTGCGCCACGGCTTCGAAAAGGCCGACCGCGTCTGGTCCGAAATCACCAACGTGCTGGCCGACACCATCCCTGGCATCCGCGTGGTGAAGGCCTTCGCCCAGGAAAAACGCGAAGTCACGCGCTTTCGCGAGGCCAACAACCGCAACCTGGCGATCAACGACCGGGTCAACGCCCTGTGGTCGCTCTTCACGCCCACCGTCACCCTGCTGACGGAACTGGGCCTGCTGGTGGTCTGGGTCTTCGGCATCTGGCTCGTGTCGCACGACGCCATCACCGTCGGCGTGTTGACCGCATTCGTGGCCTACATCAGCCGCTTCTACGTGCGCCTGGATTCCATGAGCCGCATCGTGTCCACCACCCAGCGCGCCGCCGCCGGCGCCAAGCGCATCTTCGACATCCTGGATCACGTCTCCAGCGTGCCCGAACCGGGCGAACCCAAGCCCATGGACCACATCCAGGGCCGCATCGAACTTTCACGCATCGGTTTCCGCTACGGCAACCGCGCGGTCATCCAGGACCTGAGCCTGGATATCGCCCCCGGCGAAATGGTCGGCCTGGTGGGCCACAGCGGATCGGGCAAGAGCACGCTGGTCAACCTGATCTGCCGGTTCTACGACGTGTCCCAGGGCACGATCCGGCTGGACGGCGTGGACATCCGCCAGTACGCCATCAGCGACTACCGGCGCCACATCGGCCTGGTGCTGCAGGAACCGTTCCTGTTCTACGGCACGATCGCGGAAAACATCGCCTACGGCCGCCCGGACGCCAGCCACGCAGAGATCATCGCCGCCGCCCGCGCCGCCCATGCGCACGAATTCATCCTGCGCCTGCCGCACGGCTACGATTCGCTGGTCGGGGAACGCGGCCAGGCGCTGTCGGGCGGCGAGCGCCAGCGCATCTCCATCGCCCGGGCGATCCTGATCGACCCGCCCATCCTGATCCTGGACGAGGCGACCTCGTCCGTGGACACCGCCACCGAAAACGAAATCCAGAAGGCCCTGGACAATCTGGTCAAGGGGCGCACAACGATTTCCATCGCCCACCGCCTGAGCACCCTGCGCGAGGCCGACCGCCTGGTCGTCATGGACAGCGGCCGCATCGTCGAGATCGGCCGCCACGACGAACTGCTGGCGCGCGAAGGCGCCTATGCCCGCCTGTACCGCGCCCAGCTGCAGGGCGCCCTGCCGCCGTCGTCGGATCATTCGGCGAAACAGGCCGCCCACGAGGCCGATTATGATTCCTGAGCACGTTCCGCCCCCCGTTGCCGAGGCGCAGGCCGCCGCGGTCGAGACCACCGCGCCGGACTTCACGCTCGTCCGGGACACGTTCGGGCACCTGATCCTGTCGCTCCCCGGCATGCCCGATACCGTGGTGGTCCCGGTACGCAGCTTTCCCATCAGCGGCCCCGACGAGGGCATCGCGCTGGTCGGCCCTCAGGCCCGGGAACTGGTCTGGATCGATCGGCTAGACACGCTGCCCGCCAACGCCCAGAGGCTGATCACCGAGGAACTGGCGCAGCGCGAGTTCAAGCCCGAGATCCTGCGGATCGAGCGCGCCTCCACCTGGGCAACCCCCAGCCGCTGGGACATCGAGACCGACCGCGGGCCCGCCGTGCTGGCCCTGAACAGCGAAGACGACATCCGCCGCCTGTCGGCGTCCACGCTACTGATCGCGGACGCCTGCGGGGTGCATTACCTGGTCCGCGACCTGAACGCGCTGGACCGGTTCAGCCGGAAGATCCTGGATCATTTCCTGTAAGCAGCCTGGGCCGGGCCGCGTCATCCGGCCCATGCCTGTCAGCCCGTCATGGTCAGACCGTCGCGGCTGTCCGCAGGCCGGGCAGCCCCAGCGACCAGGTTTCGGGCCGCACGCAGCGCACCGCCTCGCGCGAGGCATCGATGCAGCCGCCTTCGGCGTAGACGCCGGCCGGATCGCGCAGCCGCATCATCCGGTCCAGGATCCGCTGCGTGGCGGCCGGGTCGGCCAGAGTCAGCTCGACGCGGGCCTCGACGATCGATTCATCCATCCAGGGGCGGCCATTTTTCTGCGCCAGACCATCGCGCCAGTGGTAGAGCTCGACACATTTGGACCGCAGCGTGTAGGGCTGGTCCGGCTTCCAGAAATTGGTGAAATGCCCCTGACCCAGATAGAAAACCCAGGATCCCTCGTAGCCTTCCACGCAGGCCGACGGTTCGTGCGGATTGCGGAACCACAGCCGATCGCCCGGCACGTAATAGCGAAACGGCAGCGGCGCCTGCAACGAACCATATTCATGCAGGAAGGCATCGTGAAACGGACCCGACTGGATCGCCTTGACGTGCCACTGCGCCTGCAGCGCATCCAGCGCCGCCGGATGGCTGTCCCGCAGTTCCTTCGCCAGGCCCAGCAGCAGCACGTATTCGGTCGCCCGATAGCAGGAAAACGAATACTGGCGCCCGGACAGATCCGGCCACAGGGTCTGTTCCAGCGAAGGGATCAGATCGTGGCCCGGCAACAGGATGAAGCCGGTCGCTTCCGTCCACGACCAGTACTCGGGCCGTTCGGCCTGTTCCGTGTCGAAGGCCAGCACTGTGCGCCGCCCCGTCTGCACGATGTGGCGCCGCAGCCGCACGGCGGACACGCACTCATCCAGGCTGGGAAAATCGAACGCCAGAGGCGACAAGAGCAGCGCCACCAGGATTTCGGCATCCAGATCGCGGTCGCAGTCGTCCGGCGACAGGTTCAGCATCCGCGCCAAACCGGCCGTATCAAAATCGGGGATCGGGTCCGGCAAAGACAGCCGGAAACGCTGCCAGGGCCCCTGCCCATCGGCACCGGCGTCCTGGATCACCAGGCCAGCCAGGCCCAGGCCCGTCAGCCAGGCAGTCCACCGGGATTGCTGTTCATCGGACCAGGCGCCGCGTATGCGGACACCGGCTATCGGCGTGGTCATCTGCATGGTCCCACCAGGCGGGAAAAAATTCAGTGAGGAATTTTACTGCCTGAATCCCGTCATCCATGACTCTCGATTCGGAAATTTACATTGATCTCCGGAACGGATTTCTGCGCAGCAGGCTATCCTGGATTCGCAAGCTCCGCGATCATTATGCATCGATCATCACACCCGCAGGCAGTCCACCAGCAGATCGACGCGCGGCAGCAGCAGCGACCGATCGGGAATCAGCAGGCACAGTTCGCCGGGTGCCTGAACACGCGTCGCGAACGGCGTGACCAGGGCGCCCGACGCCAGCGGTTCGCGCACCAGGGCGCTGCGCCCCATCAACACCCCCGCACCGCCGATCGCGGCCTGCAGTGCCAGACTGTAGAGCGAGAACTCCGACCCCTTCGACGCGTCGACCGCCGGCACCCCCGCAGCATCCAGCCAGCGCTGCCAATAGTCCCGCCAGACCGAATCATGCAGCAGGCGCATGGACCGCAGACGCGCCGGTTCCAGCGGCAAGCGATCGCCGTCGAGCAGGGCCGGCGCGCACACCGGCACCAGTTCGTCCTTCCCCAGCGGGATCCGTCGGGAACCTTCCACGTCGCGGTCCACATAGAACAAGGCCAGGTCGAACGGTTCACGGCGAAAGTTCGGCGGCTCTTCCATGGCGGCGATGGAAAAGAAACATCCCGGAAACAGGGCGGACAGCTGGGGCAGTTTGGGTGACAGCCACAGATGCGCCACCGCCGGCAAGGCCGCAATGGCGATCTGGGTCTGATGGCCGGCGCCGCGCAAGGCCCGTACGCCATCGCTCAACAAATCGAAGGCCCGGATCAGCACAGGCAGCGCCGCCTGCGCCTCGGCGGTCAACCGCACCCCCTGCGACGCGCGTTGAAACAGCGGGTAGCCGACCCAGGCTTCCAGTTGTTTGATCTGCTGCGCGACGGCCCCGGCCGTGACGTTGAGTTCGTGCGCCGCCTGGACGAAGCTCTGGTGGCGCGCGGCCGCTTCGAACGCCCGCAAGGCATTGAGCGACGGCATGCCAGGCCGTGAAAACGAATTCAAACTCGCCTCCTGGAATCAGCGCAGCTAGGGATAGAAAATCTAGCCCTAACCCAGAAAATATCTCGTTTGCGATGAAATGGAAAGGCCTCCATCATGTCTTTGAACGGGCCGGCATCGCCGCCCAACTCAGACGAGGTGATCAACATGCTCAAGCGCAGAACGTGGGTTCCCGACGCGGTCGAAAATTACGTGGGCTCGATCGCCCAGGAAACCCAGGCGGAAACCCCGGACCAGACCGATCGGCGCATCGCCGCGCTGATCGCCGAAAACCGGCACATCCACGAGATCGACTGTTTCAACCTGAATCCGGCCACCAACGTCATCAACCCCAAGGCCGAGGCCGTCCTGGCCATGGGCCTGGGCAGCCGGCCATCGCTGGGCTATCCCGGCGACAAATACGAAATGGGCCTGGAGGCCATCGAAAAGATCGAGGTCATCACCGCCCAGCTGGCCAGCGAGATCTTCGGGGCCGATTATGCCGAAATCCGCGTGGGGTCCGGCGCCCTGGCCAACCTGTACGCCTTCATGGCGACATCGAAGCCGGGCGACACGATCATCGTGCCCTCCGCGTCGATTGCCGGCCACGTCACGCACCACAAGGCCGGCGCCGCCGGGCTGTACGGCCTGAACAGCGTCAGCTCGGGCATCGACGCGCACGGCTACACCGTCGATCTGACCCAGCTGCGCCAGGACGCCCTGCGGCTCAAACCTAGCCTGATCACCATCGGCGGCAGCCTGAATCTGTTCGCGCACCCCATCCGGGAAATCCGCCAGATCGCCGATGAAGTCGGCGCCAAGGTCCTGTTCGACGCCGCCCACATGTCCGGGATGATCGCCGGGCACGCCTGGCAGCAGCCCCTGGAAGAAGGCGCCCACCTGATGACCATGAGCACCTACAAAAGCCTGGGCGGGCCGGCCGGCGGACTGATCGTGACCAACGACGCCGATCTGGCCAAAAAGCTGGACGCCATCGCCTATCCCGGGCTGACGGCCAATTTCGATGCCGGCAAATCCGCCGCCCTGGCCATGACCCTGCTGGATTGGAAGGTCTACGGGCGCGACTACGCCGCCATGATGGCCGCCACGGCCAAGGCCCTGGCGCAGGCCCTGCACCACGAAGGCATCCCGGTGTTCGCCGCCGACCGCGGCTACACCCGGTCGCATCAGTTCGCGGTCGAAGCCGCGGCCTGGGGCGGCGGCCAGGCGGCCGCCAAAAAACTGCGCCAGGCCAATATCCTGAGCTGCGGGATCGGCCTGCCCATCGCCGCCGTGGCAGGCGACGTGAACGGCCTGCGCCTGGGCACCCCGGAAATCGTGCGATTCGGCATGAAGCCCGACGACATGACGCCATTGGCGCGCCTGATCGCACGCGCGCTGAAAGCCGACACCATCCCCACCGCCCTGACTCGGGAAGTCGCTGATTTCCGTCATCAGTTCAAAACACTACACTTCATCAGACACTAGACACCAGAGGTGCATCACACAAGCACCCCGCCATCGCATCCCGATGGCACCTTTTCATTCATGTGCATCACAATACCTACCAAGGAGACAGCATGAATATGAAACTCGCCGGCACGGGCCTGACCTCGGCCCTCCTGCTGATGGGGCTGGCCAGCCCCCCCGCCCTCGCGCAGGATTCCACCCTGCAGACCGTCATCAAACGCGGCCAGCTGATCTGCGGCTCCGACAACACCAAACCCGGTTTCGGCTACATGAATCCCAAAACCGGGAAGCTCGAAGGCTTCGACGTGGACTACTGCCACGCGGTGGCCGCCGCAGTGCTGGGCGACGCCAGCAAGGTCAAGATCCTGACCCTGACCGATAAAAACCGCTTCAATGCCGTGCAAAACGGCGAAGCCGATGTGGTGTTCTTCCACACGACCGTCACCACCACCCGGGCCACGGCAGTCGGCGCGGCTTTCCTGCCGGTCAGCTTCTATGACGGTACCGGCGTCCTGGTGAAAAAAGCCGACCAGATCAAATCCATCAACGACCTGAACGGCGGCACCATCTGCACCACCCAGGGTTCCACCACCGAAGCCGTCTGGGCCGACTACATCAAGGGCCATAAATGGGACCCGAAAACCCAGGTGCTGACCTACCAGGATCTGGACAAACTTTTTGCCGCCCTGAACAGCGGGCGCTGCAACGCCATGACCACCGACAAATCCGCCCTGGTCGGCTGGAAGGGCAACGCCCCAAAGCCTGACGACTTCGTGGTCCTGGCCGAAACCATCTCGAAGGAACCCCTGGCCGGGTTCGTCCGCCAGGGCGATACCCAGTGGCGCACCACCCTGACCTGGGTCGCCTATGCGCTGGTCCAGGCCGAGGAATTCGGCATCACGTCCAAAAACATCCCGGAAATGCTCAAGAGCGAAAACCCGGACATCAAGCGCTTCCTGGGCGTGGACGGCGATCTGGGCAAAGACCTGGGCCTGGCGCCGGACTTCGTGCAAAAAGTCGTTGGCGCCATGGGCAACTACGGGGAAATCTACAACCGCAACATCGGCCCCGAAACCCCCTATGGCATCGACCGCAAGGGCAGCCTGAACGACCTGTGGACCCATGGCGGGCTGATGTATTCGCCGCCTTTCCGCTAGGCTAGGGGTCGGCCGCGGCCGATGGCGCCGCGGCCCATGGTTTCAAATCGGCTGGGAGACAGACGATGAAGGCAGGGGGCAGCCAGGAACGCTACACGCTCGGGGACCACGTTCTGCAGATCAGTGTGGTGCTCGGGGCCATCGCGATCGTGCTGGGGCTGGCGGCCAGCGTCTACATCGGCCTGGCATCCCACCACATTCCCATCGATTTTTCCTTCCTGTCGCAGGTCTCGGGCCTGCATCTGTCCGAGGGGCTGACGCTGGATTTATCCCGTCCCTGGGACCTGGTGCCGTTCAGTTCCAGCGACACCAATCTGCAGGCCCTGATCCTGGGCCTGTACAACACCCTGAAGGTCGCCCTGCTGGGCATCGTCTTCAGCACCCTGCTGGGGCTGCTGGTGGGCATCGGTCGCGTGTCACCGAACTGGCTGCTCAACCGCGTCTGCCTGGTCTTCGTCGATCTGGTCCGCAACACGCCGCTGCTGATCCAGCTGTTCTTCTGGTATTTCGCGGTGGTGCTACAACTGCCCGCGCTGCGCAACGCCGCACAGTTCTACGGCGTCATCGCCAGCCGCCAGGGCATCTACACCCCGTCGCTCCTGGGCGTACCCGCCTGGCCCGACTTCTGGTGGGCAGCGCTGGCCAGCCTGGTGCTCGCCGCCCTGATCCTGCGCCTGACCCGCCGCCCAGGCGCGCACGCCTTTCGCTGGCCCGGCCTGGCCGTGATCGCGATTGCCTGGGGGGTGGCGCTGGCGGCGCTGGGCCATCCACTGCGGATCGACCTGCCCGTCGCCTCGCGGTTCCGCGCCAGCGGCGGCCTGGCCTTTACCCCGGAATTTTCCGCCATCCTGCTGGCGCTGGTCGTCTATACCGCCGCCTTCATCGCCGAAATCGTGCGCGGCTCGATCGAGGCCGTCAGCACCCGCCAGTGGATGGCCGCCTACGCGCTGGGCCTGAAGCGCCATCAGGCCATGACCCACATCATCCTGCCGCAGGCCTTCCGCATCCTGGTTCCGCCGCTGGTCAACCAATACCTGAACCTGGCGAAAAACACGTCCCTGGCCATCGCCATCGGGTTTCCCGACCTATTCAACGTCTACGGCACCGTCGCCAACCAGACCGGCCGCAGCATGGAGGGCATCCTGATCGTCATGGTGGCCTACCTGGCGCTGAACTGGCTGATCAGCCTGGTGATGAACCTGTACAACCGGCGCCTGATGGCCCAGGGGGCGCGCTGATGACCGCCAGATTCCTTAGCCTGTGCCGCCAGAACCTGTTTCCCAGCTGGTTCGAAGGCCTGCTGTCGCTGCTGATCCTGGCGGGGATCGCGGTGCTGACCTATACCCTGGCGCACTGGGCCATCTTCCAGGCCCAATGGTCGGTCATCGGGGGCAGCCTGCGCTTCCTGATGGCCGGCACGCTGGACCTGACCGAACTCTGGCGCGCCTGGCTCGCCAGCGGCGTCCTCTGCCTGCTGGTGGGCATCAGCCTGGCGCGCATCACCCGCACCCGCGCCATCAAAGGCCTGTTGGCAGCCGGGGCGATCGGCCTGGCGGCCGCCGCCATCCTGTGGGGCATCGGCGACCCCGTCGCCGCGCGGGTCGCCGCCCTGCTGCTGGCAGCCGTCGCCGGCGCGCTGATCGGCGCGCGCCGGCCCTGGCGCAGCTCGTGGCTAAGCCTGATCTGGGTCGCGGGGGTGATCCTGATGTGGCAACTGCTGGTGCTGGATGCCGGCCACGCCGTCGGCGGCCTGCTGCTGGGGGTGCTGGTCACCCTGGTCGCCGCCATCGTCAGCTTTCCCCTGGGCATCCTGCTGGCCCTGGGCCGCACCAGCCGCCTGCCAGGGGTGCGCTGGGTCAGCACCGCCTACATCGAACTGATCCGGTCGCTGCCGCTGATCTCGATCCTGTACTGGGCCTGGATGGTCGTGCCCCTGATCCTGGCCAGCGATGTGCGCATTTCCGACGTGGTGCGTGGCACGATCGGCATCACGCTGTTCTATGCCGCCTATGTGGCCGAATACGTCCGCGGCGGCCTGCAGGCCGTGCCCGAAGGCCAGTGGCACGCGGCCCGTTCCCTGGGCCTGCGCAAAACCGACATCCTGATCCAGATCGTGCTGCCCCAGGCCATCCGCACGGTCCTGCCTGGGCTGGTGGGCAATGTCCTGGACATCTTCAACAACGTGCCGCTGCTCTTCATCATCGGCCTGACCGAATTCGTGCGGGCCGGCCAGGTGGTGCTGGCCAATCCGCAGTTCTCGGACCAGATCTACGAGGTCTACGCCTTCATGTTCGTGGTCTACCTGATCATCGCCACCGTACTGACCTGGAGCTCGCGGGTGGTGGAACGGACCATGGGGCCGGGCGGGTGAGGCACAAGATCCGCCGGGAAACCCAGAGTTGGTCTTCACGGACACGATGCCGTTGTCGCGCGCGGCGGCGGTGGTGTACATCTCGCTGCTGCCGATGATTTCGCCGTTGGTGGCGGTCAGGTGGAAATAGTGCGGACCACCCGTTGCCGTCAGGCGCTGATAGCGCGCGTCGTTCGTGGCATTCTTGCGGACGGACTCGATGCAAGCTACCGCGCCCCCCACCCCGTCAGTACGATCCGCACCGTCTTGAACACAATCAAGAGATCCAGCCACAGCGAAAAGTGCTTGATGTAATAAAAATCATGCTGGATCTTGACGCGAGTCTCGTCGGCATCCGCCGTGTAGCCCTGCATCACCTGGGCCCAGCCGGTGATGCCGGGGCGCACGACGTGGCGATAGATGTAGAACGGGATCTCGGCATCGAACTGATCCACAAACACGCGCTGCTCGGGGCGCGGGCCGATCAGGCTCATGTCGCCCTTCAGCACGTTCCATAGCTGGGGCAGCTCGTCCAGGCGCGTCTTGCGGATGAAGGCGCCAACCCGCGTGATACGGTCGTCGCCGTCGGAGGCCAGACGCGCACCATTCGACTCGGCATCGGCGATCATGCTGCGGAATTTGTAGATACGGAAATCGCGATTCCCCAAGCCCACGCGATTTTGGACGAACAAGGCTGGACCGGGACTATCCAGCCGGACCGCAATTGCGGTTAGCAGCATCAGCGGCAAGACGACTGGCGCGACGACCAGCACGCCCCCGATATCGATCAGACGCTTGCAGACTGTGTACAGCGGCGAGGGCAGCAAGGTGCCAACCTCGTTTTCCGACAGGTGATCAATCTGCACACGACCGGTCAAGGCCTCACGCATGCGTCGTGCATCAAAAACCGGAATATGCGACAGGATGCACTGCGCCAAAAAGCGTTCCCATATCGGTCCCAAATCAGGGGCATCCAAGTCCGCGACGATCGCATCGTACCGAACCCCTTCCAGATCGGGGACCGTCAAATGCCGGACCAGCAGATTCGGCTCTTCTGCTTCAAGACCGTCGATTCCGCCGCCTGGAACCACAGCCAACTTCAAGTTGCGATACCGACGGCCCAGGAAATGGCCAACATAACACCAACC
Organism: Castellaniella sp.; assembly: GCA_019104865.1. Taxonomy (GTDB): domain Bacteria; phylum Pseudomonadota; class Gammaproteobacteria; order Burkholderiales; family Burkholderiaceae_B; genus Castellaniella. Next base: position 76,531 of record JAHRWZ010000062.1, on the reverse strand, counting down.
CAAGGTAAAAACGTAAGCCAATACCAAGACCGGTCTGGAATAGGAACTGCGGCTGAAAAACAGCACCGCAAACGACAGCAAGAAGACCACCGTCACCACGGGCGCAATATAAGCCATGACGACACTTCCGGAGTAATGTCCCAGACGGCGCAAGGTGACAACAATCACCACAAAAGAAAGCCCAACGGCCAAGAGCGTATTGATTCTGACTGGGTCCATGGCGCGCCAGAACATCCAACCCCAACCCAACAGGGCTGGTATCACCGCCACCACCAGGCAACCGACGGCCACCTGAAACGGCCACCCCAGCAGCATGACCTCGTACCAGCGCGAATGCCTCCTTTCATAGGACCCAGCCGACACCAACTGATGGTCGGGCTGCCGCATGTTCATGTAGATCTCCAATTTGCTTTACGGCCAGCCACGCTCAGGCAATGCCCGTCTTACCCTCACGCCCTGGCAGAGGTCGATACTTTACACGTTTCACCAGGCAGCCAGGCAAATGCAAGCATCAGAATCAAATACCCCCATTCCGACATCTCTGAAGAAAAGGTATGCAACATCAGACTGGCCAGATAGGCTAAAGCAGCCCCCGCTGATGCCACCACGAAATATACGTCTTCGGGCCTAGCCATCCCGTCACGCAGCACCCGCCTGATCGGCACAATGGCTGCAACAATGAATCCCAGCATACCCGCGAGCCCCAGTACACCAAAATCCGCCAAGGCGCCGATGTAAGCGTTATGGACCGGCATGGAAACACCATAGCCGGGGTCCATGAAGGTGGAACCGAATCCGCAACCCAAAGGCAGGCACACCACTGCACGTTTGATCCCATTTTGCAGCAGCTTGACGCGCTCTGGATCTCCGTGACCCAAGCGAGTCGTGGAAACAGGATCAATGGCGGTTTCCACCAGCGCCTCGGTCTTGCCCACGGAAACGCCACCCGACCCAGCCATCTTCGGCGGAGCCTGTACTGCGCTGTGACTATGAGTCAAGTAGCCCACGCCTGCACTCAACAGTAGCAAGCCGAACAAAGCCGGCACGCATGCGATTATCGCTGGTCGGGCCACCGACAAGGCGGACCAATCCCGGCGCCATACCAAGAGCCCCAAAAATGCCAAGGCCGTCATTCCAAGCACCAGCAAACCCGTGCGCGTGCCATCGATCACGACCAGGAAGACGCAAGCTGCAATCGTCAAACCGTTGACCAGCCAATCGTGGGGCCGAACCAGCATGTCGGCCAGGAGCAACGGCATAAAAAAAGCACCAACTTTCCAGATCACCCCCGGCCAGGCCAGAAAGCTGCCCTCACGCCCGGCTGTACCCAGATCGACGTAATACCCCCCATGGGGAGCCGCCTTCGACGCCAGGAACACCAGTACCACGGCTGCCACGACCCAGCGCAGCATCGAGACCCGTTCACGCCATCCGAGGCCACCGGCCAGCCACCAGGCGACCCAGAAGCACGCGGCAATGACCGCGATCTTGATGGCATGGTGCAGGGAAAGGGCACTGTGATTGACCGCGGCCGACAACACCATGCCCAAAACCAGCGCTGTGCACGAACCCCACACCCATACGGGCGGCATCGGTCGCCTTGCACCCGGAGCGGGGAGCAGCCAAGTGGCGCCCATCACGGCCAGCATCCACACGCCCCATAACCCCCAGTACCCCCAGGGCGTCACAACATCCCGCAAACTTCCCAGCGCCGCCAGGAGCAGCCCCAACGCCAACAACGACGATATGAAAAATTTTCGATAAACCATTTACAAAACGAAGCCTCGCAACGACCCCCCACATCCTAGTGAATCCCCGGATGGGCAATGTAAGAGGTTCATTCATTTCCAATCAGATCGCCACAATGACTCAAGCGGGAATCGAGCCCTCCAGAGCGTCGGAAACAGGCCCGGCCTTCGCCCCGGATCATTGGATCCCAAGGCCGCCGCAGCGGCATCCGCACCGCATTCATTCCAGCAGCCAAGCCGCCAACTTCTTGTTAATCTTTCGCACATCGAAACATGCCTCGGCAATCTGGCGGCTGGCCAGGCCCATGGATGCAATGCGTTCGGGGTTTTCCAGAAACCGCCGCATGGCATCCGCCAGGGCAGCCGCGTCGCGCGCCGGCACAAGATAGCCATTGACCCCGTCGCGCACCGTCTCGCGGCACCCGGGCACATCCGTAGTGATCACAGGACGCCCCATTGCCATGGCCTCCTGAGTACTCAACGGCACACCCTCGCGATACGATGGCAGGACGAATACACTGACGCGTTCCAGCCAGGGCCGCACACTCACATGCCCAGGCCATTCCAGCAGCCCCTCGTCCACCCAGGCCTGGACCTGCGCGCGCGCCAGCCCTCCGGGATTGGAATCCAGGCCACCTAGCAGGATGAATCGCGCCTGTGGATGTCGTGCCCTGACCAGCCGGGCGGCGGCCACGTATTCCACGATGCCTTTCTCGCGCAGCAAGCGTCCCACCAGTAAAAAGCTTATCGGTTCGGTTACCGGCGGCGCGTACCGCCAATCCTGAAGATCGACACCGATCCCGCCCAGCAGCACCGACCTTTCACGCGCCGCCAGACCTCGCTCGATGAATTCCCGCTGATCATCGGGATTCAGGAAAATCACCCGATGGGCCCTCCCCAGCGCAATACGATAGAGAGTCTCGACCACCAGACGCAAGGCGCGGCGGCGCCATCCCGAGCGATCGCCGGAGGATGTGAACACATAGCCCGCGCCCTCGACCAAGGCCACGCGCCTGGGGACGCTGGCCAGCCAGGCCGCCAGGGTGCCATAGACCATCGGCTTGGTGGAAAACGCAAATACGATATCCGGCGCCAGGCGCCGCAGGATATGAACCAGTTTCACGACGTCCACCAGATCGCGCAGAGGATTCATTCCGGTGCGCTGCAGGCGATAGTCGACAGGCTCCGCACCCAGTGCGACCAGTTCCGCGCGCGTTGCCGCATCATGGTCCGGCGCCAGGCAGCGCACCCGCACACGAGACGCCGTCAGGTCGCGGATCAAATGCCCCCGGAATTTCAGCAGATCCACCGCATGGTGGGACACGATCACGAGGCTCGTCATGGCAGAGAACGCCTGCGAGCGGCCGCAGCCTTTGCCGCGCAATAGGCCAGGCACTGCACGCTGCGGATGCCCGCCTTTAGCCTGTCTGTCCAGCGCGGTTCCCTGCCGATCTGCGCCGCGTAGAACAGCAGGAATCCGCCAGGGTTGCGCCGCAGATGAACGTGAAAATTCCGAGTATACCCATCATCCAGGTATTCGCAGCGATAGATGGCCCGATCCAGATAGAACCAGATTGGCCCCCGGTCTGCAATCCGGTTCCAGATGTAGAGTTCCGGCACAAATTTTTCGTCAGGAATGATGGGAAAAGGCAGTTCGGCCATGACATCCCGGCGAAACACGTAGGCCAGATCGCCCCGAACCATGCGCCCCACCTGGCTAGGCGTCCCCACGTAGGGCGACGGTATTCCCTCGCAGGGCAAACCCAGCAAGCGCCCCTCCGGATCCGCCCTGCGAAAGCACACGCCGGACACGGATCGCGGCGCACTAGAGGCCTGCTTCAATGCGTCCAGCACACGCTCGACGGCATCGGGCGTCAGATAATCGTCGCTGTCGACGATGAAGACCCAGTTCCCGCGCGCGGCCCGCACTCCGGTGTTCAAGGCTACGTGCTTTCCACCATTGGCCTGGCTCAAGCTACGGACGGGGAATGCCGAGGCCCGAGCCTGGCATGACTGCATCCACGCAGCGGTGCCGTCCGTACTACCATCGTCAACGACCAGCCACTCGAATTCCAGACAAGTCTGGGCGCACAGGCTGTCATACAAAACCGGCAAAGTCCGCAAACGGTTGTAGGTGGGCGTCAAAATTGTCAACATGCTTGATGGCCTTTATAAAGCTGCAACCACCCATCCACACTGCGTTCGATATCCAGATCCTCCGCCCTGAGACGCGCAGCGGACACCATCGCCGAACGCCGCCCGGCATCCATCGAAAACACCTCATCCAGCGCATGACCCAGGGCGGCCTCGTCATCCACAGGCACCAGGAAACCAGTCCCTGCCATCACCTCGGCGACCCCCCCGGCATCGGTGGCCACCACGGGCGTCCCCGACGCCATCGCTTCGGCTACCACCAAGCCAAACCCCTCAAAGTGCGAGGCCAGCACAAATGCATCCGCAGCACGCATCAAATCAGGCACATCCGAACGCGAACCTAACAAGACAACGCGACCCTCCAGCCCCAGATCCACGCACTGCTGCTGCAACACTGTACGTAGAGGCCCATCGCCCGCAATCCATAAATCCACATCCTGGCATCGCTTCGCAAAACCCGCAAAAACACACAACAGCCCCGCGTGATTCTTTTGCTCTGCCAGACGGCCCACCGACAGCAGCAGACGCCTCGTCCGATCCGGAAATAGGCGATCGCGAGAGTCGGCTCGCAACTTGGCATCATCACTGAATAACCGCACATCGATACCGTTATGCACCGCCAGCATGCGTCCCCGGGGAACCGCCCCATTACGCTCAAAGGCCTCGACCGCCTCCTGGCTGACGTTGGTCGACAGATCCGCCAAGCGGTCGGTCAGACGATAGGCCAAACTGACCCAACGCCCCCCCTCGTTGGTATTGTGCGCCGTGCACACCAGGCGCCGCATCGGTCTGATGACCCGCACCAGGCGCGTCAGCAAGTTCGCATGCACCATATGGCTATGCACCACGTCGGGCTGCCACGCACGAATCAATCGCGAGAGATGCAAGCAGCCACGCATCAAGCCCGGCAGGGACTTCGAAAATCCCAGAGGAAACAGCTTCACTGCCGATGCCGGTCGCACCTCGACATCACCCACCAGATAGGCAATCGCAACCTCGTGCCCGCGCCCCGCCAGCCGATCAGCCAAATCAACCACCTGCCGTTCCGCACCACCCAGGGCCAAGCCCGTCGTCACCAGCAAGATTCTCATCCAACCTCTTCCGTATCTGCCACATCCGCAACCTGCGCCATTTGCCTGACCGCACGCATCGCCATGTACAGCATGATGACCAGCAAGGCCGCTTCAACCCCCACCAATCCGGCCGCCATACCAACGCCCCCATAAAGTAAGGACAATCCAGAGCCCAAGGCCACCCCCAGAATGGAGAACCCGGAAATCACATAGCTTGCGGATTTCGCTCGACCCGCAGGGATCAGCAATACCATGGCAATACTCTGGTTCAAGATACGCAGGGGGGCCACCGCCAGGAGTACTTCATAAATCAGACGTGCACCCTGAAAACCTGTTCCCAGCATGACGTCCAGCACCCAGGGTCCTGCCCATACAGCTGCTGCCGCACCGACCAGAACCGTTCCACCCACCCCCAATAGCACAAGGATGGGGACTCGGACCGAGGCCTGCCCGGGGACTGAGCCTGCCAGACGCCTGGAAAACACGGGGAACACCGCCGACAGAAACGGCATGGCCAAACTGGTCATGCCCTTGATCAGTTTTTCCGATGGTGCAAACTCACCCACAGCCTGCTTACCCGAAGTCAGACCCAGAAACACTGGAATCGCTGACATCACCAAAGAACTGGAGCTACGGTAGATAAAAAAATGAAAGCCTTCCCGAATCTGCCGGCATGCCCCCGAAAAATCCCACTGCACCCGCCCCAGTTCGCGAAGGCACCAGCCATTCGTCAGCACCGTATTCAGCAATGGCGGAATCGCCAGGATTGGTAACGCCAGAAAAAAATCATCAGAGGTGCGCACCACGATCGCCAGTATCGCCAGGCCGCACAGGCGCAAACCGACATCCAGCAGCGCGGGGCCGGCCATCTTTTCCCTACCCTGAAAATACCACATCGGGCTGAAGCCGAAAGCCAGGAAATAAGCCAGGACGAATACCAGCAACGCTGTCTGGCCAAGATACGCATCCAGCACCCCCAGGATCCACCCCAGGCAAATCAAGCCGACCAGCGGTGCCGCCAGCAACCCCTTTGCCAACAAGACCTGAGAGAACAAGCGGGTCAAATCCTGTTGCCGATCACGCACCAAGGCGGCCTGATGCGCGGCATTGAGATTAAAGCCATACTCGACAAGCAGCGAAGCCGTCAGCGCCAAGGCCTGGCAAAACAAAATCTGGCCATACTGCACCGATCCCAACGCACGCGCCAGGATAGGAATCTCGAACACAGGAACCAGGAAAGAAATCAGCTGTACGACATACAAGGCCCCGGCATTGCGCACAACACGCCTTCTGACCGACCCTGCTTGCATCAGGAGTTCTTTGCCGGTGCCCACGCAAACGCGAGCATCAGGATCAGGTAGCCCCATTCCGACATCTCGGTCGTGAAGGTATTGAGCATCAGTGACATGCCATAGGCCAGCGCCGATCCTGCCGTAGCCATGATAAACAGACCCTGATCAGGGAATTCGCCTTGCCGCAGAATCCGCCAAATCGGTAGAACCGCGGCGATCAGAAACCCAAGCATCCCGGCCAGACCCAAGATTCCAAAATCGCCCAAAGCCGCCAAGTAGGCATTATGGACAGGCATCAATTCCCCAGTCCCCAGAATATCCGCCCCTGTCCTTTTAAATCCACAGCCAAAGGGTTGACATGGAATGATCTGGCCCAAGCTTACCTGAAGCAGCTTGACGCGCGCCGGATCCCCCGCTCCGATCCTAGTCTCAAAGATCCGATCCAGGGCATCTGCCAGGACACGGCCTGGCTCAAACGCCGATGCCGCCGTTGCAGCCACAGCCGACACTCCTGGCGCCGCTTTCCCGGCGTGTAACCGCTCCAGCCCCATGTTTACCCCTGTGTTGAGCAACTGCAAGGCAATCAGCAAGACTACCGCCGCCCCCAACCACCGCGCCAAAAGCCACAAGACGCGCCAACCGCCACGCCAGGCCAGGAAGGCACAAAAGCAGACGATAGTCATCCCCAGCAGCAGCAGCCCCGTTCGGCTGCCGTCGATCAAAACAAGAAACACGCAGGAGGCAATCATCAGGCTGTTCCTGATCCAGGCGTGGGGCGTTTTTATTGCATCAGCCAGGAAGGCCGGCAGGAAGAATGCGCCGGCCTTCCACAGCACCCCGTAAGCCGCCAGGAAACTGCCTTCCCGAGTTCCGCCGAGCAGAACCGGTCCACCGGGATTCCAGACCTTGGACGCGGCATAGCCTAGGAACGCGACTATGATCGCCCAGATCATAGCCATAATCAGGTGACCCCAATCCAGCCGCAAAACCAAGCGCCACATCGCCACGAACATACCTGCGATCACCCCGATCTTGACCGCTTGATAGGCAGAAACCCAATCTCTGTTGACGGCGGCTGAAAGCAACATCCCCAATCCCAACACAGCGTAGGAAGCCATCACCCATCTCGGCGGGCGTGCTGGGGTAACAGGGGCCGGGGCGGTCCGCGTAGCAAGCAAAGTCACCACAGACCATATCCCCCATGCGCCCCAATATCCTAGCGAGGTCACAAGATCGCGGAGGCTGCCGGATACCATCAGAATCATGGACGCCGTCAACAACACCGTATGAAACCTGCCCTTTAACACCACTCGTTCCAAACATCCTCTCCGGCCGCCGCGAGATCTTCCGACATCAGCCCAACGGCAAAACCCATGCGACTGTTCGTATTTAGTGACTTAACGTATGCAGGCACAATATCATTGTCTCGGCGCATACTCCGGCACCCACTGCTTCAACCTGGCCCGCACACAGGCATCCTCTTGCGGCTCCATAGCCAGCCAGGCCTGCACCTCTTCGTAAAACGCCTCTGGCACGGCACGCGATCGGGCAATGCGCAGCTTCTCGTGCGGAGTCGGCAGCGTTTCCTCCGCGTCAGCCAGCAGTTCCTCGTACAATTTCTCGCCAGGACGCAGGCCAGTGAATTCGATGCGGATTTCGTCCTCCGTGAAGCCCGACAGGCGGATCATGTTGCGCGCCAGATCCACAATCTTCACGGGTTCGCCCATGTCCAGGACGAAGATCTCGCCACCCCGACCCATGGCGGCGGCCTGCAGCACCAGTTGGGCGGCTTCGGGGATGGACATGAAATAGCGGTTGATCTCAGGGTGCGTGACGGTCACCGGGCCGCCATGCGCAATCTGGGACTGGAACTTCGGGATCACGCTGCCGGTGCTGCCCAGCACGTTGCCGAAGCGCACAATGTGAAAACGCGTCGTGCCCGGGCCATTCTGCATGACCTCGCAGATCATTTCCGCGACCCGCTTGGTCGCGCCCATCACATTGGTCGGGTTGACGGCCTTGTCGGTGGAAATCAGCACGAAGCGTTCCGCTCTCGCGTCGCGGGCGGCACGCGCCACGACCAGCGTGCCGGCCACGTTGTTACGCACGGCCTGCCAGGCATTTCCGACCTCCATCAGGGGGACGTGCTTGTAGGCCGCCGCATGGAAGACGACCTGTGGCCGGTGATCCGAAAATATCTGGGCCATGCGGGCTTCGTCCTTGACGTCACCCGCCAACCGCACGACAGGGACCTCGGGGCGATGCTCGCCGAACCATTGCTCGATCATGTACAGGGCAAATTCGCTGGCTTCCAGCAGGACGATGCAAGCCGGCTGAAACCGCGACAGCTGACGGCACAGCTCGCTGCCAATCGATCCCCCCGCCCCTGTCACCAGGATGCGCTTGCCGGTCAGCATGGCCTGGACGTTCTCGTTGTCGATGTGCACGGATTCCCGGCCTAGCAGGTCCTCGATTTTCACTGGGCGCATCACATTGATGGCTACGCGGCCGCTCATTAGTTCTGCCAGGCCGGGAATGGTGAACAGCGAGGCCCCCGCGTCGGTCGCCAGACGGGCCACCGCCTGCAACGTCTCAGCCGGGGCCGATGGCATCGCCAAAATCACATGGCGCGCCGCATGCCGCCGCAACACCGCAGGCAGATCCCTCGTCGGGCCTTCCACCCGGCAGCCGTTTAGATCCCGGCCCTGCTTGTGGCGATCATCATCCACCAGCGCCACCACCCGCCAGGCAGGGCTGCGCGCCAATTCCCGCAGCAGCATGGCGCTAGCCGTCCCGGCCCCGACGACCACCACCGGCTTGCGTTCGGCATCCGACACCGGCACCAGGCGGGATTCCTTCCACAGGCGCCATGCGATGCGGCCACCGCCCATGCACAGCAACAGCAGGATGGGGTACAGCACGGCGATCGAGCGCGGAATCAGCAGCCAGCCCCGGGCATACACCACCAACACGAAGACGGCCACGACCGACACCAGCACCGCGCGAATCAGGCGCCGCAGGTCTGGCAGGCTGGCGAAACTCCACATTCCCCGGTACAGTCCGGCCCAGCGGCAAGCCGCCAGTTGCACGACCATCAGAATCAGGGCGCCAAAGATCATCTCATCCCGGAAGGCGCTGGGCCAATCCAGATTGAAGCGCAGCAGAAATGCGCCCAGCCAGGCGGCCACCACCGCCGTCAGATCAAAGGCGAACACCAGGAACAAGCGGACATTCAACATGCGACAGGCCTCACGCCGTCGCCTGGGCCATCACGGCGCCCAAAGCATTGCACGTCCGGTCGATGTGTTCGTCCCGCAGCGTCGGGTGCACCAGGAACATCAGGCTGGTGTTGCCCAGTTCGTGCGCCGCCGGCAAGCGCCCGGCCGGCCGGAAATCCGTGCCATCGAAGGCCTTTTCCAGATAGATCTCGGAACACGAACCCGAATACACCGGCACCTCGCGATCCAGGATCGCCTGCATGATGCGTTCCCGCGTCCAGCCCGGCGCCAGCGCATCGGGCCGCAGAAACACATAGCACTTGTAGGCCGCATGATCGATCGATTCCGGAACGTCCGGCACGCGGAGCCCCGGCAATGTCCGGGCGCAGTCCCAGATCCGCCGCGCATGGCGCAGGCGCGCCGCCTGCCAATCCGCCATGCGCCGCAACTGAATGCGTCCGATCGCGGCCTGGACCTCGATCATGCGCCAGTTGGTGCCGAAGGATTCGTGCAGCCAGCGGTAACCGGCCGGGTGTTGGCGTTCGTACACCGCGTCCCAGGATTTTCCGTGATCCTTGTACGCCCACATGCGCTTCCACAGCGCCGCGTCGTCCGTGGTGACCATACCGCCTTCGCCCCCGGTCGTCATGATCTTGTCCTGGCAGAACGACCAGGCGCCGACGTGGCCGATGGAGCCCACGGGGCGGCCCTTATAGCGCGCTCCATGCGCCTGGGCGCAGTCCTCGATCACGAACAGGTTCCGTTCGCGCGCCAGGTCCATGATGGGATCCATGTCGCAAGGCCAGCCGGCCAGGTGCACGCAGATCACTGCCCGTGTGCGCGGCGTCAGCACGGCTCGGATCGTCGCGGCCGTGATGTTCTGGGAATCCGGATCGACGTCGGCGAACACCGGCACTGCGCCCGCATTGACGATGCACGATGCGGATGCAAGAAAAGTGCGGGGTGTGACGATGACCTCGTCCCCCGCCCCGATACCCAGGCCCTGCAGCGCCAGATCCAGCGCCACCGTGCCGTTGGCCAGCGCGATGGCATGGCGGGTTCCCGTCCAGGCGGCGAATTCACGCTCGAACTCGCGGCATTCCTGGCCGGTCCAGTAGTTCACACGATTGGACAGGATGACGTCACGGGCGGCGTCGGCTTCTTCGGTCGTAAACGAGGGCCAGGAAGGAAAGTGGGTATTCAGCACGTCAGGGATCCACGAAGGTAGGTTTCTTGCAATAGCTGGATTGTAGTTCCTGCATCGGCGACATTCACTGCGCTTGAGCTAATGATGATTCGGAAAATATCTTCTTTCCAATGTAGGCGGCGCCCTCCTGAGTCAGATGGTCCCCATCATATGAAATAAGCCCATCCTGCCCAGTCACCAATGGGCACTCTTCATTCAGCCCGCAGACGATGCGAACCTGGTCCACGAAAACATTGGCGGGCAACTCATTCCGCAAAATACTATTCACCTCTGAAACGGAAGGTGCCACACGGTGGGAAACTCCCTCCCGCCCAGACGGCCCTAAAGATAAAAACTGTCGTACGTTAACAGGGCTGAAATTCTTAGACCCAACCACAAACAGTCGCTGATCGGAACGCAAACGCATGTTCCTGATTGTCTCAGGCAGCAACTCCGCTGACCATTTCGCCCAATGAGCAGCCAGCACAATAACGTCAGCTTTCTGAATCAGCGGCATGGAGGAAACTATATTTGGAGACCGGGCGCAACCAGGTTGATCGCTCTGAGCAATGAACTTACTGACATCCTGCTTTACTGCCGACATCTGGCAGATAACGGGGATATAAACTGTTCTGATCTGCGCCGCCGGCCAACTCCCAGATTCCGCAACCATGTTGACAAAATCCTGAGCAAAGCTGTCTCCAATGACCAGAATTCTACTATACGTCCCATTCGAAAAAACACCTTGATCGTTATTAAAACGATCAGTCACATAGCGGGACATCAAACCAATATCGGCGTAGCGCCACCATTTCATTTCCTGCGCAGTGAATCGGCTGGAAACACCATGAGTGACAGTCAACCACGCACCACCGGCAAGAGTCACTATTGAGGCGACCGCAGCCCAACCAAATACAGCACGACGCGGCAGATATGCTCGATTCCGAAATGGGAGCTCCACATACCGCCAGCTCAACCAAGCGAGAACCAGACACAACAGAACCAGAATCAGGTTTACAGAAAGATCCGGATGATATCCCGCGATATGCACAAAAGCGAATACAGGTTGATGCCATAGATAGGCGCTATAGGAAATTAAACCAATAGTGACCAGTACTCGCCATGTTAAAAGCCGCCTTAGTAGACCATCCACCTGCGCAAACGCAAGAACGAAGGCCGTCCCCACAGATGGAACCAAAGCGCGGACCCTAGGGAACGGGGTGTTCCGATCAAATGTCAAAATTGCCCACAAAATCGCGGCGAGACCAATCAGAGTCATGCATTCACCGACCCATCGCCGCACATCGGTATCTTTTTGTAGAAAGCTGCTAGCGCCACACCGCTTCCCAGCAGCAATTCAAATGCGCGAGATGGGATAAGATAAAATGCAGCCACTAAACGCCCTGTCTGGACTGCCCACTGACTAATCCCCAAAGATGCCAAGAAAACAAGAGTCAGGGCTAGCCATAACTGGCCTCTCCCATATTTCCATACAAGCCAGAGAAAAAGCGGAAAAAAGACATAGTACTGCTCTTCAACCCCCAGGCTCCAAGTATGGAGCAATGGGTTTTCCAAGGTTGCAGTAAAGTAATCCGTCGTTCGCCAAAATAAAATATTTGATACGAACATAGTTACCGCGAGAAGCCCCTGCCCTAAGCGCTGGAACGCATAGGGGTCCATCAGAAACCAGCCGAGGGGAACACAGGCCCACAACACAAGAAACAAAGCAGGCAAGATACGACGAATACGTCGCTCATAAAACGCCACGACCGAGAAATCCCCGGCAGCCAACTCTCTCAACAATATCCCGGTGATCAGATACCCACTAATCACAAAGAAAACATCCACGCCGACAAACCCCCCAGAAAACCCAGGAATTCCCGCATGGAATAGAATGACTGGCAACACTGCAATAGCGCGCAAACCGTCAATTTCAGGACGGTATTTGAAATTTATTGGCATGCTATTTTTCTTCACTTACCAGGCATCTCTGAAAAATTAATTTTTACTGGGCATTTCGGTCGATCGTGACAACCTTGGCGCGGTCAGCGGGATCGAGTGCGGGTTTGATTGTAGGTGAAGGTGTTAGCGCCGGTGTAATACTGACCGCACCGGTGGGATGCGGACGATGTCTTCTGCGGAGAATGAAGGCCAGGGAGAAAGGTGGGTATTCAACACAGCGACACCCAACAGTACAGAAGCAGAATATTGTTGTTGTAGGCCTGCGACATTAGAACGAGAGGCCGAATAGGCCCTATGCTCCAACACACTATCTGATCAAGGGGCGCGCAGGATTACCAACAACAGTTTCGCCAGCTGCAACATCTTTTGTCACTACTGCCCCCATGCCCACTACCGCGCCACGACCAATCCGCAATGGCCTCCCGGGTTTACCTTGGCGCAGCATCGCGCCCGTGCCAATGTAGGCATGGTCTTCGACGACCACATTGCCATTGCACATTACACCAGGCGCAAAAGTGACAAAATCACCAATCACACAATCATGCGCAACATAACTATAGATGTTGGCATGGAAATGGCGGCCGATACGGATGTTTGATGTCAGCGTGACAAAGGCACATAAGATCGCACCTTCCTGCATCTGCACATCATCCAACTCGACAACATTACTTGCGCGAATTTCCCAGTGAGTCACTCCATGACTACTCAAGAGTTTCGACAACTTCTCCCTGATGGCTCCACTGGCGATCGCCAGAGATACGAACCGTGCGCTTGCCGGTTCGTCCAAAAACTCCTGCCAGGTTAATACCCGATGACCATTCACCCGCTGTGCGGAAGGGGCATCATCGATAAACACCAAACGGTCCAGGGCCACCCCAGTCCGCGCCAAAAACTGTCGACCTAATGGCAGCACCTCACGACCAAAGCCCGAGGCGCCATAAATGGCATACAAAGACTCACTCATAATCTTTCTCCTCATGAATCGCGCCAGTAAATCTAGTCATTGTTGCCTCTCCGATCGCGCTGATCCCATCGCGGGCCAATACCTTTCTCACTGTCAGATACAGAATCTTCAGATCCAGCCACAGCGACCGATGGTCCACGTACCACACATCCAGCCGGAATTTGTCTTCCCAACTGAGGGCATTACGTCCATTAACCTGTGCCCAGCCCGTGACGCCAGGCCGCACCTCGTGACGACGCGCCTGTTCCGGAGAATAAAGCGGCAGATATTCCATCAGCAAGGGGCGCGGGCCAACCAAACTCATATCACCCTTCAGGACATTCCAAAGCTCGGGTAACTCATCAAGGCTGGTGGATCGCAGCAAGCGGCCAAAAGGCGTAATCCGCTCCGCATCCGGCAGCGGCTGCCCATCAAGGCCCGCAGCATCTCGCATTGTACGGAACTTGATCATCCGGAAGGGGCGACCATGCCGCCCCGGCCGGATCTGACAAAACAGCACAGGACGTCCCAGCCGACGCTGAATCAGCCAGGCCAAGCACAGAATCAACGGCGACAGGGCCAACAACCCCAGCCCCGCTCCCAGAATATCCAGTAGCCTTTTCAAGATGCGATCCCCATGCCACGCAGCATCTCGGCATTCACCCGATGTACGTCGTATTTGTCTTCTGCGATCTGCCGCGATCGTTCGCCCATCACCTGCATCAGATGCGGATCGTGAAGAAAACGCTGCATGGCGGCAGCCAGATCCTCGCTCGATCCCACTGGAACCAGATAGCCATTTTCCCCATCGACGACCGTCTCGCGACATCCGGGAGCATCGGTGGTGATCACCGGACGCCCGACCGCCATGGCTTCGAGCACGGTACGCGGCGTACCCTCACGGTACGAAGGCAGTACGTACACACCACAACCTGACAAGGCCGGTCGCACGTCGTCCAACCTCCCCAGATACTCCAGGGTTCCCGCACCGATCCAGGCATCCAGTTCGTCAGCACCGATGGAGTCCGGACCGCCATCGATCCAGCCAGCCAGCTGGAATGACGCCTGCGGAAACTCGGGGCGCAACCGGGCCGCAGCCTGTGCATATTCGCGCACCCCCTTGGCAATCAACAGGCGTGCGATCATCAGAAACACGACGGGGCCACCGGGAACCGGCTCCTGGGCGAAACGCGCGACATCGACCCCTGAACCATTGACCACCAGGGACGGCGTCCGCGGGTCCAGGATGTGCAGTGCCTGGAACAGCGCCTGGTCATCCGGGTTCTGAAAGAAAACCCGATGCGCGCCACGCAGCGCCAGACGATACAGCCCCCGCGCCAGACTTGCGACCACCTGGGCGCGGCGGCTGGAGGGCCGTTCCTGAAAGGCGTAGCCCAGACCCGTGATCAAGGCGTACCGCCTGCTGACCCCCGCAAGGCGCGCAGCCATCAAACCATAGATCACAGGTTTGATGGTGTAACCCAGAAACGCATCGGGCCGCAGGTGACGCATCAGGCGCCATAAGCCGTACAGGCCCCGCACATCCGCCAGCGGATTCATTCCAGTGCGCTGCAAGGGCACATCGTGCGGGATCGCCCCCCGGTCCCGCAACGCACGCCCCACATCGCCCCGATCCAGCCCCGGCGCGGCGACATGGACCTCGACGCCCGCCCGCAACAACGCATCGATCAACGGCCCGCGGAAGTTCAGCACGGACTCGGCAAAGCCGCCGACAAGCAACAGTTTCATGCGTGCACCTGGGCATCGGACAGCCAGGCCTGAAACATCAGGATGGGCCATAACTGATACTGCCAGTTATGGCTGCCCTGCACGTGCTGGCGCCACCGTGCGCGAATCGGCGCGGGATCGAAGTATCCGTCCGCCCGCAGACGGTCCTCCGCCAGCAGGCCTTCCGCCCAAGCCCGCAAAGGCCCCCGCAGCCAGTCGTCGATCGGAATGCCAAAGCCCTTCTTGGGGCGTTCGACCAGTTCACGCGGCACATGCCGATACAACACCTGACGCAGCAGCCACTTGCCCTGACCATCGCGGATCTTCATCCGCAGCGGCATCCGCCAGGCCAGTTCCACCACCCGGTGGTCCAGCAAGGGCGCTCGCGTTTCCAGGCTTGCAGCCATCGCGGCGCGATCCACCTTGGCCATCACTTCATCAGGCAGAAATGTCTGCGCATCCATCGCCATCATCCAATGCTCGAAGCAATCGGCATGCGGCTGAGAGGCGGGGTTTGTCATCAGGGTGGGATGCTCACGCCCCCCAAGCACGATACGTTCGGGGTCTTGCCAATGACTGGTCAGGCGACGGAAGTAATCCATCTCCGTATCCAGTTCCAGCACATCCGCCAGTTTCTGGGCCTTCGTCCCCGGAATCGCCAGCCTAAACCTTTCGGGCAATATCGGTTTGGCCAAGGCGAACAAGCGATCCCAGCCGGCCGGCGATACGCTGCGCAGCAATGCGGCACAAGCGTGCCTCACCGGTCCGGGCATAGACTGCAGACGCAGCCAGACGCGGCGCGCGCCCAGATACCGGTTATATCCGCCAAACAGTTCATCTCCGCCATCGCCGCTCAAAGCGACCGTGACATGCCGCCGCGCCAGCTTGCTGATCAGATATAGCGGGATCTGTGAATCCGCGCTGAGCGGCTCGCAGTACATGCGCGGCAGCATGGGGATCACGTCCAGCGCGTCTTCCGGCCGAACGATCAACGGCATATGGTCGGTCCCCAGATGATCAGCGATTGCTTGTGCATGTGCAGCCTCATCATATTGGTGGCCATCAAAACCAATCGTAAAGGTACACACTGGCCGGGTGCTCAGCTTTTGCATCAGCGAAACAACCGTAGTGCTATCAATCCCGCCACTAAAGAAAGCCCCGACAGGCACATCAGCCAGCATCTGCTGCCCGATGGTGTCCGATAGCCGTGCCTCCAGTGCATCGATTGCCGCCGTGTCGTCACCCGAAAATGGATTCGCCTCCCCGTGGGCAACGACCGTATTGAAACTCCAGAATGGCTGCGGCGTTGCCGCCTTGGCCGCGGAGACGCCCTGCCCCAAAGGAATTTCAATGAACTGCCCCTGCGGCAGCTTGAGCACGCCTTGATAGATCGACCAAGGCGCTGGCACATACCCGTGCCGCAGATAAAGGGCCAACGCCCCCCTATCCACCGTCGCGTGAAAATCCGGATGGGCCCGCAATGATTTCAGTTCGGATCCGAACAGCAGCATGTCGTCCTGCCAGCCCCAATACAGAGGCTTTTCCCCCAGGCGATCACGCGCCAGACTGAGCACCTGGCTTTGGCGGTCCCACAAGGCCAACGCGAACATGCCCACGGCCTGCTCCAGAGTGCGTCTCAGCCCCCAGGCCTGGATGCATGCCAGCAGCGTTTCAGTATCCGAATGCCCCCGCCATCCCTGTCCGGCCTCACCCAGCCGGGACCGCAAATCGAGATGGTTGTAGATCTCGCCGTTGAAGACCAGCACGTATCGTCCGCAGGACGACCGCATCGGCTGATGGCCCGCGGCGGACAGCTCCACGATGGACAGACGGCGGTGCCCGAGTGCAAGGCCGACTGCAGTATCGGCCCATATACCAGCATCATCCGGGCCGCGATGAGCCAGCACCGACGTCATATTCTGCGCATCATACCGCAATCGATCAACTGCCCCCCGCTGCCAGAGACCTATCAGACCGCACATATTAGAACCATTTCTCTACACCTCCCCATGCACAGATGCTCATGCACTGCCCGCCCCGCCTTATTCATTTAAGATCAAAAACTTCTTTCTATTTTGCAACTGACTCGGTAGAGCAGCAGCCAAACCGCCCAAACCAATCCAAAAAATCCTCTGATACAGAACCTCGTGAAACTGGCTCATAACGGCAAACATCAGCATGATCAGCAGGACACCATGTGAACGGACGGCGCCCATCCGCCCTATCCAAGCAGATCGCACGATCAGGACAAAAGTTAAAATGAACGGGATGGCGCCGACCAGCCCGACCTCCGCCAACAGCCATAATACTGTGTTATGTATAATCATACTTAGGCCAAGCGTTTGCTTACTATCAAGTAGAAAGGCCCCTAATCCCTCACCAAATATTGGGTGATTCAGCCACGCGTTCAGGGCTGCGACAAGCATTTCTAGCCGCCCGTGGTCACTAATCTCAGTCGATACACGACCTATCACAACCATTGATTTCACAATCATCGACGAATCACGCATTGGAGTACCACTCAATACGGATGAGGACCACACAACAAAATGGTCTACCAACTGAATCAAAGCTTGCACTATTGTAGGCAACCAGTATGCGATAACCCAGAACGAAACACCTGTCAATAACCCATAAATTACATAGCGCCGGTCGACAACACGCAAGGCGAGACCCACAGCAGCCATCAGCGCAAACGCGATCAACGCAGATCTTGATGCTGTCAAAAACAAGCCACCGATTAGAACCCCTAGAACCAAGATACTCAACCGGGTTCCTCTAGACCATTTATCGCCCGTCGCAAGATGGATCTGCCCAACCAGTGGGAGGTATAGCGCCATGACGACAAGTAACTGGAACGCTAACGCATTTCGATTTCCTGAGTACGCTTCAAGCCCAGACGTATCCCTACCATGCAGAAAACCAGGCAAATCAAGCCCATGCAGCGGGGTTAGGAACACGGCGCAGAGCACCACTATAAACATGACGGTCACCATGATCTCAACCAAGCGCCTGAACCCGAGTCGCCCGTAATAGTGAACCGCCATATAACCTGCTGCCATATAGCCCAGCAGCACAACCCAACCAATGACCTTCCCAACAGCCCAACCAGACACCGAGCCTCTCAGCCACCAAGCGAGGGCCAAGCCAAATACTAAGACCCCCCCCATGACCAATAAACATGCGTTCAGCCCAGGCACGCTCCATGACGGCCATCTGCGGTTCGACAAGGCGTCGAGCGCCACAGCCGAAAGTGCAAGAACAGCAAACGGATCCGCCAAATTCAGATTCACCGTAGTCCCTGCAATGGTCACATGCACCTGAAAGAACACCAGTACCGCAGTAGCGATGTATAAAAACCAGGCAGAGACATTCTCGGTCGACACCCGCGCGCTACTGACACCATCACCACCATATCCGCTGTCCGCAGCATTTCCCCAGGGAACGCGTCTGCGCCATATCACAGCGACTGCCGCCAGCAGCAAGACGCCAGCTGTGGAAAGCAAACCACACAGAATGGATGCGGACAGAGCGGCATCAGCCTGTATCCCCGCAAGGCCAAGAACATAGACAGCCGCAATCTCGCGCAGCCCCCAGCCACCAAAACTGAGTGGAATGCTGGCGCCGAAAGAAACAATGGCAGCCATGGCGAAAAGGTCGAGCCAATCCAGGGTTGGAGCCACCACATGAAACAGCAACGCAAAGCAGAAGAGCATGGCCCCGAGGCTGACCCCTGTGACTATTAGCAGTTCTAAAACATGCGCCGTATTACTCCGAGAAAAAACCGTAGCGAGATGTCGATGTTCGAATTTCCGCCATCCCAGGCGATGATTTAGATACCAGGCCAGCCCCAACACCAGCAAAATCTCGATGAAAGGAACATCGGCAACCTGTCCGAACAGGCCGCGCCCAAGAAGATAGATCCCACCCAGCAGTGCCAGCACAGCGCTCACCAATGCAACTAGGATCCGCTCATAGGCAACAATCATCGCGTTCTCAACGGGCGACACACCCGCATGACGCAGAACTGCTTGCCGTCCAAGCATATGCCCCATCAACGGGATGACCACGAGCGCAGCCAGATTGCCGAGTACGCTTGCATGATAGATCGGCTCCCAAGATACCTTGAAGCCAAAATGAGCCAGAATCCGTCGGAAGCGATGAATGACCGTCAACTGATTGACCAGAACCAGCGCCAAGACACCCGCCATCACTTCAAGCGGAAAGCTGGCAAGCCTCTCCAACAGGTTCTCCGGACGAATCAATAGAAATATGCCCGCCAACATGAAGGCGGATAAGGCGACACTTACATAGCGACGCAAATTTCGAGTCAGACCACTCATTCCTGCACCAATCCCCACCCCAGCTGCCGGTCGGCCAGCAGGGATTCAAAATATTTTTCGTACTGCTGAACCACGTATTGCATGTCGTACTGCTCTATAACTCTGGCGCGAGCAGCCTGCCCCAGGCGCCTTCGTTCCGCTGAGTCCATACCTAACAATTCAAGCATCGCGGCGGCCAAAGACTCAGAGTCACCCGCCTTGACCACTCGACCGGTTTCCCCGACAATCTCCGCGCAGTCACCAACATCAGTCACAACACAAGGGACTCCGCAAGACATCGACTCTCCGATCACATTCGGGAATGCCTCCGCCAAGGACGCCAGGCAAGCAATATCAAAGATATTATTCAAATCCGCCACGTCGGTGCGCTCTCCCAACAACCGCACCGACCGAGTCAATCCCAAACCATCAATCCAATCGGCCAACTTTTTATTTTCTTGCGTTACACCTGTGCCAATCAGCAGGAATACTGTACCCGGCATAGACCTATGCACAATAGCAGCCGCACGCAGAAAATCATGATGACCCTTTACAGGATGAAACCTAGCCACCATGCCCACCACTAATTCGGAACCCAGTCCAAGCCCCCTACGGAGATCTAAACTGCGCTCGGACTTCGGAAGGTACAGGTCCAGGTCGAATCCGTTAGGAATGACTCGCATATTCCGCCCTCGGAATCCGAAATCCCGATGCGACTGCAGGCTATATCGACTATTGAACAGGAAGCCCTGTACCCGACCAGACATCCAGGCATTGGCACGTATCACCCAACGCGTGTTGAGTCTCTCACGCGCAAGCCCGTAAAGGCTCTGCCGAATACCAAAGCTCAAAGGCACCTTCCGGCCTGAAAAAAGCCGCCCGATCCATGCTAGCAAGTTTCCGTGATACATCCATCCCTGAACAAGCACGCATTCCGTCCGCCGGACAAGTCTTGACAATATGAAAGGAGCAATAAAGATCCGCCAGGATTTATTCATGTGCAAACATACAATCGGAACCCCCAAGGCGGCAATCTCAACCCCTACCGAGCCCTCATCCAATAAGGAGACTACAGTCGGCCTATACCTCGCACGATCCATGCGTTTGAGGATCTTAAGCAACATCCGCTCCGCACCTCCCGTACCAAGGGTAGTCGTGACGAATAGAATCGGCTTCTCATCTGCGTTGCTCATTGGCTTCTCATCCACGCCTGAAACATCAGAATGCTCCACAACTTTGTTGACCGATCCATTCTCCCTCCCAGATGCTCCTGCCATACGGCTTGAACCATCCGTTCATTCAAATACCCCTCTTGTTGCATCCTGACCGGTTGCAATAAATCGTCCGCCCACTCCCGCAATGGGCCCCGCAGCCAATTGCCAAGCGGGACCATGAAGCCAGCCTTGGGCCGGTCAACCAGTGCCTGTGGAACATGGCGATACAACACCTGTCGCAACACCCATTTCCCCTGACCGTCTCGGATTTTCATCGACAAAGGCAGGCGCGCGGCAAATTCTACAATGCGGTGGTCCAGCAACGGCACCCGGGTTTCCAGGCTATTGGCCATGGCCGCTCGATCCACCTTGACCAGAATGTCATCCGGCATGTAATCGCAGACATCCATGGCCATCATCCAGGATTCGAACGACTCCACGAAACGCCAACCACTTGGATTAAACAGCAAGGAGCCCGGCTCTTGCGCCCCCACAACGACAGACTCAGGCTCCAGCCAGTGGCTGCGCATCCATGCATACAACTGCTCCCGATCCCCCGCCCCCATCACGCCCAGCAGCTTCTCCATCCGTTGGGGCAGCGGAAGCAGAGCCAATGCGGAAGCGATTCCCCTCCGTAATGGTTGCGGCACTCTACGCAGCAGACGCCATATCTTCGGCATAAACTGGTAGGGGGTATACCCGCCAAACAACTCGTCGCCCCCATCCCCGCTAAGTGCCACAGTCACATGCCGGCTCGCCATCTGGCTGACTAGAAAAGTGGGGATCTGCGAGCTATCTGCAAACGGTTCACAGTAGATGCGAGGCAACTCCGGAACCACCGCCAGAGCGTCCTGTTCCGTGACATACAGCTCTGTATGGTCCGTGCCCAAGTGCCGAGCCACCGTGCGCGCATGCACCGCTTCGTCGAAAGCCTCCTCTTGGAACCCAATCGCATAGGTCCGCACTCGCTGCGCGGATTGCTGCTGCATCAGCGCTGCAATCAAGCTACTGTCGATCCCGCCGCTTAGAAATGCGCCCAAGGGGACATCTGCCACCCGTTGCCCCTGAATGCTGGACACCAGCCGGGCCTCCAATTCATCCACCGCCTGCGCGCCGGTTCCAGCGAAAGGCGCTTCCAGTCCAGCCCTGACAATGGTGCGGTAATCCCAGTACTGCCTAGTCACAGCATTCCTGTCCCCAGGGCCAATGACGGCATAATGCCCTGACGGCAACTTGCGGATACCGCGATAGATGCTGTGAGGAGCAGGGATATAGTTATAACGCAACAGCAGAGCCAGGGCGCCCCGGTCGATCTCCCCCTGAAAATCAGGGTGCAACCGCAGGGCCTTCAGCTCTGATCCAAACAACAAAGTCTGGCCTTGCCATCCCCAGTAAAGGGGTTTCTCCCCCATGCGGTCTCTAGCGAGCGTCAGGGTCTTTTCCCTGCAGTCCCACAGGGCAAACGCAAACATGCCTACGCATGCCTGCAAAGTGCGCTCCAGGCCCCACAGGGCCAAGCATGCCAGCAAGACCTCAGTATCGGAATGGCCTCGCCAGGGAATATCCAGTTGCTCCCGTGCCAAACGCCCCCGTAGGTCGCCATGGTTATAGATCTCCCCGTTGAATGCCAACACATAGCGGCCACAGTGAGACACCATAGGTTGATGGCCTTCATGAGACAAATCCGCAACCGAAAGACGCCTATGAGCAACCCCGAATCCCAAGGAGCCATCGAGCCAGAAGCCTCCATCATCTGGCCCGCGATGGACAAGTGCGCCCCCCATCCGCCGCAGTAGAGCGGGCGAGATACCAGCCGCAGAACGCTGCGTAGCGAAAAATCCTACAAAACCACACATACAGCATTCATAAGCCAGAAGAAGGCCTCGAAGGCCTGTTGATCAATGGACAGTCTGCTACGACCCAACCGTTCTTTTCCGCACAATCGAGGCCGGATTTCCGGCGATAGTCACCTTGCCTTCCCCCGGACTGGCAGTCACCACGCTGCCGGCTCCCACGATTGTTCCAGGTTGTAGCTCAACGCCCGGCAATATGACTGCATTCGCACCAATCCAGCAGTTGGCGCCGATCTTTATTGGGCGATCGACGACAGAAGATTTCGAAAAATCATCCAAATCATGATTCCCGCTGATGATCTTCACCCCCGGACCCAGCAAGCACGAGCCATCAATTTCCACACCATTGGAAGCCTGTATAAGTATGCCTCCATTGATGCGAAGGCACTTTATCAAATTACACTCCCTGCCGACGACACTGAAACCACCGTCAGCGGAAATAACGTTGGTAAAATGAAGCAGAAAAACCCTTCTGCTGGTTATGAACAACAGATACTGAAACAGGAAGTTGACTAGGAGAAGCCCCCAAAGGTCGCGTGTGGATATTATTCTTCTTAAGGAATACGTCTTCATTTTTTACCCAGAATATCGCAAATACGTTCGTATAGAAGCCCAGTCTGATAATCGCTCGACAGCTCCCTCGGTGGATCCACGCTCAAAGGCACATTTTCATCTATGACATCATGAAGATATCTTCCGATCCGTACGGGATCGCGCGCAGCCAAGCCCAGCCCATATCCATTAACTACGGCCCCTAGTTCGGAGGAGTCCGGCGCAATCGCAATAATGGGTTTTCCGTAGGGCAGATACTCAAAAAACTTCCCAGTGAGCACTCCTTTCTCAAAGCCCTTCTCCCCAAGGACAACCAGCAAGATGGATGCTCGTTCGTAGACATCCTGGAGATCACTCTTTGACACCCTGGGAAACACCTCTATCCTGCAATCGGGATATTGGCGCTTCCACTGATTCACACAGTCTTCCTCAGATCCGTAAAAGGAAACTTTCACACGCCCACGAAGGCCCTGATCCTGAGAAACCGCAATGAACAGCGGCTCCGGATTCCTCAGCCCCCCATACAGGCCACCCGCATAGACTATATCCAATATTCCCTCGCATGAAGCAGTCTGGCACAGAGCGAGAGGCTTTGATTGTCGATCATCCCCTCCCCCACCGCCATACCCATTCATCACACTGATCGAGGACCGCAACCCGCACACATTGACATAATAACCGACCATCGCCTTGCTGACGCCTACGACCAGCACCGCGTCATCCAGAACGGCACGCTCATAAGCACAATCGAAGTATCTGCGTGGAATCAACAGCCGACGATATGGAGATGTCGCCCACAAGTCCCTATTATCGGCCACCCAAGGAATCCCATGCTTCATGGACAGCTTGCGCGCAGTGCAGTGCATTGAAAATGGCAATGCTGTGCTTAGAATCAGATGGTATCTGTTCCTTGAAAGCATCTCATCCCCCTTCGACTTCAGGGATCTGCATACCAAAGCGAAAGGTTCGGGCCACAACACATTTCTTAGCAGAATACGCACTGCGCGATACACTTTGCCTTTTAACGAACGAGACTCATCACCTTTGGGCTGCGAATTGATCCATCTCAGCAGCGACGGTACCTGGACTCGGACCACATCAAGGTGGCCCACACCATAGAAGGGATCCTTCGTTACTGAATCATCAGAACATGCGAGGACGCTGACTTCCCATCCTTTTGCAAAGAAAAAATCAGCGATCCTATAAGGTCTTGCCGCGCCTATGATACTGTCTGGCGGAAAATAATAAGACAGTATCAATAAGCGCTTTTTCATTTTTCTCCACCCACGCCCCTGAATTTCTGGTCCTGATTAATATGAAACATTAGGTGCTCACAGATCCTGAATATGTTTTCTCTCGAAAAAAGAAGCTCATCTCTCTGACGGGAGATCCCAGGAGAATACAGGACGAACTCCCTGGAAACGGATCTCACGTCGCAAATAAACCGCTCCACATCTGCATCACCCCCCCTCAATTCCGGGCCATTTCTATCAAACCAGTCACTCAGAAAATTGACTCCATATTGCTTCCACTTCACGCCCAAAAAGAATGCTTCCAGGCACGCCGTCCCGGTGACGGAATATACGGTAGAAGCCTTTCTTATCAGATCCACACCTGGCAACTCCTTTCGGACGAACTTTACAAACGGCCTTCTGATGAGCCTCGCATAGAATCCCCTCTCCCGGAATCCAAACATGGCAGGATGTTCCTTTATGACGAGGGGGTGATTCCCGTCATTTCGATCCAGAAGGATTCTGTCGACCACTCGCAGCTGGTCTATATAATACGGAGCCGGAACGTTTATTGAGGATTCCGGGGAGAAATGGAGAGGGAAGAAATCGAACTTTCCGGAAGGTGGGTCTCCGGGACGTATGAACCATCGCTCATTGATAGCGAAAATCATATTCCTTATGGGGGTGGCGATTTTCTGTACGTACACCTGCATGCTTATCCAATGGGATATCAATTTATTGTGCTTCTCTACCCCCCTATGCAACCAGGAATTTCTTATAAATCTCCACAATGCGCTGCCATTCCGTCCCGCATTCATGCACTCCGCACTGTGGAAATCTACGGAAATTATATTGAAAGGCTTCGGATTCTCTCTATATTGACGAATAAACGATCGAGACCATAGCAGATCCCGCTCGTTCGATTCGCATAGATGCATGTAGCCGGGAAGGGTTTCTTGAAACGACTCGGAGAAAAACGAAAGGCTGGAAAATCTAGAATTGCAATAAACGATAGGCCTGATGCCCAAAGCAGCTGCTAGCCTATACGCGAGCATGGCCTCTACCGTCTCTATTATGGGAAAGAATATGCCATCCGGTTTCTCGGTAAGAAATATGCTCTCCAGCCTCTTCCCAACGGAAGATATGTATCTGAGCTGATAATCCCCTACCATCTTCTTGTAATGCGTCTTGTCGACCGAAAGAACTTCATATATGTTTATGTCCTCATATTTATTGATGAAATCGAGGACATCATCGTTATCAAACAGGGCATTGAGGCCCTCGAAGATATAGTCGACCTGCTGAAAGCGGCTCTCTTTTCTGCATACATGATAACCTTGCCAGTTCGGACATATGGCAGTCAACGCCACATCAGGCATGAAGTCGACGAAGTGGCGCATTAGCCGCGCGAAATTACCCGACATAAATAAAGCGATCTTCATGGAGTTTCTCACTGCGTGTGCGGGACACGGCTCTTATAATCCGCTACAGATATTGCAGCGTCATATGCCCGCATGCGACTCATTCTGTCTTCCACGTCGGAAGGCATCCTGTTGAAACATTCATACAGCACATAGTAACCATTATTGCTCCTTCCTTCTAGGAAGGATAGGCAGTAGCAGGCAACGATCGCCACTCCGACTGAAAAAAGAGGCCAGAACCCCTTACCTCCAGTGCGATGGCTAAAGTAATTTTCGATTGCCATGAAGGTCCGTTTGCCGTAAACCCTGCGTTTTACCACACCAAACTCCGTCTCAAGGAAGCGATGGATCTCATCGCTGTCCGATTCTTGCGGCATGTTAAAGAACAGAATTCCGTTTTGAGCGACTGCGCCTGCCAACGCCATTACTCCCTCACTCCTATCCTCAGGCGACAGGCTTGCCAAGGTATGCGTAGAGACTACTATATCGGCAATGGCAGGAAAACTCCTCAGCGAACGCAAGTCCGCCAGCACACCGAGGTCATCGGACCTTGCTCTATTCACCAAGCCGTTGCCGAGATTCTCATCAGAGACATCGATACCAATATAATATTTTGTCTTGAAGAGGGATCTATATTTGAAATCTGCGCATGCGGCATCTACGGCAATACCCATGCCTTCTCCCCGCGCAAGAAACTTGATCAGCCTTCTGAGCAAATAGAATTTTGACGGCGACGGAAAAAGATGCGAAGGCTGCATGCCCACCTTTCCGGCTAGCAACCCGGCCGTTTCATAGAGGAATTTCATAATGTTATTTAGCTGAGCCCCAGTTGCTTACCCATGTAAAAATATTTTTAAACTCATACATAGCCGAGTGATTAGCCCTGAAGAATTCATCTGGTCATTTCAAGCTGGGTCACCCGTGCTCTGACACCATGCATTCTGCCGAGATAGTTCATCCTCCGACCAGCAACCAGTGTCTGGCGCTGAATCCTAGCAAGAAGTCGTGACAAAAGGATCGTCATTTAATCAGGGATGCTGCTATAGGTGAGAGATAGTTTTGCGGAATTGCGAATCGAGACGTCGTCGCAAAGTACCTCTTCCATCGTCGGATTCGACAGATTGAACCGGTGTTGCATGACGCGGATGCACCGCATCACTTCCAGCGGATCGAGGTCTGAGGCCGTTGCCTGTCTTCGGACAGTGGGGCTCGGCCAGGTCGTCAAAGACCTTCCAAGGAGTGGCGCGGTCCACCTCAGCGAGGAACCTCTCGCAGAGGGATACCTTACACTTACCGGCAAACTCCGCTTCGCCCAAGCTCAACTGGCCCATCCGCATCTTCCCGTTTGGTTAGCTTTCAATAAGCCATATTCTGGTAGGCCTAGAGGACTTGCTCAGAGGTTTCATAGGGGCCAATGATATTCCGGACTAAAAAAAACGCCTCAGCAGCTTCCAATCCAACTGAGTAGCCTCTATGCCTAGCCAGACTCGTTATATGTTCAATTGAACGCGAATGCGGTGCGGGTCGCATCTCCAAGTCATAAGCCATCAGCGCCCTGCACTTCAACTCAAGATGAGCTTTAATATCCACATAAAAATTTGGAGCGAACGATGTCTCGCCGAAGGAAGACCATTCTGTGCTGGACATCACCTCGAATGTCAGGATCTGGCGCACGGAACTTCCCGGCAGCGGCCTGCAGGCCGTCATGACGGCCTGATGAGTCAAGCGATGGTCCACATTTAGATCGCCCCAATGATGCGTATAGACGATTGCAGGACCGATCGCTGAGATTATCCTCTCAAGCGGCTGCACAATATCCAACAGGGGTAAGCCGTCCATTCGATTGTCTGGAAAATCCAAGGCACACCACTGTGTAACACCGAGAATACGCAACGCTTCATCACGCGCTCGACCCCTACACATGATCTCTACCTCTAATTCACCCCCGCGAGCACCCACACCATCAGCCATATATAAAACATGGACAGAGTCACCATTCGCGATATGCCGGGCGATGACGCCACCGCATCCCAAGACCTCATCATCGGCATGCGCAACCACGACAAGCACAATATTACTCATCAAATAGTTCCCAAGCAGTTGCCATACCTCGAGTCACAGGGACCTTAAGACGCCGGCCAATTAGTTTCTCGAAGTGTTTCGGCGCCAATCCCATGCCAGGCCTTATGCGACGGATATCATCGGATCCAACTATAGCGCCCGCAGGTAATTCTCTGACGAAATATATAGATCGGCGAAAAACCCTACTCTCCGTCTCGGCAGGTTGACGCTGATAGTCAGCCGCACCCAAAGCCAACCACGCGTCACGGGACTCTCGACACAGGCGCTCCAGATCCTGAGGCTCGATAGAGAACTCGCTATCTGGTCCTTTCTCTTGCCGATCCAAGGTAAAGTGCTTCTCAATCACACATGCGCCAAGGGCGATTGCGGCTACGGAAGCTGTCGTCCCAAGCGTGTGGTCAGACAAGCCGGCGACAACATTGAACCGCCGAGCAAGCTCCGGCACCTGCCGAATATTTGCTTGCTCCATAGGTGCTGGGTAGCTGCTAATGCAATGCAATAAGATCAAGTCTTCACAGCCAGCACCCCGCGCAGCATCTACTGCCTCCTCGATCTCTTCCTCAGAGGCCATGCCTGTCGACAGGATAATTGGCTTGCCTGTTTTAGCAATATATCTGATCAGAGGCAAATCAGTATTTTCAAAGGAAGCTATTTTATATGCAGGAGCATCCAACCGTTCGAGGAGATCTACCGCAGACTCATCGAATGGCGTAGAGAATATCGTAATACCAAGCTTTCGTGCATATTCGAACATAGCCTGATGCCATTCAAAAGGGGTCTGTGCCCACTTATATAGATCATATAGCTTGAACCCATCCCATAAGCCACCCTTGATCATGAATTCGGAACGATCACAATCAATCGTCATTGTATCAGCCGTATACGTCTGCAGCTTGATTGCACTAGCACCGGCGTGGTGCGCGGCACTTATAGTCTCCAAAGCTCGATTTAGAGATCCGTTATGATTTGCCGAAAGCTCAGCGATAATGTATGGCGTGTGTTCTGAACCTATTGCCCGACCATTGATTAAAATTGACTTGTTCATAATATCATTAGTCTGATTTATATTAACGCGCTTCAGAGTGAAATTTGGGACACACTATCTACTGATAACGAACGTGCCAACCAACTTATCCCGCCCCAACCGAACACGAGATAGCTCGATTCTATAACCATGCAAATCTATAAACGCCCTTGGATAACCTTTAGCGTCGAGCATCCTAATGAAATCAAAGAAATCGTTCAGGTCTGTGATGTGTGCGTGAGCGAGATTACTCTCTGCTGGCGTGCGGCGCGCAAAAATCGTCACGACACCTTCCTGCGCTCTAGGCTCAGGCTGTTCTCGAATCAGCTCTTCGATCATATCCGCGATAATCCGAGCTGCTCGAGAGAATATTTCTGAAGCCGCACCCTCTAAGCGCAGAGGGCGTTTCATGTATACAGGCCCCGCATCCAGACTCTCAACACATCGTAAAGCGCTAATCTGCGTTTCACGGTGACCACGCACAATAAGATTCTGCAAGGGGCTGCCCCCACGACCATAAGGCAGATCAGTCATATGAAATATGACGCACTCGTACTGATCATAAATTTCAGCAGGAATTATATGTGACCAATGGGGAAAAAATATGTAGCGCGGCTTAATATCAATCAGGTACTGAGGCGTTAGATCTTCTTTTTTTGTAATAATATGGAAAGTATGACCCGTCTTTTTTTCGAGACGTCGAGCGATTCCTTCGTTCCACGGACGAGATGTCGCAATCACAAAAGATGTCGACTGACCCACCGCAGGATCTTGACCATCATAACTTCGCATCTTCAACATAGCCTCGCGACAGAATTTAGATACCCATTAACCATGATTGCATACGGCCGTCAAATTCCACTTTTTCTTTCTATTTCTCAAACGAGAGTCCATTATCCTTGAGCAAGAATATGAAAACCTCAATCGCAAGAATTGGGTACCTGAATCAGCAAACTTTCGTTGGTGAATTCGAACCGAACTCGTGAATGCGCCCCAACAACCGCACCCGACACATTGTCCATTCACTTGCCAGCATGCCGAGACGATATACATCAACGTAGGATTCCCCATCAAAGTGTTGCTCTCGAAACAGCCCCTCTTCAACAAATCCAACATTTCTATGCATTCTAAGTGAGCGATGATTGTTAGCAAGAATTTCGGCATTCAGCTTACGCAACCCCATATCATAGAATGCGAGATCTACTGCCTCTATTGACATATGCATTCCGGTACCTAATGGTGCATCCGGACTCGCGTAGAACCCCCAGAAGGCGGTGCCTTGACGGCGATCCACCTGAGTTAGATAGATGACACCCCTGGGCTGGCCATTAATATCCCCATAGAGAAACCAATAAGCGCTAGGATCGCTTTTTAATTTACCAAACCAAGAATAATGCTCTTCTAAACTAATTTCATGATGCGTATACATCGCCCGACGGACTATCGGCGTATTTCGCCAGGGCAATATCATGGTTAGATCGGCTTCAGCCAAGGGACGCAAAGACATAGCCGCTAATTTCTCGTATGTGTTTCACCACGTGAATTGTGCCGGAGCCACCAACCAGTTTCTGACATGACTCACTTTGTTGGATTAACTCAGATTGATGCCTGATAGCCCACCGTACAGCATCTATAATCACACCCATGTCAACTTGGCACATTACGCCAAGATACTTACAGTACCCATCCCCCGCCAACGCCCGCTGGATCGCTATTTGGTTATCAGCAATACTGATCACCAAGCCCGGCAAGCCAAGGCACATGCGCTCCCAGGTAGTAGCCCCTCCCGCACTGATCATCAAATCTGCACGCGCCATCAGGCCGGCCAAGCTTGGAAGATCCCTGTGCAATATGGTGGCATGCCTAGCCGACACCAAGGCCGCTAATCCTAATGGGTCGGGATGGTTGGCACCGACCACCACGTCCACCGTCAACCCTGATAGTTCCTCGACCATAAGCGCCCGAAGCACTTTGGCTGTCTGATTATGCGGGTCACTACCACCCATAAAGATTAATACTCGTTGCACCTGGCCATCCCGCGGAGGCATGAGGGATCGCAACTGACCGTATTCAGACTTCAACAACGCATATTCAGGACCCAGCAATCGGATCACGGTGGGAGCAAGCACCGCGTCGTAGCGGCAAGGGGTCTGGCTTCCATGCCAATTCTGATCCAACAGCAGATCACACACGTGAACACGATCAGCGAGGTCGTCTATAACCATCAAGCGCCGAGAACAAGGCTTGAGCGCCAATTCCCAATCCTTATCCAGAGCATAATGATCGACAATTAGCCAGTCACATGCCATGCCACGCAACGCATGCAGTGATTGCTCAGCATCTGTTTGCCAATCAGCACCCAACCACGCAGCATGAACAGGGACCGACTGATCATGCAGGACCCAGTTGCCATCGAGCGGCAGAAGATGCACAGTGAAGCCGTGCTGACGAATCAGATCAGCTAAATTTCCTGGATGTGCACGACAGATGAACTGACAGGTGGCTCCTCCTGCGACGAGCGCATCTGCCAGGGTTAGGCAACGCATGACGTGGCCCGTGCCGATCTCCAGCGAAGCATCCGTACGAAATACAACTCTCATGGCTGGTGCCTGATCACGCATCGGGCCCGGTCAATTCAAACGCTTGAAGCCGGCATGGCAAACAGGCCCTTGTAACAAGGCCTCGACATCACGCCCATCCTCGCACTCTCTGATCAGTCCGAACACGGGATCAAGCGCGTCAAAATAAGCGTCGACTATCTCCGGCGTATGGGCAACACACGTGTAACAGCTGTTGCCCGCCAGGAAGCCTTTAGCAAGCATTTCCTGGGTCACAAGCGTCTTGTATTGCAGCGCGTGTGGGCTCTCAAAGGTATACCCTGTTAAAGCCGGCAATCCCCAGTGATTGATCTTCAAACCGTGCTTGTCGGCCAACGCCTGCCATTGCTCCCGAACTTGCAGCCCGATCCTGGTAATGGTCTCCCAGGACTTCACACGCTCCATGACTTCCAACGTCTTCAGACCCGCGACCGAACCGATGCGCTCCGTCCAGAAGGTGCTGCTAATAAAAGTGGTTTGTGCCGCTTCCATGACCTCGCGGCGACCGATTGTGGCCGTCACTGCATAGCCATTACCCAGTGTCTTGCCAAACATCGCCATGTCTGGCTCCACGCCATAGAGCTTGTGCAAACCGCCAAAGGTCTGCCGGAACCCCGACGTGCACTCATCGAAAATCAGCACGATGCCATGATCGCTGGCAAGCCTACGCACCTTGTGCAGGAAATTATCCTTGGGGCCCATATTGCGCGAGACTTCCATCTTGATCACGCCCACATCATGATCACGCACCAAGGCTTCCAAGCCTGGAAAATCGTTATAGTTAAACGGCAGCGTTGTCCCCCGCAAGCCTGCTGGCACACCCTTGGGCTCCAGGCCGGGCAACAAGTGTCCGGCCAAGTGGGTTTCATCGCCCAGATTGGCCGACAGATACCAGTCATGCCAGCCGTGATAACCGCAAATCGCCACCTTGTCCTTGCCAGTTGCCGCTCGCGCAATACGGATCGCCACCGCATTAGCCTCGCCGCCCGTACGGGCAAAGCGCACCATATCAGCCCAGGGGTGTAATGCCACCAGACGCTCGGCCAGATAGACTTCCTCGGGCGCGTTGAAGGTCGACATATTGCCCTGGTCGATGACTTGGCGCACTGCGTCATCCACTTCAGGATGACCATAGCCCAGAGTATTGGTACCGATACCCATGATCGACATGTCGATGTACTCGCGACCATCCATATCCCAGACGCGGCATCCCGAGGCCTTGCTGAAATATGCGGGCCACTGATCCGGCAGAAACATCTCGGCCCGCTTGGACAACAGCATATTGCCCCCGGGAATAATCTGCTTTGCCCGCTTCCATAGTTTCTGGCCGGTGCCCATGGTGGCTCCCTCGTTACGTTCGATAGTCTGATTGGCGGCAAACAGTTCGGGGTGCGCGTCCTGCAGCGCCACGACCTGTCGCCAGGAAAAATGGATATCCGGAGAAAAGTGCCTGAACACCTGCGTCACGACTTCAAGATCCGCGGGCTCATCGACCGTCCAACGCAGCCCTGAAAGGTCCTTCTCATGACAGACGGCGTCGGTCCGAAACAACCCTGGACGACGCAGATAGGGCGTGACATGCTCATGGTCAAATGGATCGGTGGATTCGCGCGCGGCACGCTCCAGCGCCTCTCGCGTGAACACTTCCGTATCCAAGCCATCCGGATAGGTGGCGGGACTGACATTGCTGACGTAATCCAGCTGTTGGGCAAAAAATCGGTCGATCACCGCATCGACTACCTCTGGATCGATCAAGGGACAATCCCCCGTAACGCGCACCACCACATCGGCCTGAGCCTGACGGGCTGCCTGCAGATAGCGGTGCAGGACATCCTGCTCGCTACCTACAAAGCAGGCATAGCCAAGCCTTTGGACATGATCGCGCAAGGCGAGGTTCCGAAGATCCGTGGAAGTCGCGACCATGATCTGATTGAGGCGCCGGGCCCGCGCAAGGCGCGCGAGCAACACCTCGATCATGGGCACGCCACCAATGGGCTTCATGACCTTGCCAGGCAGACGCGTGGAGCCCATGCGCGCCTGCACGATGGCCACAACTTTCATTCGAGCTTCCAGAGAGAAGGATTCAAGAGCGCGGCATCCTGCGTCTGCAGGGCCCGATAACTAGGAGGTACGGGCCCTTCGTCAGCAATGGCCAAAATTTCATCCAATTGCCCCACACTGTCCACACCCAGGACAGCCCGCTCGACACCCTCGGCGTGCAGCGCATACCGTAGGCACGCCTGCAGGGGGGTAAGGCGATGCTCATCCAGCCAGCCGCGCCATGCGGCCCATAGCGCTGCCCACCGCTCAAAATAGGCGGGGCGCCGTGCATCCGGCATCAACAGCAGCCCCTGCAGGAACACGGAACGCACATGCAAGGCAATTCCCATGCTTTGTAGCCGACTGCGCCACCCGGACACTTCCAGCCGAGCATCCCACAGATTGAGCGGTGCTTGGACAAGGTCCAGCGCGAAGCGCGGTATCAGCCAATCCAACTCAGAGGGCTCATAGATAGAGACCCCAATCCGACGCACCCGTCCTCGAGCGACCTGCTCCTGCAGTGCGCGGTATAGCCGCTCTCCCATCGAAGAGAGCAACTGGCCAGGGCGATGAAGCAACAAGCCATCCAGATGACTCACCTTCAGTCGAGCCAGGGAGCCCGAAATTTGTGAGGAAACCCACGCAGACACATTCATGTCGTCATGCTCCGGGATCTGTGGCAATTTGCTGATGATCCTGAAGTCGGACACTCCGATGGCACCCAGCACCTGTTCGCTATCCCCATAGGCGATCGCCGTGTCCAACGACCGGATCCCACCAGCACGGGCACGCGCCAGGATCGCACCGACGGTGGATAGATCCGGCTTGCCCACAGTGTTGGCCACCCCATAGCGCAAGCCAAACTGTGCGCCACCCAAGGCGATTTTTGAAGCCGCGCGCGATATCATCAGCATCCCCTCAAGCTAGGCGTGAACTCGCTTCAATCGCCAGATACTCTACAAAATCGCCTGACGCGTAGGTTCTGCCGACAATCTGGACCGACCCGACGGAAAGCCCTGCCTGGCCGTACAGATGACGCGCCAATGCCGGCCACCACAAACGAGGTGGGTCCATTATTGGCCAAAGGTAATGGTGATGGAATATTTTGTACCGTCGCCGCGTCAAGCAGCGGCAACGCGTTGCGCAAGTACATGCAGGACTGATCGGACAGGCGATAGCTAAAAAAGCCCGCCTTAGGCTTCAGCACCCGGGCAATCTCTGACAACGCCACAGCGGCATCCTGCAAATTCAGGTGCTGCAGACTCACTACATCAACCACCGCATCAAAGAAACGATCCGGATAGGGCAATCGCGTGAAGTCGCCAACAGTCAATTTCGCCCCCACTCCCCATTTTTGCGCAAGATGCGTCTGGGCCAAGGCCAGGCCCGTTGCCGAGGCATCCAGACCATAGACGTCGAAACCCTCTTTGGCAAGCATCCACAGATTGGCTCCAGACCCACACCCGACCTCCAGAATCCGCACTAGCCGGCGCTCTTCCTGCGCCAGACCGCCAAACCGGCCCAGGACAAACTGCACCATCGCCTCATTGGGATACATCCTTTGCGACGCCAGCCCCTTCTGACTATAGGCCTGATCGAACTGCGCAATCGAGACGCTGGTCGATGGGTTCTCACGAGAGGGTGGCATGATTCAGTGTCCTAAAGACAGGAAAAAGATGGGTGGCAAACCCGCTCTTGAAACTGGAGATCGCGCACTCTTTATCAGATGGAGCGGGCGTATCAGCCGCGTAGCACTGCCTGCCGATCCGATACCAGCGAATTCCCCTGGACCTCAATTCCTGGATTGCACGATACTGCACGGCATGACCCAAGGGTTTGTCAAAAAGCGCACGATCATAGGCACCCACGGCATAAACCGCTTCATCAGGCGTGAAATGAAAGTACCCCCCACCCACCATGCGGCTCGCGACGTCAAATAAGCAAACCAAAAATCCACGCTCCTGGATCACCGTATCCCACTGCAGATCCCACGTCGCCTGCGAGCGCGTCTGCCTGCCGGCAACAAGCGCATGCAGTGCATGGAATGCTTCCCACAGAGCCTTGTCGCCTCGGCCACTGACCACCTTGACCTGCCAGAGACGCTCGGCTTTATTGATCAACGACTTATAGCTCGTGCGAAAACCCGCCTTGATGTCCGCCATATCCAGCGACAGATCCACATACCAATCATGGGCGACTGTCAGCCGCGCCCCATCGGCCATCAGCAGATGATGCCAGTCGCTCAAGCCTTGCTGATTACGAAAAGCCTCCAGGCTGCGCCAATCCGCAGCACCCGCTCGCGTTGCCAACTGTCGTACCACATCCAGCCAACCCTTAGTCAGACGCTTTCTGACGCTCCCAGCCACGCCGGCAATGAACAAGGGCGGAAAGACGTCCGTCGTGCTGGATGACAACAAGGCCTCTTGCCCCTTGAAAAATACAAGCAGGGGGCACACAGCAGCCGCGCGTCCATCATGCAGCAAAGTGACGGAACAGTCCTCTACCGCCCAATCAGCGCTTCTCATATAGGCAATCTGATAATCGAGCATCAGTGGATCGTAATCCACCATACGGTACTCCCCGCGCTCGAAGGCCTCCCGATAGCGTTGCACGTTCGCCTGGCGAAAATCCGCCTGCAAATTACCAGCTCGAAACCGTTCCTTCAACCAGCCCAGCGTGACATCAAAATTGTCAGACATGGCTCACGCACCATCCACTGCACAACCAATTGCCTTGACCACGTCCTGAACCTGGGCTTCCTGCAAGGTCGCATACATGGGCAGGCTGATCGCCTCGGCGTAATAGCGCTCGGACTGCGGATAATCACCCACTGCAAACCCCATCGCTTGGTAATATGGCTGGGTATGTACCGGAATGTAATGTAGATTCACACCGACACCCTGCGCACGCAAAGACTCAAAAACCTGTCGGTGGCTGCGCCGCATCCGCTCGAGCCGCAAGCGGATCACGTATAGATGCAAACCCGAGTATCCTGCCGGTTGCTGCCAAGGGATGGATACCGGACAGTCCGCCAGCAGCGCGTCATAAAGCCCGGCTATCGCATGGCGCTTGGCCACATACTCGTCCAGGCGCTGCAATTGACTCACGCCCAGGGCGGCTTGAAGCTCCGTCATGCGGTAGTTAAACCCCAGGGCAACCTGCTGGTAGTACCACGGCCCCTCGGGCGGATGCGTCATGCGCGCAGGGTCTCGGGTCACACCGTGGCTGCGCAGCAAAGCCATGCGCTCCGCAAGCTCCACATCGTTAGTTACCGCCATCCCGCCTTCGGCCGTCGTGATGATCTTGACCGGATGAAAACTGAATACGGTAATGTCACTATAGCGACCATTGCCAATATATTCGCCGCCATACTTCCCTCCGATCGCATGGGAGGCGTCCTCTACGATCTTGAACCCGTAGCGCTCGGAGAGGGCATGAATCGCCGCCATCTCACAGGGCTGGCCACATAGATGCACGGGGATGACGATCTTGGGCAATCGGCCCTCGCGTTCGGCACGTGCCAGCTTGTGCTCCAAGGCCGCCGGATCCATGTTATAGGTCCGCGCATCAATGTCGACAAAATCAACCTTGGCCCCGCAATACAAAGCGCAATTGGCCGACGCCACGAAAGTGATGGGTGTCGTCCACAACCAATCCCCCGGCCCAAGCCCCAAGGCCAAGCAGGCGACATGCAAGGCAGAGGTGGCGCTATTGACGGCCACGGCATACCTTGCGCCGACTTTTGCAGCCACTGCCTGCTCAAAGGCGGGCACCTTCGGTCCCTGCGTAAGATAGTCGGATTGCAACACTTCCAGCACCGCATCCATATCGGCCTGGGTGATATCCTGGCGCCCGTAGGGAATCATGGCTCAGATCCTGCCAATCTTGTTGGCGTTGCCATCGATCCAGGCACGCAAGGTATCGGGCGCCATCCACTCCGGATTCTGATCGCTCGCGTAGGTAAACCCCTCGGGCACCTTCTTGCCATCCTTGATGCGTTCGGGAGTATCGCACCAGCCATTGATCGCCGGTAGTATCTTATAATGCTCGGGATATTCGTAAGTATAGAAAGAGTCTTCGGCCCCAATCATCTGTTCATGCAGCTTCTCGCCCGGACGAATCCCAATGATCTTGTGACGGGCCTGCGGCGCGATCACGCGCGCCAGATCCGTGACCTTCATCGAGGGGATCTTCTTCACATAGATTTCACCCCCTACCATGTCATCGAAGG
The DNA here is from genome assembly GCA_019104865.1 of Castellaniella sp. Taxonomy (GTDB): domain Bacteria; phylum Pseudomonadota; class Gammaproteobacteria; order Burkholderiales; family Burkholderiaceae_B; genus Castellaniella. Next base: position 38,659 of record JAHRWZ010000062.1, on the reverse strand, counting down.
CATGCCAGACCAATTCCACCCCCTGCTCCAGGGAAATCATGAAGCGCGTCATGCGCGTATCAGTAATGGGCAGTTCTCCCTCCGGACGCAGTGACATGAAAAAGGGAATCACCGAGCCCCGCGAGCCCATTACATTGCCATAACGCACGACCGCAAAGCGCGTTCCATGCGCCCCGGAATAGGAATTACCCGCTACAAACAGCTTGTCCGATGCAAGCTTGGTCGCACCATAGAGATTAATCGGACTGCTCGCCTTATCCGTGGACAAGGCCACAACCCGCTTGACCCCCTGATCGATGCAAGCATCAATCAGATTCATCGCCCCCATGACATTGGTTTTGACGCACTCGAAGGGATTGTATTCCGCTGTGGGCACGATCTTGGTCGCTGCCGCATGCACAACATAATCGACCCCATCCAAGGCCCGATACAACCGGTCCTTGTCGCGTACATCACCAATGAAAAACCGCACCCGGGAATCTCCACCATACAGTTTAGCCATCTCCCACTGTTTCATTTCATCGCGCGACAGAATGATTAGACGCTTTGGGTTATAGCGAGCCAGCGTCATGGGCACAAACGTATGGCCGAAGGATCCCGTCCCTCCAGTAATCAGGATGGTTTTTTCTTTCAACATAGCCTTTCTATTCTAAACGCCCCAATTTCCAGATGTAGGGATAGCACGCCCCCCTTACACTGACCTCACGATCTCGGCATAAGATCCCACACGGCGAACTCCCCCCTGCCAGAGTTCGACAACCTGATCACAGCGCTCCAAGGTTGATAACCTATGCGCAACCATCAATATGGTTAAATTTCTATCTAGACCATCAATCGCATCCATGACCGCGCGTTCTGTTTCATTATCAAGTGCACTAGTAGCCTCATCAAATATAATAACCGCTGCCTGCTTATACAGCGCCCTGGCGATACCGATGCGCTGTCGCTGCCCACCAGAAAGGCGCACACCTCTCTCACCCACATTTGTGTCATACCTATCCGGGAAAGTATCGATATCCCCTGCGATCTGCGCTTGCTGCGCAGCGCAATATACCCTATCCAGATCAATCTGATCTGGAGGCACACCAAAAGCAATATTTTCCGAGATGCTCGCATCCGATAGATAGATATTCTGTGGGACATGAGCAATATAGCAATGCCAAGCACGTTGCGTAGAAGAGTCTAACTTAATACCATCAATCCACACACCTCCCTCGGTAGGCAGCAAAAGCCCCATCACGATGTCTAATAGTGTGCTTTTCCCGCTTCCCGTTGCGCCAATGAAACCCGTTCGACCACCTTTTGGAATCCATAAGTTCAGATTACGCAAAACCAGCGGCGTATTATCCGAGTAGCGAAAGCTCATATGCCTCATACTGATTCCTTGTAAAAACGGCAAACCAGCAACCCCAGCACCACAAAGAGCTTCATTCATAGGTTGATTCAGTAGCGACAAAGCGTCTCGCAAAGAATATCGACCACTGCGCAGCAAAATAATAGACATATAACCCTGCTGCAGCACCGGGAGCAGTCGCTGCGCCCCTAAAGCCAAGACTCCCAACAAAGCAATAGCATTACCAATCTCCCCCTCCTTGCTTGCCATCAGGTAAGCAAGGATAGCGATGAAAGCCATGCCTAACGCCTCCGCCGCGAACCGCGGAGCGCCCCCGATAATGACACTGCCAGCGTAAGCATTGCGCAAAGGAACATCTGCTCTCTGGTACAAGCGGCTATAGGCTTCTTGAGAACCATCAATCAAGACGTCCCGTATTCCACCCAAACCCTCCTGCAGAATCTTGACAACTTGCGTGGATTTATCTGCAATTTGCGCGCTATAGGCAGCAAGTCGCTTGCGCGTTACGATAATCACCCCACCGTAAATCAAACCAAACCCAATAAAGGTAATCAGTGACACCCAGGGATTAACAACCAATAACGCACTCAGAATCGAAATTAAAATAACACAATTACCAAACAGACTTAAAATAGGCGTCAAAAAATAATTTATTACAGCCGAGACTTTATCTGTGACTCCGCTTATGACCTCACTACTGTTGCGCGATATATGTACAGTGTATGGTTGATATAATGTACGACGGTATATTTCATAACTGAAATCTGCACCAATCGCATAAGACAGTTTTGTACTGAAATACAAGAGCAACAAGCGGACCATTCCCGCCAACAAAACCGCCGAGATGAATACCAGAGTAATCGGCATTAACAGATCTCGCGGCTCATTGAGCCGCATCCATGCAAGCCACCCCTGAATAGGAGGATAGGTGAAGACTCGCTCAGGTTGAGTTAATACTCCAAGAAACGGCAGTACTGCCCCGAGACTTAAGACCTCGGCAAAAGACGCCAAAATCATGAGAACCAGCAAAACAGCAAGTTGCTGCTTACGTCGGGTTTTAAGATGCGCCCAAAACCCCCTGGCTAGTTGGAAAATAGTCACCGCAGAACCTCGCTGATCAGCGCACTTAGCAAGCGCCGGGCACTGTCACCCCACCCATACATACCTTGCTGATCATGCCCCAACCCCCAGGTACCTGCCATAGCGGCCTGGATGCGGTCCGTATCTGCCCCAACCAACACATTCATCCCGACCTCCACCAACTCGACCCACTCAGTCTCATCCCTCAAGGTGACGCAAGGCTTTCCGTGGAAATAGGCCTCTTTCTGTACGCCGCCCGAATCCGTGACAATCTGGCTGCAATGCGATTCCAGCCAGACCATTTCCAGATATCCGACAGGATCCACTGCGCGGATCGTATCCGGCAGACTCAGATGAAACTGCGCCAGCTGCTTCCTGGTCCGAGGATGCAGGGGCAGCACCACAGGCAGCCTAGATTCTCCCAGCCCCGCCAGGATGCCTTGCATCCGTTGAGGATCATCCGTGTTTTCGGCCCGGTGGATAGTGCACAAGGCGAAATTTCCAATCTCCAACGCATCAAACCATGCAGGCTTTCTGGCCAGTGCCTTGTAGTACAGGGCTGCATCGTACATGACGTCGCCCACCACGTGGATCATTGAATCCACAACGCCCTCGTTCTGCAGATTTCGCTGCGCGACTCGGGTCGGCGCAAACAACAGGTCGGCGACATGATCGGTCAGCACTCGGTTGATTTCCTCCGGCATCCGGCGATTGAAGGATCTGAGCCCCGCCTCGACATGGGCCACCGGGATGTGCAGCTTGGCGGCGGCCAGTGCCCCAGCCAGCGTGCTATCGGTATCGCCATACACCAGTACCCAGTCGGGTTTTTCCTGGGTCATCAACGCATCCAGTTTTTCCAGCATGCGGCCAGTATTCTGCCCGTGGGACCCGCCGCCCACGCCCAGATGGTGATCCGGCTTGGGAATGTCGAGTTCATCGAAGAACACATCAGACATGTTGGTGTCATAATGCTGGCCGGTATGAACTAGGACTTCCCGCGCAGCCGGATACTGCGTGGCCAGCACGCGGGAGACGGCTGCAGCCTTAATGAACTGCGGACGCGCTCCGATGACGGTTAAAAGCTTCATGAGCGGGATTCTTTAGCTGCCTGCCTCAAGTGGCCGGCCTCAATCTTCAGTTCCTCGATCTCCTGCTTCAGAGTCTCATACTCTCGCATCTTGATCTTCAGAAAACTACGCGTCAGTTCCGCCTTGGCGGCGATACCGTCCGGCGTCAGTAGATAGACATAGCCCAGTTTGTTCTCATTGTTCCTGAAGTTCTGCATCTTGATCAGCCCCTTGTCCAGCAGGGCGCGCATGCAGTAATTCGTCTTGCCCAGGCTGATACCCAGGGCCTGGGACAGGTCGCGCTGGCTCATCCCGGGGTCCGATTCCAGCAGACGCAGGACCTTCAGGTGGCTTTCCTCGTAAACACCGTCAGTCATTTCTTTAGAAACGGATGGTAGTCGCCCGCCAGAGGCGCAAGCGGTGCAGTGCGGATGGTGGACACAGTCTCGATGGCCACACGGTTTTCTTCCAGACCGAACCCCCGGCCCGCCAGGATTTCCTGGTAGCTGCGCGTGTGCAGGTCGGTGAACCCGCCAGAAAATTCGATTTCCTGCCCATCGACCGTGATAGAGCGATAGGTGCGCTGGCCCGCGGATTTTTGCGCAGCCGGCACATCGGCATAGTCCACGGACAGGAACCAACGCACCCGCGCCCGTTCATATTCAAGGTAGCCGCCGGCATAGGTTTCCGCGTTGGCGTGCGACACGTTGGCCTGCAGCCCACCGAAGATGTAGTGCAACATGTCGAAGAAGTGCACGCCGATGTTGGTGGCAATGCCGCCGGATTTCTTGATATCACCCTTCCAGGACTGCAGATACCAGTGTCCGCGCGACGTGATGTAGGTCAGGTCGACTTCGTGCTTGGTATCCTTCTTCCCCGCAGCGACCTGATCGCGCAGCGCGACGATCGCCGGATGCACACGAAGCTGCAGGATGGTGTTGACCTTGTGGCCGGTGTCGCGTTCGATGTCCTGCAGACCATCGATGTTCCAGGGGTTCAGCACCAACGGCTTTTCGCAGATGGCGTCCGCGCCCGAACGCAGCGCGAAGCGCATGTGCGAATCATGCAGATAGTTGGGTGAACAGATGGAGACGTAATCGATGCGTTTTTCGTCGCCCGACCGCCGCATCTTGTCGATATGACGGTCGAACCGTTCGTATTCGGTGAAGAATTCCGCGCCCGGGAAATGGCTGTCGATGATGCCCACGGAGTCGTTCGGGTCCAGGGCGGCGACCAGCCGGTTGCCGGTGTCCTTGATGGCTTTCATGTGGCGCGGGGCGATGTAGCCGGCGGCACCGATCAGGGCGAAGTTCTTCATGTCTCTCGTTTGGATTGGATGAGAAAAGATTCCCGGTTTACGCGGGCTGGCATTGCGCCACGGCATCGACGACGCGGCCGATGGCCGCCTCGTCCAGGTACGGATGCATCGGCAGGCTCATCACTCGTTCGGCCACGGCGTCGCCGACCGGCAGCGCGGCGCTGCTGTCCGCCACGGCCGGCTGACGGTTCAGAGGAATGGGGTAATGCACAGCGGTGGGGATACCTGCGGCCTTCAGTGCAGCTTGCACTGCGTCACGTTGATCGATCTGCGCGGTGTACTGCGCCCAGGCGCAGACGTTGTGAGGCTCGATGACGGGGGTGGCCTGGATGCCGGCCTGGTGGAACAGCCTGGTGTAGGTGTCTGCCACGCGCTGGCGGGCGGCGATTTCCTCGTCCAGCACGGCCAGCTTCGGCAGTAGAATGGCGGCCTGCAGGGTATCCAGGCGGCTGTTCACGCCGACGCGGATGTGGTGGTAGCGGCGGTCCTGTCCATGTCGGGCGATCTGGCGCAGTACGGTGGCCAGGGCCTCGTCATTGGTGAAGATCGCGCCCCCGTCCCCATAGCAGCCCAAGGGCTTGCTGGGGAAGAAGCTGGTGCAGGCGATGGTGGACAGGTTGCCGCTTTTTCGACCCTTGTAGCTACCGCCCAGGCTTTGGGCTGCGTCTTCGATGACCGTCAAACTGTGTTTGGCGGCAATCGCATTGATGGCATCCATGCCGGCGCACTGGCCATACAGGGACACTGGAATGATGGCCCGGGTCCGGGGGGTGATGGCGGCTTCCAGCCTGGCCGGATCCAGAGTGTAGGTCCGCGGGTCTATGTCGACGTAGACGGGCTTGGCGCCCAGCAGGGCGACGGTCTCGGCCGTAGCGATGTAGGTGAAGCCCGGGGTGATGACCTCATCGCCCGGGCCTATGCCCAGCGCCATCTGGGCGATCTGCAAGGCGTCGGTGCCGTTGGCGACGGTGATGCAGTGTTTGGCGCCGGTATAATCGGCCAGCCGCTCTTCCAGCTGGGCGACTTCCGGTCCCAGGATGAACTGCCCGTGGGCCAGCACGCGCTGGATGCCGGCATCGATTTCGGATTTCAGGCGCTGGTACTGGGCCTGCAGGTCGACGAATTGCATGAGATTTTGGGTATGGGATATCAGACGCGGGCGCACTGGCCATCAGTCAGGCGGTAGGTGGCGCCGGTACGGGTGCAGACGGCTTCGCCATTGCCGCTCAGAGGCAGGCCCAGTTGTTCGCCGTGCTCGCTCATCCAGCCGATCTGGCGGGCGGGCACGCCGACCATCAGGGCATAGGGCTTGACGTCTTTGTTGACGACGGCGCCCGCCCCGATGAAGGCGAATTCGCCGATGGTGACGCCGCAGACGACGGTGCAGTTGGCGCCCAGGGTCGCGCCCTTTTTGACCAGGGTGTCGCGGTACTCGTCCTTGCGCTCGATCAGGGATCTGGGGTTGTAGACGTTGGTAAACACCATGCTGGGGCCGCAGAACACACCCTCTTCCAGGGTGACGTTGTCGTAGACGGAGACGTTGTTCTGAATCTTGCAGCGGTCGCCGATGACGACCTTGTTACCGACGAAAACGTTCTGCCCCAGGGAGACCCCGGCACCGATGCGCGCACCGCCGCAGACGTGAACGAAATGCCAGACGCGGGATCCTTCGCCGATCTGAGCGCCGTCATCGACGATGGCAGTTTCATGCTGGTAGTGGGACATGGACTAGGCTTCAGGCACACTACCGCCGTGCTGTGACACGGTCAGCAAGCGCTTTTAGGTTGTTCAAGACGTGAACGCGATAGTACACCATGGGGCCGGACGTTCCCAAGAATCACATGCAACACGATTTGAATGACGCGTCACCACGGCGTTGATTGCGTTTTCAGACGCCGCACTGCCTGTCACGCGATGCGGCGCTTGGCTGGCGCGTTCACGCCCACATCCAGCCCCAGCACATGCCGGCTCAGGGGCAGGCCGGCGGCCTGGAACGTGACGGCCGGGATCGGCACGATAGGCCTGTCGAGGCAGCCGAAACCCCATTGAGCCCGGTACAATGCGTCACTTTTCCTCTCTGTTTCTTCTGATCTCGCGTATGCAAGCGTCGCTGGCTGGTTCCCCCCGGCTGTCGGTCTGGATGACCGCCAGCGCGGCTCTGTTCTTTCTGCTGACGCTGTCGGTACCCAACGGCTATTCCTGGGGGGCCGGGCTGCTGTTGGCTGGTGCGCTGGCGGGTCTGTGGCAGCGGCGTCTGGCACAGGCGCCGCACACCGCCGCCTGGTCGGTTCAGGACCGGACACTGTGTATCCTGCTGGCAGCGGTTTTTCTGATGAACGCCGTCGCAGTCACCTGGCATGGGGATGAGGGGAAATACCTGGACCAGGGAGTCCGCTATCTGTTGGTGATCCCGGTGGTCTGGGGCCTGCGCCGGGCCCGCCTGCGCATGGACTGGTTATGGGCCGCGCTGGCGCTGGGCTGCATGGGGGCGGCTGCTGTAGCCTGGTGGCAAATTCACCGAATGGAGTTCGACCGAGCGTCTGGATTCATCACCAGCGCCATCCCGTTCGGCGACATGGCGCTGATCATGGCGTTCTGGTGCCTGCTGGGCGCGGCGTTGATGGCCATCCGCCATCGCATCGGCTGGACGGCGCTGCTGTTGGCTGGGTCGCTGGCGGGGGTGTATGCCTTTATCGCGTCCGCCACGCGCGGTGGGCTCGTAGCGCTACCGATCATGATCATTCTGGCCGCTGTGACGCTGATCCGTCGGGAACATGTCCGTGTCGTGCTGGTAGGGTGTGGCCTGCTGGTGGTCGCCATCACACTGGCCTTCACGCTGCTGACTGCGGGACAGTTCGCCGAAGGCCGCTTCGACAGGGCTTTTTCCGAATGGCAGGCCTACAGTCAGCAGGGCGACGCCACAAACAACGTCGGTTCCCGGCTAGAGGCCTGGAAGGCCGCCCTGATCAGCATCCCCGACCGCCCGCTGCTGGGCTGGAGCTATGTCGATTACGACGCGCATCTGCAGACGTTGATCCAGGCCGGGCGCATCAAGCCGTTTGTGGGGACTCTGTCCAACACCCACAACCAGTTTCTCGAGATCTGGCTGCACCAGGGCACGCTGGCGTTGGTGGCATTCCTGGCGCTGCTGATCGCCAGCTTCTGGTATTTCGCGCAGCGTCTGCGACATGCGGACATCGCCGTGCGCGTGCTGGCCTGCTGCGGCGCCAGCCTGCCGGCGGCCTTTGCCGCATTCGGCCTGACGCAGGTGATCCTGGGGCGCAACAACGGGGTGATGTTCTTCGTGGTGTCGCTGGCGATCTGGTGGGCGGCGATGCGGGGGGAGGAATAATCGGGCGCCGCACCGCCTGTTGGCGATGCAGCGCAGACCCGTGACGAATGCGTCACCCCACTACTTCATATCCGCCAGCTTCCCATCCAGCGCGATGCTGATCCCCAGCCAGACCCCATGCTGCATCTGCCCGCTGCCATACTGGCCGGTATAGGCTAGCCGGATACGGGCACGGCGCGTGGCAGGCGCATCCACCCCCACATCCAGCCCCAGCACATGCCGGCTAAGCGGCAAGGCAACCGCCTGGAACAGGACGTCCGGATCGGCACGATAGGCCTGCTGGCTGGATAAAGTGCGCCCACCCCACAGGCTGCGCGCACTGAGCTCCGCCCCCAGAACGGCGTCGCCGTGCGGGGTTGGCCAGCGGCGCTCCGCCTGAATACCCAGATGGGTCAGCCATCGCCGGTCGGTCTGCGCCGGCAGCGTGACGGCCGCCAGGCCGCCGGTTTCCTGCACGTCGGCGCGGCGCAGATGCAGCCACCCGGCGCGAGCCCAGGGGACAATGCCCCAGTCACCCAGCGGCAACGGCTGCCGCAGGCGGGCTTCGGCCCAGATCTGGCTTAAGGTGGCACGGGCCTGGCTGCGCAGATCGGGTTCGGACGGATCGGCCTGGCGGCTGATGGTCGCCCGATGCCACGATTGGGCGGTGCCCAGGGTCAGGGACAGGGCCGGCGCGGTATACGCCAGCCCCAGGCCAGCGTGGACCGACTCGTCCCGCAGGCGGTAGGCGCCGCCCGGGCCGCTGCCATCGGGTTCCATGCCCGCTGGCCCCATGGTGCGCTGGCGGCTGTTCTGCACGCCTGCGAACGCGGCCCAGTGCCAATCCCGGGCCAGCGGGCGGCTGACGCCGATCTGCAGCCCGCCGGTGTCGCGGTCGTCGCCCAGCAGGCTACCGCTACCCGTCCGTTCACTGTTGACGGCCCAGGTCTGCGCCCAGGCGCGGCCGCTGGCGGTATGCATCAGGGCGGATTCGCGCGGGAAGCGGCTGTCTTCCAGCAGGGCACTGCGCCAGCTGGAATCGGCCGTGTTCAGGCCCAGGGCGTTGTATTGCAAGCCCAGGGTGACGGATGTGGGGCCATAGCTCAGGACGGGATCGAGGTAGCGCACACTGCTGCGAACCCGGCTGAAGCGTCCACCCCCGCTCGACAGGCCGACCGGGGTGGTGGCTGCTGGATCGGTGGTGCCCAGGGCGGTATAGTCCAGCCCGCCATCGGCGCGGACGATGGTCCAGCGGGTGGCGGGCGTCCAATTCCCCGCAGTGGGCATGACCAGCAGCTCGCCGCCCAGGCGAGCCGTGCCTAGGGACCACAGCTGATCGGCCTGGCCCGCAGCATCGATGCGGATTCGGGCCTGGGCCGTATCGGCCAGCCGCAGGTGATTGCCGAACAGCAGGGTGCCCACGGACTGCGGGGTGCCCGGCTGCACATGCCCCGCCACCTGGGCATCCAGGATCAGCCCGGTGCCCGACAGCGTGGTGCCCGGCATGCCATGTATCGCACCGAACCACAGGTGGCCGGCATCCAGGCCGCCTTCGCCGACCTGCAGGCCACCCTCGCGCAGCAGCAGCGGGTCATTCGGCGCATACCCGGTGCCCAGCAGCCGCAGGGTGCCGGCGCCGTCTTTTTCCAGCGGTGCCAGGGCCGTGATCGGACCCCGCCACGTCGCCGTGCCGGTGGCCACCCGCAGGACGGCCGGCGCCCCGCTGGCCGGCAGCCGACCGAGCCCCCAATCCAGCGGGATCAGGGACGCCATGGCATCGACGGTCTGGATACGCAGTCCCTGATCGATCGTCCCGCCATCGGCCAATTCCAGCCGCGTGCCGGATGCCATGTCCAGCGTGTTGCCCCAATACCCCAGCGCCTGGTTGGATTGCAGCCCCAGACTGCCCTGCAGCAGGACGGTATTGCCGCGCCAGGTGTTGGCGCCGGACAGCGCCAGGCGGCCATCGCCCAGTTTCAGCAGCAGCGATGCGGTTGGGGGCGGCGTTCCGTCGGCACGACAGGCGGCGGGGCTGGTACCACTCGCCGGCGCGCAGATCGGCCCCTGGATGTTCAATGTCTGCCCGGCCAGCACACGAAAACCGCTGTCATCCGGCAGAATCAAGGGGCGGGTGATGACGACGTCGCCGGGCGCATCGAACAGCCGGCCGTCCAAAGAAAAAGGCGCCGGGGACGAATCCCACGGCGCCTCTGGTTGGCCCGACTGCGGGGCGGGCGGCGGCATCGGCTGCGACAGCACGGGCGGTGGCAGGCCCAGGCAGCAGAGCAAGAATATGGTGGTGCTATGTCGGATCGACATGGAAGTCTCCTGTCAAAGTTATCAGTCACGAAATGTGACAGGTATCTTTTCCAGGAAAATCCGATGTCTGTGCAGTAGGGTTGTTACTGAATTTTACTTTTTCTTGATGGTCATCAATTCCAATACCTAGGCGCCAGCCTGCCGGCGGCCTTTGTCGCACTCAGCCTGAAGCAGGTGATCCTGGGACACAACAACGGGGTGATGTTCTTCGTGGTGTCGCTGGCGATCTGGTGGGCGGCGATGCGAGGGACGGAACCGGCTACGCATTGAGCGCGGACGCCGTGGCATCAGCGGAATCAATGCCTCGAATTACAGCGGCCTGACCTGCCTGAACTCGACTTGCACGGTCTGGGGGCGGCCCAGGATGTTCAGCAATAGGGTGACGCGGTCTTTGGACACCGCCTGCACCAGGGCCTGGATGCCGGCCAGGGGGGAATCCTGGATCTGCACGGACATGCCGGCCTGAAACGGGCTGATCTGGTTGATATCAGCGGTCTCTCGCAGGGTTTCGGCCTGGCGGATGGCCTGCACGGCGGCATCGGCCAGCTGCGCGGGCTGGTGGCCAAACATCACCAGTCGGCTGACGCCGACGGTGGACCGGACGACCGACAGCGACTGGGTGGGCCGCGTCGGGCGCAGAAACAGGTAGCGCGGAAACATGGGTTCGTGGGCGGTCAGCGTGGCAGCGGCGTCGGTCACCGCAGTCGTCACGCACCGTGCGGCCGGGCGCATTTTTTTGAAGACCTTGAATAGCGGCAGATAGACCTCGAAGTCCTGGCGCAGCAGCTGTTCCCGCGCGGTGGCTTCCTGGCGGGGCTTGGTGTGGGCGACGTACCAGGCAGCCGGGGAATTGGACATGGCGAGACCACCGAAATGAAGCAATCCCCTATTGTAAGCAGCCCATCACGCCTCGGCGTGCTTCGCGGCCTCGACGGCGGCCTTGGCGTCGTGCGAGGCGCCGTTGAAGAACAGGTTCAACAGCACGGCCGACAGGGATGTCAGCAGGATGCCGGACTCGATCAAGGGATGGATGGCGGCCGGGGTCCACTGCATGAAGCGCGGAGCCACCACCGGGATCATGCCCATGCCGATGGAAATGGCGACGATCATGGCGTTGTGGCGATTGTCCTTGAAGTCCACCCCGCCCAGGATGCGGATGCCGGTGGCCGTGACCATGCCGAACATGACGATGCCGGCACCGCCCAGGACGACCGTGGGCAGCGATTCGACCAGGGCTGCCAGTTTGGGCAGCAGGCCCAGGATCAGCAGAATGACGCCGCTGGCCACGCAGACATAGCGGCTGCGCACCCCCGTCACCGCCACCAGCCCCACGTTCTGGGAAAAGCTGGAATACGGAAAGGTGTTGAAGATGCCGCCGATCAGCGTGCCCAGGCCGTCGGTGCGCAGGCCGCGCGCCAGATCCTTCTGGCCGATCTTCTTACCCGTCATGTCGGACAGGGCCAGGAACATGCCGGTGGATTCGATCAGGATCACGATCATGACCAGCGTCATGGTCAGGATCATCCAGAAATCGAATTTGGGCATGCCGAAATGAAAGGGCAGGACCACATCCACCCAGGCGGCCTTGGCGACCTTCTCGAAGTTCATGATGCCCATGGCGGTCGTGACGACGGCGCCGACGACGATGCCCAGCAGCACGGCGATGTTGGCCATGAATCCCTTGGCGAATTTGGCGATCACCAGGATGGACAGCAGCACGATGGCGGCCACACCCACCCCGGCCAGGCTGGCGTATTTGGGGTTGGGGATGGTGGGCACGATCGACAGCCCCTTCGGCACGGCCGGCAGCGGCGACCCGGGCGCGCCGGTGGCGGCCTGGATGTTCTTCAGCCATTCGACGTAGTTCGGATCGACGACGGACGGGGCCGTGGGGCCGAAGGGGTTGCCGAAGATCCAGTTGATCCCGACGCGCATCAGGGTGATGCCGATGATGGCGATGATGGTGCCGGTGACGACGGGCGGAAAGAACCGCAGCAGCCGGCTGACCCAGGGGGCGATGATCATGGTGATGATCCCGGCCGCGATGATGGTGCCGAAGAGCAGTTGTGCGCCCTCATGCCCCGGATTGCCCTGGGCGATGTGGATCATGGGCCCGACGGGGGCGAAGCTGACGCCCATGATGACGGGCAGTTTGATGCCGAACCACTGAGTAGCGCCCAATGACTGGATGATGGTGGCGATGCCGCAGGCGAACAGGTCGGCGGCGATCAACAGGGATACTTCGTGGGCGTCCAGATTCAGGGCGCGGCCGATGATCAGCGGCACGGCGACCGCGCCGGCGTACATGACCAGCACGTGCTGCAGGCCCAACGCGGTCAGTTTGCCCAGCGGCAGCACTTCATCGACCGGTGCGACGGAATGGCTCATGGTTGTCTCCAGTATGTCATTCTGATGTGCCTGCCGCGCCCAGGGGCCCCGACGGCCCGCGCGCGATTCAGACGTTTTTCAGCAATGTACCGGACGCCTCTTCGGGCGGCTATCAGAAAAGCCCTATAAGGTGCTTCAAGGTTGACGCATAATCCCGGGATAACCCTTATCCGCATGGCTGCGGCACGGTGTCGCATAGAATAGCCCTATCCGACGAACAGGACACACGACATGCCCCGCCAGGCCCAGACCGAGACCACCGCGCGGGCGACGCCCGCCTACCAGCGCATCAAGGACTACGTCCTTCAACAGATTCGCGGTGGCGCCTGGACGGAAGGCGAACTGATCCCCACCGAACTGGCGCTGTGCAAGCAATTCAGTGTGTCGCGCATGACGGTGCATCGCGCCCTGCGCGAACTGACGGCGGACCAGGTGCTGCTGCGCTACCAGGGGTCGGGCACCTATGTGGCGCCCGCGAAAATCCCGTCCACCCTAATCGAGATCCGCAGCATCGCCCAGGATATCCACGATCGGGGGCACCAGCATTCCTGCCACGTGCTGCTGCTGGAAAAAACCAAGGTGTCCACGACGCAGGCGCAGCGCTTTCACCTGCCGGTGGGCGCGCCTCTGTTTCATTCGATCATCGTGCATTACGAAAACGCGGAACCCATCCAGCTGGAAGATCGCGTGGTCGACGCCCGGCGCCTGCCGGATTATCTGCAGCAGGACTGGTCGCAAACGACCCCCAACGAATACCTGATGCACGCCGCGCCCGCGCCCTCCGGGCGCTACACGATCGAGGTCAAACTGCCCCCGAAAACCGTAGCCGAACCGCTGGACATCCCGGTGGAACAGCCCTGCCTGGTGCTGGACCGCATGACATTTTCGGGCGGGGCGTTCGCTTCTCAGGCGGTGATGTGGTACCCCGGCAATCGCTACAAGCTCGCAGGGCAGACATAGCGGACCGGCCCTTCGGGGCACGCTGCGATTGACACCCTAGCGCAAATGTATATACTTTTACCGGGCCGCAAGAAGCCCGGAACCGGCGCCGCCAGGCGGCCCGGGTCCGTGATGGATCACCACGGAGACGATATGGCGCAGGACACTCAGACCAGCAAGGGCCCCCTGGACGGCCTGCGCGTGCTGGATTTCACCCGGGTGCTGTCCGGCCCCTTTTGCACCGCGCTGCTGGGGGACCTGGGCGCACACATCATCAAGGTCGAACCCCCTCAGGGCGACGACTACCGCGCCATCGGCCCGATGCGCGACGGCCACAGCGCGCTGTTCAGTGTCGTCAACCGCAACAAACAAAGCCTGGCGCTCGACTTGAAACAGCCCGACGCGGTGGCGCTGGTGCACCAGCTGGTCCCCGAAGTCGACATCGTGGTCGAAAATTTCCGGCCGGGAGTGGCGGACAAGCTGGGCATCGGCTACGACACGCTCAGCGCGCTGAACCCGCGCCTGGTCTACACCAGCATTTCCGGTTTCGGACAGGATGGCCCGGCCGCGCATCGGCCCGCCTACGACATCATCATCCAGGCCATGAGCGGCATCATGGAATCCACCGGTTTCCCGGATGGCCCACCCACACTGGTCGGAGAAGCCATCACCGACGTGCTGAGCGGCCTGTTCGCATCCTGGGGCACCCTGGCGGCCCTGATCGGCCGCGACCGCGACGGCCGGGGCACCCACGTGGACGCGGCGATGTTCGATGCCACGCTGTCGTTCACCGTCACCGCCGTCGCGCGGTACCTGTTCACCGGCCGGGACGCCCACCGGGTGGGCAACCGGCATCCGCTATCCGCCCCCTTTGGCGCTTACCAGGCCAAGGACGGGCATTTCGTCCTGGCGATCCTGAACAACAAACTGTTTGCGCAGTTCGCCCGGGTCATCGGCCGCGACGACCTGGCGCGCGACCCCCGCTTCGCCAGCGACGAGCAGCGCTCGCAACACGAACCGCTGCTGCGCGAAGCCATCGAATCCTGGGCGGCGGCACTGACCGTGGCCCAGGCGGTCGAACGCTTCGAGGCCAACGCCATCCCGGCCGCGCCGATCTGGACGGTGCGCCAGGCACTGGACAGCGCCCAGGCGCAGTCCCGCCAGCTGCTGCAGGACGTGGCCCACCCGGACCTGGCGGGTCTGCGGCTGCCCCATCAGCCGATCCGGTTTTCCGCCTGGGAAACGCGCCCGACGCGCCCGGCGCCGGATCTGGGCGCCGACACCGACACGATCCTGCATGATCTGCTGGGGCTGAGCCTGGACAAAATCAGCGCGCTGCGCGATCTGGGCGTCTTCGGGCGCTAAACCCGTCTTGATTGGAATACACCGGAGAACCATCATGAATCCACGCCTGGGCGTCAGTGACGACGATCTGGAAATCGCCGCGGCCATCGGTCGCTACGCAGCGGCCGAACTCGCCCCCCTGGCCGCCGAACTGGACGAGCAGGCCCGATCGGCAACCTGCCACGTGCCCGGGCTGTCGGCCCTGGGCGTCATGGGCATGAACCTGCCGGAACGCTGGGGCGGCCCCGGGGTCAGTCCCACCGCGCTGGTGCTGGCCATCGTCGAAATCGCCCGCTGCTGCGCGGCGACGGCATCAATGATCGGCGCCCACTACCTGGCGACCGACTCGGTCCTGATCGGGGGCGACGACGCCTTGCGCGCGCGCTTTCTGCCCCGGGCCGCCCAGGGCAGCATCCTGGGTGCGTTCGCCCTGACCGAGCCCCGGGCCGGGTCCAATCCGGCGGACATGAGCACCCGCGCGCGGCGCGACGGCGACCACTATCACCTGAGCGGGGTCAAGCACTTCATCTCGAACGCGGGCGAGGCCGATTTCATCGTGGTCTACGCCAAGACCGACCCCCAGGCGGGCAGCCGGGGCATCAGCGCCTTCGTCGTGGACAAGGG
This sequence comes from Castellaniella sp., assembly GCA_019104865.1. Classification (GTDB taxonomy): domain Bacteria; phylum Pseudomonadota; class Gammaproteobacteria; order Burkholderiales; family Burkholderiaceae_B; genus Castellaniella. The sequence continues at coordinate 22,895 of JAHRWZ010000062.1, read as the reverse complement.
CACCCCCGGCCTGCAGATATCCCAACCGGAAAAGCTCATGGGCATCCGGGGCGGCCATGCCTTCGAACTGGCGCTGGATTGCCGGGTGCCCGCGACCCAGCGGCTGGGCGAGGAAGGTAGCGGGTTTCGCACCGCCATGAAGGTGCTGGACAACAGCCGCCTGGATGTGGCCGCCACCAGCCTGGGCATTGCGGAAGCGGCGCTGGCGGCCGCCGTGTCCTGGTCGCGGGAACGCCTGATCGGCGGCGAACCGCTGGCCGAGAAGCAAGGCATCCAATGGATGCTGGCCGACATGAAGCTGCGCCTGGAAGCCGCCTGGGCATTGACGCTGCAGGCCACCCACAAGCGGGGATCGGGGGAGCGGTTTTCCCTGGAATCCGCGATGGCAAAACTGGTTGCATCCGAAGCCGTCGGCTTCATCACCGACCGCGCCCTGCAGATCCACGGCGGCTACGGCTACACCCGCGACATGCCGCTGGAGCGCTACGTGCGCGACGCCCGGATCCTGCGCATCTACGAGGGCTCGTCCGAGATCCAGCGCACCATCATCGCCCGGCAGATGCTCGCAGCGTAGCCTGCCACCGCCTGGGATTTACCCTTAATTCACGCGGATTCGCGCGCAGGCCTGGCTCTCGGTAATTGACACCCCATCGCAAATGTATATACTTTTTACCGGGCCTCAAGAAGCCCGGACACCGTGCAGATCCACTATCATTTCCGGCATCAGGGCACGCCCGCGCTGTCCCGCCAACCAAGGAGACACACCATGCGCATCACCCCGACACTCAAATGGCTGTTGGCCAGCAGCTGCCTGGCCGCCGCATCGTTCACCCTGCCCGCCCAGGCGGACCAGCTGGCCGACGTACACAAGGCCGGTGAACTGGTCGTCGGCACCGAAATGCAGTTCCCGCCGTTCGATTTCCTGAAAGACGGCAAGCAGGAAGGCTTCAACAAGGAATTCTTCGCCGAGGTCGGCAAGGCCCTGGGCGTGAAGGTGCGCTTCATCGACCTGCCCTGGGCCAGCGTGCTGCCGGGCCTGGATGCGAAGAAATTCGACATGGTGGGCGGCCCGCTGAACGTCACCAAGGCACGCAAGGAACGCTATCACTTCACCCTGCCCATCGCCGACGGCACCGTGGCCTTCCTGAAGAGCGCCAAGAACAAGGATTTCACCAAGCCCGAACAGGTGGCGGGCAAGATCATCGGCAGCCAGCGCGGATCTTCGCAACTGGCGCAGACCAAGGCCTATGCCGAGACCCTGAAACCCGTGCCTGAAATCCGCGAATACGTGGACTTCAACCAGGCCTATGCCGACCTGGCCAATGGCCGCATCATGGCGGTGGGCCATTCGATCACCAACATCGCCGTGGCCGCAAAGGAACGCCCCGACACGTTCGCGGTGGTTCAGCCCAGCATCGGGAAAAAAGTCTATTTCGCCTTCATGGGCCACAAGGGCGCCGACAGCGATTCGCTGATCGCCGCCATCGACAAGGTCATCCTGGCCATGCATCAGGATGGCCGCCTGAAGGCGCTGCAGGAAAAATGGTTCGGCATGGAAATGCCGGTACCCACGGCAGACTTCGTCCCCAACGTCTGACCGGTCTGTTTCCATCCTGTCGCATCGGGCGGTCGCCCTGACCTGACCGCCCGATCGCCGCGGGGCGCAGGCCCCGCTTTTCTTTGGAAGCCCGCATGTTCGATGCCAGCACCTTCACGCACGCCCTGCCCCTGATCCTGCAGGCCTCGCAGATGACGATTTTCGTCTCTGTGATCGGGCTGCTGCTGGGCTTCGTCGTCGCCGTCCTGGTCGTCACTGCCTGCCTGTCGCCATCGGCATGGCTGCGGCGCTGCGGCAATCTGTACACCTTCCTGTTTCGCGGGGTGCCGCTGCTGGTGCAACTGATGCTGGCGTACTACTTCCTGCCCACCCTGGGGATCAATGTGTCGCCGCTGGTGGCGGCCATTGCCGCCATTTCGCTGTGCGAAGGCGCCTATCTGGGCGAGATCCTGCGCGGCGGCTTTCTGGGCATCCCGCGCGGCCAGATCGAGGCCGCGCAGATGGTGGGCCTGTCGTCCGCGCACACGCTGATCCGCATCGAGATCCCCCAGGCGCTGAAGCTGACCACACCGTCGCTGATCAATGAAATGATCCTGCTGATCAAGGCATCCGCCCTGATCTCGGTGGTGGGCGTGGCGGAAATCACCCGCACCGCGCAGAACGTCGCGGCCAGCACCTTCCGACCGCTGGAGGCCTACCTGATCGCGGGGCTGGCCTACATGCTGATCAACGGGGTGCTGTCGGTGCTGGGCCACTACGCCGAACAGCGTTTCGGGAGAGCCTGATGGCACTGGACTTTCCCCTGATCTCGCAATACGGCGGCCAGATCCTGGATGGCTTTGGCATCACCATCATCAGTTGGGTCGGAGCCGTGGCGCTGGGCATGGTGGTGGGGTTTGCCATCGCGGTGCTGCAGCTGTTCACGGGCCGCTGGATCCGGGCGGTACTGCGGGTCTATATCGAAATCCTGCGCACCACGCCGTTCCTGGTGCAGCTGTTCGTCCTGTACTACGGCGGGCCGAATTTCGGCGTCTCGCTGTCGGCGCTGGACGCGGGTGTCGTGTCGCTGGCGCTGTACGGCAGCGCCTATTTCGCCGAGATCTTCCGTTCGGGATTTCTGTCGGTGCCCCACGGCCAGATCGAGGCCGCCGACTGCCTGGGCCTGTCGCGCATCAGCACCATCTGGCGCGTGCAGCTGCCGCAGATGCTGGTGATCATCACCCCGGCCCTGATCAATATGATCATCATTCTTAGCAAGGAAACGTCCGTGCTGTCGATCATCACGGTGCCCGAACTGACCGCCGTGCTGACGCAGATCGGATCGGAACAATTCATTTATGTCGAAACTACCCTGGTGCTGTGCGTGTGCTACCTGATGCTGGTCGCCGTCACGCAGAAACTGGGGGGCTGGGCCGAACTGAAGGCTAGCCGCTACCTGCAGCGCTGATGGATGGACCCCCGCATGACGACACCCCGCACGAATCCCCCGGCTGGCGGCGAATGGCTGATCGAGACCCGCGACATCACCAAGCATTATGGCGACAACCAGGTGCTCGATGGCATTTCCCTGGGGGTGCGCAAATCCGAAGTCATCTGCATCATCGGGCCGTCGGGATCAGGCAAGAGCACGCTGCTGCGCTCGCTGGCCTTCCTGGAGCACTATGATTCCGGCGACGTGCTGATCGAGGGCCGGCTGCTGGGCTACGTGGACGAGAACACCGGGCGGCGCAAGGCCACGTCCGCCGAGATCAAGGACGTGCGCCGCCACGTGGGCATGGTGTTCCAGCATTTCAACCTGTGGCCTCATATGACGGCCCTGGGCAATGTCGCCGAAGCCCTGATCCGCGTGAAGAAAATGCCGCGCCACCAGGCGCACGACAAGGCCCGCGCCATGCTGGCCAAGGTCGGGCTGGCGGACAAGGCCGACAGCTATCCGGTCCGCCTGTCCGGGGGCCAGCAGCAGCGCGTGGCCATCGCCCGCGCGCTGGCGATGGAACCGCACATCATGCTGTTCGACGAACCGACGTCCGCCCTGGACCCGGAACTGGTGGGCGAAGTGCTGCAGGTGATGAAAGATCTGGCGCGCGATGGCATGACCATGATGGTCGTGACCCACGAAATGGGCTTTGCCGCGCAGGTGGCCGACCGGGTGCTGTTCATCGACCAGGGCAAGATCGCAGCCAGCGGTCCACCGGCGGAACTGTTCCGCCACGTGAAGCATGAACGGCTGAAGCAATTCCTGCAGAACTACCTGGACCGCAACGCGTTCTGGGAACAATAGGACGGGATAGGCCGCGTTCGGCCTCGCCGCGTGCGACCCGGTATGTCGTATACCAGATTAACTTGTATAGACATTTGAATAAAACAGATATACATTCGAGCTTGATATTTTCCGCACAGGAGCAGACCGTGTCCCATTCCCCCGCAGACGATCCGCGCTATGACGCCAGCCGCGAAATCCACGCCCCCACGGGGTCGCAACTGCATTGCCGCAACTGGACGATCGAGGCGGCCTACCGCATGATCCAGAACAATCTGGACCCGGCGGTGGCGGAAAACCCGAAACATCTGGTGGTGTACGGCGGCATCGGCCGCGCGGCGCGCAACTGGGCCTGCTACGACGCCATCCTGGGCAGCCTGCGCAAACTGGGGGAAGACGAGACCCTGCTGGTGCAATCGGGCAAGCCGGTGGGCGTCTTCAAAACCCATGCGGATGCGCCGCGCGTGTTGCTGGCCAATTCCAACCTGGTCCCCAAATGGGCCACCTGGGAAAAATTCAATGAACTGGACCAGGCGGGCCTGTTCATGTATGGGCAGATGACGGCCGGCAGCTGGATCTACATCGGCAGCCAGGGCATTGTGCAGGGCACCTACGAGACCTTTGCCGAGGCCGCCCGCCAGCATTTCGACGGCTCGTTCGCGGGGCGCTGGATCGTGACGGCGGGCCTGGGCGGCATGGGCGGGGCGCAGCCACTGGCGGCGACCTTTGCCGGGGCCTGCTCGCTGACCATCGAATGCCAGCAGTCGCACATCGATTTCCGACTGCGCACGCGCTACCTGGACAGGCAGGCCCGCGACCTGAACGAGGCCCTGACCATGATCGCCGAACACACGCGCCGCAAGGAAGCCGTGTCCATCGGCCTGCTGGGCAATGCGGCCGACGTCCTGCCGGAACTGGCCCGCCGCGCCCAGACGGGCGGCCCGCGTCCCGACCTGGTGACGGACCAGACATCCGCCCATGACCTCATCCACGGCTACCTGCCGTCGGGCTGGACGGTAGAACAATGGCAGGCCGCCCAGCGCGACCCGACCCAGCATACGCGCCTGCGGGCCGAGGCGGCGCAATCCTGCGCCCGCCACGTGCAGGCCATGCTGGACCTGCACGCCATGGGCGTCCCCACGGTGGACTATGGCAACAACATCCGCCAGGTGGCCTACGACGAAGGCATCACCGACGCCTTCGATTTTCCGGGTTTCGTGCCGGCCTACATCCGCCCGCTGTTCTGCGAGGGCAAGGGGCCGTTTCGCTGGGTGGCGCTGTCGGGCGACCCGGAAGACATCTACGCGACCGACCGCAAACTGAAGGAACTGTTCCCCGACAATCACCACATGATCCAGTGGCTGGACATGGCGCGCGAGCGCATCGCCTTCCAGGGGCTGCCGGCGCGCATCTGCTGGCTGGGCCTGGGCGAACGCCACCGCGCCGGGCTGGCCTTCAACGAGATGGTGCGCTCGGGCGAACTGAAGGCCCCCATCGTGATCGGCCGCGACCACCTGGATACGGGCTCGGTCGCCAGCCCCAACCGCGAAACCGAGGCCATGCGCGACGGCACGGACGCCGTGTCCGACTGGCCCTTGCTGAACGCGCTGCTGAACACGGCCGGCGGGGCCAGCTGGGTGTCGTTTCACCATGGCGGCGGGGTCGGCATGGGCTACAGCCAGCACGCCGGCATGGTGATCGTGGCCGATGGCACGGACGCCGCCGCCCGCCGACTGGAACGTGTGCTGATCAACGACTGCGGCACCGGTGTGATGCGCCATGCCGATGCGGGTTATGAACTGGCCATCCAGACCGCGCGGGATTTCGGCCTGAATCTGCCGATGATTTCGTAGACGCGCGCGCCCGCGGCTCTTTCCCCGACAGCCTCTGTGCTGATGATCGAATTTCTTCGAGCGAATATCCATGACGACGACTTTGACCTTGCAGCCCGGGAAGCTGGACATGGACGCACTACGCCAGATCTGGCTGGGAAAGGTGCAGCTGGCGCTGCCCGAACAGGCCGTGCGCGACATGGATGCCTCGGCCGCCATCGTGCAGGCCATCATCGACCGGGGCGTTCCGGCCTACGGCATCAATACGGGCTTCGGCAAACTGGCGCAGACGCACATCCCCGACGACCAGTTGCAGGCCTTGCAGCGCAATCTGATCCTGTCGCATGCCGTGGGAGTGGGCGACCCGCTGGACGCCCGCGTGGCGCGCCTGCTGATGGCGATGAAGGTCGCCAGCCTGGCGCGCGGCTATTCGGGCATCCGGTCCAGCGTGGTCAGGACGCTGATGCAGGTCTTCAATGCCGGCCTGATCCCGCACATCCCCGAAAAGGGCTCGGTGGGCGCCTCGGGCGATCTGGCGCCCCTGGCGCACATGACGCTGGCGCTGCTGGGCGAAGGCCGCCTGCTGTGCAAAGGCCAGTGGCTGCCGGCGCAACAGGCGCTGGCGCGAGCGGGCATCGCCCCCATCCACCTGGCGGCCAAGGAAGGCCTGGCATTGATCAACGGCACCCAGGTGTCCACCGCCCTGGCGCTGCACGGGCTGTTCCTGGCGGAACACCTGTTCGACAGCGCGGTGCTGGCCGGGGCGCTGAGCATCGACGCCGCCAAGGGCAGCGATGCGCCGTTCGATCCGCGCGTGCACGAAATCCGCGGCCAGCCAGGGCAGATCGAGGTCGCCCGCCGCTACCGCGCGCTGCTCGCTGGCAGCGCGATCCGGGCCTCGCACCTGGTGTCGGACAACAAGGTGCAGGACCCCTACAGCCTGCGCTGCCAGCCCCAGGTGATGGGCGCCATCCACGACCTGATGGGCCAGGTCTCGCGCACGCTGCTGACCGAAGCCAATGCCGTGACAGACAATCCGCTGGTGTTCCCGGGGCGCGACGGGCAGCCGGCCCAGGTGATTTCGGGCGGCAATTTCCACGCCGAGCCGATCGCGTTCGCCGCCGACATCCTGGCGCTGGCGATTGCGGAGATCGGCGGCCTGGCGGAACGCCGCGTGGCGCTTTTGATCGACGCCAGCATTTCAGGCCTGCCGCCGTTTCTGGTGCCGGAACCGGGGTTGAATTCCGGCTTCATGATCGCCCACGTGACCGCCGCCGCGCTGGCGTCTGAAAACAAGTCGCTGGCGCACCCCGCCAGCGTGGACAGCCTGCCCACGTCAGCCAACCAGGAAGACCACGTCAGCATGGCGACGTTCGCCGCCCGGCGGCTGGCCGATATGGCCAGCAACACGGCGCACATCATCGGCATCGAACTGCTGTGCGCGGCCCAGGGCATCGATTTCCACGCCCCGCTGACGACATCGGCCCCGCTGCAGGCGCTGCACCGGAAGATCCGCCGGGATGTGCCGTTCTACGAGCGCGACCGCCTGCTGGCCCCCGACCTGGACATCGTCGGGCGCCGGGTGCTGGAAGGCAGCTACCGGGTGGACTGGAAGGCGGTGTTGCCCTGACGCACGGACATCCGGCAGCGCGGCAGGCCCATCCAGTAGGCCAGTTCCGCTGGGCTGTCGATGTCCCAGACCGCGAAGTCGGCCGGATGACCGACGGCCAGGCGCCCACTGACGCCCACGCAGCCCAGGGCGTCGGCGGCGTGGCTGGTGACGCCGTCCAGGGCCTCGGCCACCGTCATCCGGAACAGCGTGCAGGCCATGTTCAGCATCAGCAGCAGGGATGTGGCGGGCGAAGTGCCGGGATTGCAGTCGGTGGCCAGCGCGATGGGCACGCCGTGGCGACGCAGCAGATCGATGGGCGGCACATGGGTGTCGCGCAGGAAGTAGTAGGCGCCGGGCAGCAGCACGGCCACCATGCCGGCCTGACGCATGGCCTGGACGCCCGCATCGTCCAGCCATTCCAGATGGTCGGCCGACAAGGCCCCGTAGCGGGCGGCCAGGGCCGCGCCGCCTATCAGGGACAGCTGTTCGGCGTGCATTTTCACCGCCAGGCCGCGCCGCGTGGCGGCCTGCAGCACGCGTTCGGACTGCGCCAGGCTGAAACCGATGTTCTCGCAGAACACATCCACCGCATCGACCAGGCCCTCGTCATCCAGAGCCGGCAGCATGACGTTGCACACCAGATCGATGTAGTCGTCGGCGCGGCCCGCGTACTCGGGCGGCAGGGCATGCGCCCCCAGGAAGGTGGTGCGCACCGTGACGGGCCGCGCTTCCCCCAGGCGCCGGGCGACGCGCAGCATCTTGCGTTCGGTGTCCAGGTCCAGGCCGTAGCCGGATTTGATCTCGATGGCGGTCACGCCTTCGGCCCGCAGGGCGTCCAGGCGCTTGAGCGCCTGCTGGAACAGGGTGTCCTCGTCGGCCGCCCGTGTGGCCCGCACGCTGGACACGATGCCCCCGCCCTGGCGGGCGATGTCCTCGTAGCTGGCACCGGCCAGGCGCAGCGCGAATTCATTGGCCCGCTGGCCGCCATGAACCAGGTGGGTATGGCAGTCGATCAACCCCGGCGTGACCAGCGCGCCACCCAGGTCATGCTGCAACGCAGCCTGAAAACCGGTCGGCGCCTGGCCCGCCGCCCCCAGCCAGACGATGCGCTGGTCCTCGACCGCCAGGTCGCACAGCGGCACCAGCCCGGACCGCCAGCCGGACGGCACAATGCGCAGGTTCTTCCACAAGACGCGGCCGTGTGGGCGGACGCCGGGTTCGGGGAGATACGGCATACGGAATCACCTTGGCTTGTATTTGTATAGACAATGTGGAAGATTATGCCCACTGGCGGCGGCCAGGACAAGAGGCACGGCGGGTGCCACGATCGCGCAGCGGTCCGCCAGGTTCAGCAGAAATCCCGCGATGGCACCGGCAGGCCGTCGAACAACGACATCAGCAGGGTGCTGCGGTCCGCCAGCCGCCGGGCGACCAGGTGGCTGACCTGACCGTCGGTCTGCCAGACGCCGTAGACGGCCAGCAGGGGCGCGTTCAGCGCTTCGTGCCGGTATCGCGTGAACATATCCGGCCAGACAATGACATTGACAGTCCCTGTCTCATCTTCCAGGGTCATGAACAGCACGCCCTTGGCCGTGCCGGGGCGCTGGCGCACCGTCACCAGGCCGCAGGCACGCGCCAGTTGGCGGTTGCGCAACCTGGCCAGCTGGGCGGCGGACAGCAGATGGTCGGCCCGCAAACGGTCGCGCAGCAGGGCCAGGGGGTGGCGCCCCAGGGTCAGGCCCAGGGCGCGGTAATCGGTGGCGATCTCCTGACCTTCCGAAGCGCGCGGCAGCACGGGCACCACATCATCCCGGGTGATGCCACGCAGCAGATCCCGATCCGGGACGGCGGCGGCCGCCTGCCACAGGGCGGCACGCCGGTTGCCGCCGGCCAGGACGCGCAAGGCGCCGGCCCGCGCCAGCGCCTGCAGGTCGTGGCGCTCCAGCCGTGCCCGGTGGGCCAGATCGGCCACGTCCGCGAAAGGCTGCGCGGACCGGGCATGGACGATACGCTCGGCGGCATCGCGATTCATGCCGCTGATGAGAGAGATCCCCAGGCGCACGGTTTCCATCCGCGTATCACGAGCCCCGTCCATGCGGTCCAGCCCGCTGTCCCAATCGCTGATGGTGACGTCCACCGGCAGCACGCGCACTCCGCGCCGCTGCGCATCCTGCACCAGTTGGGACGGGGTATAGAAGCCCATGGGCTGGCTGTTGAGCAGCGCCGCTAGAAAAACGGCCGGTTCATGGCGGCGCAGCCAGGCGCTGGCATAAGCCAGCAACGCGAAACTGGCCGCATGGCTTTCGGGAAAGCCATATTCGCCAAAACCCCGGATCTGGGCAAAGATGCTCTCGGCAAAGTCGCGGTCGTAACCGCGCATCAACATGCCGCTGACCAGGCGGTCGTGGTGGACGTCCATGTTGCCGTGGCGTTTCCAGGCGGCCATGGCACGGCGCAGTTGGTCGGCCTCGCCCGCCGAATAGCCGGCCGCCAGCATGGCGACCTGCATGACCTGTTCCTGGAAAATCGGCACACCCAGCGTGCGGGCCAGCGCCTGCTCCATCCCCCTGGACGGAAAGGTGACCGGCTCCAGCCCCTGGCGGCGACGCAGATAGGGATGGACCATGCCGCCTTGCATGGGGCCGGGGCGCACGATGGCGACTTCGATCACCAGATCATAGAAACACTGCGGGCGCAGACGCGGCAGCATGGCCATCTGGGCACGGGATTCCACCTGGAACACACCCATGCTGTCGCCCCGGCTGAGCATGTCGTACGTGGCGGGGTCTTCGGGCGGGATATCCCGCAGCGCAAAGGGCCGGCCATGCCTTTCAGCCATCAGGTCCAGGGCGCGATGCAGCATGGACAGCATGCCCAGCGCCAGGACGTCGATCTTCAGGATGCCCAGGGCCTCGATGTCATCCTTGTCCCACTGGATGATGGTGCGGCCATCCATGGCGGCGTTTTCCACCGGCACCAGCCGGGTCAGCCTGCCGCGGCTGATCACGAAGCCGCCCGAATGCTGCGACAGATGACGCGGATAACCCAGCAGTTGCACCGCGAACGCCGCCCACTGGCGGTTGAGCGGCGCCTGCGGGTCGAGCCCCGCGTCGGCAAAACGCTGCAGCAGATCGGTGCGGGAATCGAACCAGCGATGGGCGCGGGCCACCCGATCAATGACGCCGGGATCCACACCCAGTGCCTTGCCCGCCTCGCGCAGGGCGCCACGCGGCCGGTACGTGGCCACCGCCGCCGTCAGCGCCGCCCGGTCGCGGCCGTATTTTGCGTAAAGGTACTGCATGACCTCTTCCCGGCGCTGATGTTCGAAATCCACGTCGATGTCAGGCGGTTCGTTGCGTTCCTTGCTGATGAAACGCTCGAACAGCAGGTTCGATCGTGCCGGATCGACCTCGGTGATGCCCAGGCAATAGCACACAGCCGAATTGGCCGCCGAGCCCCGCCCCTGGCACAGGATGTTCTGGCTGCGGGCGAAACGGACAATATCGTGGACCGTCAGGAAGTAGGCCTCGTAACGCAGATCGGCAATCAATTCCAGTTCGTGGTCGATCTGTTCCCGCACAGCGGGCGGGATGCCATCCGGAAAGCGGCGCTGCGCGCCCGCCAGGGTTTCCTGACGCAGATAGGTCGCAGGCGTCTGATGCTTTGGCACCAGTTCGTCGGGATATTCGTAGCGCAGCTGATCCAGGGAAAAACGGCAGCGCTGCGCCACGCGCACGGTTTCCGCCAAGGTGTCCGCCGGATACAGATTGGCCAGACGCAGCCGACTACGCAGGTGGCGTTCGGCATTGGGCTGCAGGGCGTAGCCGCATTCATGCACGGTCTTACCCAGGCGGATGGCGGTCATCACGTCCTGCAGGGGCTTGCGCGAGCGCGCGTGCATCACGGGCCAACCGGTGGCGACGACGGGGACGCCAAACCGGGCCGCCACGCGCAGCACCCGGCCGCGATGGATGTCGTCCAGCGCGCGGGCGTGCAGGGTCAGGGCGATGCGCAGCCGGTCGCCGAACGTCGCCGCAGCCCATCGGATCCGGCCTGCCAGCCGGGCTTCGTCCGCAGGGTAATCGGGCGACAGGATCACCCAGCAGCCCGGCAGGCAGCGCAGATGGGCGAATGACGGATCCGGGGCATCCAGATCCCGCGCGGACAGGTGGTAGCCGCCCTTGGGGCTGCGCATGCGCCCCAGGGACACCAGTTCGCACAGATTGCCGTAGCCGTCACGGTGCATGGCCAGGGCGGTGAGCGTGATGGCGGTGTTGGCCTGGCACGCGTCGTCATCCGCCCACGTCGGCGCGGCGGATAGCCGGAATGCGGCCCCGACGATCAGTGGCAGGCCGGCTGCCTTCGCCGCGACGTGCGCCCGCACGACACCGGCCAGCGAGCACTCATCCGTGATCGCCAGGGCGGCGTAGCCCAGCCGGGCGGCGCGGGCGACCAGTTCCTCGGCCGTGGATGCCCCGGTCAGGAAGGAAAAATTGCTGGCGCATTGCAGTTCGGCGTAGGCGGGCAAAGCCTGTCCCGAATCCGGACGCCCGCCAGGGGCCAGCCCCCTGGCATGTTTGCGTTTATCCAAAGAGCCCATGCAAATACCAGTGCGGTTCGCCTGCATCCGGGGCGGGAGCCGGCGCTGGGGCCTGCGCCGAGCCCGGGTTCGGGTCCGGGTTCGGGTTCGGCATGGGTCTTGGCATTCCCAGGCGGAAGATCCAGTAGCAGATGCCGGTTGCATCTTCGGCGACGAAATAGTCGCGGATGATGGGATAGCCATCCTGCCAGCCGCAGTCCAGCCGTTCGGCGGGTGAGACCAGGCGCAAGGGCGTGCCGTAACAGGGGCGATGCCCGCGCATTGCCAGCGGCACGGGGGCATCCAGCAGCCAGGCGGGGCGCGGCAGGGGATTGTTCCCCCACCCGCCAGGCTGCCATGCTGTGTCGCGGGGGCTTCCGGCGTGCGGTTCGGCCAAGCCGGATTGCCCCAAGGGATTCATGAACACCGCGTGATGCGTTCTGGAGGCCGGTGCGCCGTCAGGCGTGCACGGCATGTGCAGCCTGGATGGATCCAGAGGAATCCAGCGGGCAGCCCATTCCGGCCGATGATCGGCCTGGGGCGCCGCCACCAGCACATGATCGGCCCCCAGACGGGCGGCCAGCAATGCCAGCAGCTGGGCGTGATCCTGCGGCGTGCCGCCGGGTTCCGGGAACAGATCCAGGCTGGGAGCCCGCGCCGCCCGCAACTGCGAGACCTGCAGGCGCACGCTGATGACGGACGCCGCCAGCGTCAGGCGATTCAGCCGTTCCTGTGCCAGTCGAGTCATGGCATCAGGATCCCGGCCAGGTTCGCCCAGCACGATGTCGAGCCGTGTGCCGGCTGCCGGATCCGGCTCGGCACGGGTGGAGTGGCTATGTGCCCGATCGCGCGTGGAAGGATCCCGCAGCCACGGAGCAACCCTGTAGCGATCATGCCCCAGCCATAGCGTGAATGCGGCCGCATCCTGCTGGCGCGCGGCCAGCCAGCCGCACAACTGCAGGATCAGGCGCTGCACGGCCCATTGCAAGGCCGGTGCGTGCTCGACGTGATCGGGCAATTCCAGCCCGGCATCGAACGTCGGCGGCAATTCCAGCCAGCGGTAGCGCGCACAGCCATCATCGAGCTGATCCAGCCAGTCCAGCAAGGCCGGGCTGCAACGCTTTTTCAGGCCAATGCGCGGCAGGCGCCGCAGATCGGCCAGAGTCACGCAGCCCAGTTCCCGGAACCAGTCGGCGAAGGGCCGCGCGGGCGGCGACACGCCCAGCGGCACCCGAGCCAGGGCGCGCCGCAGGGATCGGGCTGTAAGCGCGCTGCCACCCTGCCCGCTGCGGGCCAGCATCCAGGCGGCGGGGCCGCTGGCCGCGACTGCGACGATCGGCATGACTGTTGTTGTTGCCGTCACTGCGCTTGACGCCTCATCGGCCTGGACAAACATGGCCAGGACTCGGCGCATCTGCACCCGCAGGGCACGAATGCCGCCAAACAGCCGCAGGCTGGCCGTGACATCCATCAGGATGACGGATTCGGGGGCGATCGCCAGCATTGGCGTAAACCGCAGCAAGGCGCTGGCGATGGCCAGGACGGAAGCATCCTGATCCGTAACGGCATCGGCGGATGTTCCTGCCACTGTCGACATCGGCTGTGCTAGATGCAACGCAGGCGGGCTTGGAACGGATGAGGGCGGATGAACGCCGATCCAGACGGACATGATGGATATAGCAGGTAGACGAAGCTCGGCATTTTACTGTATTAATATACAGTATTAGTACATCATCCGAGTGGCAAGGCCCTACCAAATATCGTCCACGCCACGTTCAACGACAGCCGGTGATTCGGCCGTCTCACCGGGTCCAGGCCAGCGCATTCCATCGACTGCGGCAGGGATCCACGGTGGCGGATCAAAGGCCGATGCGCGCTGATCCGGCCTGGCAGGCTGATCCAGCAAAATGGGCGAAGGCATCAGCGGCACGAACAGCGGGCCATCGCGTGGGGGACCATGGCGTTTGACGAAGGTGACCGCCACGCCATCATGCGCGGGCGCCAGCGCTAAACGTAACGGCGCAGGCGACGGCTGGTCCGCCTCGACAGATGGGCGAAACATGAAAAACAAGGCCGACCCTGCTTGAGCCGCCAGATTCAGGCGCCGCAGAACATCGGAGCGCACGGGGACTGGCTGCCACAACAGGACCACATCACAGGTACCCGCTCGCAGCGCCTGTTCGGCCGCCCAGCAGGCATCCACCCCACGCGGCGCCTGCAGCAGGATCACACGGCCGGGATCCACCCCCCACCAGGACAGCGCCAAAGGCTGCAACCGATACGGCGGCTGGATCAGCAGGATGGATCGGCGCAGCACGGGCAGCAACAGCCGCAGTTCGCCGATGCCGGACTGCGGCAACAGCAATTCGATCAGGCACCCGGCTGGCCAGCCGCGGCCCGGCAATTCGGCCGACAGCGCCGCATGGCCGGTATCCACGCCCGAAGCGCACCCCCGCGCCAACTGCGACGCCCGCCACAGGGACGGGTGGATCGATTCGGGGCGGAGGGCGTTGACAGGCATGACAGGCATGACAGGAGCATAGATTACTGTTTTTATATACAGTGTAATAGATGCATCGCAGGGCGCGGAACATAGCAACACTTACGCACAAGGTTCACGGGGTTTCGCCTGGCGGCCACTGCTGCGAGGTATGCAGCACACGGATGATTTCGATCCTGGCCAACTGCGGCCGCACCCGGTAGACCACCAGCAGCGACTTGCCGCTAATGACCAGCTCGCGGGTGCCGCGCCTCCGTCCAGCCCGCCCCAACTCTGGAAACTGTGCCAGCTGGCCGACCTGGCGATCGATCTGCGCGGCGACATCCCGCGCTGCCTGGATGCTGTCCTGCGCGATGTACGTGAGCTGGTCATCCCGCGTGGCATCGGCCCCGGGCAGCCACTCAATCCTCAATTTTTGCCTCTGGCGCGGGCCTCCAGTTGATCTAGGTGCTTATACATGCCAGCCATGGCTTCCTCATGACCAACCCACTTCGTGGCCGGATCGTCGGCTTCCTTGATGCCGGCGTCGACCTGGGCACGAAACCACGCATCGTAAGCGGCAGCTTCGTAGGTACGCTTCAGCCGTGCGGCCGCATCAGGCCGACCAAGCCGATGCACGTCAGCATTGCTGTAGTGTGAGGCGTCCACGCTGTCGATGTGCACGATGGACAAATCCTTTCGCAGGTACTCGGTAAGCGTGTCCAAGCTGCGCCAGATGCGCGGTCGGTCGGTTTTCTGGCCGCCCAGCGGCTTTTCGTGGACGCCGGTCTTTAGCATGACGCTCCAGCCGCCAGGCTGGCCGATGATCGAGACGCCCCGGATGGTGCCCGCCTCGGCCATGCGCCGCGCCGTAGCCGTGTCAATGGTCTGGTTCATGGTAAAAGTCCTCCTGACACTTGCCATAAAACACTTAATGATAGGCAGATATTTATTAAATGTATATCCTGGCCGATTTGTAGCCATTAACCCACCGTTCTTGCACAGTAGTAGTTGATGCAAAACACAGCGACAACACAAGAAAGATATGGGTGAAGAAAAACCCGCCTCCCAGAGGGAGAGCGGGCTTGATACCCACAAAACCTAACAAAGTAGGTTCTAGAACGGAATATCGTCGTCCATGTCGGCCATGTTGCTGGCCGGGGCCGCGGCCGGGGCGGCCGGGCGCTGCTGCTGCGGGGCACGGCGCGCCGGGGCCTGCGAGAAACCGCCCGCATCGTCACCACCACCGGCCGTGTCGCCGCCTTCGCGCCCGCCCAGCATCTGCATCTGGTCGGCGACGATTTCGGTGCTGTAGCGGTCGGCGCCGGTTTCCTTGTCCTGCCATTTGCGCGTCTTCAGGCGGCCTTCCACGTAGACGGACCGGCCTTTGCGCAGGTATTCGCCGGCGATTTCAGCCAGGCGGTTGTAGAACACCACGCGGTGCCATTCGGTTTCCTCGCGGCGCTCGCCGGATGCCTTGTCCTTCCAGGTGCTGGTGGTCGCGATCGACACATTGCAGATCGCCGCGCCATCCGGGCTGTAGCGGACCTCGGGATCGCGCCCCAGGTTGCCGACGAGAATGACTTTGTTGACTGAGGCCATGGTGGTGAATCCTGTATTGAACGATGTGGCTGCCATTATCGGGGATATGCCACCCCCGCAGTCCATCGAGTGGGGTCAAATGGACATTATCGCGCAGCAGGGTTTGCACCGACAAGACTCACTGGCGGGTGATCCGCCTGGCCGGTGCCTGGTCGCGCGGCCCTCCCGCCCTGACCCCAACCCCGCCCCTGTTTCGAAAAAACTTCAAGCATCAATCGCCGCACCTTTTTTTGGAAAATTGCGCGGTCGTTCATCCGGGTAATCCTTGATGCCCGAGCACTACAGTTCAAACAACGTTTCATGCTATGTTCTCGCAGATTCACGCATACCATGCGAGGTGATAATCATGATTTCCAAGCGATCCTTGGGGCTGTCCCTGATTTCCATGACCCTGGCAGTCGGCTCGGCGCAGGCCGCATCCACCTATGTCTACTGTTCCGAGGGCTCGCCAGAAGGCTTCAACGCGGCGTTCTTCACGTCCGGCACGACCAACGACGCCACGCATCCGGTCTTCGACCGCCTGGTCGAATTCAAGGCCGGCTCCACCGAAATAGTTCCTGGCCTGGCACAGTCCTGGGACGTCAGCGAAGACGGCAAAACCTACACCCTTCACCTGCGCAAGGGCGTGAAATTCCATTCCAGCAAGCTGTTCAAGCCCACCCGCGATTTCAACGCGGACGACGTGCTGTTTTCCTTCCTGCGCCAAAAAGACGCCAATCATCCGTATCACAAAGTCTCGAACGGCTCATACCAGTACTTCGTCGGCATGGGCATGGACAAGCTGATCGACAAGATCGAAAAGGTCGACGACCAGACCGTGCGCTTTGTGCTGACGCGCCCCGAAGCCCCCTTCATCGCCAACCTGGGTATGGATTTCGCGTCCATCCAGTCGGCTGAATACGCCAACGCCATGATGAAGGCCAACACCCCGACCAAGGTCGATACCGACCCCATCGGCACCGGGCCTTTCGAATTCGTCACCTACCAGAAAGACGCCCGCATCCTGTACAAGGCCAACACGGCGTACTGGGGCGACAAGACGAAGATCGACCGCCTGGTCTTCGCCATCACGCCGGATGCATCCGTGCGCTATGCCAAGCTGCAGAAAAACGAATGTCAGTCCCTGCCCTACCCGAATCCGGCCGACCTGGAATCCATCCGCAAGAACAAAGACATCCAGCTGCTGGAACAGGCCGGCCTGAACGTGGGCTACCTGTCGTTCAACACCCAGAAGAAACCCTTCACCGACGCAAAGGTGCGCCAGGCCCTGTCCATGGCCATCGACAAGCCCGCCATCATCAAGGCGGTCTTCCAGGGCGCTGGCCAGCCGGCAAAGAACCTGCTGCCGCCCACCATGTGGAGCTATAACGACGCCGTGCAGGATTGGCCGCACGACATCGCCAAGGCCAAAGCCCTGCTGGCCGAAGCCGGCTACCCCAACGGCTTCGAGACCGACCTGTGGGCCATGCCTGTGCAGCGTCCCTACAACCCGAACGCCCGCCGCATGGCCGAAATGATCCAGTCCGATTGGGCACAGATAGGCGTGAAGGCGAAAATCGTCACCTACGAATGGGGTGAATACCTGAAGCGCGCCAAAAACGGCGAACACCAGACCATGCTGATCGGCTGGACGGGCGACAACGGCGACCCGGACAACTTCCTGGCCACGCTGTTCAGCTGCACCGCCGTGCAGAACGGGTCGAACTATTCACGCTGGTGCTACAAGCCCTTCGAAGACCTGATCCAACCCGCACGCGCCACGTCCGACCACGCCAAGCGCGTCGAACTCTACAAGCAGGCCCAGGTCGTGATGCATGAGCAGGCACCGGCCGTCATGATCGCGCACTCCACGGTGTTCGAACCATTGCGCAAGGAAGTCAAGGGCTACACCGTGTCGCCCGTGGGCCGCCACATCTTCGACCACGTCAGCCTCGGCAAGTAAGTCACAGCCGATCCGCGCGATCCGCGTCCCGGCGCCCGCATGGCGGGCCCGCCGTGGCGCGGATCGCCATTCCTCATCCGATCCTTCCGTTTCCGGGGGGATGCGTACGCGCCATGCTTTCCTTCATTCTCAAACGCGTCGGGCTGGCCATCCCGACGTTCATCGGCATCACGCTGCTGACTTTCGCGTTCATCCACCTCATTCCCGGCGACCCGGTGATGATCATGGCGGGCGAGCGCGGCCTGTCGCCCGAGCGCCACGCGGCCATGATGGCCCAGCTGGGCCTGGATCAGCCGCTGTGGACCCAGTATGGCCATTACGTCTGGGGCGTGCTGCACGGCGACCTGGGCACCTCGCTGACCACCCGCGAACCGATCTGGTCCGAATTCGTGCCGCGCTTCCAGGCGACGCTGGAACTCAGCGTTTTCGCGATGGCGATCGCCCTGCTGATCGGCATCCCGGTGGGGGTGCTGGCCGCCGTCAAGCGCGGCTCGTTCTTCGATCATGCCGCCATCACGGCCGCCTTGACCGGCTACTCCATGCCGGTGTTCTGGTGGGGCCTGATGCTGATCATGCTGGTATCCGTGCAACTGGACCTGATGCCGGTCTCCGGGCGCGTCAGCGCGGCGGTGTTCCTGGATCCCGACAATCCCTTGACCGGCTTCATGCTGATCGACACGCTGCTCTTCGGCGAGGAAGGCAATTTCCTCGACGCCTTGCACCACATCCTGTTGCCTTCTTTCGTGCTGGCGACGATCCCGCTGGCGGTGATCGTGCGCATGACGCGCTCCTCGATGCTGGAAGTGCTGAACGAGGACTACATCCGCACCGCGCGGGCCAAGGGCCTGTCGCGCACGCGGGTGGTCGTGGTGCATGCACTGCGCAACGCCCTGCTGCCGGTGCTGACGGTGATCGGGCTGCAGGTCGGCGTGCTGATGGTCGGGGCGATCCTGACTGAAACCATCTTTTCCTGGCCGGGTGTCGGGCGCTGGCTGATCTACGGGCTGCAGCAGCGCGACTATCCGGTCGTCCAGGGGGGCGTGCTGATGGTCGCCACCCTCATCATCATCGTCAACATGTGCGTCGATATCCTGTACGGACTGGCCGATCCGCGCATCCGCCATCGCCGGGGGAGGAACTGACATGTCCACGACCGCGACCGCGACTGTTCCGGCACCGCCGGGGCCGTTCAAATCCTTCTGGCAGGACTTCCGCCGCAACCGCGGGGCGCTGATCGGCCTGTATTACATCGTGGCCATGCTGCTGATCGCGATCTTCGCCGGGTGGATCGCGCCGCACGATCCCTCCACGCAATACCGCGACGCCCTGCTGCAACCGCCCGCCTGGCTGGACGGCGGTTCCTGGCGCTTTGTCCTGGGCACCGACGACGTGGGCCGCGACATCCTGTCGCGCCTGATCCATGGCGCGCGCCTGTCGCTGCTGGTGGGGTTCCTGGTGGTCAGCGTGTCGCTGGCCCTGGGTATTTTCTTCGGCGTCATCGCGGGCTATATGGGCGGCATCGTCGACATCGCCATCATGCGCCTGGTGGACATCATGCTGGCGCTGCCCAGCCTGCTGATGGCGCTGGTGCTGGTGGCCATCTTCGGGCCGTCGATCGTCAACGCGTCCCTGGCGCTCAGCTTCGTGGCGCTGCCGCACTATGTCCGCCTGACGCGCGCGGCGGTGCTGCGCGAAATGACCTGCGACTACGTGATCGCCTCGCGCGTGGTGGGTGCGGGCGCCTGGAGGCAGATGTTCATCAATATCCTGCCCAATTGCCTGGCGCCGCTCATCGTGCAGGCGTCCCTGGGTTTTTCCAACGCCATCCTGGACATGGCCGCGTTGGGATTCCTGGGCATGGGCGCGCAGCCGCCGACTCCGGAATGGGGCACCATGCTGGCCAATGTGCTGCAGTTCGCGCAGAGCGCCTGGTGGGTCGTGACTTTTCCGGGCCTGGCCATTCTGCTGGCCGTGCTGGCCTTCAACCTGACGGGCGACGGCCTGCGCGACGCCCTCGATCCGCGTCTGAAAGTGTGATCATGCTCGAAATCCAGAATCTGTCCGTGCATTTCGGCGACGAAGCCGCGCCCTTCAAGGCCGTGGACCGCATCAGCTACCGTGTCGAGGCGGGCGAGGTGGTCGGCCTGGTGGGGGAATCGGGCTCGGGGAAGTCCGTCAGTTCCCTGGCCCTGATGGGGCTGGTCGACTTTCCCGGCCGCGTGCACGCCGACGCCTTGCGCTTCGATGGCCAGGATCTGCTGCGCATGCCGGAAAAGCGGCGCCGTTCGCTGATCGGGTCCGAGGTCTCGATGATCTTCCAGGATCCGATGACCAGCCTGAATCCTTGTTATACGGTGGAATACCAGGTCGCCGAGGCCCTGCGCGCCCATGGCGGCGGTTCGCGGCGCGCGCTGCGGTCCCGGGTGATCGAACTGCTGGACCAGGTCGGCATTCCCGATCCGGAATCGCGCCTGGGGGCCTATCCGCACCAGTTGTCGGGCGGCATGAGCCAGCGCGTCATGATCGCCATGGCGATCGCCTGCAAGCCGCGCCTGCTGATCGCCGATGAGCCGACCACGGCCCTGGACGTGACCATCCAGGCCCAGATCATGGACCTGCTGCTGTCGCTGCAACGCAGCCAGGGCCTGGGGCTGGTGCTGATCACCCACGACCTGGCCCTGGTGGCCGAGGCCGCCGACCGCATCCTGGTCATGTACGCCGGCCAGTTGGTGGAGTCCGGCCCCGCGTCGGACATCTTCCGTCATCCGCGCCATCCTTACACCCAGGCGCTGCTGCGGGCGCTGCCGGAATTTTCCCAGGGCGCCGAGCGCCTGGTGTCGCTGCAGGGCGTGGTCCCGGGCCGCTACGACCGGCCCGAGGGCTGTCTGCTCAGCCCGCGCTGTCCTTACGCCACGGACCTGTGCCGCGTCCGCGAGCCGGAACTGGCCGGGCCGGACGATGGCCGGCAGGTGAAATGCCATACCCCGCTGGATGACGCCGGCCAGCCGGTGTCTGCGGCGCAGGAGGTGTCCGCATCATGACAGAACAACCGAACCTCTCTCACGGGACGCCAGCGGCTGGCGACCCGCCATGCGTCCTGCAGGCCATCGATCTCAAGCGCCACTACGCCGTGGATGGCGGATTCCTCAAGCCGGCGAAGTCCGTCAAGGCCCTGGACGGGGTGTCCTTCGGCCTGCGGGCTGGCCGCACGCTGGCGGTGGTCGGTGAATCGGGCTGCGGCAAATCCACCCTGGCCCGGGTGCTGACCATGATCGAGCCGCCCACCGCCGGGCAATTGCTGTACCGGGGGCAGGACGTGTCCAGTTCAGACCCCGCCCTGGCGAAGCTGCGTCGCAGCAAGATCCAGATCATCTTCCAGAATCCCTACGCCTCGCTGAACCCGCGCAAGCGCATCGGCGACATCCTGGAAGAGCCTCTGCTGATCAACACGAGGCTGGACGCGCGCGCGCGCCGGGCGCGCGGCCAGGCGATGATGGAACGGGTCGGCCTGCGCCCGGAGCATTACGGCCGTTATCCGCACATGTTCTCCGGCGGCCAGCGTCAGCGCATCGCCATCGCCCGGGGCCTGATGCTGGACCCCGAGATTCTGGTGGCCGACGAAGCCGTGTCCGCGCTTGACGTGTCGGTACGCGCCCAGGTGCTGAATCTGATGCAGGACTTGCAGCGCGACCTGGGGCTGTCCTATGTGTTCATCTCCCATGATCTGTCGGTGATCGAACACCTGGCCGACGAGGTGCTGGTGATGTACCTGGGCCGCGTGGTCGAGCAGGGCACGAAGGAAGCGATCTTCGGCCGGCCCCTGCATCCCTACACCCAGGCGCTGCTGTCGGCCACGCCGCGTCTGAACGACGCGGCCCGGCGCGAACGCATCAAGCTGTCGGGGGAATTGCCCAGTCCGCTGAACCCGCCGCCCGGTTGTCCGTTCAGTTCCCGATGCCACAGGGTCATGCCGGTGTGCCGCGAGCGGCCCCCTTCTCTGTTGCCGCAAGGCGGGCGGCGGGTGGCCTGCTTCGCGGTCGAACAGGACCTCGGCACGCCGCCCGCCGCCTAGGCCGGGCCGGGTGTGCTACCGTGGCCAGACCCCATTCCGGCCCGGTCACGGGCTTTTCCGGAGCGCGCATCCCTATGGAAACCGTCTTCACCCGAATCCTGGCCGGCGAGATTCCGGCCGCCATCGTCCACCGCGACGACCGCGTGTTCGCCTTCATGGACGCCGGCCAGCTGAATCCCGGTCAAGTGCTGGTGGCGACCTGTGAGCCTTACGCCACTCTGCTCGACATGGACGAGGATCTGGCGGCTGAAATGA
Source organism: Castellaniella sp. (assembly GCA_019104865.1). Classification (GTDB taxonomy): domain Bacteria; phylum Pseudomonadota; class Gammaproteobacteria; order Burkholderiales; family Burkholderiaceae_B; genus Castellaniella. The sequence continues at coordinate 704 of JAHRWZ010000062.1, read as the reverse complement.
TGCGCCTGGCTCACCGCGTGGCGCGGGCCGTCCAGGCCGCGTTCCGGCCCGAAGGCCTGACGCTGCTGCAGGCCAACCGGCCTGCCGGCTGGCAGACCGTGCCGCATGCCCACATCCACGTGCTGCCACGGCACGAGGACGATGGCGTGGGCCTGATCTGGCCGCGCAAGGATCCGGGCATCGAAGTGCTGCGGGACTATGCCGCGCGTATCCGGCTGGACTGAAAATTTCCCCGGATCCAATATTTTCGATTTGAATGAACGGGACTTTCGAGTCCCGTTTTTCATGCTGCGGCGCAATATTAAGGGTAAGCCATAACTGCGGTTTTCCCTTAAGCAATAACCCTGATCATATTGCATTGCATCGTTCAATCCTAAAGAGAATTTCCACAAGGAATCAATGAGATGCGGTGTCCTCGAATGCATTGAATATGGAGGGCGCTCCAGCCTTTCCAGGGCGGTGTCCATACCGCTCCAGGCAGCGTAAGTTTTGCGTAAGCTTCAAATCTTACTAATAGCGTCACGCAGAAATCCGGTCCTCCGAAAATCCGGTCCGGAATTGAATGCAAGGATAAAAACAAAGCTGTTCCGCATAAAAAGAAATCGCGGGGTTTTTGCTGGAATTATCGTGTTTCAGCCGGGCGCATCCGGTGCCCGGGGCCACTCGACAGGAGACAAACCAATGAAGGACAAAAAGACTTTGGG
>JAHRWZ010000053.1 GCA_019104865.1 Castellaniella sp. | reverse complement strand
CGGCCGCCCGAAGGCGGCCGTCCCCTTTTCTGTGCATGCCGGGGACGCCCGGCGTCCCCGGATCAGAACAGTCGGCCGAACTGATTGATCAGCAGGTAGATCGAGAAGCCGCCGTAGAACAGCACGGCCCACAGGATGGCCACGAAGCGGATCCCGCCCAATCCGATGGTGCGCGGCAGCATGCAGCGGTTCAACTGGATCAGCAGCACGGAATACACGAACATCACCAGACCGTTCAGCGCCGAAGCGATCACCAGCAGGAGCAGTGGCTGGCTGACGCCCGAGAGCAGGATGATCGAGCCGAAGGCCACCATCAGCCAGACCACCAGGAAGTACAGGCGGCTTTCGGTCCAGGTCTGACTGTCGCGCAGCCAGTTCGTCTTGGCGATGTCGGCCACGATCCGGCCGATCATGTCCAGCACGGTCAGGTTGGTCGAAAGCAGCACCACGACCCCTGTGAACCAGAAAGCGGGCCCGGCCCAGGCGCCCACCCGCTCGTTCAGCGTTTCGCCCAGCAGCCGCACGAAATCGAAATTCTGCGCGGTGCTGCCGACGCCGACATACATGAACGCCAGCATCATGAACAGCAGGATGGCGATGAGGCCCAGCACGAAAAAGGTGAGGAACTGTTCGCGGTGGGCCACTTGCCACCAGCCATGCCAGCGGCGCATGTTGGCTTCGTCCTGGCGGAAAAAGTAGCCGATCGAGGCCTGCGTGGTTTCCTGGCCGGTGATGGGAGAAACGATCTTCGGCAGATGCGCGCCCATGCCCAGGCCCTTGTCGCGCACCCAGTTGGATTGCGCCAGGTTCATGACACCGCCGGCGCCGGCAAAGGCGATGGCGCCCAGCAGCAGGGCAATGGGCAGTTTCCCGATGGATTCGGGAATCTTTGGCACTTCGGTGGTAAAGCCCGAGACCAGGGCGCCCCAGGTCTGGCCGTTGAGCAGCCCGACGACGATGTAGACCATGAACAGCACGATCAGGGCGACGAGGAAGAACTGGATTTTTTCGACCGTCTGGTAGACCACAGGCGAGATGGTCAGGATGATGCCGATCAGCACCAGCGAGGCGATGGTGATCGGGATCACGGAGTCCGTCGAGAGGCCGAACGCGTAGGTCAGCGCGGTCGAGCTGCCGGTGGCCCAGCCGGGCCACATCCAGGGGACGACGGCCATGATGATGAACAGCCAGCTCCAGGGCTTCCATAACCGGGTGAAACCGGTGACCGCCGTTTCCCCGGTGGCCAGCGTATAGCGGGTGATTTCCATGTTCAGGAAATACTGGGTCAGGATGCCGATGGTGGCCAGCCAGACCAGCGCCAGGCCCGTCTGGGTGGAAATATAGGGCCACAGCACGAATTCGCCCGATCCGATGGAACCGGCCAGCAGCAGTACGCTGGGGCCGATGACCTTTTTCAGGGGCATGGGTTCGGGCAGATCCCGATAGGTTGTGGGAGGCAGGTTCCGGCTGCGGATTTCGCCGGCTACCTGAGGAGAGGATGAAGCGGAACTGACGACTGGATCGACCATATGCAAAACCTCTTCAGGAGTGAGGGTTTTTGCCCATGATGGCCATGCGATGCAGCCATGGCCACCACCGCGCGCCTGCCCTGTTTCAGCAAGACGTCAGTTCATGCTAGGGACGCGGGGAGGGATGGTCAAGACTGTCCAGGGAAAACCGAGGGTTAACCTGTATTCCGGCAGCGCTTCAACAGCAGGGAGGTCTCGTGAGCAGGCAGTCCCATGACGCCGCTGTGGCTGCCCTCCAGGTGCGCGATGAAAGCGGCCGCCCGGCCCTGGATGGCATAGCCGCCCGCTTTGCCGAAGGGTTCCCCGCTGGCGACGTAGCCCGCGATGTCGGCTTCGGTCAGCGTCTGGAAGCGTACCGTGCTGATGCTGACGGCTTCATGGAAGCTTCCCTGGCATGCCAAGGTCACGGCGGTATGGACTTCGTGCGAGCGGCCGGACAGACGGCGCAGCATGTCGGCCGCGTCGTCCGCGTCCCGTGGCTTGCCCAGGATATCGCCTTTCAGGATGACGGTGGTGTCGGCGCACAGGATGGGGGCGTCCCGCCAGTGCGCGGGCCAGGCGTCGGGCAGAGGATCCGGCCGCGCGCCCGAAGCGAGCCAGGAGACCGCGCGCCCGGCCTTGTCGCGCGCGGTGCGGCGGACGTACTCGGCGGCCGGCTCGCCCGGCAGCCGGGGTTCGTCCTCGCCCTCCGGCGCGGGGACGCGCAGGATGCCGTGGGGGATGGCCAGTTGATCCAGGATCTCATGGCGGCGGGGGCTGGCGGAGGCCAGCAGGATGAAAGGCGGCATGGCGGCGTGCACGGGTTGGCTGGAAGGGGGATCGGGACCGGTGTTCAGCCGACGCGCAGGATCTTCATGCCGTTGGTGCCGCCGCTGTCGCTGTAGAAGTCGCCCTTGGTCAGGATGATCCAGTCGCCGGTCCGCAACAGCCCCCTGCGGCGCAGGATGTCGATGGCGGTCTCGCTGACTTCGGCGGGCGGCAGTGCCGCGGCGTCGAAGGGCACCGTGTAGACGCCGCGAAACAGCGCGGCGCGGCGTTGGGTGGCGGGATGCCGGGTGTAGCAGTAGATGGGTACACCCGAGCGGATGCGCGACATGATGAGCGGCGTGTGACCGCTTTCGGTGAGGCTGATGATGGCTTTGATGCCGGGGAAGTGGTTGGCGGCGTACATGCTGGCCAGGGCGATGGTTTCGTCGCAGCGCGAAAAAGTTTCGCCCAGGCGGTGGTGGGACCGGACGCTGGTGGGTTCCTGTTCGGCGCCCAGGCAGATCCGCGCCATGGCCTGGACGGCTTCGACGGGATATTGGCCGGAAGCCGATTCGGCCGACAGCATGACGGCGTCGGTGTAGTCGAGCACGGCGTTGGCGACGTCGGAGACCTCGGCCCGGGTCGGAATGGGGCTGGTGATCATGGACTCCATCATCTGGGTGGCGGTGATCACCAGTTTGTTCTGGGTGCGGGCATGCTGGATGATGCGTTTCTGGATGCCGACGAGCCGGGCGTCGCCGATTTCCACGCCCAGGTCGCCCCGGGCCACCATCACGCCGTCGCTGGCG
>JAHRWZ010000095.1 GCA_019104865.1 Castellaniella sp. | reverse complement strand
GCCCGACAGCATGTCCAGGTCGTGGATGTGCAGGTCGCCCTGGCGGTGCGCCTGGCCGATGGGTTCCGGGTAGACATGGCTGAGCCAGTAATTGGCGATCAGCTTGCCCGAGGTGTTCAGGATCAGGCCGCCCAGCGAATATCCCTGGTTGGCGTTGGCGTTGACGCGCCAGTCCTGCTGGCGCAGGTATTCGTCGATGGACCGGATCACGTCCACGTGGGGGACGGGGCGGTCCGAAGGGATGCTGGACGCGCTGGACACCTGAGTGGGAATCATCCTGTGTTTGCCTATATGTTGTGTGTTTGTGAATCGTAAACACAATATATAGTGCCATCAAGCAAGCGGCCGCCTTTTTTTGATAGCCTTGATGAGGGTCAAGAATGAGGGCCGTCCGGCACCTCCCGGATCCGTCCGCGGGCAAGATCCTGACACACATGCATCCCGCCCGTGCCTGTTCGGCGGCGGGCAAACCCGCTATCGTGAGACCCATTCGTATGGCTTTCACGGAGAGACGTAAACATGATGCGCTGGATCGGATGGCTGCTGGTGGCCTGGGGCGGGATCGTGCCGGCCGGTGCCCTGGCGGCGGGGGTGGCGACCGTGCAGGCAGGCGACCGGACGCTGACGGTGTCCTTCGACGGACCGGACGCGCGGGTCGATGTCGGCGGCATCGGCCAGGGCTATTTGCTGATGCGTGATGGCAAGCTGTATTCGGTCATGCGGGCCGCGGGCCAGCCGCTGGTCATGGACGGCGGCGCCATGGCGCGACTGCTGGGCGGCGGCGCCTTGCAGCCGGCGCCCGACATGATCCGCTCGCTGGGCCGGATCGAGCCGACCGGCGCGCGCGAGACGGTGGCCGGCCGCGCGGGCGCCGTCTATGCCGTGTCCTATCGCGACGAACAGGGACGGAACCGGTCAGGCCGGGGTGTGCTGGGCAAGCAGCCCGAAGTCCGGGAATTGACGCGCGTACTGGGCCGGATGGCCGTCCTGCTGCAGACGGCGGCGGGGCAACCGCCCGACGGTGCGCGGCAGGTGCTGGATGCGCTGGAAGAAAAAGGCCTGGGTCTGCTGGCCTATGAGAAGCAGTTCCGCGTGGAGCGGCTGGCGGCCACGCCGCCCGCGCCCGGAAGCCTGGAGTTGCCGGCGCCGCCGACGCAACTGCCCCCGGAACTGGGGCGGTTGTTGCAGGGGGTGCGCCGGCAGTGAGCCTCGTGCCCTCAGGGTACGATGTGGAAGTCGATGACGATTTCGCCGGGGTTGCGGGCCAGGTATTCGAACTGGATGTTTTCGCCGAAATGGTTTTTCAGCTGTTGCAGCAGCGGCAGGGGATCGTGGTCGTTGCAGAAGCGCATGGTTTCGCCCGGTTGCAGCGCCGACAGGGCGCCGAAGATGGCGGCATGCCGGAAGCGTTTGGCGATGCCGCGCGCGTCGAGGGGATAGGTGTTTTCAGCGAACATCGGGATAGCGTCGGAGGCCACGGTGCGTCATTCCTGGAAAGGTGGGTGGGAGCTTTCGATTATAGGAATGCGATCCGGGAAAACCCCCGGGAACCCTATGCCCAGCAAGGTTGTCCGCGGGACTGACGAAGGGGATCCGGCTCAGGCTGGCGGCGCGGCGCCGGCCCGGTTCCGATGGCGTTCTTCCCAGTCTTTCACCGCCTGTTGCCAGGCGCGCCGTTCCTCGGCGTAGGTGTCGAACACGCACGGTTCGCAGCCGTTGCCGCAGCATTCATTGAGATCGGGCTCGACGGGCTCCTCGGGGCGGGGATCGTCGGCGGGCACGTTCGCCATGTCCATGCCGGTTCGTCAGACGCAGGCCAGGTTGGCCTGATTGCTGCGCCGGACGTCGTCGGGGATTTCGATGATCCGGCCTGACTGGGGCCTGCCGTCGACGAACATCATCAGTTCGCCCGGCTGGAAGGCAATCCAGGTCTCGTTGTCGGTCAAAGGCTTGGTCGTGATGACCGAGACGCAGTCGCCGCGGGCGTTGGTCTGCGAAAAGTCCACCGACATGTCAGTGTCCACCAGGTGGGCCACCTGGAAGGGCCAGGCGCGCACGATGTAGTACAGGTTCGTGGAGCAATGCGCCAGCATGCAGCGTCCGTTGGACAGCAGGAAATTGAACACCCCGTGGCGAGTGAGTTCGGCCGTCATGTCGGCCACGGCGGCGAACAGTTCGGTGTCGTCCGGTTCGCGGGTGCCAAAACGGTCGCGCAGCCCTTCCATCATGGTGCAAAAGGCCCGTTCGCTGTCGGTCTGGCCGATCGGCAGATGGTCGCCGCGCAGGTCGGGGTCGAAGTTCTTGAGATCGCCGTTATGGGCGAACAGCCAGTGCCGGCCCCATCGTTCGCGCACGAATGGATGGCAGTTCTCCAGTTCCAGCGCGCCCTGGGTGGCCTTGCGGATGTGGGCGATGACGTTGCGGGATTTGATCGGATAGCGCTTGATCAGTTCGGCCACCGGCGAATGGCAGCAGGGCGAGTTGTCCAGAAAACAGCGCGAGCCGCGA
>JAHRWZ010000060.1 GCA_019104865.1 Castellaniella sp. | reverse complement strand
GGTGCTCGGTGGCGTGAAGGAGATCCGCGAGGCGGTGAGCGCGGCGCAGCTGGCGCGCGAGCGCGGCCGGCGCACGATCCTGTTCGTCGACGAGGTGCACCGCTTCAACAAGGCTCAGCAGGACGCATTCCTGCCGCACGTGGAAAGCGGCCTGTTCACCTTCATCGGGGCCACGACGGAAAACCCGTCCTTCGAGGTCAATTCGGCCCTGCTGTCGCGCGCCCAGGTCTATGTCCTGAAGTCCCTGACAGAAGACGAATTGCGGCTGCTCGCGCAACGGGCGCGCACGCAGGCCATGGGGGACCTGGCATTCGACGATCTGGCCGTCGATACGCTGGTCGGCTACGCCGACGGCGACGCCCGGCGCCTGCTGAATCTGCTGGAACAGTGCCAGACCGCGGCCGGCGCCAGCGGCATCACGCGGATCGATGCCGGTTTCATTCAGAACGCGCTGACCCTGAATGCTCGTCGTTTCGACAAGGGCGGCGACAACTTCTACGATCAGATTTCCGCCCTGCACAAATCCGTGCGCGGATCCCATCCCGATGCCGCCCTGTACTGGCTGACCCGGATGCTGGATGGCGGTGCGGATCCGCGCTACCTGGCGCGGCGCATTGTTCGCATGGCCTGGGAAGACATCGGCCTGGCCGACCCCCGCGCCCTGCAGATCGCCAACGATGCGGCGGCCACCTATGAGCGTCTGGGTTCGCCGGAAGGCGAACTGGCGCTGGGGCAGGCCGTCATCTACCTGGCTATCGCAGCCAAGAGCAACGCCGGCTATGTGGCCTACAACCAGGCCCGCGCCTTCGTCAAGCAGGACAAGAGCCGCGAGGTACCCGTGCATCTGCGCAATGCCCCGACCAAGTTGATGAAGGAACTGGGTTATGGGCATGAGTACCGGTATGCCCACGACGAGCCCAATGCCTATGCGGCGGGCGAAACCTACCTGCCCGATGGCATGGTTGAACCGGGCTGGTATCGGCCAGCGCCCCGCGGGCTGGAAATCAAGATCGGCGAAAAGCTGTCACAGCTGCGGCAGTGGGATGATGAGGCGGGAGGGCGCTGAAACCATGAAAACCATTGGCCTAATCGGCGGCATGAGCTGGGAATCCACCGTGCCGTATTACCGCCAGATCAACGAAGCCGTGAAGGCCCGGCTGGGCGGCCTCCATTCGGCCAGGATCGTCCTCTACAGTGTTGATTTTGCTGAAATCGAGCAGTTGCAGCACCGGGGCGACTGGGATGCCGCCGGCGTCGTCCTGGCGAATGCGGCCAGTGCCCTGGAACGTGCCGGTGCGGATTTCCTGGTGCTGTGCACCAACACCATGCACAAGGTCGCGCCCGCCATCGAGGCGGCCGTCCGGATCCCGCTGCTGCATATCGCCGACCCGACGGCAGCCGTGATCCGCCAGGCGGGCTTGAGCCGTATTGGGCTGCTGGGTACCGCTTTCACCATGGAACAGGCGTTCTACCGTGACCGTCTGCAGGATGCCCACGGCATCGAGGTGCTGGTGCCGACTCCGGAGGATCGGGTGCTTGTCCACCGCGTGATCTACGAAGAACTGTGTCTAGGCCGCATCGAAGATGCCTCGCGCCAAGCCTATCGCGTGGTGATGCGGCGCCTGGCCGACCGCGGCGCCCAAGGCATCATCCTGGGCTGTACCGAAATTTCCCTGCTGGTCGGGCAGAAAGATGCCGGCGTCCCGCTGTTCGATACTACGGCAATTCATGCACGGGCGGCGGCGGAGACTGCGCTGGGTTGCTGATGCGGCTGGCTCGATGAGACCGACCCGCATGTCGTCCTCGACGAAGTTTCGGCCCGGGTCGCACCGATCTCGCTAGATCAGGGATACAGATTCACCCGGGCATCCACCAGCCGGGCATCCGGCGTCAGCGGGCTCAGATCCAGGGTGAAAAACGGCACGTAGTCCAGCGTGATGTGCAGCGTGTCGCCGGTGTCCAGGATGCGCCGTCCACCCAGATGCGCCGGCAGATCGGCCTGATACCGGCCCTGCACGCAATGCAGGATGGTGTCGCCGGGACGCAGGGGCAATTTCTGGTGGCCGCTGCGCATGTCCACACAGCCATGGGCCTGTTTGCGGCGCAGCATCAGGTTGAAATCCCGCACGGGGCCGGCCGGCAGCTCGGCGGTGTAGGGCGTTTCGCCCGCGAAATACAGCCGTGTGCCGGCTTCCAGCAGCGTTTCCCGGCCGGTATCCGTGCGGATCAGGCGCATGGGCCCGCCTTCGGTCAGAACCAGGATGCGGTCGATGTCCTCCCAGTGCGAAAAGGGGCCAGCCGACGCCACGTCGGCGGCACTGATGCGCCAGATGAAATCGTCGGCGCTGGCGTCAGCCGGGTGGATGACTATCTGGCGGGTGACGCCGCCCCCGTTCTTCCACGGGGTGGGTTGCAGTTCTTGGGCGGCGATGAAGCGGATGATGTCCTGCATGAGTCCGTGTGTTCGTTGAAATCGGGGTTCGATCATTTAATTTAATACAATATCCGGGCTTCGGATGCCGTCATTCGTGGCGCCGGTTTTGGTCCGTCCGCTGTTCGGGCCCAGTCACGGCCTTTTCGGGATCTTTTTCCCGTGGGTCTTCATTATTCGCCCATCACCATGCTAGACACCAATCTGCTGCGCAAGGACCTGGACCGCGTCGTGCGGGCACTGGGCCGCCGTGGCCTGACTTTCGATACGGATCGCTACCATGCCCTGGAAGCCCGCCGCAAGGCTGTCCAGGTGCAGACCGAGGAACTGCAGGCACGCCGCAATGCGCTGGCCAAGCAGATCGGTCAGATGAAGTCCCGGGGTGAAGATGCCTCCGCCGTGCTGGCGGAATCCCAGGCGATTCCTGATCGCCTGAAGGCCCTGGAGCAGGACCTGGCGGCGGTGCAGCAGGAACTATCACAGTGGCTGATGACCATCCCCAACCTGCCAGACGACAGTGTGCCCGATGGCGCGTCCGAGGTGGATAACGTCGAAGTGCGCCGCTGGCTGCCCGGCACGGCGGGACCGGATGGCAACCCGGCCGGCCTGGGCTTCGAGCCGCGTGACCATGTGACGCTGGCCGAACCCCTGGGTCTGGATTTCGAGGCTGCCCGTTCCCTGGTGGGGGCGCGCTTCATGATGCTGCGCGGCCCCGTTGCCCGCCTGCATCGCGCGCTGGCGCAATTCATGCTGGATCTGCAGACCGGCGAACACGGCTATCAGGAATGCTATACGCCCTACATCGTCAACAGCTCGACGCTGTATGGCACGGGCCAGTTGCCGAAGTTCAAGGACGACATGTTCTGGGTCACCAAGGGCGGGCAGGGCAGCACGCCGGATGACGAAGGCCAGGCCGAAGATCTGTACCTGATTTCCACGGCGGAAATCCCGCTGACGGGTTCGGTGCGCGATCGCATCCTGGATGCGCAGGATCTGCCGGTCAAGCTGACCGCTCACACGCCGTGCTTCCGTTCCGAGGCGGGCAGTGGCGGTCGCGATCTGCGCGGCCTGATTCGCCAGCACCAGTTCGACAAGGTCGAAATGGTGCAGATCGTACATCCGGACCAGTCCTGGCAGGCGCTCGACGAGATGGTCGGCCACGCCGAACACGTGTTGCAGGCCCTGGGTCTGCCGTATCGCGTAGTGCTGCTGTGCGCCGGGGACATGGGGTTTGGCTCGGCCAAGACTTACGACCTGGAAGTCTGGCTGCCTGCCCAGAACACGTGGCGCGAGATCTCGTCCGTGTCGAACTGCCTGGATTTTCAGGCGCGCCGCCTGCAGGGCCGTTTCCGTCCGGAAGGCCCCAAGGCCAAACCCGAATACCTGCATACCCTGAACGGTTCGGGGCTGGCGGTGGGGCGCGCCATGGTCGCTGTGCTGGAAAACTATCAGCAGGCCGACGGCAGCATCGTGATTCCGGCGGTACTGCGGCCCTACATGGACGGGCTGGAAATCATTCAGTCAAAGTAGGCGTCTTGCCCATGTCCGCAGGGTGATCGTGCAGGGCCGATGCGGCGGGCCAGTCCCGCCGCATCGCGCGTGTCATGTCAGCCAGTGTGGTTCCGGTGTTTCGGCCCGCGATAGTGGGGCATGCCGGGTACGGCGGGCGGTGCGATAGGGGCGCTGTCGTCCTCGTGACTGGAACCGATGCGGGTCATCAAATACAGGACGAGGACCCAGAACACCAGGCTGGATCCGGTTGCCAGCAAACCGTGAAAACTGGCGTAGCCTGTGGCCTGTGACGCCTGGATGCCGAAGGCATCGGCGATGATGGGGATGTTGCCCAGGCCTTCGACCAGCAGGCGGCCTGGTAGCGTGAAGAACCACTTCAGGGCCGCGAGGATTTCCCAGCCCGCAATGACGCCGTTGCCGTCGGCGTCGAGCATGAAATGCAGCGCTTGGATGTTCATGGTGTCCTCCAACTGTTTGCTACGCCTTGTTTCACTATAAGTGGTTTGTCAGCTTCCAGCAATGCTGGTGCACCAGAGTGCTGTGTTTTTTATGCTAGAATGCACGGCTTGACCGCAGTCGATCCGGAGAGGTGGCAGAGTGGTCGAATGTACCTGACTCGAAATCAGGCGTGCGGTTTCCCCGCACCGTGGGTTCGAATCCCACCCTCTCCGCCAGCAAGCTGTATACAGCAGTAGATGATCGTATAGAAACCCCGCATGTCTTCAGGCATCGCGGGGTTTTTTGTGTCTGTTAGTGTTGCCAGTAGTGTATGGGCATATAGTAGTTTCAGGGGGTATTGTTGGGGGTAGCGAGAAATGCCCCGGCAGGAGTACCCCAATATCGCCCTGACAGATACTGCTATTCGGCAGAAGGCCCGCCCCCAGGCCAAGGCATTCAAGATGGCAGACGGTGGCGGTCTGTTCCTGTATGTCACTCCTGCGGGCTCCCGGTTATGGCGTTGGAAGTACCGCCACGGGGGCAAGGAACGGCTGATGAGTTTCGGGGGCTATCCTGATGTGTCTCTGGCCCAGGCCCGGGAGCTTCACCGCCGCGGGCGGGAGTTGCTGGCGACCGGCGTTGACCCGATGGCAGACCGAAAGGTCGGGAAGCAAGCGGAAGGCACGTCGTTCCAGGTAGTGGCTGAAAAGTGGCATCGACATTGGAAGTCCGACAAGACGGACAAGCACGCCAGAGATGTGTGGCGCCGGCTGGATTTGGATGTGCTGCCGAAGCTTGGCGGTATTCCAGCGAATAGCCTCACGGCGGCCCAGGTCCGGGATTGCGTGAAGGCCATCGAAAAGCGTGGGGCTCTGGATATGGCAAAGCGCCAGTTGCAGAAGTGCAGCCAGATCATGCGGTGGGCCGTGGCCAATGACTTGGCCGCTCGCAATCCGGTGGCTGACATCCAACCATCGGACATCCTGCCTTCTCGAAAGAAGCGCAACTATGTGCGCCTGGATGCGAAAGATTTGCCCCAGTTGCTGCGTAACATGGATGCCTATACAGGCGGGGAACACACACGGCTGGCCTTGCAGCTGATGGCGCTGACCTTTGTGCGCACGTCCGAACTGATTGGGGCGCAGTGGGATGAGGTCGACATGGGCGGGGCGCGCTGGAATATCCCGGCGGAGCGCATGAAGATGCGCACTCCTCATATCGTGCCCCTTTCCGGCCAGGCGCTGGCGGTCCTGCAAAAGCTGCAGGCCGTGCGCTACGGGCGCTCCTTCGTGTTCCCGGCCGATACTGGCAAGCCTACGCACATGAGCAACAACACCATCCTGTATGCACTGTATCGCATGGGCTACCGGGGGCGAATGACGGGGCACGGCTTTCGGGGTGTGGCATCTACCATTCTGCATGAGCAGGGATGGCCCCATGCACATATTGAATTGCAGCTGGCCCCTCGAGAGCGGGATGAGGTATCGGGCGCCTACAACCATGCGCTGTATCTGGCACCGCGCGCCAAGATGATGCAGGCGTGGGCCGATTACCTGGATGCGATTCGGGTGGGCAATGTCGTGGCCCTGCGGCGGGCATAATCGAGTACGTCAGCACCTAGCTCGACGGGGCGAAGAGCCGGAGACATCCGCCGGCCTGAGGCTGGCATCTATTTCACGGATGGTGCGTGGATGGCGCGATGAAGAAACGTGCGAGCTACTCTGTTGAGCCGATTCAGCAAGAGATGCTACGAGCTGCAGATATCTTGGGCATTTGTGAAGAAGGTGCCCAGGAGAGAGAGGAGCGTCAGCGACTTGGCAGATACCGGATGTTTGAAGCTACCGAAGCCATTGTGCGCCAGGATGGCCTTCAACGCTGGCAATCTGCTGGTAGTCGCCCAGGACCCGCGCCGGGCACACCCCGATGCTCAGATCACCCTGGCCGCTGACAACGACATCAAGGCGGAAGGCCCGAACGTAGGCCGCCAGAAGGCCCAGGAAGCCGCCAAAGCCATCGGCGGCACCCTGGCCCTGCCTGATCTGGATGGCCGCGCGTGCGACTGGTGGGACGTGCGCCACGAGCGCGGCGACGGTGCCCTGAAAGTTGTGTTCACCCCCACCCCCAGGTTCCGCCTGCTGGGCCGCGACGACCTGCGCAAGCTGCCCGACCTGGAATGGATGGTCGACGGCGTGTTGCCCATGGACGGGATCGGCCTGGTGATCGGCCAGTCTGGTGCCGGTAAATCCTTTGTTACCCTTGACCTGCTCGCCCGCGTGTCGCTGGGCCTGCCCTGGTTCGGACATGACTGCCGCCGACGCCAGACGGTCTATGTTGGATTGGAAGGCCGCGCTGGCATCAAGCGCCGCATCGAGACGTGGGAGCGACAGAACGGCGCCCAGGTTGCCGGCAAGATTTACGGCACCCCGAAAAGCGGCACAGGCAAGTCTGGCGCCAATTATGTGAATGCCATCGTCCGGGTGGCCACGACCGACGGCGGTTCGCTCATGTGCAGCGTGATCGCATTCGATGAGGCCGCCCGCAATGGCCTGATGGCCTTGGGCAATGGTGACGGCGTTTCGCTATGATTTCCTCCGTGCCGAGCTGGCGCGGAGGGTTCTCTGTGGCGGATTTCAAAAACATACCTCGTTGGGTCAGAGTGGCCAGCGTTGTTTTGGCCGCGATATTTTTGCTGAATTGGCCGGCAGACAGCGGGCAGTGGGCCGCCTGGGTGCAGGCATGTGGCTCCGTGCTGGCCTTGGTAGTCGCGATACGCTTGTCCGAGCAAGAAAGGCTGACGAGGCGCCAGGAGCGCGACCAGGATCGATCCGAACAGGCGCACGCCGCGGCTTACGACATGACTACGCTGACGGTTGAATTGCATGGGCACATAGTGCAGTTGCACGCGTTTTCGACCGGAAATCGAGATCGGTCTTTGTATCTTGCTGAGGTTCTTTTTTTCAAGGCTTTCCAGCAGAGATTGACGGCGTGCACATCTGGCTCCGTTCCCACCATGCAAAAGAATCTGGGCCTAGAAGTACGAAAACTGGCGCTTGCGGTGACCGATTATGTTGTGGCACGCTCATTGGGGCAGACACAGCAAGAGCCGGATTGGATTACTTGGGCGGAAAGCGCCAATAGATTGTTTCATCAGGCTGATATGGCAATCCCAAAGACTTAGAGCCTAGACCGGGCCCAGGCATGCCGGCGGAAAATAGCGGATTTTTTGGAAATCCAAAGGCATCGAAGGCGTCCAGTGGCGGACGCGGCTTCCTCCCGACCAATCCCAGACGGATGCTTCTGGAAACCCAGACAGTTGCCGCGAAGAAACCCAGACGGTTTCTGGTGGTGGCCGTGTCCCAGGGACAGACAGGGGACATTCCAGGGACAGGCCGGCCGATCTTGGCAATCAGCGGGCGATGCGGATACTCTGACTGCACACGCCAGGTCCAGCTGGCGGCCATGACATCGAGGGTGAGGAATGAAGGCAATTGCGGCGGTGGTGGCGTTCTTCTGTCTGGCAGGCCAGGCGCATGCGCAAGGCTACCCGGCAAGTTGCTGGGTGATCACGGATCTGCGGGGGGTGTCCTTCCATCAGGGTGGTGCCTACAAGCCTGCAGAGGACGGCATCAGCACCCCCATCATGCTGCGACTGGATGGCGACAACAGCAGCACGGGGGTACCGGGCATGGTGACTAGCCAGGTGGATCAGTTCATGGCGCTTTCGTTCTCCAAGGGCGATGCGGTCACCACGATGGAGGTCTATCAGATCGACCCATCGGCCGGCATTGCCACCTACACCAAATCCATGGCCGTGAATGGGCTCATGAGCACCGCCTCTGGGGTCATGGCCTTCGTCGGGAAAGCTGCCCGCTGCAGGTGATCGAGGCCGCCCGTCACGACCTGTCACGCGTGACAGTCACGTCGATGTCACGGTAGGATGTATCGCGAGTGCTCGGGATGTGGAGGCAGGGTACCCAGGCATGAAAAAGCCCTCCGGAGAAGGCTGGCGGAGGTTCTGGCCCCTACTGAACGTAAGACTTTATCAGGGACCCAAAATCGGAGGCGTTGAACGTCACGGTCTTGCCGGTGTAGTAGTTGGCGCGTTCATACTGCTTGGCCCCTCCCACGGACTTCTGGCTCTCAACGGCAGCTATGACCATCGCCGGAACCTTTTCAGCACGGTATTGCATGTGGATGATCTCTGCTTCTAGGAGGCGTTGAATCCCGCTCGCGGCGATGATGATGATAGGCATCTCTGTGGATGAAATAACGTGATCAGCTACGAAATCACCCGAGATTCCCAGTTGTACATCGGATTCATAGTCGAACCCGGTCGAGGCTGCGGCGGACGCCACGGCCTTGGATACCTGTTCTTTGAAATCGCTGATGCGGCGGGGCGGTCGAGACGTTGCCAGCGCATAGAACTGTTGGGCTGATTCCGCAACGCGAAATATGTACGAAGAGATCAATCGCTCATCGCGTGCGAATGCCATGAGTATTTCGTCTTCGCTGAAGTGGACAGGGGACTGTTCGCTAAGATCTTGCGCCCATCGGAGCACGCTTTCCGCAGAGGGGTCTCCATCTGCCATGCTGGCGTACAGGGCCGCTTCGCCGTTCTCATCAATCTGGTATCCGTTATTCGTCGGGCGCACGCGCACCACAACATGATCACCGCTGCCGCCGTACTCAAGAGGCGTGACTACGCGCTGCACACCAGCTTCATCTGGGTGCACCTCGAAAAGCGCACATATCGCGTGCTTCAGGTTGGTAGTCACTTCCATAGCGGAATGGTTGCTGTGTCGTTAGGATCGGCTATGTAGATGCCGCACGCTTCGCAAAACTCGTTGATCAATGCGGTCCGATCATCTTCGTTCCTGGGATCTAGTTCAGCGCGGGTGCTGATCTGTAGCTCCGGTGCCCCAGGGAGCATCCTGTTAGTGTAGTCCAGGCCTGTCTTGCATGGCATCTTGGCATGAAACCCTTTGTGGCTTGGATGCCAATGAAACTCGAACAACGGATAAAGCGCGCGCTCTCCAACGCTGCACATCAAATGGCCAAAAAATGCGGTATCGCTAAGAATTTCACCATCTCGATACATGAACACTACACAATGTGTGTCGGACAATTTGATGGGCTCTGTCGAGTAAAGGCGAGATCCGCCCATTCTGTGGAATGGTTTGGGTAACTTTCCGCGCTTCAATGCTTTGAACGTTGGCCTAACCGCGAGCGTTTTGGTGGCGTTCTTGTGGCTTCTCAATTCCGCAGGCGTCATGCTGTATTTCTCCTCCCTACAACCCAAACCCACACCAGAAGGCGCTACCTGCGAAGCGCGGGCCAGTTTGCAAACGCAAATACCCAAAGCGCAATCAGGTTCACCACCGGAATGAATGCCAAGATGACCCAAGCCTTGCTGTACCCGGCCTTTCCCAAAATGACTGCTGCCGGGATCCCGATCAGTACGAGATAGCCTACAAGCGAAAATAACATTCCTGAGCCATTCATCATTTGCGGTACCTCCTCCTCAGTGCCCACCGGGCCTACAGTTCGAAGCCACACCAGAAGGCGCGGTCATCCGTTCCATGCCTCGGACGGATCCTTTTGGGATCACAGCCTGTCCGCTGCTACCGGTGGCAGTTTCTTCAACAGGATGTAACTTGCGCCGTCATGATACAGCGCAAGTGGTCGCAGTGAGAAGGCATGCTTCCTTCCTCTGGCCGCTCTACGTCAGTGAGCACCCGGGAGTTAACGTCGCGCGAGTGCGGCCCCTTTGGCTGGAGAGGGGCGCCTGATACTCGGGCGCCGTTGCCTCGCCTACTTAGGCCTTGCACGACCCCGGCAAATGCCGCCCCCCACCCCGGTAGGAAATGCCGACCACCCCGGCCGCAGCGCTGCATGAATGGGGGTATTTTTTGGGGTATGCATAAGCGGGTAATTTTGCGGATCATTCATCTATGCTACGCGGCTCTCAGGCTGATGTATGAATCCCACCCTCTCCGCCAGTCATCGAAAAGCCCGCATGTTTCCCAACATGGCGGGTTTTTTGGTTACAGTGCTCCAAACATTCTGGTTCCGTACCCCCGATGCAGGCTGATCGACTCGCCATCACCATCCAGGAACACCCGCTGCTCGCCCAGTTTTCGCCGCTGGATCGCGCCCGGCTGCTCGCGGCCACCGAGTCCTGTGACTTCGCGGCGGGCGACGAAATCTACGGGGCGGGCGATCCGGCCCAGCATGCCTACTGGATTCTCGAAGGTCAGGTCGAACTCGCGCCAGCGCGCGCATCCGCGCCGCTGGGTGCGGGGGACGCCTTTGGCGCCGAGGCATTTGCGGACAGTGCGATCCATGCCCGTCATCTGACGAATGCGCGTGCGGTGACCCCGGTTGCCGCCGTCCGGGTGGCGCGCGCGGCCCTGCTCGAACTCGCGTCACACAATCCGCCGCTGAAATCCGGCGCGTTGCTCGGTCTGGCGGCGCGATTAGGCGAGCTTCCGCCTCCCGCCCATCCGCCCGTGCCTGTGGCCGCAGCCCGTCCGTTGCCCTGGAGGCAGCGGATCGGCTGGGGTGCCGCCCTGGTGGTTCCGCCGTTGGTCTGGTGGCTGGCGGATCGTGCGGGGCTGCCGCCCCAGGCGGCGGTCTATCTGGGTCTGTTCACGCTGACGGCGCTGATGTGGCTGTTCACTCTGGTCGACGAATTCATTCCGCCCATCATGGCGGTGGTGGCCATGTTGTTCATCGATCTGGTGCCGGCCGACGTGGCGTTGCACGGATTCTATTCACGTACGTTTCTCCTGTTGCTTGGGGTCTATGCGCTGGCCGCGGTCATGGTCAGCTCCGGACTGGCCTATCGATTCATGCTGTGGGTGCTGGTCCGTCTGCCCGACTCTGCCTTCTGGCATCGGGCGGCGCTCACGCTGTTCGGTTTTCTGCTGTCGATCGTGATGCCGTCCGCCAATGCGCGTCTGGCACTGCTCCTGCCGTTGTACCGGGAAATGGACGACAGCCTGGGCGCGCGTGCCCAGAGCCGCGAGGCCAGCGCCTTGATGATTGCGGTGTTCACCGGGGCGACTCTGTTTTCGCCCTTGCTGCTGACGGCCAAATCCTCCAATCTGGCCGCATTCGTCAGCCTGCCGACGCAGGTGCGTGCTGAATACCAGGGCCTGGGGTGGCTGGTGAGTGCAGCGGTTGTCGCCGTGGGGCTGTTGGGTGTCCACGCGCTCGCGATGCGGTTTCTGTTCCGCGCCGAGGTCAGCAGGCCCCTGCCCGTCGCGCGGATCCAGGCTCAGATGACTTTGCTGGGGCCGTTGCGGGCTCCAGAATGGGTTGCGGTGCTGGCATTCCTGGTATTTCTGCTGGGTGCGGTCGTTCCGCAGTGGCATCAGTCGCAGACCGCCTGGCTGGCGGGCTTCGTGCTGATTGGCCTGCTGATCCTGGGGCTGTTCAACAAGGGGGCGTTCAAGACACAGATCGACTGGCCGCTGATCTTCTTCCTGCTCTGCCTGGATGGACTGACCGAGGCGATCCATTACCTTGGGCTGGACGTCCTGATGATCCAGGCGATCGGCCATCATCTGGACTGGGTGGGGGGTAGCCTGGGGTGGTTCATCCTGCTGGCGCTCGTGGTGACGGTTGCCCTGCGCCTGGTGCTGCCGCTGACCGCGGGCATGATCCTGGCGGTGACCGTGCTGATGCCGATCGGGCTGGAACAGGGGATCCATCCCTGGCTGGTGGTCTTTCTGGCGTCGTTGTTTTCCGACATCTGGTTCATGCCGCATCAAAATTCGGCCCTGCAGCAGGCGCTGGCTGCAGGGCTGCGGTCGCGTTGCGATGAGATGCTGTTTTTCCGCTATGCCTGGTGGCTGAATCCATTGCGGATCGTGCTGGCCTATGCCTCGATTCCGTACTGGAAGTGGCTGGGGCTGTACTGAGGATGCCATGAAAAACCGGCTGGCCGTGGTGTGCGCGGGAATCCTGGTGGTGTTGCTGCTGTCTTTGCTGGTGGTGTTCAACCACCAGAAGCCGCGCCTGCTGATCCTGCACAGTTTTTCCGAGGACGGCGCCTGGGAAAAGGCGTTTGACGCGGGCTTTCGCAAGGAACTGGCCCGCAATCTGGAGCCGAACTCCGTGCGCTGGCACTACATGCTGTTTTCCCAGCATCTCAGTACCCGGCAGTGGATGGCGGCGAGTCGCCGCAGCCGCGAAATGATCGATGGCTGGAACCCGGACGTGGTCGTGACGGTGGGCGAGGAAGCCCAGGAATTTGTCGGCCGGCATTATGCGGGCAGCCCGGCCCCCCGTCTGGTCTATGCCATGGGCGAGGAGCCCGCCGAGTTCGGCTACCCGTCGGCGCGCAATGTCACGGGTGTGCTGGAATCGCTACCGCTGGGCCAGGTTCTCGAGATTACGCGCTTCCTGGGCCGTCCGGTGCGCATCCGGGCGCTGGGTATCAATGATCCAACCGGGCGCGCCGAGGCGCGGCAGGTGCGGGACTTCGATTGGGGACCAGACCGTCTGCTGGGGGTTGACTTGGTCAATGACTATGTCGACTGGCAAACTGCCGTGCAGGCGGCCGGTGAGGACGCCGACGTCCTGCTGGTCCTGAGCACGGGTGGCTTGCCCAAGGCACCGGGCAGCGCGGAAGATGTCGAGACCGCCGTTCTGGCGGACTGGACCGAGCGGACATCGAAGCCTCTGGTGATCGGCAGCCGAGAGTCGTTCGTGGCGGGTGGCGGCGCGCTGGCTGTGGTGCCTTCCGCACGGGGTCTGGGCGAGCAGGCTGCGCACCAGGCCTTGCGGGCCTTGCAGTCCGTCAGGTCTGGCCAGCCGCTGCCCGCGCCCGAGTCCAACCGCGATTATCTGATCGCCCTGCGTCCCGACCTGTTGGCGGTGCGCAGTCTGGCGCTGCCCGATATTTACTTTCAGTCGGCTCGTGCGTCGAACTCGCTGTATCCCCTGCATGGGCACACCAGGACTTTGGATCACCCATGAACCTTGCGGCGCGTCCGGCTCAGGTGGCGGGCGACGTTGACATTTGCCGTCGGGCTGTCCGGATGGACTGCTGTGGCGTGTCGATCCCGTTCATAATGGCGGCACACTGACGGGAAAAACGGATGAACGATACGACCAGGAATCCCAGGAGCGGCCATGGGGAATATAAGATTCCCGGCGGAAAACTGGTGGTGGTCGACCTGCGGGTCGATGAGGGACGGCTGAAAGACGTGCGGCTGTCGGGCGATTTCTTTCTGGAACCCCCCGAGGCGCTCGATGCCATCAATGCCGCCCTCGAAGGGCTGCCTTGCGGTACGGATGCCGGGCATTTGGCGGACGCGATCCGGGACGCCCTGGACGCCGACGTCCAGATGTTCGGCTTGAGTCCCGAAGGGATCGCCGTCGTTGTTCAGCGGGCGCTGGCATGAACGAGACATCGATTCGTAGCCAGTGGACGGATTTCGACTGGCAGCTCGTTCATCCCGGGCCGCTGATGCCGCTGCGGCACATGGCGTTGGACCAGGTCCTGCTCGACGAAGTTGCCGCCGGCCGGCGTGCGCCGACCCTCAGAATCTGGGAATGGGCGGCGCCGGCGGTGGTGATCGGGATCTTCCAGTCCCTGAAAAATGAAGTCGATGCGCAGGCCGCCCAGGCGCACGGGATTCAGGTGGTGCGCCGTATCAGCGGTGGCGGCGCGATGTTCGTCGAACCGGGCAACACCATCACCTATTCGATCTATGCGCCGCTGTCGCTGGTGGAAGGCATGAGTTTCCAGGATGCCTATGCCTGCATGGACGACTTTGTCCTGCAGGCGCTGGGCGACCTGGGCATCAAGGCCTGGTATCAGCCCCTGAACGACATCACATCCGAGGGCGGCAAGATCGGCGGGGCTGCCCAGGCCCGGCGCGGCGGAGCCGTGCTGCACCATGTGACCATGGCCTACGACATCGACGCCACGAAGATGCTGCAGGTGCTGCGCGTCGGTCGGGAAAAACTGTCGGACAAGGGCACGACGTCGGCGGCCAAGCGGGTCGATCCTCTGCGCAGCCAGACGGGGCTGCCTCGTGAGGTGGTCATCCAGCACATGGTGGATACCTTCCGGCGCCGCAACGGGCTGCGCGACGGGGCGCTGACGCCTGACGAGCAGGCGGCGGCCGAACGCCTGATCGGGGAAAAATTCGGCACCGAGGCCTGGCTGGCCAAGGTGCCCTGACCACGCGGGGCCTGCGGTCCCACGATGGTTTCCAGAGGCGGTTGCCCCGGCGATCGTTCAGTTCTGGTACATGGGCTGGTTGTCGTTCAGACGCAGCCAGCCCTTCACGATCCGGTAGATGATCCAGACGGTGTTGACCGCCAGGATGACGACACCGACATAGGCGAACACCAGGATGGCGCCGATCACCCCCCACAACAGGCCGAACCAGAAGGTGCGGATCTGCCAGCGGAAATGCGATGCCACCCAGGTGCCCTGGACGTCGCCGCGCTTGACGTAATTGATGATCACACCGATCACAGAGGGGACGCCGCCCAGAAAGAATCCGGCAACCTGCAGGGCATAGACCACCAGGGCCAGATTGCGGGCCGAGCGCAGGTTGTCGGCTGCGTTGGC
The DNA here is from genome assembly GCA_019104865.1 of Castellaniella sp. Lineage (GTDB taxonomy): Bacteria > Pseudomonadota > Gammaproteobacteria > Burkholderiales > Burkholderiaceae_B > Castellaniella. The sequence goes on along the minus strand of JAHRWZ010000060.1, from coordinate 9,215 downwards.
GTGGTAAGGCGTGGACGTGTCTGTCATGGGGGATCGGGGTGGTTGACAATGCCTGGGATCGTAGCATGGCGTCCTGTTTCATTGAAGCTTGATACTGGAAGATGAAGTCTCGTGCCCGGACACGGCAACGATCGTGAAACGGCTTCCGGGATGTCTGCATCCAATGCACGAAACCAGCGATTTTCGCTGCGTGCTTCGGGAGATTCAGATGAAACGTTCAATGTTGATGGCGGCCGCCGCCGCCCTGGTGCTTTCCGTGGGTTCTGCCGGTGCGCTGGCCGCACAGACTTCGGTGATGAAGGCGCCGCCCGCCGCCCCCTACAAGGCCGTCAGTTCCCTGGTCAAGCTGCCCAGCTTCATTCCTGGCCTGGGGCAGTTGTTCGTTGATCCGTCGACCATCCCGGCAGGGCCGTTTCTGGGTTATGACCACAAAGGCCATCTGGTCACCACCACCTACATGATTCCGATCTCGCAGATGAAGGCGGGCATGAACTTGCAGGATCTGAAGGCGCCGGCTGGCAAGGTCGATCACGTGGACATCCAGTACAACGCCGGTCACCCGGGCGTCGAAGAGCCGCATATCCACATCGTTCTGTGGAATGTGCCGGTGTCCGGGGAAAGCCGCGTGGCCAAATGATATGAACACCATCCCCTTCAATCCGGGACGGCGGCGCCTGCTGGCGTCCGGTGGCGGACTGTTGCTGACGGCAGCCCTGATCCGGCGGGCCGGTGCCGCTGACGAGGTGGTCATCGAGATGTCCGGGACGCCGGATGGTGCCCGCGTCTGGTTCCGGCCCCGGGGGCTGCTGATCCGGCCTGGACAGACAGTGCGCTGGGTGAACCGGCAGGCGGGCAGTGCGCACACGACGACCGCCTATCATCCCGACAACGGCAAGCCCCTGCGGATTCCCGCTGCGGCCACCCCCTGGAATTCCGGCTATCTGCTGCCTGATCAGTCCTTTGTGACGGTGCTGGATGTGCCCGGTGTCTATGACTATTTCTGCATCCCGCACGAGATGGCGGGGATGGTCGGGCGGATCATCGTGGGCGAGGCGCCGGCTGGTGTCGAGCCTTATGCGGCGACCGATACCAAGCTGTCCGCCGTGGCCCTGGCGAACTTTCCCACGGTGGCCGACATCTTGAAGACCGGTCACGTCGATTGATCCCGACCTGGCCAGGACTCATCGCCTGGTGCGGCCTGAAGGGCCCATTTCACCTCCTGGGTGGGATGGGCCCTTCAGTGTGTGTTGTCCGTCGGGCCCGGCAGGAGTCCCGCTGCGCGCATCCGCACGTGCACGCCGGCCACGATCCGGTCGCAGCGCTCGCCCGCGAATGAAAAGGCGCCAGCGGCCTTTGGATCGAATTCCTGCCGCATGGCGGTCTGCAGCAGGTGGCGTGCCCGCATGAAACGCACCCGCACGGTTGCCTCGGGCATGCCCAGCACCTGGGCGACCTCGGCGGCCGGCATTTCCTCGACCCCGCGCAACATGAACACGGTCCGGTAGATGTCGGGCAGCGCGTCGATGTGCTGCTCGATTCGCTGCCGCAGTTCCGCACGCCAAGCCGATTGGTCTGGGCGCGCCGTGTCGGGGGCGGGGACATTGGAGCCGGGAGGAAGCATGCTGTCCTGCTCGTTGGAAGCCTGGTATGCCGATTGGATGTGAGCTTCGCGCGATTTGTTTCGTCGACGGCGCATCAGGGCTTCGTTGACGGTGATGCGGGTCAGCCAGGTCGCCGGCTGGGCATCAGCCCGGAAGTCGCCAAGATGCTGGAAGGCTTTCCACCAGGCATCCTGCACGGCATCCTCGGCCTCGGCTTCATCGTGCAGGATGCTGCGGGCCGCGCGGTAGAGCTGCTGGTTGTGCCGGCGCATCAGGATGTCGAAGGCGGCCAGGTGGCCGGCCCTGCAATAGGCGATCAGCGAGAGATCGTCGGCCTTTGCGAAGTCGTGTTGAATCTGGGTGTCCACATCGTCTCCTAAGTCCGGTGGTGCCATTGGATGACGGTACCCCGGGAAACGTTTCACCGGCTGTCGCCGGAGGTGTCCCGTCCCGCGGGCGGGCATTCGGCGGTGTCGCGTGCCCGGCCCGCGGCCCTCATGCGGACGACTATGCGTGCGGGTGCCCGTGCAGGCCTTCGAGTGCCTGCAGTGCCAGATTGGAGTGCGCGTATGCGCCGCCCGCCCGCATTTCCGCCGCGACCCAGATGGCCTCCATGATTTCGGCATCCGTCGCACCCGCGCGCGAGGCCCCTTCTGCGTGGCCTTTGATGCAATACGGGCACTGGGTGACGTGGGCGACGGCGACGGCGATGAGTTGCTTGGTCTTGGTGTCGAGGGCGCCGGGTGCGAAGACTGCCTTGCTGAATGCCTTGAAGGCGGCCAGCGGTTCCGGTGCGAGCTCCGCCCGGCGTTTGGCCAGTTCGGCAGTGGCATGGGGGTACATGGGTGTTGTATCCATGGAAAGCTCCTGTGTCTGGATTCTCTTGTCATCATAGACCTGGCTGTCCCGACCGGCCAGGGATCCCTTGCTGCTGTCAGGGAGGAGCCCCTACCCCGCGAATCCGCCGTTGTTGAGGAATGCCTGTTCCTCCGGAGTGGTGATGCGGCCCAGTGCCGCGTTGCGGTGCGGGAATCGGCCGAAGCGGGCGATGATGTCGCGGTGCTCGGTGGCATGGCGCAGGGCATCCGGGATACGCAGACGGTACAGGTTGAGGCTTTCTTCCTGCACGGCCAGGTTTTCGGAGTGCATGAACGGCAGGCAAATGAACTTGCGCAGATCCGGCTCGAACTGGTCCAGAAAACCCAGGCTGCGGCGCGCGTAGGCCAGGGCCAGTCCGTCGGTGGCGAACATGTGGCCGGTTCCCCGGAAGGCATTGCGCGGATACTGGTCCAGCAACAGGATCAGAGCCAGGGCCGAGACTGGCTGCGTCAGCCAGTCTTCGAGTTCCTGACGGGCCGCCGCATAGTGCGCGTCGTAGAACCGGCTGCGGAAGGTCGCATCGAAGGATGCATTTTTGGCGAACCACTTGCCGGGCCCCGCCTCGCGCCAGAAATCCACCACGGCCTGGGCGGTGTGGGGCAGGGTCGGAACAGTCTGTGGCGTGTGGTTCATGGCATCCCCGGTAGGTATTGGCTGGGTACCGCCGTCAGGGCGGGCGGCACCCATAAAGGTACTCCAATCCCCGATGCCTCAGGGCGGCGGAATCGCCGGTCCGACCGACGGCCTACAGCAGCTCGCGACGCAGATCCGCAGCCGATTTCGGGGAGAGCAGGCCGGGCGCCACGTCGAATACCGTGCGTGCGCCGGTTTCCCCCGCGGTCTTCATGCGCCAGGCGGCCCGGGCATAGGCCACCAGCACGCTGGAGGTGAACCCTGGATTGCTGGCGAGCTTCAGGGAATATTCCATCACCTGCGAGTCGCCGCTGCCGGACTGGCCGCTGCGGATCACGAACCCGCCATGCGGCATGCCGGCATGTTCGCGCCGCAATGTGTCGGCATCGATGAAATGGACCCGAGTGTCGTAATCCGCAAAATAATCGGGCATGGTGACGATGGCCTGTTCCACCTGCCGCGCATCGGCGCCGGGCTGCAGGACGACATAGCATTCACGGGTGTGCTTGTCGCGCGTGCCCAGTTGCGGCTGCTCGCCGGATCGGACCCGTTCGACGGCCTGCGGGACTGGAATCGTGTACTGCACGCCGCCCGCCACGCCCGGTACCCGGCGGATGGCGTCGGAATGGCCCTGGCTCAGCCCCTTGCCCCAGAAGGTATAGGTGGCGCCGCCCGGCAGAATGGCTTCGCCCATCAGACGGTTGATGGAGAACAGGCCCGGGTCCCAGCCTACCGCCAGAATGGACAAGTTGCCGTGCGTTCGGGCGACGGTGTCCACAGCCTCGAAATACTGTGGAATACGGGCGTGGGTGTCGTAGCTGTCCACCGTGGTGAACCATTGGGCCAGTTCGGGGCCCTGGACAGGCAAGTCGTCCTTCGAGCCCCCGCACAGGATCAGCACGTCGATCTCGTCCCGGTGAGCGGCCGCGTCGGCCAGTGGCCAGACCGGTACCGTCGAATGTCCGACGGACAGGGTGGTTGCGGGACGGCGGGTGAAGATGCCGGCCAGATGCATGTCCGGGTGGCAGGCGATGGCGGCCTGTGCGCCGCGTCCCAGGTTGCCGTAGCCGGCGATACCGATGCGGATAGGGGATGATGCCATGGGGTTCCTTGCAGAAAGGCGCGGGAGGGTGAAAGAAGCATGCCACTTGAAGCTGTGCCCATTGTATCGATTCCGGTCGGTGGATCTGGCGGGTGATAGAATGCGAGCCGTTTCAAGTTGGACACGGTTTTCTGCCAAGGCAGAGTGTTTGGGGTAGGCGTATCGATGATCTTCCTGGCCCGTGGCCAGGTTTTCATCAAGGAGTCTTCCCAATGGCGTCTGTCGCCTCCAAACCCAATCCTCTTCTCCAGTTCGCAAGCAACGGCAATCTGGTGACGCAGATCCTCGTCGGTCTGTTGGCCGGTGTACTGCTGGCCTATGCCTCGCCTGATTCGGCCCGCGCGGTCGGTCTGCTCGGTGGACTGTTCGTCACGGCCCTGAAGTCCGTCGCACCTCTGCTGGTGTTCGTCCTGGTGGCAGCGTCGATCGCCAATCACCAGAAGGGTGCCCAGACCCGTCTGGGGCCGATCCTGGTCTTGTATCTCGTGGGTACCTTTGCCGCAGCCTTGGTGGCTGTCGTCGCCAGTTTCATGTTCCCGTCGACCATCCGTTTGCAGATCGGAGACGCCGCGCTGAACCCGCCCAGCGGGGTGATGGAGGTGCTGCGCAACCTGTTGCTAAGCGCCGTGGACAATCCTGTCCGTGCTTTGCTGCAAGCCAACTACATCGGCATCCTCGCCTGGGCGATCGGCCTGGGGGTGGCGTTGCGCCATGCCCAAGGCACGACGAAGAACGTTATGACCGATCTGTCCCTGGGCTTGTCCTTCATCGTTCGGATTATCATCCGGGTGGCGCCCATCGGGATCTTCGGCCTGGTGGCCTCCACGATGGCGGAAAGCGGGTTCGGTGCGCTCCTGGATTATGTGCGTCTGTTGGCGGTACTGCTGGGATGCATGGTGTTCGTGGCCCTCGTCGTCAATCCGTTGATTGTCTATTTGCGCATCCGCTCCAATCCGTATCCCCTGGTTCTGACCTGTCTGCGTGAATCGGGCGTGACGGCATTTTTCACCCGCAGCTCGGCGGCCAACATCCCCGTGAATATGGCGTTGTGCGAAAGGCTGGGACTGGATGAGGATACCTACTCGGTATCCATTCCCCTTGGGGCGACCATCAACATGGCGGGCGCGGCAATCACGATCACCGTGCTGACCCTGGCGGCGGTCAATACCCTGGGAGTGTCGGTGGACCTGTTCACGGCGCTGCTGTTGAGCGTCATCGCCACAGTCTGTGCCTGTGGCGCCTCTGGTGTGGCGGGCGGGTCTCTGCTGCTGATTCCGGTGGCCTGCAGCCTGTTTGGTATCTCCAACGATCTGGCGATGCAGGTCGTCGGGGTGGGCTTCATCATCGGGGTGCTTCAGGATTCGGCCGAGACTGCGCTGAATTCTTCGACGGACGTACTGTTTACGGCCGCCGGATCCTATCGCGCACAGCCCAGCGCTCGATGATCGGCCACAGATCCGCAGGGGACAGGGCGATGGCGTCCGCGTCCCAGCGCGCCGGGTCATCCAGGGAACAGTAGCCATAGGCGGCTGCGACGGTCGCCATCCCGGCGGCCTTGCCCGCCTGGATGTCGCGGGCATCGTCGCCGATGTAAATGCAGCGTTCGGGGCTGACGCCGGCCTGTCGGGCGGCATGCAGCAGAGGTTCAGGGTGTGGCTTGGTGTAGGGCGTCGTGTCTCCCCCCACAGTCACCGTGCAGCGCGTGTCGAGCGCCAGATGGCGTACGATCGGGAGCGCCAGGGACTCGACCTTGTTGGTGACGATTCCCCAGGCCAGGGTCTGTCTGGCCAGCCGATCCAGCAGCGTCTCCACGCCGGGAAACAGGCAGGTGTGGACCAGCATGGCCTGGGCATAGTCATCCAGGAACCGCTGGCGCGTGGCGGCGTATTCGGGGTCTTCCGGCATCATGCCCAGCGCGGCTCTCAGCAGGCCGCGCGCGCCTTGGGAAGCATGGGGGCGCAAGTCCTCGTAGGGCAGCGGCGGCAGATCGCGATACTGCCGCTGGCGGTTGGCGGCGGCAGCCAGGTCGGGAGCGGTATCGGCCAGGGTGCCGTCGAAATCGAACAGGATCAGGTGGTTCGGCATGGGGATGAGTCTGAGCAGGCCCTAGTCCGGGCGGCGGGCGGCCATCAGGTAGTTCACACCCGCGTCCGCCGACAAGTGATAGAGCCGCGTCAGCGGCTGATACTGGATACCGCTGAGCGCGGCGATTTCCAGGCCGGATGCGCGTGCGGCCGAGGCCAGTTCACTGGGAGTGATGAACTGTTCGTAGCTGTGCGTGCCCCGGGGGACCATGCGCAGCAGGTATTCCGCAGCCACGATTGCCAGCAGGAAGGACTTGGGATTGCGGTTCAAGGTGGAAAAGCACACCAGCCCGCCCGGGCGCACCAGACGCGCGCAGGCGTTCACCACCGAGGCGGGATCCGGCACATGTTCCAGCAGTTCCATGCAGGTGACCAGATCGAACTGGCCAGGCTGCTGTGCGGCATAGTCTTCGGCGCTGATGCATTGATATTGCACCTGGACGCCGGATTCATGCCCGTGCAGGCGGGCGATCTGCAGGGATTGGGAGGCCAGGTCGATGCCCGTCACCTGCGCGCCTTCGGCCGCCATGGCCTCCGCCAGCAGGCCGCCTCCGCAGCCCACATCGAGCACCCGGCAGCCGGCCAACGTCCCCACCTGGGTGCGGATCCAGTCCAGCCGCAGGGGGTTGATGTCGTGCAGTGTTTTCAGTTCACCTTGCGGATCCCACCAGGTGGAAGCCAGCGCGCTGAATTTGTCGAGTTCTGCCTGGTCGACGTTGGCGGTTTGCATGATGGGTATCCTGAAATGAACAAGGCCCCGCACGCGCGGAGCCTTGGGTCCCGCCCCGCCAGAGGCGGGGCGACTCGTGCGGCCAACCGGATTATTTGCGGGTGCCGACGATTTCGATTTCCACGCGACGGTTCTTGGCGCGACCTTCGCGGGTCTTGTTCGAAGCGACCGGGCTGCTCTTGCCCTTGCCTTCGGCGTAGATGCGGTCAGCCGGGACGCCCTTGCTGATCAGGTATTGCTTGACCGAGTTGGCGCGGCGTTCGGACAGTTTCTGGTTGTAGGCCACCGTACCGATGGAGTCGGTATGACCCACGGCAATGATGGTTTCCAGATTGATGGAACTGGCCTGTTGGGCGACCTGATCCAGGACCTGTTTGCCTTCGGGCTTGATCGTGGACTTGTCGAAGTCGAAGAAGGTGTCGGCGTTCAGGACGACCTTGCTGGCGGTCGGGGCGACGACTGGGGCTTCGGCGACGGGCTTGCCGCAGCCTTCAGCGGCGGTGGCCGGCGTCCAGAATGCATCGCGCCAGCAGTTCTGGCCGCTGGCATCCTTCCAGACGTGACCGTCGACGTTGGTCACGTTGTCGGAAGCCGACGCGGTACCCACGGCAGCCATGGCAGCAATGGCGAGTCCGATTGCGATTTTGGAGGGTTTGTTCATGTTTCTCCTCGTTTGAGCATGATGCTTGAAAGTGACCGCAGCGAACCCCCGCCGCATCTCGAAAGAACGATTCCAGTATAGCAATGTCCAGTTGGAAAACTATGAATTGCGCTGGGTTTGGTGCGTGTTAGCCGAAATCTTAAGGCATTTTTCCCGATGGAGTTAAGTGTTGATGCTCAGGTATGCGCACTTGGCGCGATTTCCTGGGACCAGGCCATCAGGCTGTGGGATTTTTGCAACGTCTGGTGGGATAAAAGAGTCGCGGCGACGTTTCACCGCCGATAGCTGGTGCAACCGATGGGATATCGGGGTGAATGATAGAATCAACGATTGGCCCCCACTTGTTTCACGCCTGTAGGTTTCGGACATATACATGGAATCCTTTGCCAAAGAGACGTTGCCCATTTCGCTCGAAGTCGAAATGCGCCGCAGTTATCTGGATTACGCGATGAGCGTGATCGTGGGACGCGCATTGCCCGATGTGCGCGACGGGCTCAAGCCCGTGCATCGGCGCGTGCTCTTTGCGATGCACGAGCTGAACAACGACTGGAATCGGGCATACAAGAAATCCGCCCGTATCGTCGGCGACGTGATTGGTAAATATCACCCGCACGGCGATTCGGCGGTCTATGAAACCATGGTGCGCATGGCCCAGGATTTTTCCCTGCGCTACATGCTGGTGGACGGGCAGGGCAACTTCGGCTCGATCGATGGCGACAACGCGGCCGCGATGCGCTACACGGAAGTCCGGCTGTCCAAGATCGCCCACGAATTGCTGGCGGACATCGACCAGGACACAGTGGATTTTGGCCCCAACTATGATGGCAGCGAGCAGGAACCCCTGCTGCTGCCGTCGCGGTTGCCCAATCTGCTGGTCAACGGCAGCGCCGGGATCGCGGTGGGCATGGCCACCAATATTCCGCCGCACAATCTGTCCGAGGTCGTCGAAGGCTGTCTGTACTGCCTGCGCAACCCGGACTGCACCATCGACGAGCTCATCGAGCGCATCCCCGCGCCGGATTTCCCGACGGGCGGCATCATCTACGGCATGTCCGGCGTGCGCGAGGGCTACCGTACCGGGCGCGGCCGCGTCATCATGCGCGCCAAGACCCATTTCGAAGACCTCACGCACGGTAACCGGCAGGCCATCGTGGTCGATGCCATTCCTTACCAGGTGAACAAAAAATCCCTGCAGGAACGCATCGCCGAACTGGTCAACGAGAAGAAAATCGAGGGCATCTCCGACATCCGCGACGAGTCCGACAAGGACGGCATGCGCCTGGTCATCGAACTCAAACGCGGCGAGGTCCCCGAGGTCGTCCTGAACAACCTCTACAAGAACACGCAGCTGCAAGAAACTTTCGGCATGAACATGGTGGCGCTGGTCGATGGCCAGCCGCGCCTGCTGAACCTGAAGCAAATGGTGGAATACTTCCTGCAGCATCGCCGGGAAGTCGTCACCCGTCGCACCATTTTCCAGTTGCGCAAGGCGCGCGAACGTGGCCATGTGCTGGAAGGCCTGGCC
>JAHRWZ010000048.1 GCA_019104865.1 Castellaniella sp. | reverse complement strand
GCCGGCGTGATCGACGAGCCCGCCTACCTGAAACTGGTCGGCCGCACGCTGGACCAGGTGATGCGCGCCGGGGGTCGCCTGAAGCAATCCGTCGCGGAAAGCTCCTTCGACGCCTGGACGCGCTACTACAAGCAGGACGAGAACTCGCCCAACGCCCTGGTCAGCTATTACACCAAGGGTGCGCTGGTGGCATTGGGCCTGGATCTGGAGATCCGCCGGCAGTCCGGCGACACGCACAGCCTGGATGACGTCATGCGTTCGCTGTGGCGGCGCTACGGTCGCGACTTCTACCAGGGCCGGCCCCGGGGGGTGGCCGAAGGCGACATGCCCGCGCTGATCCGCGCCGCCACCGGCGCCGACGTGACGGACTTCATCGCGCGTCACGCCCTCGGCCGCGAGGACGTGCCCCTGAAGTCCGCCCTGGCCCGCGCCGGCATCGAGTTGTCCGCGCAGCCCGAGCACACGCGGCCCACGCTGGAAGTCCGCACCCAGGCCGACCCGGCGGGCCTGCGCCTGGCGACCGTCTACGAGCAGGGTCCCGCGCATCGCGCCGGCCTGTCCGCCGGCGACCTGCTGATCGCCGCCGACGGCCTGCGCATCGCCGACGCCGCCGGCCTGGACCGCCTGCTGGACGCGCGCCGCCCCGGCGAGCGACTGGCCTTGCACGTCTTCCGGCGCGACGAACTGCGCCAATACACGGTACGGCTGGGCAAGCCCGCCGCCCTGCGCCACCAGTTGAAACGGGTCTCTCCCACCGTGCCGGCCCGCGACGCTGCGGAGGGCACATGAATACCCGGCGCGTGATCCTGGACGAACTGCGCGTCCAGGCACCGATCGGGATGCTGGATCACGAGCGTCGCGCCCCGCAGCCGCTGGCGATCCGGGCGGAATTCGACACCGACGCCTCGCGCCCCGTGGACGATGCCGACATCGGCTCGGTGCTGGACTACCGCTTGCTGCGCGCCGCCCTGGTCGAGGAAGCCACCCGCGGCCACACCGATTTGCTGGAAACCCTGGTGGACCGTTCGCTGGACCGTATCCTGCGCGATTTCCCCGACGTGCTGGGCGTTAAAATCCGCATCTGCAAACCGGCGGCCTTCGACGATTGCACCGTCTGCGTCGAACAGTCGCGCCGCCGCTGAACCCGTCTTCGCCCCTCGTCATGAACACCTCCTTTCCGGCGCCGCCCACGACCGTCCCCGATCAGAACCAGCCACCGGCAGCCCGGACGACGCCCGCCGACCCGGCCGCGTCCCCGCGCCGCAGCGTCAGCGAGAACAAACTCGTCAAGCGCCTGCTGCGCGAGACCGGCAAGGCCATCGGCGACTACGGCATGATCGAGGCCGGCGACCGCGTCATGGTCTGCCTGTCGGGCGGCAAGGATTCCTACGGCCTGCTCGACATCCTGCTCACCTTGCGCCAGCGCGCGCCCATCGATTTCGAGATCGTCGCCGTCAACCTGGACCAGAAGCAGCCCGGATTCCCGGAACACGTCCTGCCCGACTACCTGAGCGCGCGCGGCATCCCGTTCCACATCGAAAGCCAGGACACCTACTCCGTCGTCAAGCGCCTGATCCCGGAAGGAAAAACCACCTGCTCCCTGTGCTCGCGCCTGCGGCGCGGCATTCTGTACCGCGTCGCCCGCGAACTGGGCGCCACCAAGATCGCCCTGGGCCATCATCGCAACGACATCCTGGCGACCTTCTTCCTGAACCTGTTCTACGGCGGGCGCATGAAGGCCATGCCACCCAAGCTGGTGTCCGACAACGGCGAGCACGTGATCATCCGGCCATTGGCCTACGTGCGCGAGAAAGACCTGATCGCCTACGCCAAGCTGCGCGAATTCCCGATCATTCCTTGCAATCTGTGCGGGTCTCAGGAAAACCTCAAGCGCAAGGAAGTCGGCCGCATGCTGGAGGAATGGGACCGCCATTTCACGAACCGCACCTGGAATGTGTTCCGCGCCCTGTCGCACGTGGTGCCCTCGCACCTGATGGACCGGTCGCTGATGGACTTCACCGGCCTGCGGCCCACGGGACACGCCGACGCCGACGGCGACCGCGCCTTCGACGAGGAGGACTTCCCGCTGCCCGCCTTCTCCGAGGATGAGATCGGACACGAAATGGTCCCTGCGGACCATTTCGAGCCTATCGAATCGAAGCGGCATGCAGGCCGCGCCGTGGACGAACAGCACAGTAGGCCGCGCGTGCGCCGGCCGGACGCGTCCTAGGGCCGCCATGGTCCGCTGGACGCTCGCCGCCCTCGCCCTCTTCTTCGTCCCGCTGGCGATCTGGTGGCTGAGCCTGAAGCCATCGAATGACCGCGAATGGGCCGACGAGGTCTCCCGCACCCTGCGCGGCAGCGTGCGAGGCTCACGCGTCACGCTGCGCGACATCCGCGATTTCGACTGGCGCAGCGACACGGATTACACCGCGCGCTGGCACGACGGCACCTATGACCTGGATGAACTGGACTCGGTGGACATGGCGCTGTCCTACTGGATGGGGCCGGCCATCGCGCATACCCTGGTGTCCTTCGGCTTCACGGACGGACGCCACCTGGTGTTCTCCGTCGAGATCCGACGGGAGCGCGGCGAGGCCTTTTCCTCTCTGGGCGGTTTCCTCAAGCAGTTCGAACTGGCCATCGTGGCCGCCGAGGAGCGCGACATCTTGCACGTGCGCGCCGGCCCCCGGGGCGAACAGGTCTTCCTGTATCCGGTCCACATGCCGCCCCAGGCCCGACGCGCCCTGTTCCTGTCCTACGTGGAGCGCGCCAACCGGCTCGCGGACGAACCGCGCTTCTACCATTCGGTGACGGCCAATTGCACGACCCTGGTCTACGATATGGTCCGTCCGCTGGTCCCCGGCCTGCCCCTGGACGTCCGGCTGATCCTGTCGGGCTACCTGCCCGAATACCTGTACAGCCATGGCGGCCTGGACACGAGCCTGCCGCTGGACACCCTGCGCGCCCGCGCCGACATCACGCGCCGCGCCGCCCAGGCAGGATCCGCGGAAGAATTCTCGCGGCGCATCCGCACGCCGGAACCGGTGGAAGGGCACGCGCAGCCGTCATGAGCGCGATCCCGAGCGACCGCCGGGACGCGCGGGCACCGCCCCGTACGCGACGAAACACGCGGGCAAGAACCGGAGCGGGGGGGATGACAGGAGGGGATGGTGGGCGGTACTGGGTTCGAACCAGTGACCCCTGCCGTGTGAAGGCTAGATAAAAATTCATAGTAGTGGCGTAAACAAACGGTTTACGTATAATACACTCATTTATTGGGACACATTTGGGACAATGAATGGGCACGATCACCAAACGCGGGGAGCTTCAATGGCAAGCCAAGGTACGCCGCAAAGGCTTCCCGTCCCAGTCCCGCACCTTCATGTACAAGGAAGATGCGGAGAAGTGGGTGCGCACCATCGAGCGAGAGCTGGAGACATCCGGTTTCATTGATCGCAAAGAAGCGGACAAGACGTCCCTCGCCAGCGTCCTCAAGCGCTACCAAAAAGAAATCACCCCCAGCAAGAAATCAGCCGAGATCGAGTCCATCAAGATCAACGTCCTGCTACGCGACAAGACCCTCGCCTCACTCAAGATGACAGCAGTCGGCAGCACTGAGATTGCAAAATGGCGGGATCGTCGTCTGAAAGAGGTCACGGGAGCCACGGTCAACCGGGAAATCAACTTGCTTTCCGCTGTGCTGAACCATGCCCGACGCGAATGGGGGATCCATGTTGAAAACCCCTTCCCCTATGTCAAACGGCCCGACCACTCACGGCCCAGGGAGCGCCGACTTTCCTCTGACGAACAGCTCTACCTGTTCGACGCCCTAACCTGTGGGGAAGAAAGAAACGCCAACGGCACCTTGGCAGCTGGCATCCGCAATCCGTGGATACTTCCTCTCGTACAACTTGCTTTAGAGACCGCTATGCGGCGCGGGGAGCTGTTGTCGCTGCGATGGGAGCACGTTGACCTGGAGCGACGGACGGCGCACCTACCCGACACCAAGAACGGCGACTCTCGCACTGTTCCTCTTTCGACGCGGGCAGTAGAAATTTTGCAAGGAGCGCCGCCCCATCCCAAAACGGAGCCAGGCAAGCCAAGGTCATCAGCGTCTGGACCCGTTTTCGCCACCACTGCGGCCGCGTTGAAGAAGGGTTATGCCAGAGCCATTGAGCGCGCAAAAGAGGCCTACCTCGCGGACTGTCAGAGGGCTGGAGTGCAACCCCTCCCCGGCTTTCTTGACGATCTACACTTCCACGATATGCGCCATGAGGCCGCATCCCGCTTGGCTGACAAGCTGCCGAATGTACTAGAGTTATCAGCAGTGACTGGACACCGAGATCTCAGAATGTTAAAGCGCTACTATCACCCAAGAGCCGAGGATTTGGCCAAAAAGCTGGGCTAAGACCATTGACCATCCCAGGAATGGGATTGCAGAAAACAATACCCTCTCTGTCATCAACCGGCATAACAACCTATTACATAGCGATTATTTAGAAAATAAATAACTCTTAATACCACGAAAATCGACACGCTCAGCTGCTTTCATGCAGTGCTCAGTTCTTAGAGCCAACTCAGGTAGCTTAATGATCAGCCGTGGCAGGCGTGTATTAGCGCTCCCTTTAGGCCAGCGCTATCGCAGGTTGCGTTAAGCGCTCAAGGGCAATGCCTAATGCTCGGTCATCAAAGAGGCGGTCCTTACGGGCTGCGGCGCCCGCCCCCCCCCGCCAATGGCGAAGCCCTTCACGTAAGGCCAACACGTCAGGGGCCACGCGTTCGCGGGCCAGTAGCCAGTCCACGGTCGCCAGCAGTTCCATACCAAAAGGAGATTGAAAGCCATCAATCAATGTCGCCGTAAATTCCAGCGCTTGTGTGTAGGCTTTGGCTTCACTCTTTAAATAGGTCTGAACAAAGGTTTTTCGTTCATCGTCGAACCAGATTACATCCAGCGGATTGGCATCGCTGATGCGCTTTTCGGAGTGCAGGTAACTGCCATCCAAATTGTTCAGCAAGTGATCGAGCCGGTTGGCGTAGGGACCGTATTTGTGTGGGACAAACCGCAGGTCCAACGGGTTATCGCCAGGGTTGTAGCGTTCAATGGCGCGCTCCAGAAACCACGCCAGTTTCTGAATCTCCAGCATGCTACATTCCATACCCAGTACCCAGTATTGGCGCACCAGTTCGGCGATCAGCGCACGAGCGGGCGTCAGCTTTTCTACGCCAGCACGCTTCGCCACGTTCTGGTATTGCTTGGTAGGCTCGAACACCAGAATGTCGACATCCAGATCGCCCAATGCTAACTCGATCTGCTCACGCACATCAGCCCACTCCAGACCACCGTTACCCGCACCCAACGGCGGAATAGCGATGGACTGGACCTGTTGCTCAATCAAGAAGCATCGTAGATCCTGCAAGCCTTCCACCACCCACTCCATGCGCGAGGGTGCACGCCAATGCTGCTTAGTAGGGAAGTTGACGATCCAACGTGGCCCGTCTAGCTCGTGCACCTGCGTTACAAACATCTTGCCGGTCTGCACTTCCCTAGCTTTACAAGCGGCGGCATAGCGGCGGAAGTTCTCATCAAAGCGTTCCTTGAACATCAGCGCAATGCCCTTGCCCATCACCCCGACGGTATTGACAGTGTTGACCAGCGCCTCGGCGCGAACCTCCAACAAATTGCCTTGAGTGAATTTAATCATCAGAAGTACCACCCCGTTCGGGCATAAATCGGCAGGTTCAGATTACGGTTCTGAATTTCCTGTTCGATGCATTTTTTCAATAGTTCCGTATAACATATGATGCCGAGAAGTCCGTTCACCGGCAAGTGTTGGTGAATCAGCGCCTCGGCCTGATAGCGCTCGAACTTGGCAGGATCTTCCGGATCACGCTTGAAATCTCTGCGCTGAAGCAAAGGCCAGTCGATCTTATCTAGGTAGGCCAAGTCTGAATAGTAATCCGCCCACTGATAATAAGCATGGCTGTCAGTGAACAAAAACGGCAAGCCCAGCCTAGCAACGTGGTGCAGACTAGACACCAAGATCACGATTTCTTCGTTTGACCGCTTCTGGATACCGCCCCATCCGGTGTGTATGTTACGCAGCATCGGCGAGAATGGGGTGAAGTAGAACGGCACATAGTCGTTCAACAAACCGCCTGGCGGTAGCCGCACCGGGTGATGCGCGCGCTTGTCTATGAGCTCCGGGTTACCAACACTCACCCAGCTAGGCGCCTTCACCGAGCTGTTACCGCAATATAGGCCATTATCCAGAATCCACGGCAGATTGTCACGGTGAACGATTCGCCAGATCAGTGCTTTTTCTGGATTGAGGTTGGTATAACGCATTAGAGAAACATCCCTGGATTTATACTCACCTCTAACGACAGATTTAAGTCATCAATAATTTCCAAGATTTTTTCAGACACTGCTTCGTTGGGCACGTAAATCTTAAAGAATTTACTCACAGGCACCGGCCCAGGAGAAAGACACTCTGCCATGCATATGCTCTTGCACTCGGGGTCGTGATAATCCCGGATGTTCATTGTCTCCCAGTCAATTGCAGCAAACCCAGACATATAATCCAACAACTGAGGTGTCGAATTTGCCAAAGGGTGGCGCGGGATGACTCTCCAGTTTTCGCGTTGTGCCACATCGCGACGAATAGCAATAAGCACAAACGCTTCATCAGGACGATTTTCTTGCACTCGACCGTCAAACGGGTTTCGAGAAAACCAATGAAATGGCACGTAATTCTCGAGGCCATGGCCCCTTCTGCCCTCAATAATTTCTTGGTCGGCAACATCCTCAAAATCTTGAAGATGTGATCGAGGCAATAGCCCTCTTTCAAGAATTCCTGGTATGTTTTCAAGGCTGGTCAGGTGATAAATGAGCTTCTGCTCTTTAATATCAGGCATCTGAAACCTATATTTCGTAAGTTGTGACGGACAAGTGTGAATTTGGCGGACGGTAACGGTTGGTCTGTTGCTTGGTTCTAATTACCTACACGGGTCAATCAAGCACTACCAAAAATTCGATGGCCAAAGCTTCTGGGCGGACGGAACGGGTCTCCGCGCTTCTGTTCAGCCTAACTAGCCCATACCCCTCCATGGTACGCAAGGTGCGCGACAAATTGCTGGCCGCACGCCCAGACAGTTCGGCCAACTCCAGCACCGTCCGCGGCTCGCGTTCGTACATCAGTCGCAACAATGCGCGATTTTCATCAGAGAGCACACCAGCCAATTGCCTCCATGTGTCGAACCAAATGGTGGGAGTTGGCTGATCGTTACTGCTTGCCGCTGGTTTACCTGAACGGACACCGATCACCGTGCGCATCTTTTTATCCTTTGTTGTGATTGCATGATGCTATCATACAAACACACTACCCGTCACCGACAGTCGATACAGGCAGCATCTTGCACACAGACAACTGCCTCCTCTATACCAAGACGTCCAACAGGACCGCTGTTACGTGACATTGAAAAGTTGATTCTTAACGGCCATAAACCACTTTGAGCCGCCAAAGCCTACACACAGTGCCAGTTCAGAAAACCATATCATCGAAAACATTTCGCTCACAGCGAAACTTCTGTATAATTCACCATGAGGCTGACAGAGATAACTGTCGATACAGAGGAGTGCTTCGGCGCTCTGTGAGGTCGTAAGACTTCAACAACTCGCCTGGCTCACTGGTCGCCGGGTACGCCGCCTGCCGGATACCCACAGCCCTGTGCCGCTAGTGCGAGCCTGTCCGGGACGACACCCGGACAGGCGTTAGAGAAGTGAAGGGGTAAAGCCGTCGTTTGCTCTGCTTGGTTACGGACGACAGCCACGGCACCACACAACCCCGTGTGGGTGTCGGTTGGTGTAGCCAAGGAGAACAGTCATGCAGATTGACGTTCAGAAGCCTCCCAAGCGGCGAGCGCTGAAGAGCCAATGGTCATGGCTGACGCGTCCCGGCACTATTCGACTTGCGTTTGCGCTGGTTCGACTGGTATCCGAGATCGCGAAGGTCATAGGCAAGTTTTAAAGCTCTTCGGCACCCCTTCTCTTTCAAATCAGGGCATTGGAATTGGACATGTTGAATCGGGCGCTTAGGCTGCTAAGAACGTATCACCAACTGACACAAGTCGAGTTGGCCAAACGCCTTGGTATATCCAACTCGTACCTCAGTGAAATCGAGAGCGGCGACAAGACACCGCAGTTAGAGTTGCTGGAAAAATATTCGGAAATCTTCAAGATGCCCACCTCGTCCATCCTTCTGTTCTCCGAGTCGATGGACGGAGAGAGACAGCGCGGCAGCAAGCTGCGGGTAGGGGCAGCAGACAAGATACTTCGCCTACTGGAATGGCTGGAAGAACGCGATGCAATCCACAAGCAAACCTAAGCGCTATCCACTCGAACGGTCTCCGCTTTACCGTCTACGCGGCAAGGGGAAGTTCGAGACTGTTCTCGGTGTGCAGTGGGAAGCGACGCCCAAGCTACTTGACGTCAAACATTACCGCGTCTGGACAAATGATAAAGGGCGCCAAATTCAAGCGCCCCACGGGTGGCTGGCCCAAGTACACAAACGCATAGGAGTACTACTTTCGAGGATTGAGCTTCCGGACTATGTTTACTCACAGAAAGGACGTTCCTATGCCGATAACGCCCGCGCCCATCGAGGAGAAACCCCGCTGATCAAAACAGACATAAGCCGCTTCTACCCCAGCGTGACCCGCCAAGCAGTCTTTCGCATGTTCATGGACGATTTCGAGTGCGCGGTTGATGTAGCCCACCGGCTAGCCGACATTTGTTGCTACAAGCAGGCACATCTTCCTACGGGAAGCTCCCTCAGCGGGCGGGTGGCATTCTTTGCTAAGCGCCACATGTTCGACGAAATCGCGAACTCGGCGCAAAGTGTCGGCTGCAAAATGACTGCCTATGTAGACGACGTGACCGTATCCGGTACGCAGGCCACGAAAGAACTACTAGGCGCAATACGCCAAACCATCAGGCGTCACGGGCTGCGCACTCAGGGGCGTAAATCCAAGACCTACGCCAGTGGCGCGGCCAAAACCGTGACAGGGGCTGTGGTGGTACGTGACGAGGTTCGATTGCCGAACTCCCGACACCTCAATATCCACCGAGCCCGGCAGGCGGTACAAACTGCTACACCCGTAGAATTGGAACATGCACAAAGGGTTTTAGCCGGACGGTTGCTGGAGGCTTCACAGGTCTTAAAGCCAGCATCCCCAGCAGATCAATCCCCACCAGGGTAGGTATCGGACCATGGAACTGATGCACTTGAAGCAGCAACAGATCCTAAACCTTGTGAATACAGACCAGGTTTATGGGGCCTGGCTGGCCAGCAGGCGCGACGCCCTTGCTTTGAACCTGCGGCGCCATGCGTCCAGAAACCGCCGGGTAGGCCTCGGAACCATGCCGCCTAAAATCGCACACGACCTGCGACAAATCGCGCGAGAGCGGCCGGAGGCCGCCATAACTAGCTACCACGCGCTGTACGCTTATGCGATGCTGACGGCTGCCCAGCTGGCACCGCTGGACCTCGCCCTGCCCATCACGACAAT
>JAHRWZ010000091.1 GCA_019104865.1 Castellaniella sp. | reverse complement strand
GGTGGACGGCGGTCCGTGGTGCAAGTTCAAGAACCCCAAGACCGGCCGTGACATCGTGGTCAAGGACGTCATCGCCGACGCCTTCCTCCAGCAGATCCTGCTGCGTCCGGCCGAATACGACGTCATCGCGACGCTGAATCTGAATGGCGACTACATTTCCGACGCCCTGGCCGCTCAGGTCGGCGGTATCGGCATCGCCCCGGGCGCCAATCTGTCGGATTCCGTGGCCATGTTCGAAGCCACCCACGGCACCGCCCCGAAGTACGCCGGCAAGGACTACGTCAACCCGGGTTCGGAAATCCTGTCCGCCGAGATGATGCTGCGCCACATGGGCTGGACCGAAGCCGCCGACCTGATCATCAGCAGCATGGAAAAGTCCATCCTGTCGAAGAAGGTCACCTACGACTTCGCCCGCCTGCTGGAAGGCGCGACCCAAGTGTCGTGCTCGGGCTTTGGCCAGGTGATGATCGACAACATGTGATCGGTTTTCGACTGATTCATTGAGGTCTGGAAAGGCCCCGTTCTCGCAGGAGAGCGGGGCTTTTCCGTTTTTCGGGCCGGCTCGGGATGGACGGCCGCCGCATCGTGGCGTTCCGGCTCCTCATGCGGCCGGAAAACGGAGCTCGAAGCGGATCCAGCCTTCGTCGGTCACGCGGGCGCGCGCACTGCCCCGGTGGATCGCCATGATGGCCTTGACGAGCGCCAGGCCCAGGCCATTGGATTCCGTATAGGCGCTGCGCGACTGGTCGCCCCGGTAGAAGCGGCTGAACATGCGGTCGAGCGCATCCTGTGACAATGGGCGACCCCGGTTTTCGATGACCACGGTGGATGCCTCAGGTGTCGAGGACGCGATCAGGCGGATCACGGAGTGCTCGTCGCCGTAACGAATGGCGTTGATGACCAGGTTGTTCACGGCACGCCGCCACATGACCGGGCTGGCCTGTGCCACCCCGCTGGCCTGGACCTCGAAGCGCATGTCGCGTTCGAGCGCCAGACCCTCGAAGTAGTCCGCGATGCGATGCAGCTCCACCGACAGGTCCAGCGGCTCGCGTTCGGCGACCACGGCGTCCTGGTCGGCGCGGGACAGGAACAGGATATTCTCGATGATATGGGCCAGGCGGGCGAATTCTTCGAGATTGGATTCCAGCACCTGTTCGTACTCGTCACGGCTGCGCGCCTGCCCGAGCGCCACCTGCGTCTGCCCCATCAGCACGTGTACCGGGGTGCGGAGCTCATGGGCCAGATCGGCGGAGAACTGCGACAGATGCTCATAGCCCGCTTGCAGCCGGTCCAGCATGACGTTGACGGCTTGCACCAGGCTTTGCAGCTCGCTCGGAGCATCCTGTCCGGACAGGCGCAAGGCCAGATTGGCGGGTGAGATCCGGCCGGCTTCACGGCTGAGGGTCTGCAGCGGCCTCAGTCCCCGGCGCAGCAGCAGGATGCCCATGACCGCCGTCAGCAGGACAGCCAGCAGGATGGCGCCCGCCACGCGGAGCCGGTAGGCGGCCAGCATCTGCGATTCCCGCGTCATGACATAGGCCACCGTAATCTCGATCGGCTTGCTTTCCGCACCGGGACTGGCCAGCGCCCGTGCCCAGCGCACCCGGACGCCATCGGCGCGCGTCCCGGCCGTCAAGGCGTCCAGCGTGACCGGCTGTCCCACCGGAACCGCCGCCATCCCGGGCGGCATCATGCCCGACGGATTGACCTGGATGAAAGGCGTCTCGCCCACGCGGCTGAAGATCCGCACATCCTGCTCATTGTCCAGCATGGTTTCGAACAATGCGGGCCGGTCTTCCATCTGGCGGATGTTGTAGAGATCGCGCACGATGCCGCGAAAGCGCTCGATGCGGCCGATCAAGGCATGGTCGGCCTGGGATTCCATGGCCTGGCGCACGGACAGATAAAGATAGACGCCCAGGCCCGAGACGACCACGCAGGCCACCAGTGCGAAGGACAGCGCCGTGCGAACGGTCAGCGATCGCAGGATGGCGGACCTCATGGCTGCTCCGCGAGGCGGTAGCCGATGCCTCGCACCGTGTGGATGAGCTTCTGTTCGTAGGGCACGTCCATCTTGGCCCGCAGCCGTTTGATCGCCACATCCACGACATTGGTGTCGCTGTCGAAATTCATGTCCCAGACTTCGGAGGCGATCACGGTGCGCGACAGGACTTCCCCCTGCCGCTGCAGGAGCAGCTGCAGCAGCCGGAATTCCTGGTTCGTGAGCGCGATGTCCTGGCCCTGGCGGCTGACGCGGCGACGCAAGGGGTCGAGCCTGAGGTCCGCCAGTTGCAGCTCTCCCCCCTCGCGGGCCACGCCCCGCCTGAGCAGGGTGCGCACGCGCAGGAGCAGTTCGACGAAGGAAAACGGCTTGACCAGATAGTCGTCGGCGCCCAGCCGCAGGCCACGGATGCGATCATCCACATGGTCGCGCGCGGTCAGGAAAATGACGGGCACGTCCCGGGTGCGCCGCAGTTCGGCCATCAGCGACCAGCCATCCAGGCCGGGCAGCATAACGTCGAGGATCAGCAGATCGTAATCCTGCTGCAAAGCCATGTGCAGCCCGTCGGTTCCAGTGCGGGCCAGGTCGACCGCGTAACCGGATTCGGACAGGCCCTTGCGCAGGTAATCGCCCGTCTTGACATCATCTTCTATCACCAGAATACGCACATGAACCTCGGATTGGATGCCGCCGCCCGTGGCAAGACTACTGCATTTTGCCGGTGCGGCGAACCCCGTCGCCCCGCATGTGCCAGATCACGCGCATCAGCAGCAGGCCGGCCAGGATCCAGCCATACAGGGCCGGCTCGAAAAAATCGTTCTTGCCGGCACGCATCAGCCAGAAGTGCCACACCGACAGTGCCGCGATCCCATAGACCGCGCGATGCAGGGTCTGCCAATGGCGCCCCAGGCGTCGCATCCAGCCCTGGGTGGAGGTCACAGCCAGCGCCGTCATGGGCAGGAATGCCAGCATGCCCAGCAGAATGAAGGTGCGCTGCACGACGTCGTCGAACATGGCGGCCAGCGAGGCGCCGCATTCCCACCAGGCCCAGCCGAGCACGTGCAGGCTGGTATAGAAGAACGCAAAAAGCCCCAGCATGCGGCGCACACGCACCAGCGCGGGTTGACCCAGCAGCCTGCGCAAGGGCGTCACCGACAGCGTGAGCCACAGGGCCACCAGCGCCCAGATGCCCGAGGAGCGGATCAGGAATTCAGCCGGATTGGCGCTGAGCCCGCCGCTCATGCCCAGGACGACCCATCGCAGCAACGGATAGAGTCCCAGGATGAAGAGCAGCGGTTTTGCACGATCCACCTGCGTTGCCGTCCAGCGTCGGGCAGACGGCCTTTGCATGGTCGAAGCCATGCTAGTAATTCGCCCGCAGGTCCATGCCGGTATACAGGCTCGCCACCTGGTCGGCATAGCCGTTGAACATCAGGGTCGGCACACGAGGCGCAAAGAAGCCATCTCCAATGCGCCGTTCGCTGGCCTGACTCCAGCGCGGATGAGGCACCTTCGGATTGACGTTGGCATAGAAGCCGTATTCATGCGGCGCAATGCGCGCCCAACTGGTTTCGGGCAGATGATCGAGCAGGCGGATGCGCACGATGGACTTGCCGGACTTGAATCCGTATTTCCAGGGGATCGCCACACGCAATGGGGCGCCGTTCTGGTTGGGCAGCAGCTTGCCATAGACTCCGAAGACCAGCAGCGTGAGTGGATGCAGGGCCTCGTCCATGCGCAGTCCCTCGACATAGGGCCAGTCGATGATGCGGTCGCGCAGGCCGGGCATGTTTTCCGGCTGCACGGCGGTCTCGAACTGCACGAACTTGGCTTTGCTGGTCGGCTGCACCTGGCGCAGCAACGTAGCCAGCGGATAACCTTCCCAGGGAATCACCATGGACCATGCCTCGACGCAGCGCAGGCGATAGATACGCTCTTCCATGGGGGCGAGTTTCATCAGTGCGTCCAGATCGAAGGTGCGGGGCTTTTCGACCTCGCCTTCGATCGTGAGGGTCCAGGGCCGCGTCTGCATGCGTGCCGCATGGTCGGCCGGGTCGGACTTGCCCGTGCCGAACTCGTAGAAATTGTTGTAGCCGATGACATCCTGTTCGGCGGTCGGCGCATCAGGAATCTGGTACGCCGGATTGGGCGTGCCAGCCAGGCGTCCCTGCACCTGGCTCGCGCGCGCGGCAGAGCCGATCAGGCTGCCCGAGCCCAGCAAGCCTGCGCCGCCCCAGGAAAGCAGCCCCGCGCCAGCGCCCTTCAGCCAGGACCGGCGGGACCGCCAGACGGATTCGGGCGTGATCTGCGAGGCGGGGATACGAGGTGGCTTGGAATCACGCATGGCAATGTCTCCTTGAATGACATGGGTTCGACGATACGCGCGAAGCGCTGACACGCGGATGACTTGAAGATGACAATTCTGTCATTCAAGCCTGGGCCGAACGATCGCCGACCTGCGCACGCAAGCCGCTGGTCACGCCGGGTGTTTCCACCCGGCGGCCCACTGTTTGAAGGCATGCTTCGCCCGGTGGGCCGGGCCTGTCGCGTTATTTGGGCATCAGCACTTTGTCGATCACGTGAATCACGCCATTGCTGGCCTGGATGTCGGTTTTCACGACCTGGGCATCATTCACCATCACTTTGCCGTCCGCCATGCCGACCGTCAACTCGCCGCCTTCGACGGTTTTGACCATCCCGGGCTTGACGTCCGCGGCCATGATGGCGCCGGGCACCACATGGTAGGTCAGCACCTTGGCGAGTTTCTTTTTGTTTGCCAGCAAGGCATCCAGATCCGCCTTGGGAATCGCCGCAAAGGCTTCATCCGTGGGCGCGAATACCGTGAACGGCCCCGGTCCTTTGAGGGTTTCCACGAGGTCGGCCGCCTTGACGGCGGCCACCAGGGTCTTGAATGAGCCGGCATTGACTGCGGTGTCGACGATATCGCTCGCCGCCCAGGCGGAAGGGGCGATGAATGCACTCGAGAGGGCGATAGCCGATAAAAGACGCTTCATAGGGGTCTCCGGGAAAATTTGAGATCGAACACAAACCATTGAGGAAACAGCTTCGCTTGCAAGCCAGGCTTGAACTTCACAGCCCGATCCCATCGTAACACCGATCAGTAAAAAAAGCTACTAATCAGTAGCGATCTTGGTTGAGACCCGGGAAATGCCTTGTTCTCAGGTTCGATAGTCCTCAAGCGTCCGATGGATCCAACGGGTTGTGCGGGATCGATCATCGATGCCTGCGGTACTGCGCTAGTGTTATATTGTGAATGAAAAAGATATGGCGGCATTATGAAAATGATAAAAACATGTCCAGCACCGCTTGGGCGTGAATATCGCCTGTTCGGGCTTTGATCTTGCGAATTTAAAAAGCCTTGTTTTTAAAAACCATATAAATGAACAGATAATCCTGTCGATGAACATGCTAAACAGGTCCGGTTTCAAGGGAAAGGCATTCAAGATGCGCGAGGACGCGATTCTCGATGCCACCACCAGGACCTTGGCCGCCAAAGGCTTCGACTTGATGACGATGGACGATATCGCCGCCGAGGTGGGCATCTCGAAGCCAAGCCTCTACAAGCATTTCAAGTCAAAGGAAGATCTCGTCGCTGAAGCCATGACCCGCTTGCTGGATGGAGCGCTCGTCCAGCTCGAGGCAATTCCGGCGACCGCGACCCCCATTGCGCGACTGAAATCATTGCTCGAATGGGCACTGAGAGTCCGGTTGAACGGGGGCTTGCCTTTCCTGCCGTCCACCAGTCCCCATGTGCGCACCATGCTGACCCGCAACCTGAGGTATGTCACCCGGGTGGTCAAACTTCATCAGCGGCTCAAGAAAATCGTCAACCAGGCCAAAGAAAAGGGTGAGCTGAACACCGGACTGCCTGATGACGTCATCTTGTTTTCATTCTATGCCCGCACATGTGATCCGTCCGTGGAATATCTTCAGCTCTACAGCAAACTCGATGAGGAAACGATCGTCAAGCATATGTTGCAGGTCTGTTTCGAAGGCATGAAGTAAAGACCGGCATTCGAGGCCCCGCCTTTTTCGGAAGGCGGGGCCTTTGTCATTTCCGTTGGCCGGTTTTTTCATGCCTGCGGCACGGCGCCGGCCGGTATACTGGACAAACGGGAAGACAGGGATCAGCGCATCGCGCAGCGCCACTGGGGATCGTATGAGTCATGAGCGCCTGACGAATCCGTCGAGCTCGACGGCAATGACCGGGTCGGGGACGGACGGGCGCCCGCAGGCTGAGGCCGGGCACGTCGAGTCCGACACCGGGCGCGATCCGGGGCTGGATGCCCTGGAGCGGCGGGTGGCCGAGCGCACGCGCGAACTGGCCCGCGCCAATGCCAGATTGCAGGAGCAGGTGCGCGAAAGCGAACGGGCGGTCCATCTGCAGGCCACGCTCTATCGGATCGCCGCGCTTGGCCATGAGCAGGACAGCAACGAGGCTTTCTACCGCAGCATCCATCAGGCCGTGGGCGAACTGCTGGACGCCGAAAGCTTCTGCATCGCCCTGAAGTCCGACGACGGCCAATGGCTGGAATTCCCTTATTACGTGGACAGTTCAGGGGCGGAACTCGCGCGCCGCCCCATGGGCCGCGGCATGAGCGAATATGCGATCCGCCATGCGCGGACCATCCGGCTCGAGGCGGATGAGATCAATGCCCTGATCGCCCGTGGCGAGGTGGACGCGGCCACCTATGGGACGCCCGCCATTTCCTGGCTGGGGGCGCCCCTGATGAGCGCTCGGGGCGTGATGGGTGTCGTCGTGGTGCAAAGCTACCGCTCCGATCTGCATTACACCCCGCAGGACGCCGACCTGCTGACCTTCGTGTCCTACCAGATCGCCAGCACCCTGCAGCGGCGCCAGCAGGCCGAGGCGCTGCAGACTCTGAATGCCCGGCTGGAACAGCGTGTTCAGGAACGCACGCGGGAATTGCGTCGCCAGATCGTGGTTCGTGAGCGGACGCAAAAGCAGCTCAAGCATCAGGTCATGCACGATTCGCTCACCGGGCTGCCCAACCGGCTGTATCTGCGCGAGCGCCTTGAACGCGCGCTCTTCGCGCAAAATCTGGATCCGGCGCGCCGGTTCGCCTTGCTCTACCTGGACGTGGACCGCTTCAAACTGTTCAACGACGGTCTGGGGCACGGCGTGGGCGACGAGGTCCTGCGCATCGTCTCGGCCAGAATCGCCGATTGCGTGCGATCGCCCGACATCGTCGGCCGGCTGTCGGGCGACGAGTTCGCTGTCTTCCTCGAGAACTGCCCGCAGCCGGAATCGGCCTGCCTGGTCGCCGAACGCATTCATGCACGGATGGCCGAGGCCATCGAGGTGGGCGGCCGGAATCTTCATGTTTCGGTCAGTATCGGCATCGCGATCAGCCAGCAGTCCTACCGGACGGTCGATCAGCTGTTGCACGACGCCGATACCGCCCTGTACCGGGCCAAGGCGGCCGGCCGCCGGCGTTTCGTGCTGTTCGATGAAACCCTGCATACCTCGGCCATGAACGTGCTCGACCTGGAGCAGCAGATGCGGGACGCGCTGGACAAGGAACAGTTCGCCTCCTATTTTCAGCCCATCGTGCGCCTGGCCGACGGCAGCGTCACCGGCTACGAGATCCTGATCCGCTGGCGGCATCCGCAACGCGGCGTGCTTTTGCCGGACCAGTTCCTGCCGGCCGCGGAGGAGGCCGGCCTGATCGAGACCATCGACTGGCACATGTATCGTCTGGCCTGCCAGGCCGCGCCCGCGCTGTTGGGACGGGACAGGGTCCTGAACCTCAATATTTCCCCGTGCCACTTCCACAACCGGAATTTCCCCAGGCGCCTGCTGGATCTTGCGGCGTGGGCCGGGGTCGCGACGGACCAGCTATGCGTCGAGGTGACCGAAAGTTCCCTGCTGTCGGATCCGGAGGCGGCGGCCGAGATCCTCGGCGCCCTGGACGAAGCCGGCGTGCGCATCGCGCTGGACGATTTCGGTACCGGCTATTCCTCGCTCAGCCACGTGCACCGCTTCCCGCTGCGTACGTTGAAGATCGATCGCTCCTTCATCGGGCCGTTGGAGCCGGGCCCGCGGCAACGCAGCACGGCGATCGTGTCGGCGGTGCTCAGCCTGGCCTGCTCCCTGAATCTGGATGTGGTGGCCGAGGGCGTGGAAAACGCCGCCCAGAGAGATGTGCTGTTGTCGATGGGCTGCGTCCATGCGCAGGGTTTTCTGTTCGGCAGGCCCGCTCCCCCGGACTTCTGGCTGTCGGCCCTTCAGGCCTGTCCGCCGGACCCGGCCCGTGTTACTACGGGACTTCCCTAGGTGTCATTTGTACATGCGGACGGCATAATGCAGCCCATGCAGGTGAGGAGACAGCCCTGCTGGGCACTGGCGCCACGGAGAGGGCGCTTTCATTTGTGGCAGTACCCATAAAAAACAGAAATCTGGCGGGGCCGACGACAAAATCGTCGGCCCCGGTCCATTTTGGCGCTGGCCTCAGTGCCCGCCGGACCCGGAAAACACGTTCAGTACCAGCACTCCGGCCAGGATCAGCCCGATGCCGGCCAGCGCGGCGGCGTCCAACGCCTGCCCGAAGACGAAATAGCCGATCAGGGCGATGGCGACGATGCCCGCGCCCGACCAGACCGCGTACGCGATGCCGACGGGAATGGTCTTCAGCGCAAGGGCCAGCAGATAGAAAGCCAGGCCGTAGCCGATGGCGGTGACCGCCGAGGGCAGGGGGCGCGTGAAGCCGTCCGAGACCTTCAGGGCGGATGTGGCGACGACCTCGGCCAGGATGGCGATGCTCAGGAGGATCCAGCTGGAGTTCATCGGGGGCTCCGGAATGAAAGAGTGGCGGGGGGACGGTTCGGGACGCGGCGGGCCGGACTCAGTGCCGGGACGTGGCGGCCAGACGCAGCAGGGCATGCAAAGCGCCTTCCCCGCCTTCGTGCTCGCCGCATTGAACCCAGGCCTGGATGGCTTCAAGGCGGCACAGGTGCTGGCGGATCGCGGCTTTCAGGACGGGTTCGCCCTGGCGCGAGCCGATGCCCTTGCCGTGGATGACGCGCACGCAGCGGATGTCGTGTTCCAGGCACGAGGCCAGGAAACGGTCCAGGCGTTCGCGGGCCTGCTCCAGGGTGCTGCCGTGCAGGTCCAGGGACGCCTGGGGAATCCATTTGCCGCGCCGCAGACCGCGCAGCAGGTCCGGACCGCAGCCCGCCTGCAGGAAGGCGTCGGCCTCCGGGTCGAAGGCCGGGGCCTTGTGCCGCTGCCGATGGATGGGCGGCGCCGCCCGGGATTCGGCGGCGCCCTGGGCGTGTGCGCGCCGGGCCAGCAGCAGGGATTCGGGATCGCGCCGCGCGCCGCCGGCCCGGGCGCGCGGGCCGTGGTCCGGCAGTGGCTGCACGAAACGCATGGCCTGGCGGAACAGGGCGCGGTCGGCCGGATCCAGCGGCGGGTCTTCGGCGGGCGATTCGGCGCCGGTCGCCGGTTCGCCGTCCGGTCGCGGCGCCGGCGCGCCGCGGGAACCGGCTTGCAGGCGCGTTTCCGCACCCCGGCCGCCGCGCCTCTGGCCTGGGGCGCGGCGTGCAACCGCCGGCGGTTCGAGCGGAACGGCCTCGGCGCGCAGGCGGCGCAGATCGGCCAGGGACGACTTGGACGCCTTCAATTCAGAGGCCTTCACTCTCCAGCCAGCGCTGGGCGTCCAGGGCGGCCATGCAGCCGGTGCCGGCGCTGGTGATGGCCTGGCGGTACACGTGATCCTGCACGTCGCCGGCGGCGAAGACGCCGGGCACCGAGGTCATGGTCGCCAGGCCCTGAAGGCCGCTGCGGGTGGTGATGTAGCCGTTCTCCATGGCGATCTGGCCCTGGAAAATCGCCGTGTTGGGCTTGTGGCCGATGGCGATGAAGGCGCCGGTGACGGCCAGATCCTCGGTGTCGCCGCTGCGGTTGTCGCGCAGGCGCACGCCGGTGACGCCGGAATCGTCGCCCAGGACCTCGTCCAGTTCCCGGAACAGCGCCAGGCGCATATTGCCGTGATTGACCTTGTCCATCAATTTGTCCACGAGGATGGGCTCGGCGCGAAATTTGTCGCGGCGGTGCACCAGGGTGACCGTGCGGCAGATGTTGGACAGGTACAGGGCTTCTTCGACGGCGGTGTTGCCGCCGCCGACCACGACCACGTCCTGGTTCTTGTAGAAGAAACCGTCGCAGGTG
>JAHRWZ010000042.1 GCA_019104865.1 Castellaniella sp. | reverse complement strand
GGCCGGCGCCGAGCACGGCGATCCTGAGCCTGTGTGTCGTCATGGTCTGACACTCCGCAGTGGGTTGTTTGTTCTCTTCAATAGAATCATATTCTGCTGAATAGAATTAAACAAACCAGGGTAATCACCTAGGAAATACTGTTTGACGCAGTTCGGAACCGAATTCTATTCTATTGCGAAAATATGTACGAACCAGTACATACATTCTGGAAATCCTTCATGCGCCCGGAAAACGAAACTCCCGCCCTGCTGCTCGGCCTGATCGGCGAGGGCATCGGCGAATCCCTGAGTCCCACCCTCTACGAGGCCGAAGCCGCCCGGCACGGACTGCTCTGCATCTATCAGCGGATCGATCTGGACGAGCTCGGCCTGACCGCCGAACACCTGCCTGAACTGCTTACCGCCGCCGAACGTTTCGGCTTCGCTGGCCTGAACATCACCCACCCCTGCAAACAGGCCGTAATCCCTCATCTGGACGAACTGTCCGACGAGGCGCGCGTCCTCGGCGCAGTCAACACCGTCGTCCTGCGCAACGGCCTGCGCATCGGTCACAACACCGACCACTACGGGTTCTCGCAAAGCCTGCGCGAAAAGCTGGGTACCCGTGAACCGGGTCACGTGGTTCAGCTGGGCGCGGGCGGGGCAGGCGCCGCGGTGGCCGACGCCATTCTTCGCCTCGGCGCCCGCAGCCTGATACTGTTCGATCAGGCGGCCGAACGCGCCGAACACCTGGTCCGGTCGCTGCGGACGCGCTTCCCCGGCATCCCGATCCAGGTCGGCACCGACGCCGCTCAGGCCATGCGCCAGGCCGACGGTCTGATCAACGCGACGCCGGTGGGCATGCGCAAGCATCCCGGCACACCGATCCCGCCGGCACTGCTGGAAACGCGCCACTGGTTCTCCGAAATCATTTATTTCCCACTGGAGACGGAACTTCTGCACATCGCGCGCGAAAAGGGCTGCCACACGATCGACGGATTGGGCATGGTCGTGCACCAGGCGGCCCGGGCCTTCGAACTGTATACGGGCGGCCTGACGGCGGATGCGCGGCGCATGACGGCGCACGTGGCCGACGTGCTGCGGCAACGGGCCCAGGCCTCACTGGGCGGATGAATCCCCTACTCATGACAAAACGAACACATCATGAATAATCTCCTCAATCCATTCACGAAGTTCCTGGGCTTGCTACTGGTCGCCATGATGGTGGTCATGGTCGCCCTGGTCTTCGGCAACGTCGTCCTGCGCTACGGCTTCAACTCGGGAATCATCCTGTCGGAGGAAGTCTCCCGCTCGCTGTTCATCTGGGTCACGTTCCTGGGCAGCATCATCGCCATGCACGAGAACGGCCACCTGGGCTCGAATTTCATCGTCCGCCGCTTCCCGCCCTCGATCCGCCGCCTCAGCCTGTTCGCCGGGCGCCTGGCGATGCTGTACATCTGCTGGCTGGTGTTCTCGGGCGCCCTGACCCAGACGCAGATCAATCTGTCCGTGGCAGCCCCCATCACGGGCATGTCAATGGCCTGGTTCTACGCCAGCGGGGTCGTCTTCAGCGCCGCGGGCGCGCTGATCCTGCTGGGCGACCTGTACAGAATCGCCACTGGATCCATGGAAACCGTGGACCGCTTCGTGGACGGCACCGGAGAAGACGCATGATCCTGACGACCTTCCTGGGCGCCCTCCTGGGCGCCATGGCGATCGGCATTCCCATCGCCTTCGCGCTGCTCATCTCCGGCGCCGCCCTGATGTGGCAGCTGGACATGTTCGATCCGCAGATCCTGGCGCAGAACCTGATCAACGGCGCCAACAGCTTTCCCCTGCTGGCGGTACCCTTCTTCATGCTGGCCGGCGAGATCATGACCGTGGGCGGCCTGTCCCGGCGCATCGTCGACTTCGCGCTGGCCCTGGTGGGCCACGTCAAGGGTGGCCTGGGCTACGTCACCATCATCACTGCCTGCGTGATGGCGGCGCTATCCGGGTCGGCCGTCGCCGATGCCGCGGCGATGACGGCCCTGCTGCTGCCCATGATAACGGCGGCGGGCCACGACCGCCGGCGCTCGGCCGGCCTGATCGCCTCGGCCGGCATCATCGCCCCGGTGATTCCACCCAGCATCGGACTGATCATTTTCGGCGTCGCGGCCAACGTCTCCATTTCCAAGCTGTTCCTGGCCGGCATCTTCCCCGGCCTGATGATGGGCGCGGCGCTCTGGATGACCTGGGCCTACGTCGTCCGCAAGGAAGACGTCAAGCCACTGCCCCGCAAGAACCGCCAAGACGTCCTGCGGGCCGCGCGCGAAGGCATCTGGGCGCTGGGCATGCCGGTGATCATCGTCGTGGGGCTGCGCTTCGGGGTCTTCACTCCCACCGAGGCCGCCGTGGTCGCTGCGGTGTACGCGCTGTTCGTCTCGACAGTCATCTACCGCGAAATGACGCTGCGCAGCCTCTATCAGGTCTTCTTCAACTCGGCGAAGGTGTCCGCGATCATCATGCTGCTCGTGGCAGCCGCCATGGTCAGCGCCTGGCTGATCACCGTCGCCGGTCTGCCGGACATGGTCATTGACCTGCTCGAGCCGCTGATCGACCAGCCATTCCTGCTGATGCTCGTCACCATGGCCCTGATCGTCCTGGTCGGCACGTCCATGGACATGACGCCGACCATCCTCATCCTGACCCCCGTCCTGATGCCGGCCATCAAGGCAGCCGGCATCGACCCGGTGTATTTCGGCGTCATGTTCATCATCAATACCGCCATCGGCCTCATTACGCCACCGGTCGGAACCGTGCTGAACACCGTGGCCGGCGTCGGCCGCCTGAGCATGGACGACACGGTGCGCGGCGCCTTCCCCTTTCTACTCGCCCAGCTTGCCATCCTGGCTCTGCTGATCCTGTTCCCCGACCTGGTCCTGGTACCCGCCAAATGGCTCTACTAGCTCACCTCCAAAGGAGAAAACCATGAAACGCCGTCTCGTACTATCCACCCTCGTGGCTCTGGGCCTCTCGTCGCTGGCGCCCGCTCACGCGGCCGACATCCGCGAGCATTCCATCAAGTTCGCCTCACAGAACAATAAGGGCCACCCGCAGGTCATGGGCATGCAGAAGTTCGCCGACCTGGTGGCCCAAAAGTCCGGCAACAAGATCCGCGTCCGCCTGTTCCCGGGCGGCGTGCTGGGCGGCGATCTGGAAACCGTGTCGTCTCTGCAGGGTGGCACGATCGAGATGACCGTGCTGAATTCCGGCATTCTGCAGGCGCAGATCAAGGACTTCGCAGCCTTCGACTTCCCCTTCCTGTTCAACAACGACAAGGAAGTCGACGCCCTGGTCACCGGCCCCTTCGGCCAGGCGCTGCACCAGAAACTGCAGGACAAGGGCCTGGTGGGCCTGGCGTACTTCGACCTGGGCTTCCGCAACATCACCAACGGCAAGCACCCCATCACCAAGCCCGAGGACATCGCGGGCCTCAAATTGCGCGTGATCCAGTCCCCGATCTACGTGGATGTCTTCAAGGCGCTGGGCGCCAACCCCACGCCCCTAGCCTGGCCAGAGGTCTACAACGCACTGGAGCAAGGCGCCGTCGACGGCCAGGAAAACCCCTTCACCGTCATCCTGAACGCCAAGCTCGACGAAGTGCAGAAAAACCTCGCTATCACGCGCCACATCTACAACCCCCAGTCCGTGATCATCAGCAAGAAATTCTGGGATAAACTCAATCCGAACGAGCAAAAGCTGATTCAGGACGCCGCCACCGAAGCGGCGGCCTATCAGCGCAGTGTCTCGCGCGATGCCGCCACCACGGCCCTGGCCACTCTGAAGAAGCACGGCATGCAGGTCACCGAACTTTCGCCCGCGGATCTAGACAAGATGCGCGCCATGGTCAAACCGGTGGTCGAAAAATATACCCAGGAAGTCGGCGAAGACACCGTCAAGTCGATGTACGCGGAAATCGACAAGGTCCGCCATCCTTCTTAATCGCGTCCGGCGCGGGCCGCCCCCGGCCCGCGCCAGCCCTCTGATCCAGACCACAACTCAAGACAGGAAGCGTCGTATGAAAATCCTCATGTTGCATGGCATCAACCACAATATGTTCGGCAAGCGCGACCCCAAACAATACGGGACGATCACGCTGGAGCAGATCGACGCGCAACTGGCCGGCCTGGCCAAGGAACTGGGCGTCACGATCGACAGCTATCAGACCAACTGCGAAGGCGCGATGTGCGAACGGATCCACCAGGCCTATCAGGACGGTGTGGACGCCGTCCTGATCAACGCCGGCGCCTGGACGCACTACAGCTATGGCCTGCGCGATGCCCTGGCGATCCTGACGGTGCCCATCGTCGAACTGCACATGTCCAACATCCACGCCCGCGAAGAATTCCGCCACAAGTCCGTCTTTGCGGAAATCGCGCTGGGCCAGATCTGCGGTTTCGGGGTGGACAGCTATCTGCTCGCCCTGCGCGCGGCCGTATCCGCCGCAAAGGCGAAGTAGGACTGAATCCGAACCACGTCCCGGACGGAAGCCGGGCACATCGAAAGGGGCGCCTCGCGGCGCCCCTCGTCTTTCCGGCATGGCCGCCGCGCGGGCGCACCGCCTCAGGTCTCCCGGCCAGCGACGGCGGCTTCCTGGTACAGCACACCGTCCCGCATCATGGCATCGATGTCTCCGGACTCGTAACCCAGTTCCTCCGCGATCCACCGGTTGTGCTGACCCATGAGGGGCGCCGCTTCGTGGATAGTGGTGTCGCAGCCCGAAAACCGGAACGGCGTATTCAGCAGCTCCACGTCGCCCAGAATCGGGTGATGCTGGCGCACCAGCATGCCGCGCGCCTGGATCTGCGGATCATTGAGCACGTCCTGGATATCCTGCACCTTGGCGCACGGCACGTCGACGGCGTCCAGCGCGGCCAGACACTCGGCCACCGTGCGGACCTCGGTCCACGCCCGCACCACCGGAAGGATGTCCAGGCGATGTTCGTTGCGGCCGGCCGCCGAATGGAAACGGGTGTCGGCCGCGAAGGCCTCTCCGCCCACCAGCGGCGCCAGACGCTTCCAGGCGGCATCCACCTGCGCCGCGATGACCAGGTAGCCGTCCGTGGCGGTGAAGACCCCATAGAGCGTCGAATCCGGCAAGTCGTGGCCCGTCTGCCTGGGAACGACGGTCCCGCCCGACAGGGTATAGCATTGCGCCGCGTACTCATGCATGGAGACTAGACAGTCATACAGGGACAGATCGATATGCTGCCCGAGGCCGGATTTCACGCGCCCCAGCAGCGCGGCGTTGATGGCGGCCACGCCGTGGATGCCCGTGTACATGTCGCCCAATGCAATGCGCAGCAAGGGTGGCGCCTCTCCCGGCATGCCGACCATGGCCATGATGCCGCTCTTGGCCTCGGCGATCAGCCCGAAGCCGGCCCGGTGGGATTCCGGGCCGGTGTGGCCATACGCGGACACCGAGCAATAGACCAGGCCGGGGTTGGTCTTCGACAGATTCTCGTAGCCCAGCCCCAGGCGGGTCAGGGCGCCCGGACGATAATTTTCGACGAAGACATCCGCGGTCGCCACGAGTTTCCGCATCAGTTCCTGGCCGCGCGCATCCTTCAGATTCACGCACAGCCCCTT
Source organism: Castellaniella sp. (assembly GCA_019104865.1). Lineage (GTDB taxonomy): Bacteria > Pseudomonadota > Gammaproteobacteria > Burkholderiales > Burkholderiaceae_B > Castellaniella. The sequence continues at coordinate 20,539 of JAHRWZ010000042.1, read as the reverse complement.
CTTGCCCATGTTCTGCTGCAGGAAGTAGCCGCTCTGGCCTTTGATGAAGTAGGGGTGATGCCGCCCGGCGTCGCCTTCTGTGGGACGTTCGACCTTGATGACCTCGGCCCCCAGGGCGGCCAGACAGCGCGACAGATAGGGGCCGGCCAGGAAATGGCTGTAGTCGATGACCCGGATGCCTTCCAGGGGGCGTGCTTGCATCGTCATGTGGAGCCTCTTTTGGTCAATGCGTGAAATCGGGGCCGCAGGGGATCATGAGCCGGTGTTCACCGCGCTGCACGACCTCGCCATGCTGATTGCGCAGTTCGGAGGGCAGCACCAAAATGCCCCAGCCCGGCCGGCTGCGCGACAGCCGGGCGCTGGACACGTGGAAGCGCACCTGCACGATGTCGTCGATCTTGATCGGGCCAACGAAATCCCAGGTCCATCCCAGCGACATGCCAGGCACGAAACGCAGGTCGGACTGGCTCTTGAGGCCGTCGGTCAGGGACAGGCCGAGCAGGCCGTGGGCCACGCGCGTGCCGAAAGGTGTCGTGCGGGCATAAGCCTCGTCGGTATGGACAGGGGTGTGATCTCCGGTCAGATCGGCAAATGTGTTGATGTGGGCCTCGGTCACGGTCAGCATGGGCGAGACGCCTCGCACGCCGACCTCGACCTCATCAAAATAGAGTTCTCTCACAGCGCGATCCCCTTCAGCAATCCAACAATTCGAGCGCGATGCCGTCGGGCGTGCGCAACCAGTTCGGCCCCTGCGGCAGGACGGTCACAGCCCAATCCGCAGCCCGCGCGAGCGCCGTTTCCAGATCCCGCACGCGGATCGCGACGTGAGCGATCCAGGGCCGGGTCCGGGCGTCTTCGGCGGCTACGCCGGGCGTATCGATGAGCTGGATTCCGCCTTGCAACCAGACCTGACGGGGTGCTTCGCGCGAGCCATCGACCTCGCGCACCGGCATGTCCAAAACTTCCTGGAAGAAACGGATGTGCCAGCCGATATCCGCCACCCGCACGGCGACATGATCGACGCCGGGCTGGCATGCCGGCGCGGTCTTGCCCAGCATGGCTTCAAGTCCCTTCACGCAGGCGGCCAGGGTGGCATTGACCGGTGCCGCGATGCCGAGCCCCAAGCCACGCTCGACCACGGCGCCATTGATGTAATCGATCTCGGTCACACTCCCCTTGTCGAGACTCTGCAGCATCGAGGCGCGGAAATCGGCCGGCAGGCCGGCACCCGCCTTGCGCCAGGCCTCGACAGGATCGGTGATGGACAGACGCACACCGCAAGCATGGGCGATTTCCATTGCCTCACGCACCGCCGCCACGCCCACAGCTTCCAGGGGCCCGATCTCGAACAAGGGCCCATAGGGCATGCGCGTGATGGCGCTGACTGCCCCGGTGGCTACATTGATCAGCAGCTTGTCCCAGATCGTGCCCATGATGTTGTCGCTGACCTCGATCAGCATGCCGGCGCGCTCGAACTCGCGGGCGACCGCGCGCACGCGGTCGGTGACGCGGCCGTCAAGTTCGCCGATCACGGTTTCCTTGCCCCGCACACCCGAGATGATGTGGCCCGGGCCCAGCAGCGTGCCGCCGACATAGGTCTTGCCGGCCAGCACGCGGCCACGCCCCACGTATTCGGCCAGGACGTCCTCGTGGCCCAGGCCGTTCTGCAAGGACAGCACCAGCGTGCGCGGCGCCAGCAGCGGCCCGGCCTGTTCCATCGCTTCGCGCGTATGGAAGGACTTCACCAGCACAATGACCAGATCCACTGGACCGACCTGCGCCGCCGAGAGTGCCGCCCTGATGCGCACCCGACGTTCGCCACCGTGGTCGCGCAGCCGCAGACCCTCGGCATTGATGGCATCGACGTGGGCGGTATTGCGGTTGAGCAGCGTCACATCGGCGCCGCCCTCGGCCAGACCCGCACCGATGGCGCATCCCAGCGCCCCCGCCCCCAGTATGCAGATCCTCATGAGACGCGACTCCTTGTGCCAATACAGTCCATGGCCATCATTCTAGGCAGGAGACAATCTAAATTAAATGCAATAATCCAAATTCAGTACATTGTTTATTTCAATACCATGCCAGATCCCCTGCTCGAACGGCTGCCGGAAACCAAGCTCCTGCGGCTGTTCGACGCCCTCTATGCCCAAGGCAGCGTCACCGCGGTGGCACAGCTGCTGGGCCTCAGCCAACCCACCATCAGCATCTGGCTGGCCCAGTTGCGGGAACAGTTGGGCGATCCGCTGTTCGTCCGCACCTCCGGGGGCATGAGCCCGACGCCGCGCGCAGAGGCGCTGATCGGCCTGGTGCGCGAGACGCTTGACGCCCTGCGACAGATCGGCGGGGCCGCCCCCGACTTCGATCCGATGCGATCGGAACGCCGATTCTGCGTCGCCATGAGCGACGCCAGCCACGTCAATCTGCTTCCCCACCTGCTGGGCCACTTGCGCCGCACGGCTACCGCCTGCGGCCTCAAGGCGGGCCCCATCGACAGCACCCTCGCCGAGCGCCTGCAATCCGGTGCCGCCGACCTGGCCCTAGGCCTGATTCCGGGGCTGGGCGCGGGCTTCTATCAGCAGACCCTGTTCACCCAGGACTGGGTCTGTCTCGCCCGGGCCGGCCACCCCCGCATCCGCGCCGCCCTGGATCTGGCGGACTATCGGCGGGAGGGGCACATCGAAATCGCATCCGGAACAGGCCACGAGCTGCTGGAAAACGCCCTCCGGCGTGCCCGCATCACACGCGAGGTCGTGCTCGAGCTGCCCGGTTTCCTGGGTCTTTCGGCTGTGCTCGAAACAAGCGACCTCCTCGTGACCGTGCCGCGCCAGACGGGCGAGACCCTGTCCAGCCGCAAGACCATCCACCTGCACGCCTGCCCCTTTCCGATCGCGCCCTTCAGCGTGAAGCAGCACTGGCACGCCCGCTTCCACCAGGATCCGGGAAACCGCTGGCTACGCCAATCCTGCATGGCCCTGTTCGGCGATCCCCAGGCTCCGACACACCCCGCCACGACGAACCCGACATCATGACCGCCAAAACCCCTACCCGCAGCCGCAGCAACGATCCAGCAGCCACCCGCCGGGACATCCTCGAGGTGGCCATCCGTGAATTTTCCCGGAATGGTCTGGCGGGCGCCCGCATCGACGAGATCGCGGCCCGGACAGCCACCAGCAAGCGGATGATCTACTACTATTTCAAGAACAAGCAGGGGCTGTATCTGGCCGCGCTGGAGAAGTCCTATCACGACATCCGCCAGATCGAAGGCACCCTGCGCCTCGAAAGCATGTCGCCGACGGAGGCCGTACGCACGCTGGTCGGCTTCACCTTCGACTACCAATCCAGCAATCCGGACTTCGTGCGCCTGGTGATGAACGAGAACATGCTCCATGGTCAATACCTGGCTCAATCGGCGTCGATCAAGGAGCTGAACATTCCCGCCATCACCGGCATCCGCGAGATCTACGCGCGCGGCTGCGAACAGGGCGTGTTCCGCAAGGGCCTGGACCCGATCGATCTGCATGCGTCCATCAGCGCACTGTGCTTCTTCAATGTCGCGAACCAGCACACGTTCTCGCTGATCTTCAAGCGCGACATGATGGCGCCAGAAACCTATGCCCAGCGGCGCCGCAACGTCATCGACATGATCCTGCGCTACATGCTGGCCTGACTCAGACCGCGGCCGGCTGCGTCTCCGCCGGCAGCCCGGCCCCCAGGAACAGCCGTTCGATATGGGGATCGAGCAGGAGCTCCCCCGCCGGCTTGTGCAAAACACAAACCCCCGAGGCCAACGCGATCGCGTCATCCGATACCTTGAGCGCACTGTTGACGTTCTGTTCCACCATCAGCACAGTCATACCCTGCGAGACGAGCTGGCGCAGCAGATCGAACACGCCCGCGATGATCTGCGGCGACAAACCGATCGAAGGCTCGTCGATCAGCAGCACACTGGGACGCAGCAGCAGGGCCCGGCCGATTTCGAGTTGCTTCTGCTCGCCTCCCGACAAGGTGGACGCCTGCGAATGGAGGCGTTCCTTGAGCCTGGGGAAACGGTCCAGGACTTCCGGGATGCGTTCATGGGTCGTCTTCATGCCTAGCGTGATGCCGCCCAGTTCAAGGTTCTGGAAAACCGTCAGCTGGCCGAACAAATTGCGCCCCTGGGGCACGAAGGCGATCCCGCGTGCCAGCAGCTCGCGAGCACCCACGTTCGTGATGTCCTGGCCATGCAACAGGATCCGGCCCTGGCGCACCTTCAGCAAACCGAACAGGGTCTTCAGCACAGTGGACTTGCCCGCCCCATTGGGCCCCAGCAAGAGCGTAATGGCCGCCTTGCGCGCCTTGATAGACAACTCGTTCAGGATCATGTGGTCTTTGTAGCCCGCCACGATCCCCTGGAATTCAATTGCAGTCTCGGACATCTCTTCAACTCCCCAGATAGGCGTCGAGCACGCGCTTGTTGGATCGGACCTCGTCGGGGGTGCCCACCATCATCACCTCGCCTTCGACCATCACCAGGATACGATGGCAAAGGTCCATGACGAAGTCCATGTTGTGTTCGATCACGACGAACGAGCTGCTGCGCTTCTGGTTCAATTCCTTCAGCATCCGCGAGATACCGCCCACCAGCCGGGGGTTGACCCCCGCGCACGGTTCGTCCAGAAGGACGAGCGCCGGGTCGCTCATGAACGCCATGGCGATATCGACCAGCTTCTGCTGGCCATAGCTGAGAGAGCCCGCAAGCTTATCCTTGACGTGGGTGATGTTGAAGAATTCCATCAGCTCGTCGGCCTTGGCCCCCAATCCCGAATCGGTCGGCGCGAACAGCCGGCTCAGCATGGAGCCCTTGTGTTCCTGCGCCGCCACGATCAGGTTGTCGCGCACCGTCATGTTGCCGAACACCTGCAGGGTCTGGAACGTGCGTCCCACGCCCTGCATGCTGAGCTGCTGAGGATTCAGGCCGGTGATCCCCCGGCCATCCAGGAAAACCTGGCCATCGTCCGGCCGGATCTGTCCCAGCATGCTGTTGAACATTGTGGTCTTGCCCGAGCCGTTGGGCCCGATCACGCCGAAGATTTCGCCCGGCATGACCTCGAAGGACACTCCGCGCACGGCCTGGATCGCTCCATAGGACTTCCGGAGTTCCTTGACGCTCAGGATCGGATTCATGCGCATCTCCTTTGAGTCGCCGCCGTGACGCGCGCCGCCTCGTGCGCCCTGGCCTCGCGGCGGGCACTCAACGCCCGGCGTAGGGACAGCAGCCCGCCCGGCAGCCAGACCATCAACACCACGATCACGACGCCGAACAACAATAGATACCAGCCATCGGTGAAGCGCAGCCACTCCGGCGCGAACACGCCGATGAAGGAACCAAGCACCGGTCCCAGCAGATAGCCTGGCCCCCCGAGGATCACCATCAGGAACATCAGAATGGAGATCTGCACGTCGAAGGGCGCCGGATCGATGAACTGCACGAGCGAGGCGAACAGCACCCCGGCCACGCCCGCATAGACCCCGCCGACGGCAAAGGCGACGAGCGTGTAGCGCTGGATATTCACACCCAGGCTCTCGGCGCGGATCGGATTGTCGCGCAGCGCCGTGAATGCCTTGCCCCAGGGCGACCGGATCAGCCACCACGACAGGGCGAATGCGATGAGCGCGAACACCAGCACGAAGTAGTAATACGGGATCGCGCCCTTGAGGGCATAGCCGAACAGGCTGGGCCGCGCGATGTTGGAAATCCCGAAGGTGCCACCGGTGAGCCATTCCTCGTTGCGCAGGATGAGGGTGATGATCTCGTTCAGTCCCAAGGTGGCGAAGGCGAGATAATGCATCTGCACGCGCAGCGCGGGAAAGCCCACCAGCAAACCGAGCGCGAAGCACAGCATCATGGCCACCGGCAGCGCCAGCCAGAAGTTCACGCCCGCCTGCATGAGGATGGCGGATGTATAGGCGCCGATGCCGAAGAAGGCGGCGTGGCCGAGGGCTTTCAGGCCCGCATAGCCGACGATCAGGTTCAGGCCCAGGTTCGCCACGACATAGACCAGCCAATACGTCAGCATGTAGACGCCATAGGTCTTGAAAAAATGTGGCGCGACGATCAATGCGACCACACTGACGGCCGCCAGGATCAGATGGATTTTTTTCATGTCGGCCTCCTCAGACCTTGCGCTCGGTGGGCAACCCCAGGAGACCGTTGGGTTTGAACAGGATCACCAGCAGGAACAGGGCCAGCGCCACCCCGTCCCGGTAGGAGGAAGACACATAGGTGCCGGCGAGGTTCTCGCTCACGCCGATGATGATGCCGCCCAGCAGCGCGCCGCGGGAATTGTTGAATCCGCCAATGATCGCGGCCAGAAAGGCCTTCAACCCCAGGGAGATGCCCATGTCGAACTTGGCCAGGTACAGCGGCGTGACCAGCAGGGCGGCCAGGCTGGCAAGAATGGCGTTGATCGCGAAGGTGTAGAAGGTCATCCGGCTGACGTTGATCCCCAGCACCTCGGCCGATTCCGTGTTCTGCGCCACGGCCTGCATGGCCCGGCCCGTGACGGTCCGTTGCAGAAACACCTGCAGACCGAACACGACGACCATGGCCACCACCAGTGTGCCCAGATCGCTGGCCGAAACCTTGACCCCGGCGAAATCGAACACCTCGTAGCCGAAGATGTTCGGAAACGGCAGCGCCTGCGCGCCGAACGCGATCTGCGTCCCGCTGCGCATGGTCAGGGAGAGGCCGATCGTCGCCACCACCAGCGGCATGACGCCGAACTTGCGCATCGGGTCCACAATCGTGCGCTTGAAGCCCCACCCCAGCACGAGCGTCGCGACCGCCAGGGTCAGAAAGAAGCTGAGGATCAGGGGAGCGCCCAGCGACATGAAGGCCAGCATCGAAAACGCGGGCAGCATCACGAACTCGCCCGTGGCGAAGTTGATCGTGCCCGAGGCCTGCCACAACAAGGTGAATCCCAATGCCGCCAGGGCATAGATGGACCCCGTTGCCATCCCGGAAATGATTACTTGAAAAAAATCAACCATGTTGGCTACCGCCCGTCGGTCATATGCGCATCTTGGAACCCCCGGCGTCCCCCACTGCGCAGTGACGGACGCCGGACGGACAGCGTCTTACTTGTGGGACAACGGCGGCAGCACGCCGATGACTTTCTGCTTGCCGTCCACCACCTGGACGAGGAAGCTCTCGCGGTCCAGGTCGCCCTTGCCGTCGATCGTGACGTCCATCAGCACGCCCGGATGCTCCTTGGCCGAAATGTGCATGCCGTGCAACGCGGCGGCAACGGCCTGGCGGTCGAATTTGCCGACTTTCTCGATGGCGGCCTTGAGCATGTACACGCCCGTGTAACCCTTGATGCCATTGTGATCGGGCGCATAGCCATTGGCCGCATGGAAGTCCTTGCCGAACTTTTCCATACCGGGGACCGGCGCATCCACGGTCAGGCCGACGTGCGCGATCGCGCCATTGGCGGCTGGCCCGGCCAGTTCGATCACCTTCTGGCCGGCGATGGTCGTCTCCCCGATGATGGGCTTGTCCCAACCCTGCTTTTTCAGCTCGCGCAGCAGGCGGGCGGACTCTTCTTCGTTCGTGTAGGAAAACAGTGCGTCGGCATGGCTCTGCTTGAGCTTCACCACGGCCGAGCTGAAGTCCACCTGGCCGGAAGCCGTGGAGATGTCTTCGACGACCTTGACGTGGGTGCTCTTGAGCGCCTTGAGGATGGCATCGCGCCCCCCCTTGCCGAAGTCGTTGTTCACGAACAGCACGGCCAGCGTGTTCACGTCCTTGCGGCCATCGAGATAGCGCGCGACCTTGGGCATCGCATCGGTCTGCGTCAGGCTGGTGCGGAACACATACTTGTTGCCCTGCTGGGTGATTGCCGCGCCCTCGCCGCCCACGAAGTTGGGGACTTTCGCGTCCTCGGTCACAGCCATACTCACCATGATCGAACCGGTGAACACCGGACCGAACACGGCGAAGACGTCATTGTCGACCGCCTTCTGCACCAGGCCCTTGGCGATGCCCGGGTTCGACTGCGTGTCCACCACCGTCGTCTCGATCTGGCGCCCCAGGATGCCGCCAGCGGCGTTGATTTCCTTGACGGCCAGATTCACGCCGTCCTTGAAGTTGGTGCCGGACGTCGTGCCCGGACCGGTCAGCTCCATGATTTCAGCAATCTTCACGGTGTCGGCCGCGACGGACGGCACCGCGAAACCCACCGCTGCCGCGCCCAGCGCGGCAGCCAGGGCGTACTTCTTGAAAATGTGCGCCTGCATATTGTCTCCTTGGACGAAACTCCGAGACTGGAGCTCGATTTATTTTATAAATGAAATAGATGTCGTCAATCCACGACTACGTGTGACACGTTTCCTCCTGGCGAATAAATGTCCAGAATATTCCAGAATCCCGAAGTGGGCACCGGGCTGTTGCGCATGGCGACGTCCAGCACGAACGGCCGCCCGCTGCCGATCGCGCGTTCGAGCGCCCCCTTGAACTGGGCAGCCGATTCGACGCGCTCGGCTTCCGCGCCATAGGCCCGAGCCACCGCAGCATAGTCCGGCGTGTAGGGCTTGCCGTCCTTGGCGAATACCGTGCCGGTAGTCGTGCCGTAGTGGGCCTTCTGCAATCCCGCAATTGTGCCAAAAGCGCAGTTGTTCATCACAACCCACACCACCGGAATGCTTTCTTCGACCGCGGTCGCCAGAAGGGCGGGATTCTGGCCGAAGCCACCGTCCCCGACCAGGGACACCACCACGCGGTCCGGGCAGGCCAGCTTGGCGCCCAGGGCACCGGGCGCGCCGAAGCCCATCGTGGCGTAGCCGCCGGGTGTCAGGATGCTGCCGGGCACGTAAACGGGGAACTGCTGCCCCACGCCGTTCTTGTTCCAGCCCACGTCGGTCGTGATGATGGCGTCGCGCGGCAGCACCTCGCGCACCTCGGCGAGAATGCGCTCAGGCTGCATGGGATAGCGGCGCTCATGGATGAGCGCCTGGTTGCCGGCGGCGAATTCCTTGCGATATTGGGCGATCCGCCCGCGCATCGCCTCGTTGCGGCGCGCTTCCGGCAGCATCTCCCGGGCGACCCGGTTTAGTGCGACCAGCGCCTGACGAAGATCCGCAACCGCGCCGATCTCGGCCGGATAGTTCCGGCCGATCTCGCTCGGGTCAATGTCGATGTGGATCAGACGCGTCGGGGGAAAGCTGAAGGTATAACGGTTGTCCCAGGAACTGCAATCCGCCTCGGCGAAACGCGTGCCCAGACCGATCACCACATCCGCGGTGCGGCACATGTCGTTGACGAACTGCGTGCCCCAGAATCCCGTCATGCCCAATGTCAGGTCATGATCGTCGCGCAGCACGCCCTTGCCCATGAGGGAGTGGGCGACCGGGATCCCCAGATGGTCGACCAGATCCTCCAGTTCGCGCGCCGCGTCGGCCAGCATGACGCCCCCGCCCGCGTAAATCACGGGCTGGCGCGCATCGATCAGGGTCTGGATGATGCGTCGCGCGACGTTCTCATCCAGGGAGGGCTTCTCCAGGCGCCGGGTGTGCGGACGCAGGCGATCGAACAGCGCGGTATCGATTTCCTTGGAAAAAATGTCCATGGGCACGGAGACCAGCACCGGTCCCGGACGGCCGCTTTCGGCCAGTTGAAAGGCCTTCTCGATGATTTCGGGAAACAGGTCCGGGCGCTCGACGCGCCAGGCTCGTTTCACGAAGGGGCGGTAGACCTCCCACTGCGCGGCATCGGCATGCAGATTGATTTCCTGGTGCGGATGTTTGCCGTAGTAATGGCTGGGGATGTCGCCGGCAATCACGACCATGGGAATGGAGTCGAGCGAGGCGTTCGCGACGCCGGTCGCGGCATTCGTCAGACCGGGGCCAAGATGGCTGAGGACCACCGAGGCCTTTCTGGTCATCCGCGCGTAGCCATCCGCCGCATGAGCGGCAATCTGCTCATGACGCGTATTGACGAAGCGGATGGAGCTTTTGCCCAGTTCCGTCAACACAGCGATGTTCGTATGACCGCACAGGCCAAAGACGTGCTCGACCCCTCGTTCCTCGAGGTAGCGGACCAACTGCCGGGAAATGAGTTCTTGCATGGGACTTGTCTCCTGAGTGTTCATTCGGGAAGTTCGGCGCGGGCCGGACCGGTGTAGGCGTACGGGATGGAGGGCGGCATCGGCCCCTTGATCCGTCGTCCCTCGCGCATCTGTTCCCAGGCATGGGCCAGGATGCCGACCGAACGCGACAGGATGAAAATCCCCCGCCCCAGTTCCGGCGCAAATCCCAGCTCGGAATAGATCACTGCGGTCGCACCATCGATATTCATGGGAATGTGGCGGCCTTTTTCCTGTTCCAGGACGACCTCGACCTGGCGCCCGATCCGGGCGAATTCCCCCGAAACGACCCCCTGGGACACCGCCTCGTCGACCAGGGCCAGCAGTCGTTTGGCCCGCGGATCGCGTGGATGGAAACGATGTCCGAAGCCGGGCACGATCTTGCCGTGTTCGGCCCGATACGCGTCCAGTGCGGCTTGAACCGGTTGCGGCTCGCCACGTCCGCCCCGCGCGCGGCTGTCCTGGTAGATCTCCATGCACTGCTGGCCCGCGCCGCCGTGGATGTCACCCAGGACGTTGACCGCCGATCCCATGGCGCCGTTCAGGCCCACGCCGCAACTGATCGCCATGCGCGAGATCGCGATGGACGGCGCGTGTGGACCATGATCCACCGAAGAGACCAGAGCCGCTTCGAGCAGCGCCGCCTGGGCCTTGCCCGGCAACTCGCCCCGCAGCATGAGCCAGATCATTTCCGGAAAGGAGATCCGGCCGATCAGATCCTGGATCGCATGCCCGCGAATGCGGATCTCGCCGGGATGAATGTCGATGATGCTGGTGGACCACCACTGGCTGGCCTGGTCCAAACGATCGTCGCGCTGTGCCGTCATGATCCCCATCCCCCTCTTTCTATACCACATGTTCATCATGCATCCTGGCGATCTCGGCTTGCGTATAGCCCAGATCCGCCAGGATCAGATCCGTATGCTGGCCCAGCACCGGCGGCGGTGCTTCGACGTCGGGGCTGCCCCCGGCCATCTTGAATCCCGCCCGGGCCAGTTTGATCGGCCTGCCCACACCCGGCACGTCGTCGAACTGCCGGAGCAGCGCCCGCTCGATGATCTGCGGATGATCGAGCGCATCCGGCACGCTCAGGACCCGCCCGGAGGGGACGCCGATCCCGGAAAGGACGGTCTCCCAATCGCGGGCCGATTTCCGGCTCAGGGCCTGTTCGATCTCGACTGTCAGCGCGGCCCGGTTCTGCTTGCGGCTCTCGCGTCCGGCGAACCGTGGATCGGCCTTCAGTTCGGGCCGGCCGATCGCATCCATCAGCGCTTCGAACTGCTCCTGCTTGTTGGCGGCGATATTCAGCGGGCCATCACCCGTCCGGAAAGTGCCAGAGGGCACGGCGGTGAAATTTTCGTTTCCCATGGGGCGCGGGGCCACGCCCGCGATCAGGTAATTGGAAACGACCCACCCCATCGTGACAATGGTGGAATCCAGCATGGACACGTCGATGAAATCGCCCTCGCCGGTGCGCTGCTGCCGTACCAGGGCGCTGGCCACCGCGAATGCCGCGGTGATTCCGCCAATCGTATCGGCCATCGGATAGCCCACCCGCAGCGGCGCCGAGTCTTCGGTGCCGGTGATGCTCATCACCCCCGACAGTCCCTGGACGATCTGGTCGTACGCGGGCGCATGGCGCATCGGCCCTCCCTGGCCGAATCCGGAGATCGCACAGTAGACGAGTCTGGGATTGACCTTCTTGAGGGCATCGTAGCCGACGCCCAGACGGTCCATCACGCCAGGACGGAAGTTCTCGATCAGGGCATCCGCGGATTCGACCAGCCGACGCAGGACGTCCCGGCCGGCTGCGGATTTCAGGTTCAGGGTGATGGAGCGCTTTCCGCCGTTCTGAGCCAGAAAGGACGCCCCCATGCAGCGGCTGTTCAGCTCGGCGTCGGCGCCCAGCTGGCGCGCCAGATCCCCCGACCCCGGCACCTCGACCTTGATGACGTCGGCGCCGAGCAGCGCGAACTGATAAGCGCAGAACGGCCCTGCCAGGACATTCGTCAAATCCAGTATGCGGATATCCGCCAGGGCCTTTGCCATTCTGTTCCTCGCCTCATTCTGGTAATAGAATGACTATACCAAAGATCAGAACAGAATTCTATTGTTCATAACTATTTTTTAGAATTCGGTTTTATTTATTGCGCAATAATTCCATTGTCTCGGAGATGTCCGGGCGCACGCCCCGCCACAGCAGGAAGCCCTCAGCCGCCTGGCTCACCAGCATGCCCAATCCGTCGGAGATCCGCGCCGCGCCGCCCTGCGTGGCATCCTCCATGAAAGCGGTATGCCCCTTGTTGTATGCCAGCTCGTAAGCCAGGGAGCCCTCGGCGAAGATCCCCTCGGGTAGCGGCAGGCGGTCGCCCGTCAGGCTGACCGAGGTGGCGTTGATCACCACATCGAATCGCCCCCCCTCGGCGAGCCGGATCGGCCCGGCCTCGACCTTGCCCGGCGCGGCATGGTCGCCGACGATCGCGCGCGCCTTGCAATCCGTGCGATTCACCACGAGGAAATACGCCGGTCCGGTCTCGAGCAGTGGCAGGAAAATGCCCCGGGTTGCTCCCCCTGCGCCGATGATCAACAATCGCCGGCCTTTCAGGGGAAAACCCAGGCGCTCCTGGATGTCGTTGACCAGCCCCGCGCCATCCGTGTTGTCACCGTACACGCCCGCATCGCCGAATTTCAGCGTGTTGATGGCCTGCGCGGCCCGGGCGCGGTCGGACAGCGTGTCGACCAGATCGAGCGCATCGAGCTTGTAGCGCGCCGTGACATTCATCCCCTTCCCGCCCTCGCGGATGAACCGGCGCACCGTCTCATGAAACGTATCGGCGGTTGCGAGAATGGTCTCGTAGCTCATGTCCTGCCCCAACTGGCGCGCAAAGGCCATTTGCAGGATGGGGGACTTGGATTGCGCCACGGGGTTGCCGATGATGGCATAACGGTCGGTCATGACAAGGCCTATGAGTATGAGGGAAGGAGGCCTAATCTTAAGATGGTTTTCTATCCAACACAACAGAGTTCTATTATTTCAATCTATGCATCGTCAGCTTCCGAACCCGAACAACCGGAGTGGAGTTTCCCACATGACCCGGCGCCGCACCTGGGAATCGGGCATCAGGTCCTGCGCAAGCAGGAGCAGAGGACCGTAATCCAGACGCTCGGGGGCCTTCAGGTGTGGCCAGTCCGAGGCCCACAGACACCCTTCGGGACCGAAGGCGTCGAGCAACGCCCGCTGATAACGCTGCGCATCGGCGAAGGGATAGGCCATGGTGGAAAACTTGGACATGCCTGAGAGCTTGACGAACGTCCGCCCGGTGTCGGCCAGGCGCAGCAGCGCCTGGAACCCGGGCTGATTCAGGCCCGCCGCGGCGTCCGGGCGCCCCGAATGATCGATGAGCAGCCGGACGCGGGTGCGTCCGATCAACGGCAGCAATCCGACCAACTGGTCTTTTTCGTATTGGATCTGGGCGAACATGTCCAGGTCCGCCAGTCGATTGAACAAGGTATCGGCATGACTGAAATACTCGACCCCCTCGATCGAGACATTGACCGTCACCCCAAGAACGCCCTGCGACTTGAGGTCGGCGAGCCGTGCCGCCGATACATCGTTGGGGACGACCCCGATCCCCTTGAACCTGCCCTCGCCATGGGCAATTGCATCGAGCATGCAGCGGTTGTCGAACCCATAGCCAGAATTCGGCCCCACCAGCAGCGCATGCCGCACACCATACGCCTGCATCACGGCGCGAAACTGGATCGCGGTGCCGATTTCCTGGCCGGCCGGCCGATAGGGCGTATCCTCGCGATAGGGGAAACGCTGTGGATCGATGATGTGGTTATGGCAATCGATCTTGGGTTCGTCGAAGATGGTCACGGCGTTTCGCCCTATTTCAGAACTGAGTTCTGATAGTGTATGGGGCGGCGTGAAACCACGCAAGACGACGAAGCCGGGCGAGCTCCTTCTACCTCAGCATGGCTATGACCGGCCCCACATCGGGCCGGCATCCGAACCACAAACGATAGGACTCCGCCGCTTGCCCCACCAGCATGCCCAGGCCGTCGGATATCTGGCCGGCGCCCAGGCGCCGCGCGTCGCTCATGAACGCCGTGTCGCCTCTGCCATACACCATATCGTAGGCCAGGGCGCCCGGGGCGAAGGATCCGCGCCCCAGCGGCAAGTGAACATCGTTCAGGCTGGCGGAGGTGGCATTGATCACAACGTCGAACGCGCCTTCCGCCATCGCGTCCAGCGGACCGGCTGCGGCGCCCGCCGCCGGCCCGCACGCGTCCAGCAATTCATGCGCCTTGCTCTCGGTGCGATTGACCAGCAGCAGATGGGCCGGCCCGGCCTCGATCAGCGGCTGCAGAATGCCGCGCGCTGCGCCGCCCGCGCCGATGATGAGGATGCGACGATTCTCCAGGACGACTCCCAGGTGGTCCCGGATGTCGCTGACCAGTCCGACGCCGTCCGTGTTGTCGCCCTGGACGCCACCGGGCCCGAACTTGAGGGTATTGATGGCTCGGGCAGTCCGCGCCCGGGCTGACAGCGTGTCCGCGAACGCCATGGCGGCGAGCTTGAACGGCGCCGTGACATTCATCCCCTGGCCGCCCTCGTCGATGAACCGCCGCACGGTCTCGACGAAGTTCTCATGTGTGGCCAGCAATTTCTCATACTGCATGGCGTGACCAAACTGGCGCGCGAAAGCCGTGTGCAGGACCGGAGACTTGGATTGGGAGATCGGGTTGCCGATGACGGCATAGCGGTTGGTCATCGCGGATTCCTGCGAGTGCGAAAAGGGACCAAGGATACGGTGCCTGCTTCCCGGTGTAAACCTGACCTTTTTAACAGAACTTGATTTTATTTTAATGTTGCATCAGTCAGAATATAGTTCTATATTAATTGGAATTTGGCTTTCAGGACTTCCGCAATGGCCCTCCAGTTCTCACTTGCCCACCTCACGGTGCTGACCTGCTCGCCCATGGACATGATCCACATCGCCCATCGCACCGGTTATAACTTCGTCAGCCTGCGCCTGACCGCCGTCACACCCAAGGAACACGTCTTTGCACTGCAGAACGACCGCGCCATGATGGCCGAGGTGAAGGCGCTGCTGAAGGACACCGGGGTGCGCGTGCTAGACATCGAGCTTGCCCGCATGCCGCCCGAGGTCGAACCCGAAACCTATGCCGCCATCCTCGACGCGGCGGCGGAACTGGGTGCGCAGCACATACTGGCCCAGTTGCCGGATCCCGACCGCGCGCGCGCCACGGCCCGTTTCGCGCGCCTGTGCGACATGGCACTGCCCCTGGGCCTGTCCATCGGACTGGAATCCCCCACCTGGACGGCGACTCCCGATCTTCGGTCCGCGGCGGATGTAGTGCGCGCGGTCGGCCGATCCAATGCGGGCATCGTCGTCGATACCCTGCACTTCAACCGCTCCCGCGACAGTATCGACGAATTGCGCACGATGCCTCGCGAATGGTTTCGCTTCGCCCAGGTCTGCGACGCGTCGGCCGGGATTCCCGATACCACCGAAGGCCTGATCCACACCGCGCGCAGCGAGCGCCTGGTCCCGGGTGAAGGTGGCATCGACATCCGCGGGATCCTGGACGCCTTGCCGGCCATCCCCTATTCCCTCGAGATCCCCAACGACCCGCAGGTCCAGACCCTCGGCCACGAGGAATGGGCGCGCCGCTGCATCGAGGGCGCGCGCCGCTACCTGGCCTGAGGCCCCTCCGGGCCCGCCGGCATAGGGCGCCCGCAATCCTCAAGCCGTACCGTACAGCACTTCACCCTGCTTGCGCAGGGCGCGCGCCACGACGCTTCGGTGAACCTCCGAGGTGCCGTCGAAGATCCTGAAAATGCGGGCATCCCGGTACAGACGCTCGACCGGCAGGTCCGCACAATAGCCCATGCCGCCATAAACCTGGACCGCACGGTCGGCCACGCGGCCCAGTATCTCGGACGCGTAGACCTTCGCCATGGAAATCTTTTCCCGGGGATCCATGCCGTTGTCGATGTCCTGGGCCGCATCCCAGACTATCCAGCGGGCCGCATTGATCTCGATGGCGCTGTCGGCCAGCATCTGCTGGATCATCTGGAAATCGCCGATGGCCTGGCCGAACTGTTTGCGCTCGTTGGCATAGGACACCATCAGGTTCAGCAGGCGCGTCGCCTTGCCGACGGCCCGGGCGCAAACCTGCGCGAGCCTCACCCGGCCGAGGGTCTGGAGGATCTGTCCGAAACCGGAACCTTCCGCACCCAGCAGGCTGTCCGGATCCAGGATCACTTCATCAAAATGCAATTCGACGTGGCTAGTGCCGGTCAGTCCCATCATCTTCTGATTGCGGCCCACTATCAGGCCGGGCAGATCCTTGTCCACCAGGAACAGGGATATTCCGCGCCCGCCCGCGGCTGGATCGGTCACGGCCGACACGACGAAAAAGTCCGAAAATTCCCCGTCGCTGATGAAGTGCTTGTTGCCACTGAGCATCCAGCCTTCACCGCGCCGCACCGCGCGCGTCCGAATCGATGCGGCATCCGAGCCCGCACCCGGCTCGGTGATCGCGAGCGAGCAGGTCCGATCGCCTCGCACGGTCGGCAACAGCCAGCGTTCGCGCTGCACTGCATTGGCGCCCAGAAGGACCTCGTACACATTGCCGAAGGCGCGCCGGATGAGGATATCCTTGGCGTGTCCGAACTGTTCCTCCACCAGCATGGTGTCCAGCGCGGAAAGCCCTCCGCCGCCGAATTCCTCCGGGATGTTCATCGCATACATGCAGTTGTTCCGCGATTTTTCGAACAGCGCCCGCGCCAGCCCGGGCTCCAGATGGCCCTTTTCCTCGATGCCCTCCTCCAGCGGCAGGAGTTCCTGCTCGACGAACTTCCTGACGGTATCGACGAGCATGACCTGCTCGGGACTGAGATTTAGATCCATTGGAACTCCTTGAAGGTATACAGAGGATCGACGCCCATGACTGCACCCGGGATAATCCATTGATAGAGTCGGGGAGAGATTTACCTACAGGATAGAACTCAGGTCTATTTATTGACTATGCAATGAAGTCTATTGAGTTTATTTATATTTTCAATACGACAAGAATACGCACTGATCGGCACACCGAAAAAAAGCCCGTTCCCGGACAAATCCGGAACGGGCTTTTCAATGAGCCGGGCGGAGTGCCACGCTATCGACTTGGCACTCCGCCCCCAGCAACCGCTTACTCGTCGGTCGGCTTATCCGCATCCGCCGCAGGCGCGGCATCCGCATCGCCTCCGTCGGAGCCGACATGCGCCACTTCCGACGAATCGCCGAACGGGTTGGCCTGTTCACGCGCTGCTGCACGCTCGGCGGCCTCGAAGACCTCTCGGTCGTGCCGCGCCAGGTGGTAGGCCATCCCGGTACCGGCCGGGATCAGACGACCCACGATCACGTTTTCCTTCAGGCCGCGCAACTCGTCGCGCTTGCCCATGATGGCAGCCTCGGTCAGCACGCGGGTGGTTTCCTGGAAGGAAGCCGCCGAAATGAACGAATCGGTCGACAACGATGCCTTGGTGATACCCAGCAACACGTTCTCGTAGTTGGCGGGGATCTTGCCTTCGGCCTCCATGCGGTCGTTCTCGTTCAGCAGTTCGGAGCGCTCGACCTGTTCGCCCGTGATGAACGAAGTGTCGCCCGCGTTGGTGATGTTCACCCGGCGCAGCATCTGGCGAACGATGACCTCGATGTGCTTGTCGTTGATCTTCACACCCTGCAGGCGGTAGACGTCCTGCACTTCGTTGACGACGTAGGACGCCAGCGACTCGATACCCTGCAGGCGCAGGATATCGTGCGGATCGGCCGGGCCGTCGACGATCAGTTCGCCCTTGTTGACCACCTGACCATCGTGGACCAGCACCTGCTTTTCCTTGGAAATCAGGAACTCGTGGCCCACGCCATCCATGTCGGTGATGACCAGGCGCTGCTTGCCCTTGGTGTCCTTGCCAAAGGACACGGTCCCCGTGATTTCGGCGAGCACGCCGGCGTCCTTGGGGGAACGAGCCTCGAACAGTTCGGCCACACGAGGCAGACCCCCCGTGATGTCGCGGGTTTTCTGCGATTCCTGCGGAATCCGGGCGAGGAAATCGCCCACGCCGACCGCCTGGCCGTCGCGCACCGTGATCAGCGCGCCGACCGGCAGCGAGATCGCCACCGCGTGGTCGGTGCCGGCCACCTTGATTTCCTGACCCTGCTCGTCGAGCAGCAGAATCTGCGGACGCGCGGCGGCACCCTTCGTACCACGCGTCTTGGGCGTGATGACGACCAGCGTCGACAGACCGGTGATCTCGTCGACCTGACGGGCCACAGTGACGCCTTCTTCGACATTGGCGAAGCGGATGGCGCCCGAGTACTCGGACACGATCGGGCGCGTCAGCGGATCCCAGGTGGCGAGCTTCGTGCCGGCCTTGATGGCGTCGCCATCGCCCACCAGGATCGTGGCGCCGTAGGGCACCTTGTGGCGCTCACGCTCGCGGCGGTTATCGTCATAGACGACGATTTCGCCGGAACGAGACACGGCAATGCGGTCGCCCTTGGCGTTGGTCAGATAACGCAGACCGATGGCAAAGCCCACTGAACCGGCGGACTTGGTCTCGACCGAACTGGCCAGGGACGCACGCGAGGCCGCACCGCCGATGTGGAAGGTCCGCATCGTCAGCTGCGTGCCGGGCTCGCCGATGGACTGGGCTGCAATCACGCCGACGGCTTCGCCCTTGTTCACCAGAGAACCACGGCCCAGGTCGCGGCCGTAGCAATGTGCGCAAAGGCCGTGACGGGTCTCGCAAGTCAGCGGTGTGCGGATCTTGACCTCGTCGATGCCCAGCTCGTCGATGAGCTCGACCTTGTTTTCATCCAGCAGGGTGCCCGCCGGAATCACGGTTTCCTGAGTTTCCGGGTTGACGAGATCGATCGCCGTCACGCGGCCCAGCACGCGGTCGCGCAAGGCTTCGACGACTTCGCCGCCTTCGAGGAGGGCCTTCATCACATAGCCGTGCGACGTGCCGCAATCATCGGTGGTGATGACCAGATCCTGCGTCACGTCGACCAGACGACGAGTCAGGTAGCCCGAGTTTGCCGTCTTCAGGGCGGTATCGGCCAAGCCTTTACGCGCACCGTGCGTCGAGATGAAGTACTGCAGCACGTTCAGGCCTTCACGGAAGTTTGCCGTGATGGGGGTCTCGATGATGGAGCCGTCCGGCTTGGCCATCAGGCCGCGCATCCCCGCCAGCTGGCGGATCTGGGCGGCGGAACCCCGGGCGCCGGAATCGGCCATCATATAGATGGAATTGAACGATTCCTGACGCACTTCCTTGCCGTGACGGTCGATGACCGGCTCGGTGGACAGCTGTTCCATCATGGCCTTGCCCACGCGGTCGCCGGCCTTGCCCCAGATGTCCACCACGTTGTTGTAGCGTTCCTGGGAGGTCACCAGACCGGAGGAATACTGCCGATCGATCTCCTTCACTTCGCTGGAGGCCTGCGCCAGGATGTCGCGCTTGGCGTCCGGCACCACCATGTCGCCCATGGCGATGGACACGCCGGCGCGCGTCGCCAGACGGTAGCCGGATTGCATCAGCTTGTCGGCGAAGATCACCGTGGCACGCAGGCCGCAGCGGCGATACGACAGGTTGATAAGCTTGGAGATTTCCTTCTTCTTCAGCGCCTTATTCAGCACCGTGAAGGGCAGGCCCTGTGGCAGGATCTCGGACAGCAGCGCGCGGCCCACCGTCGTTTCGTAACGCTGGATCCGTTGCTGCCATTGGCCGTCCTCGCCCATGACGTAGTCAGGCACGCGGGTCGTGATGCGGGTCTGCAGCTCGACTTCGTGGTTGTCGTACGCGCGCTGGACCTCGGCCAGATCGGCCAGGAACATGCCCTCGCCCTTGCCATTGACGCGTTCGCGGGTGGCGTAGTACAGACCCAGCACGATGTCCTGGGACGGCACGATGGCCGGCTCGCCGTTCGCGGGGAACAGCACGTTGTTGGACGCCAGCATCAGGGTGCGGGCTTCCAGCTGGGCTTCCAGCGACAGCGGCACGTGAACGGCCATCTGGTCGCCGTCGAAGTCGGCATTGAACGCGGCGCAGACCAGCGGGTGCAACTGGATGGCCTTGCCTTCGATCAGTTGCGGCTCGAACGCCTGGATCCCCAGGCGGTGCAGCGTCGGGGCGCGGTTGAGCATCACCGGATGTTCGCGGATCACTTCTTCCAGGATGTCCCAGACCACCGGTTCCTGGCTTTCGACCAGTTTCTTCGCGGCTTTGATGGTCGTGGCCAGCCCCATCATTTCCAGGCGATTGAAGATGAACGGCTTGAACAGTTCCAGCGCCATCAATTTCGGCAGACCGCACTGGTGCAGGCGCAGCTGCGGGC
>JAHRWZ010000004.1 GCA_019104865.1 Castellaniella sp. | reverse complement strand
TGGGCGCCGGCAACCAGAGCCAGAGATCCGAACGCGAGGATGCAGGGGGTGATACGCAATTTGAACTTCATTCGATAGTCTCCGGTAGAGGCGCCGTTGGCGGTTTCGACAACCCGGTCAGGGTCGAAGCCAGGGGCGCCAAAAGCTTTGATTTTGCTTCCGCCCTGAGCGGCAGGCGTATTCTGACGGCTCACCCAGGGGGTGTCACTACGGTTAATCCCTTATGACGGAACGTGACGACGCGCCGCGCCGCATTATTCGGGGACGGATCAAACCGAGAATTCCCGCGCCAGTTCTCCCGCGCGACGGGCGGCGGCGGCGACCGCCCGGCGCATGATGTCGGGCAGGCCGCTGTCCTGGAAGACCGCCAGGGCCGCCGCCGTGGTGCCGCCCTTGGAAGTCACCCGCTCCCGCAGGACCGCAGGCGAGTCCGGCGACAGCATCGCCAGTTGGGTGGCGCCATGGAAAGTGCCCAACGCCAGCCGACGCGCCTGGTCCGGCGTCAACCCCTGTTCGATTCCGGCCGCGATCAGGGATTCCAGGAACAGGAATACGTAGGCCGGACCGCTGCCGGACACCGCGGTGACAGCGTCGATGGCATCGTCGTCTTCCACCCAGATGACTTCGCCGACGGTGCGCAGCAATTCTTCCGCCAGCGCGCGGTCGGACTCGTCCACACCCGCCAAGGCCGCCATGCCCGTCATGCCGCTGGCGATCAACGCGGGCGTGTTGGGCATGCAGCGCACGACCCGGGCGTAGGGTTGGGCATCGGAGCCCAGCCAGCGTGCGATCGCCTCGCCTGGGATGCCAGCGGCGATGCTGATGATCAGGGTGTCTGGACGCAGCCACGGCCGACACTGGCGCACGACCTCGGCCATCACCTGGGGCTTGACGGCAAAGAACCAGACGCGGCATTCGGACAGGCGCGCATCGGGCGCCGCGGCCGTGGTGGTGCCCAGCGCCTCCCAACCCTCGCGGGTGGCCTCGCCGGGGTCGATGACATGGACGTTGCCGGCCGCGCAACGCCGGCCGATCAGGCCGCTTGCAAGGGCGTTGGCCATATTGCCGCCACCAATGAGCGCGAGAGAGAGTTCTGTTTTCATGACCCGGCATTGTACGGACAAGCGCCGTCTCATTGAAGACCCCGGCTGGATCCCTTGGGGAAAACAAGGTGCAAGGGCCAGGAAATCAGGGATTGCCAAAGCTGTCATCACCCCATCACAATGGCTGCCTATAATCCCCTCCCGCCGCCATCCCGATGGGACCGGGGGGCAAAATCACAGGAGACCACCATGGCTTTTTCCTTGTTCCGCACGACCGCGCTGGTCGCCTTGCTGACCAGCGCGGGCATGGCCCACGCCGCCACCGACATCACGTTCTGGCACTCCATGGAAGGCCCCCTGGGCGAGCGCGTCGCCAAGCTCGCCCAGGACTTCAACGCCAGCCAGTCCGATTATGTCGTGCATGCCGTCTACAAGGGCAACTACGGCGAATCCATGAACGCGGGGATCGCCGCCTTCCGCGCGGGCAACGCCCCAGACATCCTCCAGGTCTTCGAAGTCGGCACCGCCACCATGATGTACGCCAAGGGCGCGGTCCAGCCTGTCCAGGCGCTGTCGGAAAAGGTCGGTGATCCGATCGATCCAAAGGCCTTCCTGGGCGCTGTGGCAAGCTACTATTCCTCGCCGGACGGCAAGCTGGTGTCCATGCCGTTCAACAGCTCCACCCCGGTGCTGTACTACAACAAGGACGCCTTCAAAACCGCCGGCCTGGATCCCGAAACCCCGCCCAAGACCTGGCCCGAGGTGGCGGCTGCCGCCAAAAAGCTGCGTGCGGCCGGCATGGAATGCGGCTACTCCACGGCTTGGCCGGCCTGGATCCAGCTGGAAAATTTCGCCGCTTGGCATAACGTACCCTACGCCTCGATGGACAACGGCTTTGGCGGCCTGGGCGCCCGGTTGCTGCTGGACAGCCCGCTGTTCCAGAAACACCTGACCTTCCTGGCCAAGATGTCCAAAGACGGCGAATTCACCTATGGCGGGCGCGGCGACGCGGGCAATGCGCTGTTCACATCCGGCAAATGCGGTATGTACACCGGCTCCAGCGGGATGCGGGCCTCCATCATCAAGACAGGCAAGTTCGCCTTCGGCACGTCGACCCTGCCCTACTATCCCGACGTCAAGGGCGCTCCGCAGAACTCGATCATCGGCGGGGCTTCGCTGTGGGTGTTCTCGGGCAAGTCCGACGCCACCTACAAGGGCGTGATCAAATTCTTCAAATACCTGTCCAGCCCCGAACAGGCCGCCGCCTGGCATCAGGGCACGGGCTACGTGCCCGTGACCAAAGCCGGCCACGATCTGACCAAGCAGTCCGGCTTCTATGAAAAGAACCCCGGCACCGAGGTCGCCGTCCAGCAGTTGAACGCCAACACGACCACCAACTCCCGCGGGATCCGGCTGGGCTACCTGCCGCAGATCCGCGACATCGAAGACGCCACCATGGAACAGATCTTCGCGGGCAATACCACCCCGGACGCCGGCCTGAAAAAGATGACCACCGAAGGCAACGCCCTGCTTGAGCGCTTTGAAAAGAGCATGAAGTAATCGATGGAAAAACGCGTCGTCTTCCATCATCGGACCCTGCCCTGGCTCTTGCTGGCGCCCCAGCTGGCCATCACCCTGGTGTTTTTTTTCTGGCCGGCCGGGCAGGCCATGTGGCAGTCGTTTCGCGTCGAAGACCCCTTTGGCCTGTCCTCGCAATTCGTGGGGCTGGCCAATTTCACCGACCTGTTCGGCAGTGCGGATTACCTGGCGTCTCTGCGTACCACGGCCTGGTTCTCCGCACTGGTAGCGTTCTTTGGCCTGGGGATCTCGCTGCTGCTGGCCGTGATGGCGGACCGTGTCGTGCGTGGTGCCGCCATCTACAAGACTCTGCTGATCTGGCCCTACGCTGTCGCCGCCGCAGTGGCCGGTGTGCTGTGGCTGTTCCTGTTCTCGCCTTCGGTCGGGATCCTGGCCGTCGGTATGCTGCGCCTGGGGCTGTCCTGGAATCCCCGCCTGGATGGCGGGGACGCCATGGCCCTGATCGTCTTCGCCGCCGTCTGGAAACAGGTCTCGTACAACTTCCTGTTTTTTCTGGCGGGCCTGCAGTCCATTCCCCGATCCCTGATCGAAGCCGCCGCGATCGATGGCGCCGGCCCCGCGCGCCGGTTCTGGACCATCGTATTTCCCCTGCTGTCTCCCACCAGCTTCTTCCTGCTGGTGATCAATTTCATCTACGCTTTCTTCGACACCTTCGCCGTGATCGACGTGGTCACTCAGGGCGGCCCTGGCCATGCCACAGACATCCTGGTCTACAAGGTCTACAACGCTGGCTTCAAGGGTCTGGATCTGGGTTCCTCGGGTGCCCAATCCGTCATCCTGATGCTGATCGTCATCGCATTGACGGTCGTGCAGTTCCGCTACGTCGATCGCAAGGTGAACTATTGATGCGCCGCATTCGTTCGAAAATCATCCCCTCCCTTTCCCGCAGGGTCGAACATGGTTGAGCGCCGGCCGCTGCTGGACCTGGTGTCCCATGCCGTCCTGATTCTGGGCGTGGTCGTGATCGCCTTCCCTCTGTATGTCGCGTTCGTTGCCTCGACGCAGACCGCTCAGGAAGTCGCCCAGGCACCCATGTCGCTCATCCCGGGTTCGCACTTTCTCGGCAATTACTGGACAGTCCTGACAGGCGGGGCCATCAATACGCCCCCGGTAGGCCGCATGCTGTGGATCAGCACCTTCATGGCGCTGGCCATCGCCATCGGCAAGATCGCGATTTCCATGCTGTCGGCCTTCGCAGTCGTCTATTTCCGCTTCCGGTTCCGCATGCTGTGCTTCTGGATGATCTTCATCACCCTGATGCTGCCCGTCGAAGTCCGTATCGCACCCACCTACGCGGTGATCGCCAACTTGGGGATGCTCAACAGCTATGCGGGCCTGACCCTGCCGCTGATCGCATCGGCGACGGCCACGTTTCTGTTCCGGCAGTTTTTCCTCACGGTCCCCGATGAGCTCGTCGAAGCCGCACGCATCGATGGCGCGGGCCCCATGCGATTCTTCAAGGACATCCTGCTGCCGCTGTCGCGCACCAGCATCGCGGCGCTGTTCGTGATCCAGTTCATCTATGGCTGGAACCAGTACCTGTGGCCGCTGATCATCGCAACCCAGGAAAACATGTACCCGGTGGTCGTGGGCATCCGCCGCATGATCGCCGGCGGCGACAGCGTCACGGAATGGAACCTGGTCATGGCGACCGCCCTGCTGGCCATGGTACCGCCAGCCGCTGTGGTCATCCTGATGCAGAAATGGTTCGTCAAGGGCCTGGTCGACACAGAAAAATAGGACATACGTTTTCTCATGGCAACCCTGAGCTTTCGCAATGTGCGCAAGACCTACCCGGGCGGTGTGGCCGTCATTCACGGCATCGACATGGAAGTCCATGACGGCGAATTCGTCGTCATCGTCGGTCCTTCAGGATGCGGGAAATCCACGCTGATGCGCATGGTCGCCGGCCTGGAATCCGTGACCGACGGCGAGATCTCCATCGGCGATCGCGTGGTCAACACCCTGGAACCCGCCGAGCGCGACATTGCCATGGTGTTCCAGAACTACGCGCTCTACCCCCACATGAGCGTCTTCGACAACATGGCCTACGGCCTGAAGATCCGCCATCTGCCCAAGGCCGAAATCCGTCACCGCGTGGAAGACGCGGCGCGCATCCTGGAACTCGATCACCTGCTGGATCGCCGGCCACGCCAGCTCTCGGGCGGCCAGCGCCAGCGCGTGGCCATGGGCCGCGCCATCGTGCGGGAACCCTCCGTCTTCCTGTTCGACGAACCATTATCGAATCTGGACGCAAAATTGCGCGTGCAAATGCGCCTGGAGATTCAGAAGCTGCATCAGCGCCTGAAGACCACCAGTCTGTACGTCACCCACGATCAGGTGGAAGCCATGACACTGGCGCATCGCATGATCGTCATGAATCAGGGCATCCCGGAACAGATCGGCACCCCCGCCGAGGTCTTCGAGCACCCCGCCACGGTCTTTGTCGCAGGCTTCATCGGGTTACCACCCATGAATCTGCTCAATGTGGATATCGATGCCCAGGGCCGCGCCCTGGGGCCGGATGGCGCCACACTGCCCGTCCGTGTACCCATGGCGGCCGGTACCAACTCGCGGGGCATCCTGGGCCTGCGCCCGGAACACCTGCGTCTGGGCGCGCCTGGCTTGCAGGCCCGGGTCGACATGGTCGAGGTGCTGGGTTCCGAGCAACTGATTCATGCCCGCTGGGGTGAACAGCCCCTGGTGCTGCGTTGCGCCGTGACCGAGACGCGGGAGCAGCCATTGAAGAACGGCGATACCATCACCCTGGGCCCCGACGGGCAGCATCCCGCCCACTGGTTCGACGCCGGCACAGGCAAGCGCATCGGCGACTGACGGCCGCGCGGACCACTCGGCCAAAGCATCGGGGCCCCTTTTACGGGGCCCCGATGCTTTGAATCACGCCTTCAATCATGGGGCTGGATCAACCAGCCCGCTGACTGATCATTGATAGACGGTCTTCGAGCCGTTGGCGTGCCAAGTGAACACGTCGAACTTGAAGGACTTCAGATCGCCCTGTTTGTTCCAGGCGATATCGCCGATCGGGGTCTTGACGGTGTTGCTGTGCAACCAGGCGGCCACCTTGGACGGGTCGTCCTTGCCGACGCCCTTGATACCGGCCACGATGGCATCCACGGCCGAATAGGCGGTCAGCTGGAAGGCGCCACCCGGATTGCGGCCTTTGTCCTTGAAGGCCTTGACCACGGAGGCGTTGGCGGGATTCGACGTGAAGTCGGCCGGCAGCGTCACCAGCATGCCTTCGACGGCAGGGCCGGCAATGGCGTTGATGTCCGGGTTACCCACGCCTTCCGGGCCCATGAACTTGGCCTTCAGGCCCTGTTCGGCGCCCTGGCGCAGCAGCAGACCCATTTCCGGGTGATAGCCGCCGTAGTACACGAAGTCGGCGCCGGAGGATTTGAGTTTGGTGATGACGGCGGAATAATCGCTGTCACCGGCGTTGATGCCCTCGAACATGACGACCTTCACGCCCGCCTTTTCCAGGTTGTTCTTCACGGCGGTGGCAATACCCTGGCCGTACGACTGTTTGTCGTGCAGCACGGCCACGGCCTTGGGTTTGATCTTCTGGGCGATGAATTCCGCAGCCGCGGGGCCTTGCTGGTCGTCACGGCCGATGGTGCGGAAGATCATGTCGTAGTTCTTGCCATCCGTCACGGCGGGCGAAGTTGCCGATGGCGAGACCATCACGATACCTTCGTTGTTGTAGACGGGGGCAGCGGCGATCGTCGCGCCGGAGCACACGTGGCCCACGACGTAATGGATCTTTTCATTGACCACACGGTTGGCTACCACGGGGCCCTGCTTCGGTTCGCAGGAGTCGTCCATCACGACGATTTCGAGTTTCTTGCCCAGCACGCCGCCGGCGGCGTTGACGGTTTCGACTGCCGTGTCGACACCTTCTTTGACCATGTCGCCATACTGCGTCAATGCCCCGGTATAAGGCCCCGCAATGGCGATCTTGATCGTATCAGCGCTCGCCGCGGAAGACATCATCATGCCAGCGACCAGCCCCAGTGCGGCGACCATTGGCGTCAAGCGAATGTTCATAAAACCTCCTGTGAAAGACCCAGAAAGAATACACGAAACCCCCGTGGGGAGGATCATGTCCCGTACGGGGGTTTTCCCGAAATCCGGCTCTGCAAAAGCAGCACGGCGGCGTGCGGGAGCGGCGTCAGGCCAGCAAACTGCGCAACATCCAGGCGTTCTTTTCGTGCACATCCAGCCGCTGCGTCAGCAGATCGGCGGTAGGTTGATCATTGACGGCATCGGCGCATTTGAAGGCCTCGCGGGCGGTCTTGGCCACGGACTCGTTGCCGGCCACCAGCAACCGCAGCATGTCTTCCGCCGACGGCACCGAGCCAGGTTCCTGGATGGAACTGAGGCGCGCGTATTCCGCATAGGTGCCTGGCGCGTAATGGCCCAGTGCGCGGATGCGTTCGGCGATAGCGTCCAGTGCCTGCCAGGTCTCCGTGTACTGGGTCATGAACAGCTGATGCAGGGTGCTGAACATCGGCCCCGTCACGTTCCAATGGAAGTTGTGCGTCATCAGATACAGGGTATAGGTATCCGCCAGCGTCCGGGACAACTCGGCCACGACGGCTGCACGGTCTTTCTCGGAAATGCCGATGTCGATCGGAAGGCCGGAGGAAATGACAGGGGTTTTCTTGGAACTGGTCTTTTTGACGGCTTTGGCCATGAAGCACTCCAGGAATAAAGGCCATGTCAGGATAGCATGTCCACCCGCGCCCGCCACCGCTCAGGCGGCGCAAGCCACGCCAGCTGCTTAAGGCCGGCCGAGCCGCTCAGTCCGCGCCCGCCATGATCGAGATGGCCTCTTCCTGCATGGTCACGCCCGGTATGTGGCAGGCCCGCACTGCCTGAATCAGCGCCTCGATGGCGGCCAGACGGGGAAAGCTCTTGCGCCAGACCAGCACCACGCGGCGATCCGGCACCGGCGGCTCGAACGGCACGAAGCGCAGCAGCTTGCTTTCGGCCCCTTGCATGCCGATGGCGCTGGCGGGCATGACCGTGATCCCGATGCCAGCTGCAACCATATGGCGGATCGTTTCCAGCGAGGAACCCTCGAAGGTTCGCTGGATGCCTTCGCTGGAAGCCGAATAGCGGGACAGTTCGGGACAGACCTCCAGAACCTGATCCCGGAAGCAGTGTCCGGCACCCAGCAGCAGCATCGTCTCTTCCTTCAAGCGCTGCGAGGCGATACGCTTTTCGTGTACCCACGGATGGTTGTGCGGCAGCGCGACATAAAAAGGTTCGTCATACAGAGCGCACTGAGCAAAGCCCGATTCCGGCAACGGCAGGGCCACGATGGCGCAATCGATCTCGCCCTGGCGCAGCAGTTCCATCAGACGGGTCGTGTAATTTTCCTGGAGCAGCAGCGGCATCTGGGGGGTGCGCCGGATCTGCTCCGGCACCAGATGGGGTAGCAGGTATGGTCCAACGGTATAGATGACGCCCACCCGCAGCGGGCCTTCCAGCGGATCATGACCCTGACGGGCAATCTCGCGCAGATTGGCCCCCTCTTCCAGGACCTTTTGCGCCTGCGTGACCACCCGCAGGCCGATCGGCGTGATCCCCACCTCGGCGCCTCCGCGCTCGAACAGGACGATGCCCAGCTCTTCCTCGAGCTTGCGGATCGCCACGGACAGCGTGGGCTGGCTGACGAAGCAGGCCTCGGCGGCCCGCCCGAAATGGCGTTCGCGGGCCACGGCCACGATGTACTTCAGTTCGGTCAGAGTCATCGGTGTCCCTTTGATTTCAACTGCGCAGATACTGGACGGCGCCGGACATCCAGCGCTGCTGATGCGCCCTGGCGTGCTCCGGAAAATCCTTTGCCAGCCAGGCGGCGGCGGTTCGCGCCAGATCCAGCAACCCTTCGTCGGCATTCAGATCCGCGAATCGCAGCAGCGCCTGCCCTGACTGGCGCAGCCCCAGCAGTTCGCCTGGCCCGCGCTGATCCAGATCCCGGCGGGCGATCTCGAAGCCATCCGTGGTTTCGTACAGGGCCCGCAGGCGCTCGCGCGCCACGGCGGACAGCGGCGGCTGATAGAGCAGCACGCAGGTGGATTCGCGCTGCCCGCGCCCCACCCGGCCGCGCAGCTGATGCAGCTGCGCCAGACCGAAGCGCTCGGCATGTTCGATCACCATCAGGCTGGCATTGGGCACGTCCACCCCGACCTCGATGACGGTCGTGCTGACCAGCAGGTCGATCGCCCCCCCGCGAAAGGCGGTCATCGTATCGGTTTTCTCCTGGGCAGAGAGGCGCCCGTGCATCAGGCCGATACGCAGATCGGGAAGTTCGGTGCGCAGATGCTGCCAGGTATCCACCGCAGTCTGCAGCTGCAACGCTTCACTTTCCTCGACCAGCGGGCACACCCAATAGGCCTGCTGTCCCTCGCGCACCGCGCCGGCTACCCGCGACAGGACCTCGTCGCGCCGCTGGTCGGCGAACAGCCGAGTGCGTACCGGTGTGCGCCCGGGCGGAAGTTCGTCGAGCACCGAGACGTCCATATCGGCAAAAAAGGCCATCGCCAAGGTGCGCGGAATGGGGGTTGCGCTCATGCTCAATTGATGCGGATGCCGGGTGGCCTGATCGCCCTTGCGGCTCAGGGCCAGGCGCTGCCCGACCCCGAAACGATGCTGTTCGTCGCTGATGACCAGGCCCAGGGACTGGAACTGGACCTTGTCCTGGATCAGCGCCTGGGTACCGACCGCCAGCCTGGCCTGGCCGGAAGCAATCGCCGCGAGGGCCTGCCGCCGGGTCGAGGCCGGCAGGGCTCCGGTGAGCCAGGCCACCTGCACGCCCAAAGGAACCAGCCACTCGGAAAGCTTGCGCCAAAGCTGTTCGGCGAGGATCTCGGTCGGTGCCATCACGGCCACCTGAGAGCCTGCATCGATGGCCTGAGCCGCGGCGACCGCCGCCACCAGCGTCTTGCCGCTGCCCACGTCGCCCTGCAGCAGACGATGCATGGGATGGGACAGCGTCAGGTCTCGCCGGATCTCGGCGATGGCGCGCGCCTGCGCCCCGGTGGGCTGGAAAGGCAGCCCCGCCAGCAGGCGCTCCGGCAGATCGCCACGCCCCTGCAGCGCAATCGCCCGCTGGGCCTGGCGCGCCGCGCGGGCGTCGGCCAGGGCCAGTTGCTGGGCCAGCAATTCATCGAATTTGATACGCCGCCAGGCGGGGTGATCATGCCCGGCCAATAGATCCAGGGAAATGTCGGGGCCTGGATGATGCAGCAGCCGCAGCGAGGTGGCAAAGTCCGCCAGATCGTAGGCCTCGCGCACCGGCTCGGGCAACGTGTCGCGCAAATCCGCTTCATCCAGTGCGCGGGCGATTGCCTTGCGCAGGCTGGCCTGCGACAGGCCCTGTGTGGTCGGGTAAACGGGGGTCAGGGTCTCGGGCAGGCGCGTGCCAGGTTCGGTGACCAGCGGATGCACCAGTTCCAGGCCATGAAATCCCGCCCGCACTTCGCCGCGAATCCGCACGCGGCGCCCCGCGCTCAGCCGCGCCTGCTGGCCCGGATACAGATGCAGCCAGCGCAGGTGCAGCCGGCCCGTGCCGTCGGACAGCGTGGCCTGAAGCTCGCGCCGGGGGCGCAGACGCATTTCGCTATCCACGATATCGCCTTCGAACAGCGCATGTCCGCCCGGCCTGGCCTGCGCGATCGGTGTGATACGGGTTTCGTCTTCGTAGCGCAGCGGCAGATGAACGACGAAGTCGGCCGCCGTCCGCAGCCCAAGGCGCTCGAACAGGCGCCGGGTGCCGGAGACGGACGCGCCCGGACGCTTTGGCGTGCCGGAATAGGCCCCCGCGGAGACCATGACGAATGACCGGGTCGGTGGGATCAGAGAGCCAGAACGGCCTCGACCTCGAACTGGGCGCCCTTGGGCAGGCTAGCGACCCCGACCGTCGAGCGGGCCGGATAAGGCTGCGGAATGATCTCCGCCATGATCGCGTTCGCGCTGGCGAATTTGCTGAGATCGGTGAGGAACAAGGTGAGCTTGACGACGTTGTCCAGCGTGCCGCCCGCCGCCTCGATCACCGCCTGCATGTTGGCGAAGGACTGCCGCACCTGGCCTTCGAAGTTTTCCGATACCAATTCACCCGTGCCGGGTTCCAGCCCGATCTGGCCCGACAGGAAGACGAACCGGCTCGACGACGCGCTGACCGCCTGGGAATACGGGCCAACCGCCGCAGGGGCCGATTCGGTGTGAATGATTTCCTTGCTCATGATCGCATCCCTGAATGATTTTCGTAACTATCAGAGTGTACCGATCAATAGCAAAAAATAAAAGGCTGGTTATTTCTCGGCGAATGCGCGTTCGTAGACGTAATCACCGGGCTCGCCCACCCCGGCCGACACGACAAAGCCGCGCGCATCCAGCATGGCGCGGATATCGGTCAGCATGGCGGGGCTGCCGCAGATCATGGCGCGATCGGTCGCCGGGTCCAGCGGCGGCAGGCCGATATCCTTGAAGATCTGGCCATTTTCGACCAGGGTCGTGAGACGGCCCTGATGGACGTAGGGTTCACGCGTGACGGTGGGATAGTAGATCAGCTTGTCGCGTACCATTTCGCCCAGAAATTCGTCCTGGGGAAGTTCGTGCCGGATGTAATCGTCGTAGGCCAGTTCGCTGATGAAGCGCACACCATGCGTCAGGATGATTTTCTCAAACCGGTCGTAGACCTCGGGATCCTTGATGATGCTGAGAAACGGGGCAAGCCCCGTCCCCGTGGCGAACAGATAAAGATGACGCCCGGGCTTCAGGTCGTCGGCGACCAGGGTGCCGACCGGTTTGCGGCTGACCAACACGGCATCGCCCGGCTGCAGGTGCTGCAGCCGCGATGTCAGGGGCCCATTGGGGACCTTGATGCTGAAGAATTCCAGGTTTTCCTCGTGGTTGGCGCTGGCGATGCTGTAGGCCCGCATCAGCGGCTTGCCCTCGACCTCCAGCCCCAACATCACGAAATGGCCATTATGGAAGCGCAGACCGGGATCACGGGTGGTCTTGAAGGAAAACAGCGTGTCGTTCCAGTGATGCACGCTGAGGACTTGCTCGGAAAGGAATGCGGCCATGGGGGGGAAATTGAAAATTCGGATGACAGGGAAATGGTACGGCGTGGGTGGAGAAATGCAAGAAAATCCCGTGTCGAAGACAGGGGTTTCTTGATCTGACGCAAATTTCGGCTGCGGCGGGACTCATTTTAGCGTGTTCAGCTTGCCTTCAGATTTGCAGCATGTTAACTTTTCGCATTACTTTCGAGAATCATTATCATTTAATTTAATTTCAGCCCTCTTCCTTCCGGAACCTTCCCATCATGACACCTCGTTCACGTCTCCAGTTCTTCACGCGCCGGTTGCCCCTGCTGGCCGCAACCACGTCCCTGCTGATCGGTAGCGTCGCGTTGGCCGCTGAAGTCAATCTATACACGTCGCGCGAACCGAAACTGGTCGAGCCCCTGCTGGCGGCATTCTCGACGGACACGGGTGTCAAGGTCAATACGGTGTTCGTCAAGGATGGCCTGCTGGAGCGAGTCCGTGCCGAAGGCGCGCAGTCACCGGCCGACGTCCTGATGACGGTGGACATCGGCAACCTGCTGGATCTGGTCGACGCGGGCGTGACCCAGCCAGTCCGGTCCAACGTGCTGGACGCCGCGATTCCGGCCAATCTGCGCGCGACCGACGGTCAGTGGTTCACCCTGTCGCTGCGCGACCGGGTCGCTTACGTCGCAAAGGATCTGGACGTACAGACCTTCAACTACGAAGACCTGGCCGATCCGCGCTGGAAGGGCAAGGTCTGCATCCGTTCCGGCCAGCATCCGTACAATACCGCACTCATCGCCGCGATGATCGCCCATGACGGCGTCAAGGCGACCGAACAATGGCTGCGCGGCGTCAAGGCCAATCTGGGACGCGCGGCTACCGGTGGCGATCGCGACGTGGCGCGCGACATCCTGGGCGGGATCTGCGACGTCGGCATCGCCAACGCCTATTACGCCGGGCACATGAAAAATGCGGCCCCAGGCTCCGATGCCCGCCGCTGGGGCGACGCAATCCGTGTGATCCGCCCGACCTTCAAGAATTCCCAGGGCACCCACGTGAATATTTCCGGCGCGTCGGTGGCGCGCCACGCACCGCACCGCACCGAGGCCGTCCAGTTGCTGGAATACCTGGTCTCCGACAAGGCTCAGAGTCTCTACGCCCAGGCCAACTACGAATATCCGGTCAAACCTGGCGTGAAACTGGACCCGACGGTCGAGAGCTTCGGACCGCTGCATATCGATACCCTGCCCCTGACTGAAATTGCCCGCCATCGGAAACAGGCCAGCGAGCTCGTCGACCGGGCCGGCCTTGGCCAGTAGGCGTTTCCTCGTGCCGGCATTCCCGCGTTCGAGGGCCTGGCCGTGGCATGCCGGCATGGCTACGGCTGCGCTGGCTGTGCTGTCCCCGGTTCTGGCGCTCATCGGCCAAGCCACCCAGGGTGCCGGGACGCATTGGGGCCACCTGCTGCAGTTCGTGCTGCCAGGTGTGGTGGGCCAGACCCTGCTGCTGCTGGCGGGCGTCGGTCTGCTGGCCACGGCTCTGGGCGTCGGCGGCGCCTGGCTGGTGACGGCCTACGACTTTCCGGGACGCGCAGTCCTGTCCTGGGGTCTGCTGTTGCCGCTGTCGGTCCCCACCTACATCGTCGCCTACGCCTATCTCGACATCCTGCACCCGATCGGTCCGGTCCAGGAGACGGTCCGCGCCCTGCTGGGTTACTCGAGTCCCCGGGAATTCCGGCTACCGGACTTGCGCAGCCTGCCAGGGGCAATCGTGCTGCTGGCCTTCGTGCTGTACCCCTACGTCTATCTGACAACCCGCAGCATGTTCGCCAATCAGGCCGCCCACCTGATCGAGGCCGCCCACCTGCTCGGCCACGGCCCCTGGGCCACCTTCCGGCGCGTGGCCCTGCCCATGGCCCGGCCAGCCATCGCCGTCGGTCTTTGCCTGGTGCTGCTGGAAACGCTGAACGACATCGGCGCCTCCGAGTTCCTGGGCATACAGACGCTGACCGTAGCGGTCTATACCACCTGGGTGACCCGCTCGGACCTGGCGGGCGCGGCACAGATCGCATTGGTGACCCTGGCGCTGGTGACCATCGTGATCGCCGTCGAGCGTCACGGACGCCGACGCCTGCGCTACACCAGCGGGCGGCGCGGCGCGCCGATTCATCGACGCCGCCTGCACGGCCCGGCCGGATGGCTGGCAACCGCACTGGGCCTGGCGCCGATCGCGGTCGGCTTTGTCGCGCCTGCCGGTTACCTGCTCGCACTCGCGCTCGAACGCGTGGGCGCCGGCCAGTTGCCCTCGCCCGCCCTGTTGCGTGCCGGCGGGCAAACACTCGCCGTATCCGCCGTTGCCACCATCGCCACCCTGGGTATCGGACTGATCGTCGTCTGGAGCCGACGCATCATGCACCACGCCCCCGACTGGCTACGGGGGGTCCCCCGGCTGGCGACCCTGGGCTACGCGCTGCCGGGCACCGTCCTGGCAATCGGCCTGCTGTTCCCTCTGATGGCGATGGAGCGTGGCCTGTCCCTGCTGCGTGAGGCAAGCGGTCTGGACCCCACCGGGCTGATCCTGCTGGGCACCCCGGCGGCGCTGACACTGGCCTACGTGATCCGCTTCCTGACGATCCCGGTGGGCACCCTGGAAGCGGGGCTCGACCGGATCCCGCCGTCATTCGAGCAAGCCGCCCGCCTGCTGGGCGAGAACATCCACGGCACGCTGCGGCGTGTCCACCTGCCGTTGCTGCGCCCGGCCCTGGCGGCCTCGGCGCTGCTGGTCTTCGTGGATGCGATGAAGGAACTGTCCGCCACCCTGCTGCTACGGCCCATGAATTTCGATACGTTGGCGACCTGGCTGTACGCAGAGGCGGCCCGCGGCACCTACGAGGAAGGCGCCATCGCCGCCCTGGGCATCGTCGCGGCCGGTCTGATTCCCGTGATCATCCTGGCCCGTCTGCTCGACCGCCCGGCATCCTGAGGCTATTGACATGCTTGAATTGAACTGTGTTTCCCTGAGCTACCCCGCCGACGGCGGGCGGCACACGGTCCTGAAGAATCTGAACCTCTCGCTGGAAACCGGTCAGATCGCCTGCCTGCTGGGCGCGTCCGGCTGCGGCAAGACCAGCGTGCTGCGGGCCATCGCAGGTTTCGAACCCCTGGATCAGGGGATGATCCGCCTGCACGGCCGCCTGCTGTCGGGCCCCAGTGGCAGCATTGAACCCGAGCATCGGCGGGTGGGCATGATGTTTCAGGATTACGCGCTGTTTCCGCACCTGGACGTCGCCACCAACGTGGGCTTCGGCCTGCGCAGGCAACCGCACGACGAACGCAGACGGCGCGTCCGCGAGATGCTGGCCCTGGTCGGCATGGCGGGTCTGGAAACCCGCTATCCCCACGAGCTGTCCGGCGGACAGCAGCAACGCGTTGCGCTGGCCCGGGCGCTGGCGCCGGAACCCGCCCTGCTGCTGTTGGACGAACCCTTTTCCAACCTGGATATCGATGCGCGTGAGCGGCTGGCATTCGAGCTGCGCGATCTGCTCAAGGCTACCGGACGCACCGCCCTGGTCGTGACGCATAACCAGGCAGAAGCATTTGCCGTTGCTGACCAGATCGGTGTATTGCAGGACGGCCGGCTCGTCCAGTGGGATACCCCTTATGGCATGCACCATCACCCCGCCACACCCGAAATCGCAGCCTTCATCCATCGTGAGGCTCTGCTCGCCCAACGCGCGCAGGCCTGTCTGCGCGGGGCGCCATCCGCAGCCTGAAAAGCCGGTTGCGTAGTCCGGATTTCAGGACTTCGGTTCCGGATCCTGAGGGCCCTCGAGGCCCAGTTCCTGGCATTTTCGAGTCAAGGTATTGCGGCCGATCCCCAGACAGGCGGCCGCACGTCCCCGTTGTCCGTCTGCATGGCGCAGGGCCATGCCCAGCAAGGTCCGTTCGAAATCACGCCGTAGGGTTTCCATCACGTCCGGTTCGCGGCGCCGCAGTCGCTGCCGTACGTCGGCGGCCAACGCGTCCCGCCAGTCGGCGGGTGTACCGGTGTCCTGTCCGGCAGCCGGCTGCGCGTGGACGGTGCCCGCCATCCGCGCATCCGCGGGCGGCTCATCAGTGCCGTCCGAAGCGGCATCCCGGATCTCCGGAGGCAGATCGCCGGCGCGAACGAGCGGGCTGGCCGTCATCACCGTCAGCCACTGACAGATATTTTCCAGCTGACGGATGTTGCCCGGATAATCGAAGCGCTCCAGGAATCGCAGCGCCTCGGCGCTGAGGGAGCGCATCGGAACGCCCAGCTCGGCCGCGCTGCGCATCAGGAAATGGCGGGCGAGCGACGCGATGTCCTCGCGTCGGGCCCGCAAGGGAGGCAGGCGCAGGCGGATCACGTTGAGGCGATGGAACAGGTCGGCGCGAAAGAGTCCGGCCTGCACGCGCTGTTCCAGCGGCTGATGGGTCGCCGCCACGATCCGCACGTCCACCCGGACAGAGCGGCTGCCACCCACCCGATAAAAGCTGTTTTCCGCCAGCACGCGCAGCAGGCGGGTCTGCAGCTCGGCCGGCATGTCGCCGATCTCGTCCAGAAACAAGGTGCCGCCGTCGGCCTCCTCGAATCGCCCTCTGCGCATCTGCACGGCCCCGGTGAAGGCGCCCCGCTCGTGGCCGAACAGTTCGGCCTCCAGCAGATCACGCGGAATGGCCGCCGCGTTCACGGCCACGAAGGGGCCATCCGCCCGGCGGCTGTGCTGATGCAAGGCGCGAGCCACCAGTTCCTTGCCGGTGCCGGACTCGCCGGTGATCAGTACCGTCGCGCTGGACAACGCAAGCCGGCCGATGGCCCGGAAGACCTCCTGCATGGCCGGCGAGCGCGAGGGCATCATGCCGCCTTCGAGGACCGATGGCGCACCGGCGCGCGACACGTCCTCGGCCGACGGCTTGGTATCCACCGGTGTCGGCGCCGGCACCCCATCGGAGGCCGGCCCGGCCTGCGCCGCCCTCACGATCAGATCGACGGCTGTCTGGATGTCGAAGGGCTTGGCCAGATAGTCGAAGGCCCCCTGCGTGAACGCCGCGACGGTGGTTTCCAGATCGGTGTAGGCCGTCATCAGGATGACGGGCAGATGCGGCAAACGTTCGCGGACCGTGGCCAGCACGGACAGTCCGTCAGGACCCGGCATGCGCACGTCGGACACCAGCACGGCGGGCGCCTGGAGATCGTTGGCCGCATCCAGGCCGTCGACGGCAGCCAGCAAGGCCGCGCTCTCGGCAAAGCAGCGCACCGGCCAGCCGGCCTTGTCCAGCGCCCTTTCCAGGACCCAGCGCATGGCAGGCTCGTCATCCAGGATCCAGATCGGCTTCATGGCGCATCCAGTGGTAATAACAGCCGGAATTCGGTGTATCCCGGCTGCGAGTCGAACTCCAGCAGGCCACCATGCGCCTGCAGGCATTCCTGCGCCAGGTTCAGACCCAGCCCTGTTCCCTGCGCGCGCCCCGTCACCAGCGGATGGAAAAGCTTGTCGCGCAAGTCGTCCGGCACGCCCGGCCCGTTGTCCATGACGGAGATCATCAGGCCCATGCGATGCTGGCCGCGCAGCAGCGCCGGCTGGTGAACGATGCGGGTTCGCAGCCGCAGTACCGGGGATCGGGTCTCAGTAGATTCCGTCAACGCCTGGGCGCCATTGCGCACGACATTCAGCAGGGCCTGCATCAGCCGGTCGCGGTCGGCCCGAATGTCGGGAACCGACGCATCGTAGTCCCGCACCAGCTCGATGCGTTCGCCGAACTCCAGCTGAACCAGCGCCAGCGCGCGCTCGCAGATCTCGTGGATGTTGAATTTCTGGGGCTCGACCCCCTGACGTTGGGGAGACACCAGGCGCGCCACCAGATCCGCCAGACGATCGGCCTCGTCGATGATGACCCGGGTAAATTCCCGCAAGTCATCGCGTGTCAGTTCCATCTCCAGCAACTGTGCGGCTGCCCGTAAGCCCGCCAACGGGTTGCGCACCTCGTGCGCCAGATTGCGCAGGGTTTCGCGCTGGGCGGCCTGGCCGGCGCGTGCCTGCTGCAGGTCTTCGAACCGCAGTGCCTGGTGGACCGGAATCTCGATCAGCCAGGCCCATTCCGGCCCCTGAAGCGGAGTCTTCAGGACGCTGGCATAGGTTTGCAGATACGGGTAAGCGGGCTGTCCGACGAGCTGACGACGGGACAGGCCGAGGAGCTCCTCGGCCGCCCCGTTGACGTGACGGATCTGCTGTGACTCGTCCAGCAGCAACACTGCCGTTCGCAGCAGCTCGAAGCCGGACGTGTCCATGACCCGATCTAGAGCGTGTAGTACATGTCGAACTCGACGGGGTGCGGCGTGACGCGCAAACGATCCAGCTCGTTGGCTTTCAGATCCAGGTAGGCATCCAGCAGGTCGTTGCTGAACACCCCGCCGCGCGTCAGGAATTCGCGATCGCGGTCCAGAGATTCCAGCGCCTGTTCGAGCGAAGAACATACGGTCGGGATCTTCGCGTCTTCTTCGGGCGGCAGGTCGTACAGATTCTTGTCGGCCGGATCGCCCGGGTGAATCTTGTTCTGCACGCCATCCAGGCCGGCCATCATCAGGGCCGAGAAAGCCAGGTACGGATTGGCCAGAGGATCCGGGAAGCGCGATTCGACGCGGCGGGCCTTGGGGTTGCTGACGTAGGGAATCCGGATCGAGGCCGAGCGGTTGCGCGCCGAGTAGGCGAGTTTCACCGGGGCCTCGTAGTGCGGCACCAGGCGCTTGTAGGAATTGGTGGACGGATTCGTGATCGCGTTGAGCGCACGTGCGTGGTGGATGATGCCGCCGATGTAATACAGCGCGAATTCCGACAGGCCAGCGTAACCGTTGCCGGCGAACAGGTTCTGGCCTTCCTTCCAGATGGACTGGTGCACGTGCATGCCCGAGCCATTGTCGCCAACGATGGGCTTGGGCATGAAGGTGGCCGTCTTGCCGTAGACATGCGCCACGTTACGGATCACGTATTTCATGGTCTGGGTCCAGTCGGCGCGCTGCACCAGGGTGCTGAAGCGTGTGCCGATTTCCAGCTGGCCCGCATTGGCGACTTCGTGGTGGTGGACCTCGACCGGCACACCCATCTGCTCCATCAGCAGGCACATTTCGGAGCGCATGTCCATGAAGGAATCGACGGGAGGCACCGGCACATAGCCGCCCTTGATCGCCGGGCGATAGCCCAGGTTGGTGCCATTGGCGTCATCGGCATTGGACCAGGCGCCTTCGTTCGAATGGATCTTCACGAAGCTGCCGGACATGTCGGACTTCCAGCTGATGCCGTCGAAGACGAAGAATTCAGGTTCCGGCCCGAAGTAGGCGGTATCGCCCAGCCCGCTGGATTTCAGGTAGGCCTCGGCGCGGCGCGCCAGCGAGCGTGGATCACGGTCGTATCCTTTCAGATCGGAAGGCTCGACCACGTCGCAGGTAAGGATCAGCGTGGTTTCCTCGCGGAACGGATCCAGACGCGCAGTGCCCGCATCGGGAACCAGGATCATGTCGGAGGCCTCGATGCCCTTCCAGCCAGGCAGGGACGAACCATCGAACGCCACACCGGACTCCATGCGGTCTTCATCCACCTGGCTGGCGGGGACCGTCAGATGGTGTTCCCGACCCAGGGTGTCGGTAAAGCGGAAATCCACGAACGCCACTTCGCGTTCGGCAATCATCTGGACGACGTTTTCGGGGGTGGACATACAGGCTCCTGCGCCAAAATGTGTGTAAGGAAGATCAAGCCAGAGACGTTGCTCTCGATGACGCGGCGTGCGTCCTCGATGACAAGACAAGCAAACCTCGTGCCAGTTTTCGGTCGAGCGTGCTTCGAGGGTAAGGCGGGTGCATCATGGCACTGTGAAGGAGTCCGGTGCAACTGAGGCTGACCGCTTGAAGCACAATATGCACCATAGTGGTGCATATTGTAGGGCAGCTGATCCGGATTGTCGCTACAAAATGGTGCATCACAGCACGTCAGGCAGCGCAAACGCCCGTCAGGCGAATCCGCCGTAGGAATCCACCCGATCAAGCCAGGAATTCCATCTGCAGATCGTTCAGGAAACGCCAGCCTTGAGCCGTGGCCCGGATGCGCTCCAGGCCTGGTTCCAGCAGTCCACGATCCACCGCGCGACGCATGGCGGGCAAGACGGACATCAGAGACAACCCAGTGCGCTCGATGAAGAGTCCGCCTTCGACCCCTTGCTTCAAGCGTAGCGCGTTGAGCATAAATTCGAAACCCAGGTCCTGGTGATCCAGTTCGCGGCGCTCGACGACGTGCCGGCCCTCGCCCTCCAGCACCAGCCGCATCCAGGCATCGGGCATCCGGGCCCGGGCCTGCCGCGTGATCCGGTCCTGGAACGAGATCTTCGAGTGGGCCCCCGGACCGATTCCCAGGTAATCGCCGAACTGCCAATAGTTCAGGTTGTGCTGGCAGATCTGGCCGGGCCGCGCATAGGCGGACACCTCGTAGCGCTCGAACCCAGCGGACTCGGCCAGTTCGGCCGCCCGGTCCTGCATGGTGGCGCTCAGTTCGTCATCCGGCAGCCGGGGCGGGTATTTGGCAAACACGGTGTTCGGTTCGAGCGTCAGGTGATATAGCGACAGGTGGCCGGTGCCAAACGAGATGGCTTCGCGAACATCCCGTTCGCATTCGGCCAGGGTCTGTTGCGGCAGTGCGAACATCAGGTCCAGATTGACGCGGTCCACGGCGCGCTGGGCCATCCCGATGGCTGCCCGGGCCTGGGCGGCATCGTGAATCCGGCCCAGGCGCTTCAGCTTGTCGTCGTCGAAGCTCTGGATGCCCAGGGAAATGCGATTGACCCCAGCCTGCGCATACCCTTGGAACCGGCCAGCTTCGGCGGTCCCCGGGTTGGCCTCGAGGGTGATCTCGACATCGGGCGGCAGGTTCAGCATGGCGCGCAACATACCGATGATCCGGTCGATGGCATCGGCCGACAGCAGACTGGGCGTGCCGCCGCCGAAAAACACGGTCGATACCGGGCGCCCCCAGACATCGGGCAAGGCCTGTTCCAGATCCGCCTGCAACGCCCGCAGGTAATCCTCTTCGGGGAGTTCACCCGTGCGCTCGTGTGAATTGAAATCGCAATAGGGACATTTATGCACGCACCAGGGCACGTGCACGTAAATGGACAGCGGCGGCAGCGCCGCCAGGCCCTGCCGCCCCCGAACACCCGGGCGGCCATCATCACGGTGATCGGATTGCGGAACGCGCACCAGCTTTTTCATGATGCATCCTGATTCTGATATTCGTCACGCAGGGCCTGCAGCAGCGCACGCAGGGCACTCGCGCGGTGGCTGAGCCTGTTTTTCCGTTCCAGTGGCAATTCAGCCGCAGTCACGCCCAGGTCCGGCAGATAGAAATACGGATCATAGCCAAAGCCATTAGCACCTCGCGGTTCGGGCAGGACCTCGCCTTCCCAGCTGCCCTCGACCACGATGGGACGCGGGTCATCGGCACTGCGGATGTAGACGAGCACCGCGACGTAGCAGCCGCGACGATCCGCCTGCCCGGCCATCTCGGACACCAACCGGGCATTGTTCGCCGCGTCCGAGCGGGTGCCATCCGCCTGCGTGGCATAGCGCGCCGAATGCACACCGGGTTCGCCCTTCAGGGCACGGACACACAGGCCGGAATCGTCTGCCAGGGCCGGCAGACCGGTGAGCCGGCTGGCGTGACGAGCCTTGGCCAGAGCATTCTCGACGAAGGTACCGAAGGGCTCTTCGGCCTCGGGTACGCCGAGCGCGCCCTGCGGCACCATCTCGATCCCGGCTGCGGCCAGACTGGCGGAAAATTCCTTCAGTTTGCCGGGATTGTTCGAGGCGAGGACGACACGGTTCATGGCGCGGCCTCAAGAGCCTGGGCCTGCGCCCGGATCAGTTGGCGGATTCCGGTGCCGGCCAGATCCAGCAGGTCATCGAGTTCCTGACGGCGGAAACTGCCGCCCTCGCCCGTTCCCTGAACTTCGACAAAATTGCCCTCGCCGGTCATGACCACGTTCATGTCCGTGTCGCAGCCGGAATCTTCCTGATAATCCAGATCTAGCACGGGTACGCCACCGACCAGGCCCACCGAGACGGCAGCCACCTGTCCCCGCAACGGATTACCGGCCAACAGACCCCGCGCAGCAAGGCCGCGCACCGCCAGAGCGGCGGCCAGCCAGGCCCCCGTGACGCTGGCGCAACGCGTGCCGCCATCGGCCTGCAGGACATCGCAGTCCAGCTGTAGTGTTCGCTCGCCCAGGGCCTGCAAGTCGAAGACGGCGCGCAGGCTGCGGCCGATCAGACGCTGGATTTCCTGGGTGCGGCCGCTTTGCTTGCCTCGGGCGGCTTCGCGTTCGCCCCGGGTGTGGGTGGCCCGAGGCAGCATGCCGTATTCGGCAGTCACCCATCCCTGTCCCTTGCCCTTCAGGAAGGGCGGTACCTTCTCGAGCACACTGGCGGTGCACAGCACCTGGGTGTCGCCCATGCAGGCCAGCACCGAACCCTCGGCATGGCGCGTATAACCGGTCAACAGCTGGACGGGACGCAGGACATCGGCGGCGCGTCCCGAGGGACGGGTGGCCGGGCGGGCGGGATGGGTCATGAACGGAACTCCGGGCGGACTACAATGAACCCCCTATTGTAGAGAATCAAGAGGCCACGCCGATGATCCGCAGCATGACCGCTTATGGCGCAAGCCGCCTGGAAGCCGAACAGGGCGCTCTGGCCGTCGAAGTCCGCAGCGTCAACAACCGCTTCCTGGACCTCAGCCTGCGGATTCCCGAGGACTTGCGCTTCGCCGAGGGCCAGGTCCGCGAACTCGCCACCCGCCATGCCCTGCGTGGCAAAGTCGAGATCAAGCTGAGCTACAGCGTCACCGAACGTGAAGCCCTGCGCCCAATCGACGAGCTGGCTGTCCAGGGGCTGGCCGAACAGCTCGCCTGGGCGCGGCGCTATATCCCCGATCTGCCCGCACCGACCCTGGCGGAGCTGCCTCGCGAAGGGCTGGCGCGCAGCGGTCTGGATCCGGACGACTGGATGCCTCTATGCGAACAGGCGTGCATACAGGCCCTGGAAGAATTCCAGGCCGCCCGCGAGCGCGAAGGCGCGCGCCTCGCCCAGGCCATGCTGGGAATGGCCGACGAGATCGCGGCCATCGTCCAAAAGGTCGAAGACGAGCTGCCCACGGTGGTGCAGGCACACCAGGACCGTATCGCCCAGCGGCTGCGCGAAGCCTTGATGGCAGCCAGCCCCGACGGATTCGCCGCCATCGGCGGCGCGGAACTGTCGGCGCGCATCGCCCAGGAGGCCGGTCTCTTCGGGCTGCGAGTGGACGTGGCCGAGGAACTCACCCGGCTGCGGTCCCATCTGCAGGAATTGCGCGATATCCTGGGGGGCAACCACGCGTCGGCGGCGCGCGGCAGCGGCAAACGCCTGGACTTTCTCTTCCAGGAAATGAATCGCGAAGCCAACACGCTGGGCTCGAAGGCGGCTGCCCTGTCGGGCACTCAGGCGGCCATCGACCTGAAACTGCTCATTGAACAGATGCGCGAACAGGCGCAGAACATCGAGTAAAAGGCCCTGTTCAACCCCGCGCACGGCGGCGGCGCGCACGCATTCGCCGCCAGGTATGCAGGCTGATCTCGCGACGCACCCGGGCGTTTTCCCGGATTCGCCGCGTATGCGCGGCAATCACGTCACCCCGGGTCAGTATCCCCAGCATGCGCGTCGGATCATCGGCGTCCACCACCAGCAGGCGCCCCACGTTCTCGATCGCCATGTGGTCGGCCGCCTGACGCAGCGTATGCTCGGGCGTGATAACGACCGGCGGGCGGTGGATCAGATCGCACAGGCGGGCCTGATCCGACCACTGGGCATCGAAAAACGTGCGCCGGGTCAGAATCCCCAGGACGCGATCCTGCGCATCCAGCACCGGATAACCCTGGTGCTGGGTGCCTTTCCCACCCTGGGCGATCCAGCGGCGGATTTCACCGATTGTCTGCCCGGCGCGCAACGTCGCCACATCCCGGGCGCAAGCGGCCCCCACGAGGATCCGCTCCAGGTAGTCCTCCTTGTATTCCGACGGCACCCGGACACCGCGCCGCGCGATCTTTTCGGTCATGATGGTGTTGCGCATCATCATGACCGAAATCAGATAGGCTGCGGTGCAGGCGCCCAGCAGCGGCAGCAGCCCAGCCGGCTGACCCGTGGTTTCCAGGGCGA
This sequence comes from Castellaniella sp., assembly GCA_019104865.1. Lineage (GTDB taxonomy): Bacteria > Pseudomonadota > Gammaproteobacteria > Burkholderiales > Burkholderiaceae_B > Castellaniella. Next base: position 33,651 of record JAHRWZ010000004.1, on the reverse strand, counting down.
AGATCACCGTGGTCAGCAGGGCGCGCGAGGCACCGGCGAACAGTGCCGCCATCCCGATCAGGGCGGCAATACGGGGATCGATGCCCAGCCAGGGCATGGCGTGCGCCAGCAGTAGTCCGAGCATCGCCCCCAGCGCTCCGCCGATCGTGAACAGCGGAGCCAGGGTGCCCCCCGAGGTACCGCTGCCCAGGCAGATCGACCAGGAGATGAACTTCATCACACACAGCCAGGCCAGCGTCCCCATGGCCAGCCGGCCATTAAGGATGTCCTCGATATTGGTGTAGCCCACGCCCAGGGTCAGCGGCGCGACCCAGCCCACCACGCCCACGACCACGGCACCCAGCGCGGGCCACCACATCCAGTGCACGGGCAGGCGCTCGAAGCCATCCTCGATGGCATAGACCAGATGGGTAACCGCCACACTGATCACCCCGATCAGGGCGCCGATCAACACGTAGGCGGCCAGTGCGCTGCCTCCCGGGGTGGTCACGGTATCCATCAGGAACACCGGCGTGGATCCCATGAGCAGATCGCGCATGCCGGTCGCCGTCACGCAGGCCAGCGCCACCGGGATCAGGGAACGCCCGCGCAGCTCGAACAGCAGCAGCTCCACGGCCAGAGTGACGGCGGAAATCGGCGCGGCAAAGACGGCTGCCATCCCGGCAGCCGCGCCCGCCGCCAGCAGCACCTTGCGTTCGCTGGCGGTGACTTTCATCAGTTGACCGATCAGCGAACCCAGGGCGCCGCCGGTGGCGATGATCGGTCCTTCGGCACCAAACGGCCCCCCCGTGCCAATCACCACCGCCGAGGACAGCGGCTTGAGCAGGGTGATGCGCGTCGGGATCCTGGACTCGTTGAGCAGAACCTGTTCCATCGCCTCGGGAATGCCGTGTCCGCGAATGGCCTTGGAGCCCCAGCGCGCCATGCCCCCGGCGATCAGCCCGCCCACGACCGGCACCGCGATGACCCAGGCGCCCAGGCGCGGCACCGCGCCCGCCGGCGAGGAGAATGCCGTGGACCAGACACCATAAAAGCTCAAGTTGGTGATCAGGCCGATCAGCAGCATCAGCGCCCAGGCCACCAGTGCCGCCACGAATCCGAGCGCGACGGACACGGCGATCACGCGTAGCAGCCGCCAGTCGAACCGCGTCACGTCTCGCGGCATGCGGACCTGGACCAGGCTCAGGCCCAGGTCGGGCGCCACGGGCAGGCCGCCCGACTGACTCTGTTCCTGCAACCAGGAAGCACTGGAATCGACAATCGAAGAAGACGGTTCGGACATGAATCTAAGGTGCCCCAGGCATCAGGGAAACCTGTCATTATGAAGATTCAAGCTTTAAAGAAGCTGAGTGTGCGCGACAACTGCCGCACCAGCAGGGTCGCCAGGACGAACGGGGCAGTCAGGGAAGGCAGCTCGAGCACCTGAAAACCACGCATCAGGCCCAGGCTGGCGAGGACACCCAGACACAGCGCCCCCCAGCGACCCGGCAGGGCCTGGCGCAGGGCCTCGGCCGTCAGGACGGCATTGAAGCCGTATAGCCCCAGCGAGGCGGCATCGCCGGGAAAGCCGGCTGCCAACGCGGCCAACAGTGTCAGCGCCGACGCCAGGACGGCGCATAGCGCCGCCCCCGGCCTCGACAGGGCCAGGCCCAGGATACACAGCGCGCCAGCCCCCAGATCATCCAGGAACATGACCTGACCGACCCCTCGCAACGTCCCTTGTGCCCAGGCCATCAGGCCATCGCCCATGACCGCCGATGTTCCGGCCACAGGGGCCGGCCAGCCGGCCGCCGATGCGATGATCATCAAAAGCCAGGTTGCCAGAATGAACGGCGCGGTATAGGGCGACAGCGGCCCGTGCCGGCGCCAGACCTGGGCCAGCCAGGTGACCAGCCAGGCCAAAACCACCACCAGCCCCCAGGCCAGAGGCCCGGGCGGCAGGACCACCAGGACGCCGATGCCCGCCAACGCGCCGTTGTAGCCGTGCAGACCGTCCTCGCATTCCTCGCGCGTGCCATACCGTTGCCCCCATTGGGTACCCACCCAGGTGCCCAGCCCGCAGGCCAGCGCCAGCGGGCCGGACTGCCATGCAACCGCGCCAAGGAAGCAGATGCCGGCCCAGGCGCTGCGCTGCAGGAACACCTGCCCCACCCCTCGTAGGAAAATGCGGCCAACGCTCAAGGAATCGGACAGGCAAACCATACACTCATCAGGGCCGTTCGGAATGCCCGGATCGTACTCCCAAGCGAGCTGTCATTGTGACGAGGCGACGCATAAAGCCTATACGGGACACAGCGTACAATGAAACGTCTGGTGCAAATCCGCCGGATTTCCGCGCCATCCGGATCCCTCATGAAAAATTCGTTCGCGCCAGCCTCCGCTGTTCCTCTCATCCAGCCCGAACCCGCCCAGCCACAGCCCGGTATTGCATTTCCGGTGCTGGGTGCCATCAGCGTGACCCACCTGCTCAACGACATGATGCAGTCGGTGCTGCTCGCGATCTATCCCGTGCTGCAGGGGCGCTTCGACCTCAGCTTCGCCCAGGTCGGGATCATCACCCTGGCCTTCCAGTTTTCCTCCTCGCTGTTGCAACCCTTCGTCGGGCGTTTCACGGACCGCCGTCCGCTGCCCTATTCGCTGCCCGTTGGTATGGGATTCACCTGCTGTGGCTTGTTGCTGCTCTCCCAGGCCTGGAATTTTCCACTCGTGGTGCTGGCGGCGACGCTGGTGGGGGCGGGATCGTCGGTCTTTCACCCGGAATCCTCGCGCGTGGCCCGCATGGCTTCGGCCGGACACCATGGCCTGGCGCAGTCGATCTTTCAGGTCGGTGGCAACATCGGCTCCTCGATCGGGCCACTGCTTGCCGCGCTGTTGATCGTACCCCGAGGCCAGGGCAGTGTGGCCTGGATCTCGTTGGCGGCCCTCGTGGGGATCTGCATTCTATTTGGGGTAAGCCGCTGGTATGCCGCCAATCTGACCGGCAGCCGGGGGCGCAGTTCCCTGCGCAAGACCGACAACGGGCTGTCCCCGCGCCAGGTCCGGGGGGCGGTCTCCATCCTGCTGCTGCTGATCTTCAGCAAGTACTTCTACCTGTCCGGGATCACCAGCTACTTCACATTCTTCCTGATTGACCGTTTCGGCCTGGAAATCCAGCAGGCGCAGTATTCCCTGTTTGTCTTCCTGGTGGGCGTGGCCACCGGGACCCTGGTGGGCGGGCCGGTGGGCGACCACATCGGCCGCAAGCGCGTCATCTGGGGATCGATCCTGGGGACGGCGCCCTTTTCCCTGGCGCTTCCTTACGTCAATCTGCAATGGACGCTGATCCTGGTGTTTTGCGCCGGCGTCATGATTGCCTCGGCCTTTCCGGCAATCCTCGTCTATGCCCAGGAACTCATGCCGGGCAAGACAGGCACTGTCTCGGGGCTTTTCTTTGGCCTGGCCTTCGGCATGGGCGGCATCGGCGCTGCGGCGCTGGGCAGGTTGGCCGACGCGACCAGCATCTCTTTCGTCTACCACGTGTGCGCCTTCCTGCCACTGCTGGGAATCACCGCCTTCTTCCTGCCCGACACGCGGCGCGGTCGCGCATGAGCGGCCCGCGCGTCAGCACCTGGGGCCGCTGGCTGACGGCAACCAGCCTGTTGCTGCTGGCCGCCAATCTTCGCCCCCTCTTTCCCAGTACGGCGGTGCTGCTGCCGGATATCAGCCGAGGATTAGGACTCAGCGCGGCGGCAAGCGGCTATCTGACCACACTGCCCGTCCTGTGCATGGGGATATTTGCACCGTTCGCGCCACGCTGCGCCCAGCGCATCGGCATCGAGCGCACACTGCTGCTGGTCCTGCTGCTCATCACCACCGGCACCGCCTTGCGCGGCGCCTTCGACGCCGTGGGGCTGTTTCTGGGGACGGCGCTGGCGGGCGCCGGCATTGCCCTGGGCAACGTGCTCCTGCCCAGTCTGGTCAAACGCGACTTCGCCGACCGCGCTGCCCTGATGACCGGCCTCTACACCATGAGCCTCGTGGGCGGAGCGGCGCTGGCGGCCGCCACCACCCTGCCCCTGATGCACAAGCTCGGCGATCAGTGGACGCTGAGCCTGGCGATCTGGGCCATACCCGGAATCCTGGCTCTGTTTGCCTGGTCGCCCGTGGCCTGGCGGGCGGGATCTCGCCATACGAACGGCCGCCATATCCTGCCCGTCCAAGGGCTGCGGCGCGACCGGCTGGCTTGGGCCGTGACCCTGTTCATGGGGCTGCAATCCGCCCTGGCTTACTGTGTGCTGGGCTGGATGGCGCCCATATTGCGCGACCGGGGGCTGAGCGGCACCGAAGCCGGGCTGGTAACTTCGGTTTCGATCCTGCTGCAGGTCGCGTCCTGCCTGCTGACCCCGCTGCTGGCCTCCAGATGGCGCGACCAGCGGGGACTGGCGGTCGGCCTGACCGTGGTCGCCACTTTCGCCCTGATCGGGATGGTGCTGGGTCCGCGTTGGGCCATCTGGCCCCTGGCCGTCATCCAGGGCATCGGTCAGGGCGGTCTGTTCGCGCTGGCACTGATGCTGATCGTGCTGCGATCACACGATGCGCACGTGGCCGCCCATTTGTCCAGCATGGCCCAGGCCACGGGATACGTGCTGGCAGCCAGCGGCCCGTTACTGATCGGCGTGCTGTACGCTTGGACGGGAGGCTTCCAGGCTGCCGCAAGCCTGCTGGGCGCTCTGGGTCTGTGCACCGCGCTGGCTGGGTGGCAAGCGGGGCGCAACGCGCTGGTTCAGGCCAGATCCATCCCCGAATCCCCGAAACCGGCTGCCGCCTGAGGCGGGCGTCCGAGGCGGACGGAAACGACATCGGCCTGTCGTTGGTGGCGGCAGGCCGATGTTTGAAAACTTGGGGGACGCCTGGTACCCGTCCAGGCGAAAGCCCCCGGTGCCGGCGAATCAGAGGGTCGCGCGGGAAAACACCAGCGTGGCGTTCGTGCCGCCGAACCCGAAGCTGTTCGACAACGCCGTCTGGATGTCGGCCTTGGCCAGGGGCTCAAGCAGGATGTTCATGCCTTCGGCCGCTGGATCGAGCGTTTCGATATTGGCGGAAGCCGCCACGAAACCATGTTTCATCATCAGCAGGGTGTAGATGGCCTCGTTGACGCCGGCCGCGCCCAGCGCATGACCCGAGAGCGATTTGGTCGAGGCGATCCAGGGCAGGTTGTCACCGAAAACGGCCCGGATGGCTTCGAGTTCCTTGACGTCGCCCACCGGCGTACTGGTGCCATGGGTATTGATGTAATCGATGTGGGTGCGGACATCGGCCAGCGCCTGACGCATGCAGCGTTCAGCGCCTTCACCCGAGGGCGCAACCATGTCGTAGCCGTCCGAGGTGGCGCCATACCCGACGATTTCCGCCAGGATGTTGGCGCCGCGCGCCTTGGCGTGTTCGTATTCCTCGACCACCACGATCCCGCCGCCGCCGGAAATGACGAAACCATCACGGTTGGCATCGTAAGTGCGGGAAGCGCGTTCGGGGGTGTCGTTGTAGCGTGTGGACAGCGCGCCCATCGCGTCAAACATGAAGGACAGGGACCAGTGCTCTTCCTCGGCCCCGCCGGCAAACACGATGTCCTGTTTGCCGAGCTGGATCTGCTCGACGGCGTTGCCGATACAGTGCGCGCTGGTGGAGCACGCCGAACTGATGGAGTAGTTCACGCCCTTGATCTGGGCGCCGGTGGCCAGGCAGGCAGACACACCGCTGGCCATGGCTTTGGTCACCATGTAGGGCCCCACCCGGCGCACGCCCTTTTCATGCAGGGTCTGGATACCGTCATTGATCGAAGAATGCGACGCGCCGCCGGCGCCAACGATCAGGCCGGTGCGTGGGTTGGACACCAGATCCGGTGTGAGGCCGGCATCCTGAATGGCTTCCTGCATCGCCAGCCATGCATAGGCGTGACCGTTGGCCATGAAGCGGCTGAGCTTGCGATCGATCTTTTCCAGCGCGTCCAGATGCACGGACCCCGCCACATGCGAACGCAGACCCTGTTCGGCGTATTCGGGTTGAAACGTGATGCCCGAACGACCCGCACGCAGGCTGTCGAGCACCTCGGACTGGTTATTGCCCAGGCTGGACACGATGCCCATGCCGGTGACGACCACACGACGCATAATCGAGCCTCCTAGAAATTGTCCGTACGAGTGAACAGCCCCACCCGCAGGTCATGGGCCACATAGATTTCATGGCCGTCGACTTCCATGCGCGCATCGGCAAACCCCATGACGAGCTTGCGCATCATCACGCGCTTCATATTGATGTGATAGCGCACCTTTTGGGCGGTCGGCAAGACCTGCCCCGTGAACTTGACCTCGCCCACGCCCAGCGCACGGCCGCGCCCCTGGCCACCGCAGCAGCCCAGGAAAAACCCGACCAGCTGCCACATGGCGTCCAGACCCAGACATCCCGGCATGACCGGGTCGCCCTGAAAGTGGCAATTGAAAAACCACAGGTCGGGACGGATATCGAGTTCGGCGATGATCTCGCCCTTGTCGTGAGACCCGCCACGATCATCGATGTGCACGATCCGATCGAACATCAGCATGGGAGGCAGCGGCAGCTGGGCATTGCCAGGACCAAAGAGTTCCGCACGCCCGCATGTCAGCAGTTCTTCGTAGCTGTAACTGGTTTTTTGCATGATGTTCTGTGAAATGAGCAATCCGCCTGACGCCCCACCAGGCGCGGTGACGCAAGCCTTTGAATTAGATAAGCCTGATAGTATAACTGAGGTCCGATACGCGGATCACCGTGGGGGCCGGCCGGTGGCATACCAGACCGTCACCGTTCCCCGGATGAAGAGTGGCGGTGTGCCGCCTGCCCACCGGACCACCCGGTGCACCAGCAGCATGGGGCCCGCCGCCAACCGGCCATCGAAGGCCCCGGTATTCAGCTGTGTGCCATTGAGCCGCACGCAGGGGCCACGTTCCGATCCCCAGCACAGATCCGTCACGACTTGTGCCGGGCTGTCATAAGCCCTGGACGCATGGACGCGAGTGATTCGGGCATCACCAGGAACCGGCGGATCCGTCGCGCCGGGCTGATACACAACCACCACTGCGCGGTTGGTGGACTGCAGGCCCGTGCTGGTCCGGTCGCGCGTCCAGGCGGGATCCGCCGCCCATGCCGCGGCGCAGGACAACCAGCCCGTGAGGCATACGGCCAGCAGCCCGAAGCCGTGCGCCAGGGCGCGATGATGCGTTCCAGTCTTTTCCATGGGGCGAGTATATTGTGAGTCATGTGTATCGCCTACCTCTCGATCGGCCACCCGGACTGGCCTCTGCGGATCGCCGCCAATCGGGACGAGTTCCATGTCCGGCCCACGATGGCTGCCGGCCCCTGGCCTGAGCGCCCAGGCGTCATTGCCGGACGCGATCTGACGGCGGGAGGTACCTGGCTGGGCTGGACGGCAGGGGGGCGCTTCGCTCTGCTGACCAACTATCGGGAACCCGGTCTGCCGGTTCCGTCCGGCGCGCCGTCGCGCGGCGTCCTGGTGCGCGACTACCTGCTGGGCACGGATAGCGCCGCCGACCACGTCCGGGCGATCGCCCGTCACGCGGGCGACTGGGCGGGGTTCAATCTGATCGTGGGCGCTCCCGGCGACGTCTGGTACCTGTGCAACCGCGATCCCGCCGGAGCGCCCCGCCAGTTGAGACAGGGCAACTACGTCCTGTCGAACCATCTGCTGGACACCCCCTGGCCCAAAGCCAGGCGGCTACGGGCGACGCTGGATACGCTGCCCGCCGATCAATGGGTGCACGATCCCGAACAGGTGTTCGCTCTGCTGCGCGACACCACTCAGGCCGATACCCGGGATCTGCCAGAAACCGGGCTTTCCCTGGCGCGCGAGCAGTTGCTGAGCAGCCCCTTCATCATCAGTCCGGACTACGGCACCCGTTGCTCCACCATCATCGTGGCCGGAGCGGACGGCCACGCGCTGTTTTCGGAACTCAGCTACGATGCGGCCGGTTTGCCGACCGGCCGACAAGACTGGCGCGTGCCGACGATGGCTGGACTGCCCTCCGCCCCCTGCCCGTCCGGGGCCGAATCCGAGTCCGCGCGTTAAAATAAGGCTTTCCCAATCCGACAGGACACATCCATGAGCACCGGCCTTGCAAGCCTGATTTCCGACGCCGTCAAGGCGGCCATGCGCGCGCACGACAGCACCCGCCTGGGCACCCTGCGCCTGCTGCAGGCGGCCATCAAGCAAAAAATGGTCGACGAACGCATCGAGCCCGACGATGCGATGATCATCGCCATCATCGAAAAACAGGCCAAGCAGCGCCGTGAATCGATCACCGCCTTCGAATCGGCCGGCCGCGCGGAAAGTGCCGCCCAGGAACGCGCAGAACTGGAAATCCTGAAGGAATTCCTGCCCCAGGGCGCCAGCCCCGAGGAAATCGCGGCCGCCATCGACACCGCCATCGCGCAGGCGCAGTCCAAGGGGTTGAAGGGCGGCGCGGCTATGGGTGCCATCATGGGCCAGTTGAAACCCGCGCTGGCCGGCCGAGCCGACATGGCCGCCGTTTCCGCCCAGGTCAAGGCCCGCCTGGCTGGCTGACACACGACCCGAAGTGACGCTTACACCGATATCATTTCGATGTCGGGCCGCAGGGGCAGGCCAGCTTCCAGCCGCTGCACCAGATCCGGGTTGCTGACGAAGGCCTTGCCAAATGCCACGGCCTCGCCGCACCCTGTTTCGATCGCCTGCCGCGCGGACTCGGCGTCATAGCCTTCATTGAGGATCAGCGCACCGGAAAACGCCTGCCGGATCACGGGGGTCAGCGCGTCGGCGCCCGCATGTTCGCGCACGCAGATGAACGCCAGGCGGCGCTTGTCCAATTCCTGGGCAACATGCCGGTACAGGGTGGCCGGATCCGAATCCCGCATGTCATGCCGATCGCCGCGCGGCGACAGATGCACGCCGACGCGCCCCGAACCCCAGACACCGATGCAGACATCGACGATTTCCAGCAGGAACCGGCTGCGGTTGTCCACGCTACCCCCATACTCGTCCCGCCGGCAGTTCGAACCATCGTGCAGGAACTGGTCTATCAGATAGCCGTCCCCGGCATGGACTTCCACCCCGTCGAACCCGGCCAGCCGGGCATACCGCGCCGCCTGATCGAAATCGGCCACGATCCGGAGGATCTCGTCGGGATGCAAGCTGCGCGGCACCACGTAATCCGGCGTATCCGTTCGATCGGACGATACCGGAACCGCGCAGGCGATCGCGCTAGGGGCCACCGGCATCTCGCCGGACAGGAATTCGGGATTGGATACCCGGCCGGCATGCCAGAGGCGCAGAAAGATCCGGCCGCCCCGATCATGGACGGCCTCGGTGATCCGGCGCCAGCCCTGAGCCTGATCGGAATTCCAGATGCCGGGTGTATCGGGATATCCCGCCCCCAGCGGAGACACGGAAGCCGACTCGGTCACGATCAGGCCGGCGGAGGCCCGCTGGGCATAATAGGCCCTCAGCGCATCACTCGGGATGCGTCCCGGCGCCGGACGCAGGCAGGCGGAAGGCGACATGACGATGCGGTTGCGCAGTGGCACATCCCCCAGTTGCAACGGATCGAACAAGCTAGTCATGTCAAGCGACGTTTACTGTAAAAATCCATCAGGGTTTTTACCAGATTTTAATCCAGCTGACTATGCTATGCCCTGGACAACCCCACGGACAACCGGGATCTGGACGCCCTCGAACCCACCTCGATATACTACTATTGCTCCTTTTCGGACCTCATCTCAAAGGATCCTGTCCATGGTGACATCCCTTGCACGACAGGTGGCGCTCTGCGCCGCCCTGGGCCTCGCGGGCCTGGCCACAGCTGCCCCGGCAGCCACCCTGAAGATCGGCACCGAAGGCGGCTACCCGCCCTGGAGCATGGTGAACGCCCAAGGCAAGGTCACCGGTTTTGACGCCGACGTCGGCCAGGCCCTGTGCAAAAAGCTCGATACAAAATGCCGTTTTGTGGTGCAGGCCTTCGACAGCCTGATCCCCGCGCTGCAGGCGGACCGCTTCGATCTGGTGATCTCGGGCATGTCGGTGACGGCCGATCGCGCCAAAGTCATCGCCTTCAGCATCCCCTACGCCACCGAGGACTCCGCATTCGTGCTGCCGGCCGGCAGCCCGCTGCTCAAGGCCACCGATCAGAAGACCCTGCTGCAGGGCCTGGCCGGCAAGACCGTGGGCGTGCAAAGCGGCACCACACAGGGCGCCTTCCTGCAGAAGCACGCGCCGGACCTGAAGCTCAAGACCTACGAAACCCAGGACCAGATGCAGATCGATCTGTCCGCCGGGCGGCTGGATGCCACGTTCTCGGAAGTCACCCCGCAAAGCCAGTTCCTGAAGGCCGCTGGCCAGGGAAAATTCGCCTTGGCCGACTATGTTGTGAAAAGCAGCGCCGATCCCGACATCCTGGGCCAGGGCATCGGTGCCGGGATCAACAAGAGCAACACCCAGCTCAAGGCCAAGGTCGACAAGGCATTGTGCGAACTGATCCAGGACGGCACGATCAAGAAGTCCAGCCAGAAATGGTTCGGCGTCGATCTTTCCAACTACGCCGCCTGCAAATAAAATCCGCATGACCAGAGCCAGCCCCTCCCGGGGCTGGTTTGCCTTGCACCCTGACAGGCCCGGCGCGATGGCGCGAATCCAGGCCGACTGATTCAATGATTTCTTCCCTGCACGACATTCTGAGCGCCGGCTGGGGCACCCTGCTATTGCGCGGTGCCGGCATGACCGTGTTCATCAGTCTGTGCGGCATCTGCCTTGGCATGGCAATCGGCATTGCCGGCGCGGCCCTGAAGGCTGGCGGCGGCTGGCTGGCGCGCGGCGCGATCGGCCTTTACACCCTGATCGTACGCAGCGTTCCCGAACTGCTCATCATCTATCTGCTGTTTTTCGGCACTGTCCAGCCCGCCGCCGACCTGGCGGACTGGCTGAACTGGGACGACCTCATGAGCACGGTCTTTCCCGTGCTGGTCGGCATCCTGGCTATCGGCCTGATTTCCGGGTCCTACAGCGTCGAAGTCTTCCGTGGCGCCTTCAAGGCCATCGATCCGGGACAGATCGAAGCAGCCCGCGCCATCGGCATGGACCGACGCCAGTGCCTGTGGCGCATCACGCTGCCACAACTGCTCTGGTATGCGCTGCCCGGGGCCAACAACGTCTGGCAGAACGCCCTGAAGGACACGGCGCTGATCTCGCTGGTCGGCCTCGTGGAACTGATGCGCGCCGCCGTCCTGGGCGCCGCCGCCACGCGAGCGCCCCTGACGCTCTATCTCCTGGCCGGGATCCTGTATTTTCTGATCGGGGTCTGTAGTCAGGGCATGTTCGTCTGGGCCGAACGGCATTTCGGCCGGGGCATGCAGGGGGCCGCACGATGATCGAACTGTTCGAGAAGGCCGTACCGGTCCTGTTCGAGGGATTCTGGATCACGCTGCGCATCGGCCTGCTCGCCATCCTGTTCGCCTCGCTGCTGGGCCTGGGGGCCGCGCTGATGCGAACCTCGACACGTCGTCTCGTCGCCGGCCTGGCTTTCGCCTACAGCACCGTGTTTCGCGGAACGCCCCTGCTGATCCAGCTGTTCCTGCTGTATTACGGTATCGGCACTCTGGATTTCGTGCATGACCAGCCGGCCCTGTGGTGGCTGTTCAGCGATGGAGCCCGCTGTGCCATCCTGGCCATCGCTCTGAACAGCGGCGCCTACATGAGCGAAGCGATCCGGGGCGGCCTGCAATCGGTGCCAAACGGCCAGATCGACGCTGCCCTGTCCTGCGGCATGAGCCGCCTGCAGGTATTCCGGCGCATTCGTTTCCCGTTGGCCATCCGCCAGGCGTTTCCGGCCTACAGCAACGAGCTGGTGCTGGCGATCAAGGGCACGAGCCTGGCATCCACCATCGCGGTCATGGAGCTCACCGGTTTCGCCCGGCGCCTGATGAGCCAAAGCTACCTGATCGTCGAAACCTTCATCATCGCGGGTCTGCTGTATCTGGCGATCAACGTCACGCTGCTGGGATGCGCCTGGCTGGTCGAACGGGGACTGAGGATCCAGGCCCGGGACTGAACCCTTCCGCCCGATCCCGCGCCGCCACCACGCCCGCTCGTTCCGGTGGATACCGAATGACGCCGGGAAGGCCGGGTTACCCTTGCACACAGCGGCACACGTCCCCGCCATTGCACAATAGCGGCTGTGCAATCGACACACTCGCGCGCCGCCAGCGCTGGCGCACGGATCCATCATCACCAGGAGTCCCTCATGCCTTTACACCTGCTTCGCGCATTCATCGGGATCTCTCTCCTGTCCGCTCTGATCCCCCTATCCGTCCGGGCCGGTGGCACCGCGGTCGTGCAGGCGGGGGGCCAGACCTCCAAACTGGCCTGGCAGACCCAGGGGGCCGTGCGCGTCGGCCAACAGAACGCCAACGACTACATGCTGGTGCGCGACGGCAAGGCATACTCGGTATCGTACCGGGGCCAGACCCCGGTGGTCATGGAGATCGGCGGGCTGCTGCGGGGACTTGGCGCCATCGCGCAGACCCGGCCCAACCAGTACCTGCCCGATCGCGTGGATTCGATCCAGGACACCAGCAAGACCGAAACCGTCGCGGGCATCCGGGGACGCGTCTACCGGCTGAACGTCACCGACACCCAGGGCAAGACCCACCCGACGGACGCGGTCCTGACGAATGATCCGTTGGTCGTGAACATGACCGAAACCTATCTGAACACCATGCAGACCCTGTTCGGATCCTCCATGGCCGAAAAACTGACCGGCTCCCTGCCCGCGAACCGCCGTGGCATCCTGCGTCTGGGCAAGGATTTCGCACTCAAGTCGATTTCGGGCCAGGAGCCCCCTGCCGGCCAATTTGCGCTGCCGGCCCAGCCCACGAACCCGCAGAACCTGCTGCAGGGGCTGCAGGGGCTGCTAAGACACTGAAAATTGCGTGAAAATTGCGGCTGGCGCCGCGATATGATCCGGCGTGGATCAATGTGATGCCGCTAAGCCGCCAGCATCGCCTGATAGGCCTTGCGGGCCTGCAGGTACAGTTCCACCGGGAAATGGACCGGCACGCCTTCCAGGGCGGCCACCAGCATTTCCAGATGGCCCTCGAATCCCGCGCAGGCCTTGGCGATGTCCTCGTCGGCGGGCAGGCGCACCGTCAGCGTCAACTGCGTACCCCGTTCGACAGCATCCAGGGTCCAGCGCAAGGGACGTTCGGGTTGCGAGCCGCTGCTCCAGGAATATTCCAGCAGGTGCCCCGGTTCCAGTGCGCGCACGGTGCTTTCGATCAGCGTCCCGCTGTCGGCGAAGTCGATGCGCACCGCCCCGCCGCGGCGCAGTTCGACCGACCCCGGCGCCAGCCACTGTGCCAGGCGCTGCGGTTCGGTCAGCATGCGCCAGACATCAGCCGGTGGATGTTCGATGATACGTTGCAGCTGGCCTTCGACAACGTCGTCCAGACGGCGGATGCTGCCCGGGTGGAAATCATTTTCGCTCATGGCGGTATTTCTTCATCAAGAATGACTAAATTCCTGTTTTACCATCTTCAAGGCCGCACACAAGCCCCCTCGCCTCTCGAACCTCCGCGTGGCTGACCGATATCAATCGCTGATGGCCAGGCGGTCAATCGTCCGGAAAATCCCACTTCTGCGCACTGGCGCCCGCGAGTTCCTGAACGCGGGCCTCGTCCTGGCCGAACTCGGCGGCGACCCCGCTGTAGGTGATGGCGCCCCGATCCAGCACATAGGCGCGATCGGCAATGCCGATCGCGGCGCGCACGTTCTGCTCAATCAGCAGGACAGACGTTCCTGCGTTGCGGGCCGCCACGATCACGTCGAGCACGTGACGCACGATCAGAGGCGCCAGTCCCTGGGACGGCTCATCGAGCAAGAGCAGGCGGGGATTGAGCAGCAACACCCGCGCGATCGACAACATTTCCTGTTCGCCGCCGGAGAGCTGCTTGCCCTTGTGGGACTTGCGCTCGGCCAGGCGCGGAAACAATTCATAGACGCGAGGGATGTTCCAGTGCCCGGGCTGATCGACCGGAACTTTGAGGTTCTCGTCGACGGTCAGATTGGCGAAAATGCGCCGTCCTTCGGGCACCAGCCCGACGCCCAACCGGGCGATGCGAAACGGCGCCAGGTGCGTGGAATCCGCGCCGAACACCCGGATGTGCCCGGCCCGGGCCGGCGTCAGGCCCATGATGCTGCGCAGCGTGGTGGATTTGCCGGCGCCGTTGCGGCCCAGCAGCGTCACCAACTCGCCCTCGCCGACCTCGAGATCCACACCCTTGAGGATATGACTCTTGCCGTAATAGGTATTGAGTTCGCGGACCTCAAGCGCCTTCATGCTTTTCCCCCAGGTAGGCGACCTGCACTTTCTCGCTGGCCGCGATCTCGTCGGGCGTGCCCTGCTCCAGGATCTCACCTTCGGTCAGCACCGTGATGCGGTCGGCCAGATTGAAAATCACCCGCATGTCGTGCTCGACCAGGATGATGGTCAGGTTCTGGGTCCGGTGCAGCCGGCGGATCAACCGCGCCGTATCATAGGTTTCCTGGTTGCCCATGCCGGCGGCCGGCTCGTCGAGCAGCAGCAGCTTTGGCTTCAGGGCCAGCGCCATCATGATTTCGGTCGAGCGCTGGTCGCCGTGCGACAATTCGCCCACATAACGATCGGCATTGGCCGTCAGCCCGCCCGTTTCCAGCAATTCATCGATGCGCAGGTTGCTCGCCCGGGTCTGCGCCCGCGTACTGAACATCTTCATCCGCAAGCCCTGCGTGACCTCCACCGCAATGCGCAGATTGTCGCGCACGGTCAGCTCGGGAAAAACCTCGGTGATCTGGAAGGTCCGCGCCATACCCATCGCCACGCGGGCATAGGGCGGCAACGTCGTGACGTCCGTGCCATCGAAGACGATATTCCCCCGGGTCGGCCGGTAGAAACCGCTGATCATGTTGAAAAATGTCGTCTTCCCGGCACCATTGGGTCCGATGATCGCATGCAGCTCCCCGGGTTCGACCGCGAACGACACGTCCCTGACCGCCACCAGATCGCCGAAATGCTGCGATACCTGGCGCACCTCGAGCAGACTCATGATGTCCTCCGCTGCAGCAGCCCGGCGATGCCACGCGGCAGGAACAGGACCACCAGCACAAAGAGCATGCCGATGAAGAACATCCAGTTTCCGGTCAGGCTGGACAGATAATCCTGGGCGACCACGAAGATCGCTGCCCCCAGCAAGGGCCCCCAGAACGACCGCATGCCGCCGATGACCGCCATCAGCACGAAATCACCCGACTGTGTCCAGTGCAGGTCATGGGGGCTGACGAAATTGTTGAGCATCCCGTAGAGCGAGCCGGCGACGGCGACAAAGAAGCAGGACACGATATAAGCCATCCAGAGATGACGGTTGACCGGAATGCTGAGGAATCGGGCGCGGCGCTCATTCTCGCGCATGGCCAGCAGTGTGCGGCCAAACGGCGAGCGCAGGACCACCGCCATCAAGGCGGCACAGACGGCGAACACGGCCAGCGCCACATAGTAGTAGACGCGGCTGGAGCCTAGATTGAGCTGCAGGAATCCCAGATCGATCGGTTGGCGCTGAAAGCTCAGGCCGTTGTCCCCGCCGGTGACGGCATTCCAACGAAACGCGATGAAGAAAAACACCTGGCCGAACGCGATGGTGGCCAGGGCGAAGTAGATGCCCCGCAGTCTCGCCAGCAGGAATCCTATGATGGCGCCCCCCAGCGTGCCCACGATGATGCCCGCCAGAAAGCCCACAGGAGTGCTCGGAATCAGATATTTGATCATCAGGCCGGTGGTGTAGGAACTGAGCCCGAAATAGGCGGCGTGCCCGAACGCCATGACCCCCGAATGCCCCACCAGGAGATTGGTGGCCATCGCCGCCAGACCGATGATGAGCAGACGCGACGCCAGATCGGTATACCCCCCGACGTATCCGATCCAATACGGCATGGACAGCAGCACCAGCCACAGGATCACCAGGGTGACAATACGCGTACTCAAGGACTGGTTCACAGTTTCGTTCCGCCTTCTTCACCAAAGAGGCCATGCGGCCGGACCAGCAGCACCAGAGCCATCATGACGTAGATGGTGGCCTCGGACGCGGAGGGATAGAACACGGTCACGACGCCGGTCGCCACGCCGATCAGGATGCCCCCGAACAGCGTGCCCACCAGGCTGCCCAGGCCCCCGACGATCACAGCCACGAAACTGGGCATGATCAGTTGGTCGCCGATGGTCGGCGTCAGGCCCAGCATTCCAGCGGCCAGCACCCCCGCCAGCCCGGCAAAAAAGATCCCGAGCCCGAAATTCAGATTGCGCAGGATGCGCACATCGACACCCAGTGCCGACACCATTTCCAGGTCCAGAGTCCCCGCGCGGATGCGCATGCCCAGCCGGGTCTTCTTGAGGATCAGGAAGAGAATGGCCACGGCCACCGCCACCAGCACGACCATGAATACCCGGTATCCGGTCAGGAAAAACAGGGTCTGGCTGAGCGAGGATTGAAGTACCTGGGGTACCTTCATCGGCAGACCCTGGGCCCCCCAGATATAGCGCACTGTGTCTTCCAGCACGAAGGCCAGCCCGAAGGTCAGCAACAGGCTATAGAGGGGATCCCGACTGTACAGGGGCCGGATCAGGACCCGTTCGACGATCACACCGATCAGCGCCGCGCAGAACGGCGAAACGATCAGTGCCCCCCAGAAGCCCAGATAGGGTTCCAGCGTGTAGGCGAAATACGCGCCCAGCGCCAGAAAACCGCCATGGGAAAAATTGATGACATTGGTCAGATTGATGATCAGGGACAGGCCCAGGGCCATCAGGGCATAGAACGCCCCGATGACCAGCCCGTTGAACACGTTGAACAGCAGCAACTGGGTCACGCTCTCCCCTCCTTAGAGTCGGCGTGTGGATCAGGACGGCCAGGTCATCTTGCACTCGGTCTCTTCGACTGTCGGTGCGATGGTTTTACTGTCGATGACGACGTCAACCTTGAACAAATCGTCGGACGCGCTGCCCTCGGCTTGCGCATGGCCGGCCCACAGCGTACCGATCAGCAGATGCTGGTCCGCGCGGAACGTGGCGGGATGCGGCTGCAGGGCGACTTCGGGCGGCAGGGTGAAACCGTTGAGCGCCCGCGCCATCTTGATCGGTTCGAGCGACTTCGCCGTGTTGGCGGCCAGCGCACAGGCATGGATGGCCGTATGCCCGAACCAGGTCCGGGCCGTCGGCACGCGACCGGTTTTTTTCTTGATGGCGTCGACGAATTCCTTGACGTGCGGGACGTCCGGCTGGTTCCAGTACCACTCGATCACCCAGTTGCCGATGCGGGAGCTGGGCGGCAGAGCTTCCAGCGTTTCGAGTTCGACATTGGCACCGGCGATGTGAAAGCGTTTGTCCAGGCCGAACTGGACCGCCTGCTTCAGGACGTTCGTCTGGTCTTCGCCGTTTTGCAGGATCACGATCACGTCCGGATTGGCAGCCTGCGCCTTGATCAGATACGAGGAGTATTCCGTCGTCCCCAACGGAATCAGATCCGCCCCCAGATTGGTCGCGCCCAGCTTCTTCAGATTTTCCTTATAAGCGGATAGCAGCCCATGGCCAAACGCGTAGTCCGGGACCAGGAAATAGAATTTCTTGCCGAAACGCTGGACCAGGGACGGTGCAATTGCGTTGACCAGCAAGGTGGTGGACGGATCCACCTGGTAGACGTTCCAGTGGCAGTTCTTGCCCGTGATCGGGTCGGCGTGGCCGCCCGGGTCCATCATGAACACGCCCTTTTCGTAAGCGACGGCGGACATGGCGATGGTCAGGCCGGAATTGACGTTGCCCACCAGAAAATCAACCTTGTCGCGCTCTATCAGCTTGCGGGCCTTCTGGACCGCGACCCCCGCATCGCCACTGGTGGAATCCTCTACGATCAGCTTGGCGGGACGACCCAGAATGCCACCCTTGGCGTTGATCTCCTCGACGGCGAGTTCCATGCCGTGAAGTTCATTTCGGCCGGTGATGGAGTAGGTTCCGGTCAGCGGGTTGTCGACCCCGAGCTTGACGGGCTGGTCACCCTGCGCAAACACCAGGCGAGGCGACGAGATCACCGCGACCCCGGCCGTCGCCGCCATCTTCAGCACCGCGCGGCGACTGATTCCATTTGAACTGCTGTGAAAATCGCTCATTGAAAAGCTCCTCCTTCAAAGCAGCAAGCTGGTGCAAACCACATCGCCAGGGCTTGCCAGATGATTTGTCAAACGCGCACCAAGTCCTCCAAACACTACAAATGTCAAACTTTTATACGTCCGGGTAACGGGTATGTCAATCCGGCAGATCGCTAACAGACATTTAGTGGGGGTAACAACGACGTATTAACCACATGCTTGGCAAGACAGTACTCTTTTGGGTAATGGCAGTCAGGCAAACACAATTAATGACGACTTGCATAAAGGCTCTAGCTTCACGCCGCCCGGCCTCGTGCCGCAGGAGGGTGGCAGCGACGAGAAGGTTCGGCTGGCGCGTTCGCATGGGCGCCCCCTTGAGGCTGTTTGGCGCCGCAACCGCCACTTGCGAGGGCAGCTTCCTTATAATGAGCCGTTGCACGTTGACGCCTGCCAAACGGCCTAACAGCCGGCGCACCGGAGCCGGCTTCTTCTTTTCAATCAGGGAAGACCATTGAAACCATTCGGGATCGCTCGCCTGTGCGCGAGCTTGCTGTTGTGCATGGCCGCAACACTGGCGCAACGCGCTGCGGCTGCGCCGCTCAAGGACATCACGTTCCTCACCAACTATACTTTCATCGGCAAGTATGCCCCTTTCTTCCTGGGGCTGGACAAAGGTTATTACCGGCAGGCCGGCTTCAATCTCGACATTTTGCCGTCGACGGGCAGCAATTACGTGATCTCTGCCATCGACGGCGGGAAAGCTGACTATGGTCTGGCGGATGCCGCACCTGTCGTTCAGGCTGCTGCCAAAGGTTCGCAGGTCCGTGGCTTTTTCGTCTACATGGACAAGCTCACCATGGGGTTTGCCTCACTCAAGCCCTATCCAACCCTTGAATCGCTGCGCGACAAGCGCATCGCCGTGTCGCCGGCTGACAGCACCCGCGGGATCTTCCAGATGCTATTGGCCGAGAACCATCTGCAAGGCATGCCGGTGCACTGGGCTCTGGCCGATCCCTCGGTCCATTTCTCCCTATTGCTGGGCGGCAAGGTGGATCTGATCACAGCCTCTATCGATGGGGTCGTGCCGGCGCTGCAGCACGTCGTGACACCACATGGTCAAACAGTGTATTTCACGCTTTTTGCCGATTGGGGGTACAAGGTCTACGGCCACTGGCTGGTGACACGCGCCGATACGCTGAAGAACCATCCCGACGAAGTCCGCCGTTTCGCGCAGGCAACGCGTGAGGCCGTGTTGTATTCGTTCGAACATCCCGACGAAGCCGCACGCAGCATGGCGCAACATAATCCGGCACTCGACTACGACACGCTGTTGCGCCAATGGAGCCAGTCTGTCAAGGCGATGAATACCGAATCCATGAGGCGAACCGGGTATGGGGTTGCCACGGCAGCACGGCTGCAGGATACGATCAGCGCGGTCGGAAAGGCGCTGAACCTGGATGTTGTCCACGTAAAACCGGATGACGTCTTTGACCGCGTGCTTACGACGCCGTAGGCTGCCCTCGTGAGCACTGCCGTCCGTACAAAGGGCCTGAGCAAACGCTTCGGCACAGGGGTTTTGGCCCTGACCGACATCGATCTGGATGTCGAAACTGATACCTTCGTTTCGCTTGTGGGGCCCAGCGGCTGCGGCAAATCGACTCTCCTGCGCCTTCTTGCCGGTTTGATCCCTGCATCCACGGGGATGATCGAAGTAGGGGGAGTGCCTGTCAGCCGCCCTGTCCGGGATGCCAGCATGGTGTTCCAGCAGCCAGTGTTGCTGGATTGGCGTACTGTCCTGGACAATGTGCTCTTCACCATCGAGATCAGCGGGCGCCCGGTTCAAGATCACCGCGCACGGGCGCTAGAACTCCTGGCGCTCACGGGGCTCTCGGGATTTGAGCACCATTACCCATACCAGCTGTCAGGCGGCATGCAGCAACGCGTCGCGCTGTGTCGGGCGCTCATCACCGAGCCGTCGTTGATTCTCATGGACGAGCCCTTTGCGGCGCTGGACGTGATGACGCGTGAACGCCTGGGGTTCGAGCTGCAGCAGCTTCTGCGCGCAGCCTCGCACTGTACCGTACTCTTTGTCACGCACAGCATCACCGAGGCCGTGCTGCTGTCTGACCGCGTCGTTGTGCTGACCAGGCGTCCAGGCCGCGTCCAATGCGAGCTGGCAATCGATCTGCCACGACCTCGGGTGCCCGCGATGCTCGAGTCTCCTGAATTCATCCGGCTGACGGCGTTCATCCGCGCCCAGATCGGTGCTTGACGGTATAAAGAGGGAACATGCGCAACCTCGCCAAAGTGCTCGGTGTCGTGGCCCTGGCATTGCTCACCTGGCAGTATGGCGCGCCTGCCATGCACATCCCGGATTACGCACTGCCGCTGCCGTCGCAAATCGGGCTCAAGTTCGCCCAAACCTTCGCCCTGCAGATGGAGAACCTCGCTGTCACCGCGGTCACCACGCTGGTGGGACTGGGAGCCGGCCTGGCGGCAGGAATCTTTCTTGCCTTGCTAGTGCTCTACATCCGCGGGCTGAGGGTCATCGTGGAGCCTGCACTGGCCGCATTCAACGGCATTCCGAAGATCGCAATCGCACCGCTGCTCGTCATCTGGTTTGGCTTGGGATCCGAGTCGAAAATTGTCCTGGCCTTTTTATTGTGCCTGTTCCCGATTTTCGTCAATGCATTGACGGGGCTAAGCGAGATCGATACCGACATTCTGGATCTTTCCAGGCTCTATGGTGGCAACGCGACCAGAATCTTCTTCAAGGTACGGCTCATGCATGCATTACCTTATCTCGTAGATGCCTTGAAGGTCTCCTTTCCACTGGCGCTCGCCGGATCCATCGTAGGGGAGTTCATCGGCGGCAATCGCGGCATCGGTTACTTGGTGCTGAGTGGCCAGTTCAACCTGGATACGCCGCTGGTCTTTGCCGCACTGTTGTCCATCACCCTGTTCACGGTCGCAGGAATCGGCCTGATCAACCTGTTCGAGCGAACCTTCCTGAGGTGGATGCCAACGCGTCGACAACGTTAGATGGCGCGAGACTGTCATTGCAAGGAAGGAGCCACACACCAGACGGCCACGCACAGATGTCTTTGACCTCCTCCCGAAAAAGCGGCTACGCGGAAAGCCGTGAAGCGGGTACTGGACGCGCTCGTCGAGCACGACACGGCGCTGATTGTACGGGCAGCAGAGGTATCTGGAGCAGCTGCGGAGTACTCCGTGTCTCGCTTGCGGGACATTGGGTCTGGAAAAGCGGGACAGAAAACGAGAAAATACGTCCGGGCTCTTACGTTCTGAAAAAACGAATCCCCGCCATCGAGCGGGGATTTTCTGTGGAGGACCGCAGCAGCTACTGCACGATCGGCTTGTGAGAATGCGATTCGTCAGCTATCACGGTCTGTCGCGCGTCCTCGTGCTTGTCGTGTAGGGCAAGATACCTTTCTTGCGAACCGTCAGTGCGATCGGTTTCTCCGTTAAATGATTCTTCAAGGTAGAGCTGGTACCAAACCGACTCCTTGAGCGTCATACCTACAAACACTTCATTGCCGTCCCCATCTGTGGACAGGGCATGAATCTTCAAAAGATGCGCCCGTGCTCCGGGCTGAAATTCCAACATAAGACTCCTTATATGAGCCTCCATTGTAGTCACAGGCTTTGAAGCGGAGGCTCCGCCTGGGTCCCCATGAATTGCCGCTGACCACAGGCGCAGACACGTCCAGCTTGTTGGCGAGTTTGGCCACCAGCCTGCACGCCATGATCGAGCGAAACAAGGCACCGTGCTGATACCATAGTCGTATTCACGCAACACGATGAAAAACCGCCCACCAGGCTCAAATTGGGTAGCCGGCCTGAAAAGCAGGCGTGTGATGATGTGATAACCATTTGATTAACAACAGATTTATCAATCGAATGAAACTCGCCACCTGGAACGTCAACTCCCTCAACGTCCGCCTGGGCCACGTCATCGACTGGCTACAGGCGAACCCGGTCGATGCCCTGTGTCTGCAGGAACTGAAGCTGCCCGACGAGAAATTTCCGCACGATGCGCTGCGGGAGATCGGCTACCACGCCTGCTGGGCGGGCCAGAAGACCTACAACGGGGTGGCGATCCTCAGTCGGACACCGCTGGTGGACGTGCAGCGCAACATCCCCGGCTACGACGATCCACAGCAGCGCATCATCGCCGCCACGCTGACCGATCCGGCCGGCCTTCCTGTGCGCGTCATCAGCGCCTATTGTCCCAATGGCCAGGCGGTTGGCAGCGATAAATACGCCTACAAGCTGGACTGGTTCCAGGCCCTGCAGCGCTGGCTGAACGCCGAAATCGAGCGCCACCCGGACCTGGCCATCCTGGGGGACTACAACGTCGCCCCGACCGACGCGGACGTGCACGACCCGGAAGCCTGGGTCGGCAACATCCTGGTGTCGGAACCGGAACGCAAGGCATTCCGATCCCTGCTCGACCTGGGACTGCGGGATACTTTCCGGCTGTTCGATCAGGCACCCAAGATCTTCAGCTGGTGGGATTACCGTCAGATGGCGTTCCGCCGCAACATGGGCGTCCGGATCGATCACATCCTGGCAACGCCAGATCTGGCCGCACGCTGCACCGAATGCGTGGTGGACAAGACACCGCGCGGGTGGGAAAAGCCGTCGGACCACGCCCCCGTGGTCGCCCGCTTCGACATGAGCTGACGCCGGGACCGTTTATAATCAAAAGCCCTTTTCGTCGCACCTGATCCCATGCCGCTTGACAGCCGACTGATTGCCCATCTGGACCAAGGGCTGATCCTGGACATTACCCTGGAAGACCTGCCTTTCCGCGTCTACGTCGCGCAGCGCGACGCGGACGTCGAGCAGGTGGCCGATCTGGTGCCGGCCGAACAGTTCCAGGGCGAAGGCGACGTACACGTGGCGGCCATCCACGATGGCGACGATGCATCCGAACAGATTCAGGACGTGCTCTTCAACCTGAACCCCGGCGACGCCATCGTCTTTCTGTGCACCGGGCCGCAGGCCTACGCCGACACGCTGGCCGAACTGGGTCAGGATCCCGCCGCAAACGTGGCGTCCTGACCAGACGCGCCAACACACTGACGGAACCCGGATATGACGACACAGCACGCTGGCAATATCTTCATGGTGGTCGCCCCCAGCGGGGCGGGAAAATCCAGCCTAGTCAACGCCCTGCTGGCCCAGGATCCCAGCCTGTCGCTGTCGATTTCCTGCACCACGCGGGCCCCGCGGCCGGGTGAACGCGACAAGGAACACTACCGGTTCGTCTCGGTGGAAACCTTCCAGGCGATGCGCGAACGCGGCGACATGCTGGAATGGGCCGAGGTCCACGGCAATTTCTATGGCACTCCGCGCGATCGCGTGGCCCAAGCCATTGCCAACGACACCGACATCATCCTGGAAATCGACTGGCAAGGCGCCCTGCAGGTCCGCCACCACTATCCGCAGGCGATCGGCATTTTCATTCTCCCGCCCTCGATCGAGGCGCTGGAGACCCGGCTGAACAAACGCGGCCAGGATGCACCGCAGGTCATCGCCCGCCGCTTGCTGGCAGCCGGGGGCGAAATGGCGCATGCCTCTGACTGCGAATATGTTATTATTAATCAAGAATTTAGCGTAGCGTTACAGCAATTGCGGGACGTCGTTTCGGCGGCCCGCCTGCGCTATGCCGCGCAATCCGTGCGCCATGCCGACCTGTTCATGCAACTCGGCATCCGCAAACCCATCACCAACGCAAGCTGATCAGGAATCTCATGGCCCGCATCACTGTAGAAGACTGCCTCAAGCAGGTCCCCAACCGTTTCGACCTCACCCTGGTGGCCACCTATCGCGCCCGCGAACTGGCCCAGGGTCATGAATCGCACATCCAGAGCCACAACAAGCCCACGGTCACCGCGCTGCGCGAAATCGCCCAGGGCCAGGTCGGCACCGAGATGCTGCGCAAGGTCCCCACCTGATCGACACCCGGGGGCCTCATGGCGTTTTCAGGCTTTCGCGGCGCATCCTCCGGACTGCTGGCGGTTCTGCGCAAAGGCCCCCGACTGCGCCGGCGCACACCGCCCAACGCCCCCGCCGCGCTGCCCGTCTCCGCCCCCAGTCCGATCGCATCGCTGGCAGGACTGCAGCAGATCATCGCGGGCTATCTGTCGCCTCGCGACATCGAACGGGTCCGCGAGGCCTACCGCTTTGCCGACAATGCCCACCTGGGGCAATTCCGCGAAAGCGGCGAACCTTATATTTCGCACCCGATCGCCGTCACTGAAATCTGCGCCGGCTGGAAACTCGATGCCGACTCGCTGATGGCAGCCTTGTTGCACGACGTGATCGAGGATCAGGGAATATCCAAGCAGGAACTGGCCGAAAAATTTGGCGGCGAAGTCGCCGACATCGTCGACGGCCTGACCAAACTGGAACGCCTGGAATACGCGACAAAGGCCGAACAGCAGGCGGAATCCTTTCGCAAGATGCTGCTGGCGATGGCGCGCGATGTTCGCGTCATCCTGATCAAGATCGCCGACCGGCTGCACAACATGCGGACTCTGGACGCTGTTGCCCCCGAAAAGCGCCGCAGGGTCGCCCGCGAAACCCTCGATATCTACACACCGATTGCCCATCGCCTGGGTCTGAACGCGTTGTTTCGCGAACTGCAGGATCGCTGCTTCAAGGCCATCTACCCAAACCGCTACGACGTCCTGCACAAGGCCATGATGGCGGCGCGCGGGAACCGCCGAGAGGTCATCTCGAAGATCGCCGAGACCGTACGCGCAGCGCTGCCGGCGGCCGGACTGGATGCCGAGGTCAACGGCCGCGAGAAATCC
Organism: Castellaniella sp.; assembly: GCA_019104865.1. Taxonomy (GTDB): domain Bacteria; phylum Pseudomonadota; class Gammaproteobacteria; order Burkholderiales; family Burkholderiaceae_B; genus Castellaniella. The sequence continues at coordinate 8,586 of JAHRWZ010000004.1, read as the reverse complement.
CTGTACGGCATCTATAAAAAGATGGTCGAGCAGAAAAAGTCGTTCTCCGACGTACTCGACATCTACGGTTTCAGGGTGATCGTCCACACCCTGCCGGAATGCTATCTGGCCATGGGGACGCTGCATCAGCTGTACCGTCCGGTCCCGGGCAAATTCAAGGACTACATCGCCATCCCGAAGGTCAACGGCTACCAGTCCCTGCACACGACCCTCATCGGCCCTTACGGCACGCCGATTGAATTCCAGTTCCGCACCCGCGACATGGATCACGTCGCCGAAGAAGGCGTGGCTTCTCACTGGCTCTACAAGGAACAGGGCACTTCGCTCAACGACCTGCAGAAACGAACTCACCAGTGGTTGCAATCGCTGCTGGACATCCAGAGTCAGACGGGGGATTCCGGCGAGTTCCTGGAACACGTCAAGGTCGACCTGTTCCCCGACGCGGTGTATGTGTTCACGCCACAGGGCAAAATCCTGTCCCTGCCCCGGGGTGCCACCCCGGTGGATTTTGCCTACGCCATCCACACCGACGTGGGCAACCATGCGGTCGCCTGCAAGATCAATGGCGACTTTTCACCCCTGCGCACCGAACTGCACAGCGGGGATGCCGTGGAAATCATGACGTCCTCGGCTTCGCGCCCCAGCGCCCAGTGGCTGAACTACGTGCGCACCGGCCGGGCGCGCTCGGAAATCCGCCACTACCTGCGCACCGAGCGCTACGAAGAATCGATCGCCTTCGGCCGCCGCCTGCTGAACCAGGCCTTCGACCAGTTGGGCATCACCTATCCCAAGGACGACGACCCGCAATGGGATCGCCTGGCCAAAGGCTCGGGCGGCGCCTCGCGCACCGAAATCCTGGCCGACATCGGCTTGGGAAAACGTCTTGCCGCCGTCGTCGCCCGGCGCTTCGCCCCCGAAAATGCCATGCTGGAAACCACCGCCATGGCGGTGGATGAATTCAATTCGGTGACCAGCGCCCCCATCGTCATCCACGGCAACGAGGGCCAGGCGGTCCAGTTGGCGCACTGCTGCGGCCCGCTGCCTGGGGACGCCATCATCGGCGGCATCCGTCTGGGGCACGGCCTGGTGGTCCACATGGCCGACTGCCCCGTGGCGCTGCGTCAGCAGGCCAAGGAACCCGAACGCTGGATTCCCGTCGTCTGGGATGCCAAAACGGCACGCCACCTGACCACCCGCCTGGACATCACGGTCCTGAACGAACGCGGCGTGCTGGGCCGCCTGGCCGCCGAAGTCACCGAAGCCGACTCGAACATCATCCAGCTCACCATGCCCGACGAGGCCGCCGCCACCGCCCTGTTGCACCTGACCGTCCAGGTGGACAGCCGCAAGCACCTCGCTCAGGTCATCCGCGCCATCCGGCACGTCCCCCAAGTCCAAAAAATCGTCCGAGTAAAGGGATGATTCCGGACATGAAACAGCCCCTGCGGGCTGTTTCGTGCCGGAATCATCGGAGTGGCCTGCAGGCCATGACGTGGGGAGATGCCGCAAACTAAGAACAGCCCCTGCGGGCTGTGATCAGCCTGTCGAATCCGAGCGGCTTGCAAGCCGCGAGGTGGAGGGATGCCGCAAACTTTCAATGCACCTCATCATCATGATCACGGCCGGATCCCGACCCACCCGGCGGAGTCGGAAGCCTTGCCTCCGGAAGATGCCAGCCACGGCGTATGGCCATGAAGCGCAGTAAAAAACAAAGAACCCCGCCGGCCAGTGTCGAAATCACCGGCGAGACGTGCAACAAATGCCCGCCCACCACGACGGCGCCCCCGGCCAGCGCCGCCAGGGCATAAAGATCCGCTCGCAAGACAACGGGGATTTCTGTAACGAGAATGTCCCGCAACATTCCGCCACCCACCCCCGTCAGCATGCCAAGGATGGCCGCCATGGCAGGATTGATGCCATAGACCAGCGCCTTCTCGGTGCCGGACACGGCGAAGAAAGCCAGACCGATCGCGTCGAACCACAGCATGTGATAACGAAGCCGATCCGTGACCGGATACCAGAGGAACGTGATCAGGCCCGCCACAACCGAAACCACCAGATATGTCCAGTTTTCGATCGCCGCCGGCGGCACAGCGCCGATCAACAGGTCCCGCGTCATGCCGCCGACATTGCCCGTGACAAACGCGAGAACCAGCATCCCCAGGATATCCAGGCGACGCCTGACGGCGACCATGGCGCCGCTGACGGCGAACACGAACGTACCGCCGAGATCCAGTATCAGGACTATGGCATGGGCGTGGGGGATGGGAGGCATGGCGGCGCGGTGGACGTCTTTTAGACGGCAGCAGGCCACGCATGCGCAGCCAGACTGACGAGCGGAGTTTCGTTTCCGTATGCGGGATTCTTGTCCATCACTGTCAAGCTCCAGGCAAGGGCTATTAACGACGACATCCAGCAAATCATACGCCGACCATTTTCACATGCCAGCGTCCGTTTCAATCAATCAACAGGCGCTGGCATCGTATGGCGGTATTTGAATCAGTTCGAGCCGCCTTCCCCGCGCTCGATCAATTTATGGCCCTCGGCCGTGATCTTCACGCCCAGGGTCTTGCGCAGATCGGCCATGACGGCCTTTTCCTCGGCGCCGCCCCAGAGCTGGGACAATTGAGTACCCAGTCCGTCCAGGGCCGGTTTGTCGGTCGTGCCAGCCTTCACCTGATCCACCTGCACGATGGCGTAGGCCTTCGGCAGGGACACACCGCCATAGGCGGGCAGGCTTTGGTGCGGCACGGCAAAGGCCGCGTCCAGCACCACTTTGTTCAGACCGGCCGGATCCAGCCGGCTTAGCGTGACCGGGGCCTGGAAGCTGTCTGAAGAGGACTTCTTCCGCAGCTCGGCGAGGACCTTTTCGCCCTCGGTGACGGCGGCGGCCTGCGCACGTTCGTTTTCCAGTTGGGCGCGGATATGCGCCTGAACCTTGTCCAGCGCAGGGACGTGCGCAGGCGTCACCTCGCCGACTCGCACCACGACCATCGTATCCGGTGAAATCTCGATCACGCCCGAGTTCTGCTTGTCGGTCAGCACCTGGGTGCTGAAGAGCGCCTGGCGCACCCGCGCATCCCCCAGAATGGCGGCATCCTTCGAGGCGGCCGCCGCCTTGGGACCGACTTCGTCGGTGGTGAGCAGGCGATCCCTGGCAATGCCCTGGGCCTGGCCGACCTGCAGGCCGAGATCCTTGGCGGCAGGGTCCAGACTGGACGGATTGTCGTAGACCAGGCTGGTCAGTTTTGTGGCCATATCGGCAAAGCGGTCAGCGGCCACCTGGCGGCGAACCTCGGTCTCGACCTTGGCGCGCGCCTGGTCGAAGGTCTCGCCCTTTTCAGGCTGCACTTCATTGGCCATGAAGATATGGTAGCCGTCCGGCCCCTTGACCGGGTCCGAGATCCCGCCCTGCTTCAAGGCGAAGACGGCCTGCTCCATATCCAGCGGCAAGGTGCCGCGCTGGATCCAGCCCAACACCCCCCCCTCGCGCGCGGTGCCGGCGTCCTGGGATTCCTTGCGCGCCAATCCGGCAAACTGGGCGGGCTCGGCTCGCGCCCGGCGAGCGATGTCCTGGGCGGTGGCGAGCGCCGCCTTGGCGACCTCGTCCGACGCCCCGGCAGGCAGTTTCACCAGGATGTGGCTGACGTTGACCCGAGCTGGAATCACATATCGGGCCTTGTTCTGCTCGTAATAGTCCTTCAGCTGCGCCTCGCTGATCGCCGGCACGCTGGCGACCGCTGCCGCCTCGTCGAGCACCAGATAGTCGGCGGACACCTGCTCGGGCAGGCGCAGCGCGTCTTGGTGGGCCTCGTACCAGGCCTTGATGTCATCCGCACTGATAGTGACGCCCTTGCGGTAGTCGTCAGCCTGGAACACCCGCAGGCGCACGATCCGTTCCTCGGTGAGGGCGCGTTTCAGGCTGTCGAGCACCGGCTGCGGCAGCGTCGCCGTATCCCGCACCGGCCCCAGTACCGTATTCAGTGCCAGTTCGGCCCGCTGTCCGGCCTCGAAATCCCGGGGCGTCATACCGACCGACGCCAGCACCTCGTGATAGCGGTCCGAGGAAAACTGCCCATCCACCTGCAGCTGCGGCATGACCGCGATTGCGTGGCGCAATGTATTGTCCGACACGCTGAAATGATCCTGGGTCGCAACCGCGACCTGAACCTTCCGATCGATCAACTGATCCATCAGGACCTGGCGGGCCTGCGGGTTGTCCAGCAGCGCCGGGTCGAAGCGCCCCTGGCTGCTTTCCTGCATCTGCTGCAGCTGATTGCGCTGCGCCTGCGTGAATTCCTGTTGGGTGACGGTCAGTTTGCCGACCTTGGCGACCGCCGGATCGGCCGTCACGACGGAATAGCCGCTGATTCCCAGAAACACGAACGACGGCACCACCAGGATCAGAAGGACCAGCTGCATCAGGCGCTGGTGCGTACGAATGAAATCGAACATGGGCTAAGGTCCCGCTGAGGATGACCGACAGGCAGTCGGGGCGATCCGAAACAAAAAAGGCGAACATTGTCGCCCAGGCTGGCTGACCGAACCGACGGCCGGAAATGCATCGCAGTTTAACACCGTGACGCCAAGGCCGTGCCCCAGCGTCTCAAGGGCTCCGATGCCGGGATCCCGCCGCCGGAGGCGACCGCCGTCGCGCACGCGGATCAGCCCGTCCGGCGTCCGGGCAACCCGCTAAAATGGCCAAACTGTATTTTCATTGCCTGACAGCGCCCCCATCATGCCCACTTCCCATACCGCGTGGCCCTGGCCCGCCTACATCGCCCACCGCGGCGGTGGCCGGCTCGCCCCCGAAAACACCCTGGCCGCCATGCGCACTGGCGTGGCCCGTGGCTTCCGGATGGCGGAATACGACGTCAAGCTCAGCCAGGACGGGGTCCCCTTCCTGCTGCACGATGACAGCATCGACCGCACGTCAGACGGCCAAGGCCTGGCTGCGCGGCTGGACTGGAAGACACTGGCCGGATCCGATTTCGGCAGTTGGCACGGCCCGGATTTTGCCGGCGAACCCGCTCCAACCCTGCTGTCGATCGCCCGCTACACCCTGGCGCGCGGCATGCACAGCAACATCGAAATCAAGCCGTCAACCGGTCACGAAACCCAGACCGGCACGGCCGTCGCGCAGGCTGCCGCCAGCCTGTGGGCCCAGGCCGCTCTACCGCCGCTGCTGTCCTCGTTTTCGGAGACCTCGCTGGAGGCCGCCCGTACGGCCGTCCCCGATCTGCCCCGCGCACTGCTCATCGAAGGGCCGGTGCCCGCCGACTGGCGCGCCCGGCAGATCGGGCTGGGCTGCATCGGGCTGAACATCGATACCCGGCACGCCGATGAAGCCGTCGTGCGCGACATCCTGGATCAGGGCGCGACCCTGGCGGTCTGGACCGTCAACGACCCGGACCGCGCGCGCGAGCTGCTGGCATGGGGCTGCCATGCCGTGTTCACCGATGCGCTGGACCTGGTCCGGCCACAAACAACCGGCCAAGACCGGTAAACTGACCCGATGTTTAGCTACCGACACGCATTCCACGCCGGCAACCACGCCGACGTGCTCAAGCACGCGATCCTGGTGCAGGTCCTGGATTATTTCAACCATAAGGATACGCCTTACTGGGTCATCGACACGCATGCCGGCGCCGGCCTGTATGCGCTGGACGGCGACTGGGCGGGCCAGAGCGGCGAGGTCACCGAAGGGCTGGACCGCCTGCTGGGTGCACCGCAGCCGCCGGAACTGGTGGCACGATATCTGCGCGCCATCCAGGATTTCAACCCCGATGGCGTGGCCAACCGTTATCCCGGCTCGCCCTGCCTGGCGCTGCATGCCATGCGTCCCCAGGACCGCTTGCGGCTGTTCGAACTGCACCCGACCGAGGGCCAGGTTCTGGAAGACACCCTCAGGCACGAAGTCCGTGCCTCGCGCCGCCAGGTCGCGGTGGCCCGCGAGGACGGCTTTGCGGGCCTGAAGCGCCTGCTGCCGCCGCCTCCGCGGCGTGGACTCATCCTGATCGACCCTTCATACGAAGACAAACAGGACTACCGTCACGTGCTGCAGGCACTGCGCGACGGCCTGCAGCGCTTTGCCCAGGGCTGTTTCGTCATCTGGTATCCGCTGGTGCAGCGCACCCAGGCACACGAAATGGTTCGTGCCCTGGAACGGCTGCCCGTGGATTGGTTGAATGCGTCCCTGACGGTGTGCAAGCCGTCAGCCGACGGCGTGGGCATGCATGGCAGCGGCATGTTCATCGTGAATCCGCCCTGGACGCTGGAAGCCGAGCTGCGCACCGCCCTACCCTGGCTGCGCACCGTGCTGGCGCAAGATGATCATGCGCGCTTCAGCCTGGACACGAGCGCGGCACGAGCCGCGGTTGCCGAAGGCCCGCACGAGGCCATCCCCCACCAGGTGGTCACCCGCGAGCCGGCTGATCCGGGTCCCCGGCAGCGTCCGGCCCGGAACGCTCAGAAGCGCTCGCCCTCGCGCAAATAACGCCATTGCCCAACCGGCAGATCGCCCAGCACGACCTGCCCCATACGCACCCGCTTCAGGCCGACGACCTTCAGGCCGACCTGCTCACACATGCGGCGAATCTGCCGTTTGCGGCCTTCGCGCAGGATAAAGTGCAGCTGATCGTCATTCTGCCAGTTGACCTTGGCGGGGCGCAGCGCCTGCCCATCGAGGGTCAGGCCGTGATTCAACAGCGCCAGGCCGCCCGCCGACAGGCGCCCGGTCACCCGCACCAGATATTCCTTCTCGATCGACGAGTCGTCGCCAATCAGCTGGCGGGCGATCCGGCCGTCTTGGGTCAGCACCAGCAGGCCCTGCGAGTCGATGTCCAGACGGCCGGCGGGTGCCAGCCCCCGCACATGGGACGGATCAAAGGCGCGCCTGCTCTGCCCCGCATGAAACAGCGTGTCGGCGCGGATCAGGGACGCGGCCAGGCGGTATCCCTGATCGGACTGATGCGAGACATAACCGACGGGCTTGTTCAGGATGATGGTGACCTTGTCGGTCTGGCGACGGGCAGCCTGGCGCTCGAGGGTGATACGGGCCGACGGCAGTGCCTTCGTGCCGAGCTCGCTCACAACCCGGCCATCGACCCGGACCCAACCTCGCTCGATGTAGGCATCGGCCTCGCGACGGGAGCACAGGCCGCGTTGGGCCATCAATTTCGAAATTCGGACAGGTTCCATGATGGTGCGCATTGTAGCGTGAGCCCCATGGCCGCATCCGTACCACCCGCCATCGTATCGCCCCCATGAGCCCGCCTATCGGAACCCACACCGCGGGCGTGATGGAATTGGACGCCGGCAGGCCGGCCTGACGCTACAAGGCCTCGACGCCGGTTTCCCCGGTCCGGATCCGGATGGACTGTTCGACCGGCGTGACGAAGATCTTGCCGTCGCCGATCTTGCCGGTGCGGGCCGCGCGGATGATGGCCTCGATGGTGCCATCGACCTGATCGGCCGCCACCACCACGTCGATACGGATTTTGGGCAGGAAATCGACCACGTATTCGGCCCCGCGATACAGTTCCGTATGGCCCTTCTGACGGCCGAAGCCCTTGACCTCGGCCACGGTCAGGCCATTGACCCCCAGCTCGGACAGGGCCTCGCGCACCTCGTCGAGCTTGAAGGGTTTGACGATGGCTGTGATCTGCTTCATGTCGGGTTGCGCCATGATCTCGGGGTTCCGCTGAAAAGCCTTTAATATAGCGCAGGTCACGCCTCACTCTATAATCCAGACATCATGTCCGATACTCCGTCCACACATAATCAGTTCGACAACAAATCCCAGGCCTGGTCGGCCCGCTTCTCTGAACCGGTCTCCGAACTGGTCAAGCGCTACACGGCATCCGTCGGCTTCGACCAGCGCCTGGCCACCTTCGACATCCAGGGTTCCCTGGCGCACGCCGACATGCTGGCGGCCGTCGGCGTCATCGGCACCACCGATCTGGCCGACATTCAGCGCGGCATGGCGCAGATCCTCCAGGAAATCCGCGACGGCCAGTTCACCTGGTCGCTGGACCTGGAAGACGTCCATCTGAACATCGAAAAGCGCCTCGTGGAACTGATCGGCGACGCGGGCAAACGCCTGCACACCGGCCGTTCGCGCAACGACCAGGTCGCCACCGACATCCGCCTGTGGCTGCGTCACGAGATCGATCTGGCGACCGAACTGCTGGGCCAGTTGCGCAGCCGCCTGGCCACACTGGCCTTGGCACACGCCGACACCATCCTGCCGGGGTTCACCCACCTGCAGGTGGCCCAACCCGTCACCTTCGGCCACCACCTGCTGGCCTACGCCGAAATGTTCGGCCGCGACGCCGAGCGTCTGGCCGACTGCCGCCGCCGCACCAACCGCCTGCCGCTTGGCGCCGCCGCGTTGGCGGGAACCAGCTACCCCATCGACCGCGAACGCGTCGCCCAAACGCTGGGTTTCGACGAGGTCTGCCGCAATTCCCTGGACGCTGTCTCCGACCGGGATTTCGCCATCGAATTCTGCGCCGCAGCCGCGCTGATCATGACGCACATTTCGCGTCTGTCCGAAGAACTGGTTCTGTGGATGAGCCCGCGCGT
>JAHRWZ010000084.1 GCA_019104865.1 Castellaniella sp. | reverse complement strand
GAACAGCATCATGTTCATCCGCGAGGAGCCGGTCAAATTGTAGTTTGCGCCGAAAGCCGCGCCATCCGATTTGAACTGATACTCACTGAGAAAACTGTCTTCACTCGGGAAATCCACACGCCCCACGCCGAAACCGAGGCGATTGTTCCCCCCGAAGAGGCCATAACTCTTGGCGTCGAAAAGATTGAGGCGCACCCCAAGATCACGCGTGAAAGCTGTATTCACTTCGACGATACGCGCCTCAACCAGAACCTGCTTGGGCGGCACGTCCACCTCCCGGATCAGATCGCGGATCTGATCAACTACCTGCTGCACGTCGCGAACGAAGAGCTTGTTGGTAGATGAGTGGAAGGACAGCACCCCACGCGACGACATGATGCCCTTGAGCTTCATGCTGGTACTGGCGCTGGCCTGACCGCCGGCGCCCGGGGTGGCGGCGGTGATCGGCGTCAATGCATTGGTCGAAGAGTCGTTCTGGGCCACGCGTATCAGCTTCTCGACATCATCGCCCGATACATAGTTCAGCTGGAAGGTTTCAGTCACCAGCGGCGAAGTTTCATTGGCGCGGGCCAACTCATCGGCGAGATCCGCATCACGGCGCATCAGCACGTCACGCGCACCGAAGATGACCAGATCGGGGTGCAGGCGCATGCCTGCCCCGGTCTGCGCCAGCACCAGGTCGATGGCCTGGTCATACGGCATGTTGTCCAGCGTCACCGTGACCTTGCGGCCATTCAACGAGGGATCGACGATCACATTGCGAGCAGAAATCTCTGCCAGAGTGCGCAACACCATGGTCAGATCGGCGTCGTAGAAGTTAATCGAGACCTTCTTGCCCTCCTGACCGTGGGGCACCAAACGATTGGTCTCTGCAGCTGTCAGCGCGATGATTTCAATCTTCAATTGATTGTTAACCACTTGCGCCTGATGACGCCACGGTCCCTTCGCGAAAATCTCCACGCGGGCCTGATCTCCCTTGCTGCTGGTGGCAACAGCAGTCACCGGTGTTGCGAAGTCATTGACATCGCGGCGGCTGAGGAGACGATCCGGAATGACCGTATTCTGCATATCGACCACGACGCCAGTCCCGGTACGACGCACATCCAACGGGATCGAACCGTCGCTGAGGTCGAGAAGAATCTGGGCCTGCCCCTGCTCGCCACGCCGGAACACCAGGTCACGCACCGAATTCATGTCTGCGCTACGTTCGGCCTTGGCGGGCAAACTTGCACCCGTAGTATTGGCGGCAGCGCCGGACGGCATTTTCTGACTGAACGGCGCCAGCTTGATCACCAGGGAATTTCCCTTCAACTCGGCGTCATGGCCCGTTGCCGCCACCATGGACATCACCAGGCGCGTCTGCTGCTCAGTCTGCACGAACTGCATGCTGCGCAAGCCGCCCGCATTGACGGGATAGGAGTTTTTGCCCGACTGGTTGGCGACGCCAGGGAAGTCGAACACGATGCGCGCCGGCTCCTTGGTGGTCCAGGCCGACGGTACGGCAGGCAGCGCCCGCGCAAAATCGATTTCGACGTAGAGCTGATCGCCTAGCTGCTGGGTTCTGACCTCGCGGATCGAGTTGGCGGCACCCGGCATATCGGCAGCAATTGCCGGAGCAAACATGCAGGTAGTCGCCATCACCAGGCCGGCGAAACGAATGATGAGTTGCTTCATTATTTAGCTCCTTCGTCCTGCTGCAGGTACAGGATCTTTTCTCGTTGTACCCAAAGATCGTTGGCGTCTTTGACTGTTTCGGAAATGCGCATCTGCGTTTTGCTGATTTCGACAATCTTCCCGTAGTTGGGACCGATATAGTTCCCGACCGTCACATGCTTGGGTTTTTCCGGGGTCTGTATCACCGCGTAAGTCTTGCCCTGATAGGCGACGATGCCGATCAGGCGCATCGACTCCAGCGGAAAGCCTTCAAGGTATTCAGGCGCACGACCGGCAGCCGGGTTACTCTTGTCATTGAGCGAGCTACCATCCCGCGTCTTGACCTTCTCGCTGGAGAAGGGTGACTCGATATTCTTGGCCGAATAACTGACGATGGGCGGCGTAAATATCGGCGGCGGCTCTTGTACGCTGCCCTTGATGCCCTTGGACTCCTCGTCCATCCAGGCCTTGATATCGCCATGCTCCTCGCTGCTACAGGCAGCCAGAAGCAGACACCCCAGAATGGAACAAAGGCGCTTGCGCATCACTTGCGAGCCCCCTTCTTCTGCTGTGCGATTTCCTCGTCATCCAGGTAGCGGAAAGTCTTGGCAACCGTATTCAGGGTCAGTGTCGAATCGCGGGCGACGACGATATCGAGATTGTTCAGCGTCACGATGCGCGACAGCTTAGCGACATCACCCGCGAAGGCGCCCAGCTCATGGTAGGTGCCGGACAGGCGGATCTTGATAGGCAGCTCGGCATAGAAGTCCTTGCGTACTTCGGCCATGGGCTGGAACAGATCGAATTGCAGGCCCTGCCCCACGCCGGCCTGGTTGATGTCGACCAGCAGCTTTTCCACTTCCGACGCATTCGGCAACTGCTTGAGCAAGGTGCCAAAGGTACGGTTGATTTCTTCCAGCTGCTTACGATGCGCATCCAGATTGACGGCTTGTCTTTTCTTGCCCAGCCACTCTTCGCGCAAACTCACTTCTTGTTCACGCGCAGCGTCCAGCTCGTCAAGCTGCGGCTTCCAGCCAAACCAGCCGGCGGCGGCAATCAGGACCACGAGTACCAACGCCAGGATGACGACCTTGGGCGCCAGCGGCCACAGGCCGGGATCGTTGAAGTCCAGCGTGCGGAAATCATCCGCCAACTGCTGGAAGTTGAATTGGGGCGCGGCCGGCGCCGAAGCAGTTTTCAGTTTCACCGTGCTTTCCTCTTGGGGCCGGCGGCGTCAGCCTTGACTTCGCGCTTGATGTTCACATACATGTTGAACCCGCTCAGACGGCGGCCACCCACGACTTCGGCCTGAATCTGCACCAGTTCCGGGCGTTCAAAGATCGGTGACGCTTCAAGATTGCGCATCAGGGCGGAAACCCGGGCATTGGCCTGCGCATAGCCCTGGATATTGATGCGCTGATCAACCTGGGTAAGCTTCTTTAGATAAACCCCTTCTGGCACCCGCTCGGCAAACTCGTTAAATACATGCACGGTCTCGGCGCGATTGGCTTCCAGCAACTCAATCACACGCTTGCGGGCCAGCAGGGCTTCCGTCTGCTGCTTCAGGTTTTTGATCTCGGCGATCTGCTTGTTCAGGATCGCGATTTCCGAACGCAGAAAATCATTGGCGTTGTTCTGCCGGTCGATCCGCTCGGCGATGATGGTATGGCCGATCCCCCACACCACGGCGGCCGCCACGAAGACGACACCCAGCAGGGCGTAGAACTGCGAACGACGACTCTTGCGTTTTTCCTCGCGGTGAGGAAGAAGATTGATCCGCATCATTGATCGAATCTCCGCAGGGCCAGGCCGCAGGCCACCATCAGCGCCGGCGCGTCAGCCAGCAGGCGCTTGGGCTTGATCTTGGGCGAGGTTGTCATACCGGCAAAGGGATTGGCACGCAGCGTCTCAATCTGGGTGCGCGTGGAAACTGCCGCCTCCACTCCTTCGATCAGTGCGCCGCCGCCGGCCAGCAGGATGTAGTTCACCTGGGTGTGCGGGGTCGACGTATAGAAAAACTGCAGCGCGCGCGAAACCTCCAATGCCAGCGCCTCAAGGAAGGGCTGCAGCAGTTCCGCGTCATAGTTGTCCGGGGGGGAGTCATCACGCTTCAGTGCCTCTGCCTCTTCGGCGCTCATGCCGTAGACACGCATGATGTCGCGGGTCAGTTGCCCGCCGCCAAAGGCCTGTTCGCGTGTGTATAGCACCTCGTCATTGCGGGTGAAGGTGAAACGGGCGGTATTTGCGCCGATATCGGCCAGGGCAATAATTGCATCACGACCGCCGTGCGGCAGCTGCTGTACGGCTTCGACCATGGCGCTCTGGGTGGCAAAGGACTCGACGTCCATGACCACTGGACGCAGATCGGCCGCTTCGGCACAGGCCACGCGATCCTCGATCTTCTCCTTGCGCGAGGCGGCAATCATGACTTCGACGTCCTCGGGGCTGTTAGGCATGGGGCCGATGACCTGGAAGTCCAGGTTCACCTCTTCCAGCGCAAACGGAATGTACTGATTGGCTTCGGATTCGACCTGGATTTCCATTTCCTGCTCGCGCAGATGCGCGGGCAGAACGATCTTCTTGGTGATAACAGCCGCCGACGGTAAGGCCATTGCCACATAGCGCGTCGTCGTGCCGAGACGCTTCCAGGCGCGGCGCACCGTATCGGCAACCCCTTCTAGGTTGACAATATTGCCGTCCGAGACCGCCTCCCTGGGCAGGGGCTCGATTGCATAGCGTTCAACCCGGTACTTGCCCTTGCCGTCGTCCACCAGCTCGACCATCTTGACGGAGGTCGAGCTGATATCCACACCCAGCAAGGGTCGCGCCTTCGGATTGAAGATCGACAGATCAATCTGCAATGGAAATCCCTTTAAAAATTAGCAAATTACGATGCTATGTGATACTTTACTTGAGATACTAACAACAACTATTCAGACTGTAAAAGAAAGAAACACTAGTCAGCTTAAGGTGTTGGTTTCCTACAACGAGTGATGGCCATAAACAGGCCTGTATAATGCCCCTGTGCCTTCGATCAAACTTCCGCCCCTGCCCAAGCTCCCGCCGCTGCCACCCGCTGCCCGCTGGATCCTCTACCCGCTGATCGTCGTTGTCGGCACCGGCCTGATCGCCGCCGCCATGATTGCGATTGTGACCATCGTGCTGTATCCCCAGCTCCCCTCGCTGGAAGCCCTGACCGACTATCGCCCCAAGGTTCCGCTGCGCGTTTACACGGCTGACGGCTACCTGATCGGCGAATTCGGCGAGGAAAGACGTCATCCGGTGCACATTCAGGACGTCCCGCCGCTGATGAAGCATGCCATTCTGGCCGCCGAGGACGAGCGTTTCTTCACGCACCCCGGGGTAGACGTCCTGGGAGTGTTGCGCGCGGCCTACTCCAACGTGGTCAGCGGCGGCAAGGCGCAGGGCGCCTCCACCATTACCATGCAGGTCGCGCGAAACTTCTTCCTGACCCGGGAGAAGACCCTGACGCGCAAGCTCTACGAAGTGCTGCTGGCCCTCAAGATCGAGGCCAGCCTGTCCAAGAACGAGATTCTCCAGCTCTACATCAACCAGATTTACCTCGGCCAACGCGCTTACGGCTTCGCCTCGGCCGCCCAGATCTATTTTGGCAAGACGCTGAACCAGCTGACGCCCGCCGAGGCGGCGATGCTCGCCGGCCTGCCCAAGGCTCCGTCGTCCTACAATCCGGTCGCCAACCCCAAGCGGGCGCAATTGCGCCAGTTCTATGTGCTGCGCCGCATGTTCGAACTGGGCTATCTCGACGCAGATCAGTATGACGCCGCCAAGCATCAGCACCTGAGCGTCAAGCGCAGCGTCAATGACTTCGGCACGCGCGCCGACTACGTGGCCGAAATGGCGCGTCAGATCGCGGTCGAACGCTACTCGGAAGAAGCCTATAACCAGGGCTTGCGCGTGATCACCACCATCGTCAAGGCGGAGCAGGACGCGGCCAACGCCAGCCTGCGCAAGGGGGTCCTCGACTACGACCGGCGCCATGGCTATCGCGGCGCCGAGAAATTCATCGATCCCAAAGAGTTCGCCCGGAATACCGAGGAGGAGTACGAGGACGCCCTCTCCGAGCTCACCGAAGTGGATGACCTGCCGCCTGCTCTGGTGCTGGAAGCCAGCCCGACGCAGATCAAGGCCTACCGCCGCGGCGGCGAGAAGGTAACGCTGAGCGGCGATGCCCTTAAGTTCGCCGCCCGCATGCTGGACGACAAGGCCCCGGCCAACAAGCGCCTGCGCCGTGGCGCCGTCATCCGCCTGATTGCCGGTCCCAACGACAAGCAGCCGTGGCTGATTGCCCAGCAGCCCGAAGTCGAAGCTGCCTTCGTCGCAGCCAGCCCCATCGACGGCGCGGTACGCGCCTTGGTCGGCGGCTTCGATTTCAACCGCAACAAGTTCAATCACGTCACCCAGGCCTGGCGTCAGCCGGGGTCGAGCTTCAAGCCCTTCATCTATTCAGCGGCACTGGAAAAGGGCTATACCGCCGCCTCGATCGTGCCGGACGAACCCATCGTCATCTCGGCCGAGGAAACCGGTTCGCAAGCCTGGGAACCGAAGAATTACGACGGCAAGTACGAAG
>JAHRWZ010000020.1 GCA_019104865.1 Castellaniella sp. | reverse complement strand
GACCTGTTCTGGCCAGAAGTATTCGATCCCGCCGCGCTCGTTTTTGCGTGAATAGATGTTGTTGAGCACCATGCCCTGGCACAGCAGATTCGTGAAGGGCTCGGAGAACTTCAGCATGCCCAGGTCGCGCATGACGCGGGTCCAGAAGCGCGCATACAGCAGGTGCAGCACGGCGTGCTCGATGCCGCCGATGTACTGGTCCATCGGCATCCAGTAATCGTTGCGGGCATCCACCATCGCCTGGTCGTTGCCGGGCGATGTGTAGCGCATGAAATACCAGGACGAATCGATGAAGGTGTCCATGGTGTCGGTTTCGCGACGCGCCGGCTTGCCGCAGGACGGGCAGTGGCAGGACAGGAAACCGGCATGTTTGGCCAGGGGGTTGCCGCTGCCGTCGGGCACCAGGTCTTCCGGCAGTACCACGGGCAGGTCTTTTTCGGGCACGGGTACTGGGCCGCAATCCGCGCAGTGGATGATGGGGATGGGGGTGCCCCAATAGCGCTGGCGGGAGATCCCCCAGTCGCGCAGGCGCCAGGTGGTGCGCAGTTCGCCCAGCCCCATGGCCGCCAGGTCGGCTGCTACGGCCTGGACGGCCTCGGCTGTCGTCAGGCCATCGTATTTGCCGGAATTGATGGTGCGCCCGATCTGTTTGTCGCCGTACCAGTCCTGCCAGGCGTCGTCGGACCAGGTCTGCCCCTGGGCCGTGATCACCTGGCGGATGGGCAGGCCGTATTTGCGGGCAAAGGCGAAATCGCGTTCATCGTGGGCCGGCACGCCCATGACGGCGCCGTCGCCGTAGCTCATGAGGACGTAATTGCCGACCCAGACCTCGACGGGCTGGCCGGTCAGCGGATGGGTGACGAACAGCCCCGTGGGTACGCCTTCTTTTTCGCGGGTGGCCAGTTCGGCTTCCGTGGTGCCGCCCTGGCGGCAGGCCTCGATGAAGGCGGCGATCGCGGGGTTGTCCAGCGCTGCCCGCGTGGCCAGGGGATGTTCAGGCGCGACCGCGCAGAAGGTCACCCCCATGATGGTGTCGGCGCGCGTCGTGAAGACGTGCAGCAGACCGTCCTGGATCAATGTGCCGTCGGCATCGCGGATGTCGTGGCGGAAGGCGAAGCGCACGCCCTCGCTTTTGCCGATCCAGTTTTCCTGCATCAGGCGCACGCGTTCCGGCCAGCCGGGCAGGCCGTCTTCGAGGGTGTCGAACAGTTCACCGGCGTAATCGGTGATGCGCAGGTAGTAGCCGGGGATCTCGCGCTTTTCGACGAGGGCGCCGGAGCGCCAGCCGCGACCGTCGATCACCTGTTCATTGGCGAGCACGGTCTGGTCGACCGGGTCCCAGTTGACGATCTGAGTCTTGCGGTAGGCGATGCCCTTTTCCAGCATCTTCAGGAACAGCCACTGGTTCCATTTGTAGTAGGACGGGTCGCAGGCGCACATCTCGCGCGACCAGTCGATGGCCAGACCCATCGACTGCATCTGCTTTTTCATGTAAGCGATGTTGTCGTAGGTCCATTTCGCGGGGGGCACGCCGGATTTCATGGCGGCGTTTTCCGCGGGCATGCCGAAGGCATCCCAACCCATGGGCATCAGGACGTTGTACCCGCGCATGCGCAGCTGGCGGGTCATCATGTCGTTGATGGTGTAGTTGCGCACGTGACCCATATGCAGCTTGCCGCTGGGGTAGGGCAGCATCGAGCAGGCGTAGAACTTGGGCTTGGGCGAGCCGTCTTTGCCGATGGCGTGTTCGGTGACGCGGTAGACGTCGCCTGCGCGCCAATGGGCCTGGGCTTCGGATTCGACCTGGTTCGGTGTGTAGCGTTCCTGCATGGATCTGTCTGAGTGCGATGGGTTGAAAGGGGCCAAGCCGGACATTATAGGACGCAATGGTATCTTTCCAGTGATTGGCCGGTTCTTTACGGGGCCACGTCAGGTGGCGCCTGGGCGTGCGGCTCGCCCGGTTCCGGCGGAGCCGGAATTTCCCGCACAAAGGACAAAAAAATCCCCGCTCGATGGCGGGGATTTCAGGGGAACCGGTGAGACGGTCCGGGAGAGGCATCCCGGATTATTTCAGCTTGGTTTCCTTGTAGTCGACGTGCTTGCGCGCGACCGGATCAAATTTCTTGATCAGCATCTTTTCCGGCATGTTGCGCTTGTTTTTCGTCGTCGTGTAGAAGTGGCCCGTGCCGGCGGTGGACTCGAGCTTGATCTTCTCGCGGGTACCTTTTGCCATGATGTGCTCCTAAGGCCGATCAGGCCAGTTCGCCACGGGCACGCAGGTCGGCCAGGACGACGTCGATGCCGTTCTTGTCGATGGTGCGCAGGGCCTTGGTGGATACGCGAAGGCGCACCCAGCGGTTTTCGGATTCGACCCAAAACCGGCGCGATTGCAGGTTGGGCAGGAAACGACGCTTGGTTTTGTTGTTCGCGTGCGAGACGTTGTTGCCCACCATCGGGCCTTTGCCGGTTACTTGGCATACGCGTGCCATGGTCTCACCTCTATGTCTGTATCAGGAAAGCCTGCAATTCTATACTGAAAAGACCAGATAAATCAAACTGGTCCTGTTGTTTTGGCGGTACGGACACCTGTCATGCGGCTGGGAAGCCACGGCAGAGTGGCCGTTGCCGGGAAGAAGAGCAGGAAAGTATATATGGAAAAGCTATGCTTGCTGAAAGGTTGATTGGCGCTACTATAACCGGGATCCTCTGAACAAGTCCTGGCGTCGCGGTCATCCGCGGATTCAGAGGATCCCTATGATTTTTGTGAACTCAGGGAGGCTCTGTTGACTGCCATTGCATCCATCATCGAGAACAAACTTGGATCACTGTCCATTCCGGTTTCCATGGAACTGCCGGATGGCGAAAAGGTCGGACCCTCCGACCCCCGACTTAGATTCCGCATCCGCGATGCCTCGGTCCTGAATCACTTCGCGTCGGGCGAGGTTGGCGCCTTGGGCGAGGACTACGTCGACGGCAAATTCGAATTCGACGGTTCCATGCGTGATCTGATGCGGCTGGCGGCCGGTATTCTGCCGGGGTCTCCGGTGGATCTGGCGCAGCAGGGCTGGCTGACCGAGCTGGCGCGGCGTCTGGTTTCGGTCTGGCGCCACTCGGTGGACCGGGATGCGCGCCAGATCGAATTCCACTACGACCTGTCCGATGAATTCTATGCCCTGTGGCTGGACCCTCGCCGCGTGTATTCCTGCGCCTATTATCGCGAGCCCGATTACACCATCACCCAGGCCCAGGAAGCCAAACTCGACCACATCTGCCGCAAACTCGCCCTGCAACCGGGTGAGCGTTTTCTGGACGTGGGGGGGGGCTGGGGCGGCTTGATGCTATGGGCCGCCGAACATTACGACGTGGACGTGACCGGTGTCACGCTGTCCCGTCATCAGCACGCCTACGTGAACCAACTGATCCAGGACAAGGGCCTGACCGGACGGGTGCGCATGGACCTGCTGGACTATCGCAAGCTGGACGAATCCCGCCCGTACGACAAGATCGCGTCGGTCGGCATGTTCGAGCACGTCGGTCGGGCACAGCTCGTGGGTTATTTCAGCAAACTGCGCCGCCTGATCCGCCCGGGCGGCCTGATCATGAACCACGGCATCACGGCGGGCGGGATCAGCAACACAGAGCTGGGCGCCGGCATGGGGGATTTCATCGAGAAATTCATCTTCCCGGGGGGCGAACTCTCTCATGTCCACTATGTGTTGCAGGCCATGGCCCAGGCTGGCCTGGAAGACCTGGATGTGGAGAACCTTCGCCCGCATTATGCCCGCACCTTGTGGGCCTGGAGCGATGCGCTCGAATCCCGGCTGGACGAGGCCCGGGCCATCCTGAACACCCCGCAGGGGGAACGGTCCCTGAGGGCCTATCGCGTCTATCTGGCCGGTTGCGCCATGGGTTTCGAACATGGTTGGACCTCTCTGCATCAGATTCTCGTGCAGGCCCAGCCGGCGGGGCGTTCCGACGAGCTGGATTACCCGTCCGATCAGGCTTATCCCTGGCGGCGGGACTACATCTACGCCGGGCGCTGAATCGTCTTTCAAGACCGGCGTTTTGCTCCCTCCCGGGACTCCGTTCCCGGGAGGGAAAATCCCTGATTTTCGACAAAGGGTTTTATTTTCTTGCATCTTGCATGTAAAATAACGGATCTGTTGTAGTTTTTCATGTCCAATCTGATCGCGGTCATGCCTGTTTCGGGCGTGCCATCACGATCTGTCTCTGGTGCTTCGCGCCAGCAGTGCTGGTATGTATTGGCGGTCCTCACCGTCTTCCGCACACCCTCCCCTAAGCTATGGCGCCGATGCGTGTTGGCATCCGGCGTCTCCGTAACCCAAAGGAGGCTTCAATGTCTATTTCCCTTTCCGCGTCGCGCAATGCGACTTCTTCCGTCCGCTGGTCGAAATCCGTCCTGGGCCTGGCCCTGACAGCAACGCTGGCGGGATTGTCCCTGATCCCCGCCGCTGCACAGGCCGCCGCGGCCCCGCAATGCGAACTCGACCGGCCCATGCGCTTTGGCGGCATGAACTGGGAATCCAACCTGGTGCTGGTCGAAGTCGAGCGCTTCATCGTCAAACACGGCTACGGCTGCGATTCCGAAGTCCTGCCGACCGAAACCCTGCCGGCGCTGGCGGCCCTGCAGCGCGGCGATCTGGACATCAACAGCGAGATCTGGCTGAACAGCACGCTGGAGCCCTGGCAGAAGGCCGAGGCCACCGGCCGCGTCAAGCGCATCGGCGACATTTACATGGGCGGCGAAGCCTGGTTCATCCCGAAATACACGGCGGAACGCCTGCCAGGCCTGAAGAAGGCATCTGATCTGCCGAAATACTGGAAGGACTTCAAGGACCCGGAGGAGCCCTCGAAGGGCCGTTTCTATGGTTGCCCGGCGGGCTGGGGGTGCGAGGTCGTCAGCACGAACCTGTTCAAGGCTCTGGACCTCGGCAAGACCTTTACCCTGTTTTCGCCAGGTACCGGCGCCACACAGAAGGCAGCCCTGACGGCCGCCTACCAGCGTAAGGAAAACGTGGCCTTCTACTACTGGTATCCCACGCCGCTGGTCGGGTCCATGGATCTGGTCAAGCTGGAACTCCCGCCCTATGACGCCGCCAGGCAGAAATGCCTGACCGATCCCAATTGCGAGAATCCCCAGCCTTCGGACTATCCCGAGAACCCCGTCTTCACAGCGGTGACGACCCGGTTCACGCAGGACGCGCCGCACCTGACGGCCTTCCTGTCCAAGGTCAAAGTGCCGCTGGATGTCATGAACCAGACCATGGCCTACATGGAAAAGAACGAGGCCGAACCCCAGCCGACCGCCATGTGGTTCCTGAAGGGCTATCAGGACATCTGGACCCAGTGGTTGCCGGCTGAAGTCAGCGATCGGGTCAAGGCTGCCCTGTAAGGAGGCCGAATGTTCCCTGAACTGATCTCAGCCCGGGATCTGCAACGGCCCATCGATGCCTTCGTCAATGGGCTGGTCACGCAGTATTCCGATGTGCTGCGGGCTGTCACGCAGCCCTTGCTCGACCTGCTGATCTGGGCCGATCACCTGCTGCGCCACTCCCCCTGGTGGGCGATCGTGGCGGTCGTCATGGGCATCGCCTGGCTGGGCAGCCGCCAATGGCGCTTCAGCCTGGCCATGGGCGGGCTGCTGTTCCTGCTGGGGGCCATCGGCCTCTGGGAGGCTTCCATGCAGACCTTGTCCCTGATGCTGGTGGCGGTGGTTTTTTCCGTGGTCATCGGCATCCCGGTGGGTATTGCCATGGCCAGTTTCCGTTGGGTGCGCACCGTCATGCTGCCGATCCTGGACGTCATGCAGACCATGCCCAGTTTCGTGTACCTGATTCCGGTGGTGATGCTGTTCAACCTGGGCAAGCTGGCCGCGCTCTTTGCGACCGTGATCTACGCGGTTCCGCCCGTGATCCGTCTGACGGATCTGGGTATCCGCCTGGTCGATGCGGAAGTTCTCGAGGCCTCGCGGGCCTTCGGCGCCAGCCGCACGCGGCAGTTGTTCGGCGTGCAGTTGCCCTTGGCGATGCCCAACATCATGGCTGGCGTGAATCAGACCACGATGATGGCGCTGGCCATGGTGGTGATCGCCTCCATGATCGGTGTGCGCGGACTGGGCTACGAGGTCCTGCAGGGCATCAATCGGCTGCAGGTCGGGCGCGGCCTGCTGGCCGGCCTGGGCATCGTGGTGCTCGCCATCATCTTCGACCGCATCACCCAGCGCTTCGGTCGCCGCTGGCAGGCCAGGAGGCACTGAAATGAGCAAAATCGAAGTCCGCAACATTTACAAGATCTTCGGCCCGCATCCGGACCGCTGGCTGGCCGCCGCCCGCGAGGGCCTGTCCAAGGAAGCCCTGCTGGAACGCAGCGGCCACACCCTGGGCCTGCGCGACATCAGCCTGTCCATCGAGGAGGGTCACATCCATGTGATCATGGGGCTGTCGGGGTCCGGCAAGTCGACGCTGATCCGGCACTTCAACCGGCTGATCGAGCCCAGCGCCGGACAGATCCTGGTCGACGGGGTGGATGTGGTCAGCCTGAAGCCGCGCGAACTGGAGCGCTTCCGCCAGAGCAAGATGAGCATGGTGTTCCAGCGCTTCGGCCTGTTGCCGCACCGTACGGTGCTGGACAACGCCGCCTACGGGCTTGCGGTCCAGGGCGTGCGCCGCGCCGAACGCGACGAGCGTGCGCGCCACTGGCTGGAGCAGGTCGGCCTGTCCGGCTTCGAGGCCCAGTACCCGCATCAGCTGTCCGGCGGCATGCAGCAGCGCGTGGGACTGGCCCGGGCGCTGGCCACGGATGCCGAGATCCTGCTGATGGACGAGGCGTTTTCCGCTTTGGATCCGCTCATCCGCCATGAGATGCAGGACCAGTTGCTGGCCCTGCAGGCAAAGCTGAACAAGACCATCGTCTTCATCACCCACGACCTGGACGAGGCGCTGCGCCTGGGCAACCGGATCGCCATCCTGAAGGACGGCGAACTGATCCAGGAAGGTACGCCCGAGGATATTCTGCTGTCGCCGGCCAACGACTACATCGAATCCTTCCTGCAGGACGTCAACCGGGGCAAGGTCCTGAATGCGTCCCATGCCTGCAACGAGCGCCCGTTGACGCTGACCATGCGCACGAATCCGGCGCGCGCGCTGGAACGTCTGGCGGCACGGGACTATGACTACGCGGCGGTCCTGGACGGCAAGCGCCTGGCAGGGGTGCTGATGCGGGCCGACGCCCAGAACGCCGCGCAGGCGGGCGCGCGCGACATTTCCAGGCATCTCAGCGACATGGCGTCCGTACCGGCCTCGGCCGGACTGGACGAAGTGCTGGCGCGGCTGCTGCGTACGCCCGAGCCGCTGGCGGTGACGGGCGAGCAGGGCGAGTTCATCGGCGTGTTGTCGCGCAGCAAGGTGGTGGAACTGGTGACCACCGCCACCACCGGGTCGAACGAGCCGGAGCCGGAGCCGGCGGCTGGAGAGGCCGCCGAATCCGGCCAGCTGGTCTGATCGTCAGGCGTCGCGCGCCTGTTGCCGCAGGACGCGGCCATACCAGGCGAACAGCAGCAGGGCCGACAACAGCAGCCCGAACATCGCCATGATCCACATGGTGGCGGCCCCGACGGGGGCGCCCGGCATCAGCCGGCGCGCCACCGGGGCGAGCGCCCCGGCCGCCGGGCCGTAGCCCAGCCACCAGCCGCCCACCAGGCCCAGCCCGGTCAGCGCGGTGATCTGCAGAATCAACGGAACCAGGGCGATCTTGTAGGCGCGCAGGATGTACGCGCCGATGCAATGCATGGCGTCGCAGAAATGGAACCAGGGCGCGATCTGCAGCAGCGCCAGGGCGATCACGGCCACCTGGATCTCGTCCGTGTAGGTGCGCACGATGGCGTCACGGCCCGTGACCAGGATCACGCCGGTGAGCAGCGCGCCCAGGGCAGCCAGTCCGATCCCGTTCAGGCCCGTGCGCCGGGCCAGCGCGGGATCGCGCGCGCCCACGGCCTGGGCCGTGAGCGAAGCGGTGGCCAGGCTGAGGGACATCGGCAGCATGTAGGCCAGGGCGATCAGGTTGGCCAGGATCTGCTGGGCGCCGCTGACGTACAGGCCGTCGCGGGCGATCAGCAGCGCCATGAAGCTGAAGGCGCAGACCTCGATCAGGTAGGATCCGCCCATGGGCAGCCCCAGGCGCAGCAGTTCCTTCTGGTCGGCCCAGCGTGGGCGCTCCAGCCGCGGGGCCAGGGCGCGAAAGGCCCGCCGGTGACGGATCATCCACAGCCCGGCCGCAAGCATCATCCAGTCGACCACCAGTGTGGCGATGCCCGCGCCGACGGCGCCCATCGCGGGCAGGCCCAGGCCGCCGAAGATGAACCAGACGTTGAACAGCAGCTTGAAGGCGATGCTGCCGACGTTGATCGCCATGACTTCGCGGGTTTGCGAGATAGCCGTCGCAGTGGCGTAGATCGTGCGGAACAACAGGGCGGACGGCAGGGCCAGGGCCAGGGCGATCAGGTAGCCCGCCACCCGTTGACGGACTTCAGGTTCGACGTCGCCGGACAGGCTGAGCCAGGCGTCGGGGAACAGCAGGCAGGCGCCACCCAGGAACGACAGGATCAGGGCCAGCCAGATGCCCTGTCCCCAGGCCCGTCCGGCCTCGCGCAGGCGTCCGGCGCCGAAGTGCTGGGCGATGATCGGGATCAGGGCGTGCACCACGCCCATCAGGCCGACGAAGACCGTGATGTAGACCGATGCGCCCAGCGACATCGCCTGGAGATCGGCGGCGCTGGCGTGACCCACCATGGCGGTGTCCAGCACGGCGAAGACGATTCCGGCCCAGGAACTGACCAGGATCGGCCAGGCCTGTCGCAGGATGGTGCGCCAGGGTGCGGCGCGCGGAGCGTCGGTCATGGAGTGCGGGGGCTGGTCGAGGGGAGGCGCTAGGGATTCAGGCGCAACAGGCGGAACATTTCATGGCGGTCCGGTTCGCGGCGGCCTTCCCAGAGCGCGGGATGGTCGGCCAGCCTGGCCGCGCCCGACTCCAGGCTGCTTGGGCTGAGCTGCTGCAGCAGCAGGGGGCAGTTGCCGTCGAAGCTGAACTCGATCCCGTTGAACACCAGGAACGAAGCCCGCTGTCCGCTGCCCAGCCCCTGGGTGCGGATGCATTCGCCGGGGCGGCGATCGCGCGCCAGGGCGGCCGCCAGCGAGGCCGAGACGTCGCGGTAGCTGCGCACATAGTCCAGTGCGGGCATCCACAGTGTGGCCAGCAACAGCCAAGTGGTGATCAGGCCGCCGGCCGACAGCGCCGTGCCGCGCCAGAGTCCTGCCGGATGGCTGCGCAGGCGCCAGCGCACCAGAGCGATCCATGCCAGGGTGCCCAGGACGGCGAAGGCCGTGGCGGGCCAGGCGATGTGGGGATCGAAGCCGCTGGTCTGGCGGGTGATGTTGGCGGCGATCTGGGCGGGCCAGCCTGCCTGCAGGGCCACCCACCCCAGCCAAACGGTGGCGGTCGTCAGTGAAAAGCACATCACCGCGAACCAGTCCAGTGTATTGACCACGCCGCGGCGCAGGGTCGGCAGGGCGAAGGCCGCCAGGACGGCGCAAGGCACGGCCAGGGAGGCGTATTCGGGCTCGAAGGGGTCGGCGCTGGCCAGCAGCGTCAGCAGCGCGCCGACGGCGAAGCCCAGCGGGATGCCGATGTGCGGCGCGCCGAACCAGCCGCGCCAGCGCCACAGCGCCAGCAGGGCCAGCGGCCAGGTCGGCCAGAGGAACCACGGCAGGTCGCGCAGGATGCTGCCCCAGGCGCGCGCGCCGGGCCAGGCGAAGGCGTTGCG
>JAHRWZ010000019.1 GCA_019104865.1 Castellaniella sp. | reverse complement strand
CATTGCCGGGCACCGGCCGCCGACGGCCTTCGACATGGGCCTGCGCCAGTTCGGCTATCTGATTCTGCGCGTCACGTTCCTGCTGGTGTTGTTCGTGCTCCTGGCCAATGGCCTGATGAAGCGCCCCTGGCTGGAGTCGTCTCTTTTTTCTCTCGCGCTGGCGGTCGGGCTGACACCGGAACTGCTGCCCATGATCGTCACCGTGACCTTGTCGCGTGGCGCGATCCGGCTTTCGAAACAGGGCGTCATCGTCAAGCGGCTGTCCGCCATGCAAGACCTGGGCTCCATGGACATCCTGTGCACGGACAAGACCGGTACGCTCACCGAAGCGAGGATCAGTCTGTCCAGTCATGTGGACATCGCCGGCCGCGACAATGAGCATGTGCTGGAATGGGCCTATCTCAACAGCCGTTTTGAAACCGGAGTGCATACGCCCCTGGAGGACGCCATCCTCGCCGAAGCGCACGTGGATATCAGCGCATGGATCAAGGTCGACGAGGTTCCGTTCGATTTCGAGCGCCGACGCCTGTCCGTACTGCTTCGCCATCGGGACGAAAGCTTTCTGATCGTCAAGGGCGCCCCCGAAGATGTGCTGGGACACTGCGATCAGTATGAGGACACGAACGCCCAGGCCAGGCCATGGACGGCGCAATCCCGGGCGCTGGCGCAGGAAACCTTGCGTGGTCTCTGCGCGAATGGTTACCGGGTTCTGGGCATCGCCTGGAAAAAGGCGCAGGCCGGCACCACGCAAGCAAAGCTCGAAGATGAAAACGATCTGATCTTCGCCGGTTACACCGCTTTTCTCGATCCGCCCAAAACGGACGCCGGGGGGGCGATCGCCCATCTGACAGGACAAGGCGTCGCCGTGAAGATCCTGACTGGCGACAGCGATCTCGTTGCTCGACACTTATGCGACGCCCTGGGCGTTCCGGTGACGGGCGTCCTGATGGGGCATGAGATCGCCTTGCTGGACGATCACGCCTTGACCGTGCGGGCCGAATCCGCCAATCTTTTCTGCCGCATCAGCCCCATCCAGAAGAACCGTCTGGTCCTGGCCTTGCGCCGGCGGGGGCACGTCGTCGGGTTCGTGGGGGACGGCATCAACGACGCGCCGGCGCTGCACAGCGCGGACGTGGGCATTTCGGTGGATACGGCTGTCGACGTCGCCAAGGATTCGGCGGACATGATCATGCTCAGACATGATCTGGGGATGCTGGAAGAGGGGGTACGCGAAGGGCGGCGGACTTTCGCGAACATCCGCAAATACATCATGGTGGGGACGAGCTCGAATTTCGGCAACATGCTCAGCATGGCCGGCGCTGTGCTGTTCCTGCCCTTTCTGCCCATGTTGCCGACCCAGGTGCTGCTGAACAATGTGCTCTATGACCTGTCCGAAACGGTACTGCCGCTGGACGGGGTGGACGAGGCGGACGTCAAATTGCCCCAGCACTGGGACGTCACGCTGCTGCGCAATTTCATGCTGATCCTGGGGCCGGTCAGTTCTTTGTTCGATTTCCTGACTTTCTATCTGTTGCTGAGAGTGCTGGAGGCGGGCGAAGCGCTTTTCCAGACCAGTTGGTTCATCGAGTCCCTGGCCACGCAGATCCTCGTCATCTTCGTCATCCGCACGCGTGGGAATCCGTTTTTCAGCCACCCGCACCCGGCGCTGTGGGCGGCGGCGGCCAGCCTTCTGGTATTCGCCGTCGCACTGGTGTTTTCACCTCTGGCCGGGCTCTTCGGCTTCGTAGCCTTGCCCTGGCCTTATTTCCTGGCCCTGGGCTTTCTGGTGGCGATGTACCTGGCCTTGGCGCAGTGGGTCAAAACGCTTTTCTATCGTTCGAAGTTTGCCCGGGGCCATGACTGGACGGTGGGGAAGGGCATGGCGAAGAGGCTGAAGCCGTGAGTCCGGGGATTGCTTGACCAGCGTCAATATTGCGGGGCAGGGGCGGAATACTCTGGAGCATATTGCCGCATGGTTATGCGGTTCGTCGCAAGCAATGGAGTTTCCTATGGCTCGTCGATCCACCATGAAAGCGCTGGTCTACCTTGGACCAGGGCAAATCGCCTGGAAAACGGTACCGGCCCCGAGCCTGCGCCAGCCCACCGATGTGATCGTGAAAATCACGAGCACCACGATCTGCGGCACGGATCTGCATATCCTGAAGGGCGATGTGTCCACGGTCTCCAGCGGCAGAGTCCTGGGCCACGAAGGGGTCGGCATCATCGAAGAAGCGGGCAGCGCCGTCCGCTCTTTCAAAAAACATGATCGTGTCCTGATCTCATGCATCACATCCTGCGGGAAGTGCGAGTATTGCAAGAAACAGATGTATGCCCATTGCGAGGATGGCGGCTGGGTGCTGGGGCACCTGATCGACGGGACCCAGGCGGAGTACGTACGGATTCCGCACGCGGACAACAGCCTGTATCACGTACCGGAAGGGGTGGACGAAGAGGCGTTGGTGATGCTCAGCGATATCTTTCCGACCGGCTTTGAAATCGGCGTGCTCTATGGCGCGGTCAAGCCCGGGGATGTGGTCGCCATCATCGGCGCAGGACCGATCGGCATGGCGACGCTGCTGACGGCGCGGTTTTATTCCCCCAGCAAAATCATCGTGGCGGATACCGATCCGGCGCGCCTCGAACTGGCCAGGCAGTTTGGCGCGACGCACATCGTGAACACCAGGGAAGGCAATGCCGTGGACCTGATTCTTGCCCAGACCCGGGATGGCGTCGACGTCGCGATCGAAGCCGTCGGCGTGCAGCAGACTTTCGACATCTGCCAGCGCATTGTCCGGCCAGGCGGGCATATCGCGAATATCGGCGTGCACGGAAAAGGCGTCGACCTGGCCCTCCAGAAACTCTGGAGCCAGAACATCACGCTGACCACCGGTCTGGTGAATACGAATACCACGCCCATGCTGCTCAGGACCGTGAAATCGAAAACGCTGGCACCGGAACATCTGATCACGCACCGTTTCGACTTCAAAGAAATCATGAGGGCCTACGAGGTTTTCGGCAACGCGGCCCAAGAGAATGCGCTGAAGGTGATCATCAGCCATGACCGGCATGACGGACGGCAGGCATGAATTTGCGCATCGATCGGGACGCGGAAAACCGGAATCCGGATCTTGTCCGGTTGAATATGCCGAAGGCCTCCGCTGCGCATCCAGGCTCACGGGAACCATCGCGCGGATGGACGCTGGATCTGCGCGAGACAGAAGCGCTGCTGGCCTGGCAGGCCGTGGCGGAGCGGCTCATCGAGGCCCGTCGTCGCGCGGTCGGGCCGACATCGTGGCTGCTGGCCGGCAATGATGACGGGCCGGCACAGACCGACCCGGATCCGCCCGCCCGGCATCCGGTCGAAACGCATCTGCCCATGCTGATCTCAAGCACGCGTGAGGTCGACATTTTCGGGGCCATGGTCGCCGCCTTGCCTCTGGTCGCGACGGGGCAGGGACTGGCATCTTCCTGGCGGTCTTTCCTGACAGGGTACGCTTGCGGCTTGCGGACCAGCCCTGTGCTCGATGTCCGTCGCATGCGGTTCCTGTGCGAATTCGACAATGCCATGATGGTCGTGAGCACGCGCGGTGGCCTGGCGCGCGGGGCTGGAAACGCATGCACGATGTCCGGCGTTTCATGGACGCATTTCGTCTTGCAGGCGATCGGCTATGGCAACGTGACGCTTGCGGCGCTGCTCGCGCAGCGGATCATGAGCATGAATCCGGCATCGGACGGCAATACCATGCTTGGCGCCTTGCTGGGCAGTACGCTCTGGAGGGATTGCGCCTGCGAAACCGATCTGATCGGACGGCTGTGCAACGCCCACGCTTGTTTTTCCTGGTCCGAGGCAGTCACGCGCCGGCCGGGTTGACGCGAAGGCCCCGGCACGAGGCTGCGCCGCTTTGCCTGCCAGCAGCGCGCAAGCCAGGATTCAGTGCCGCGATCTCGTGAGCAAGCCGATGGCATAGGCCGCCAGGGTCGCGGCTGCAATCACCATCCACGGGTTCTCATGCACGAATTTTTGCGTGTCATGGCCCGCCGCTAGCAGGCGCCCCTGCGCCTGTTGCTCAAGATCCCGCAGGCTGCTCAGTGCTTTGCCGGCTTTTTCCTTGATGCCCGCCGCCTGGCCATCCGCCGCATCGCCCAGGTGCTGCAGGATGTCTTCGAGGTCATGCGTGACCTCGGTGAGGCTGTGGCGCACATCGGCGGCCGGGTGCTTGCTGTCGGCTTGTGAGGGTGAAAGCATGATGATCTCCTGATGAAAGGAACGGAACGGACCATATATCCGGTATCGATGTCGAACGGATGGCATAGACCCTCGACCAGCGGGCAGGCGATGCAGAACCATGGTGCCGTCCGGCGTGAAGATCATGTTGACGGCAGTCAAGAGAACGGCATGCCGTGGGGCCAGGCCAGCATTGATCGTTCCATGACTTTACATAATATACATTATGCGAATTAACTGGCTTGCAGAGGACATGAAAGCATCCGCTGTTCTCCCAGCGCGGCCGCCGCCGATCACGGTAAGATGCCACTGTTTTCCGTCCAACAGTCCCCCGCGCATGAATCCGTCCACCCTGATCGGCATCGTCGCCAGCATCGTGATGCTGGCCATCGTCCTGTTCCTGTCGGCCGAGGACCCGAGCCTGTTCGTCGACTGGCCGGGCCTGGGCATCGTTTTGATCGGGACGGCGGCGGCGACCTTCATCGCGTATCCCCTGCGCGAAGTCATGCGCATCTTCGGCCTGATCCGCAGCGTCGTGCACCGCGAGCGCCTGGACGTCGACAAGGACCTCGAGGATCTGGTCGAGATCGCCCGCATCTGGATGCAAAGCGACATCCACGCCGTCGAGCAGGCGCTGGAACGGGTATCCAGCCCCTTTCTGCGCAACGGCGTGCAGTTCGTGATCGACAACGTGCCGGAACAGGACATCCTCGACCTGCTGCAGTGGCGCATCGCGCGGATGAAGGCCAAGGAGCACGCCGAGGCCCAGTTGTTTCGCGTCATGGCGGGCTTTGCACCGGCTTTCGGCATGGTGGGCACGCTGGTGGGCCTGGTCAATCTGCTGTTCCTGCTGGGCGATGGCGACATCACGGCGATCGGACGGCAGATGGCCCTGGCCCTGATGACGACCTTCTACGGCGTGCTGCTGGCCAACCTGGTGTTCAAGCCCGTGGCGGTCAA
>JAHRWZ010000100.1 GCA_019104865.1 Castellaniella sp. | reverse complement strand
GGCCTACTCCCCACTACCGTCCCGGCGCCCTCTGTCATCACCTTCTACGACTTCGCCGCCCTGGCCTACCCGGAGCTGTACGACCCACGTGAGCGCAGCTACTATGACACGATCATCCCCCGCTCGGCCCAACGTGCCTCGGCCGTCATCGCCATCTCGGAGAGGACCAAGGCAGACGCCGTCCGGGCCTTTGGACTAGACGAGGACAAGGTGGTCGTCACGCCCCTGGGCGTCGACCCGCAGTTCCGCCCCGTTCCCGACGCGGCTCAGCTCGTCCGGGACAGGTACGGTGTGGGGCCGGGTTACATCCTCGGGTGTGTGGGCTCCGGGCATCCGCGGAAGAATCTCAAGGCGGTGGTCTCGGCTTTCGAGCTCATGCCCGGCGCCGGTGTGGACTTGGTGATCGTCGGCAGCGTACAACGCGATCAGGAGGCCTGCGCTCTCATCGAGGCTTCGCCACGGCGGGAGCGCATCCATGCCCTGGGGTACGTGCCCGAGACGGATCTGCCTGCCATCTACTCGGCCGCCGGTGCGCTGTGCTTCCCGTCGCTGTTCGAGGGCTTTGGGCTGCCGGTGCTGGAGGCCATGGCCTGCGGCGTGCCGGTGGTCTGTTCGAATGCCTCCACCCTGCCCGAGGTGGCCGGCTCAGCGGCGGCCCTGCATGAGCCCAAGGATGTAGACCAGCTGCTGGCCCTGCTCCAAACAGGCTTAGAAGATGAACACTGGCGCACTCAGGCGCAGGCCGCCGGACTCGAACAGGCGGCCCGCTTTTCCTGGGCGCGCTGCACCGAACGCACCTTGCAGGCCTATGAGGCGGCACGCCATGTCTAAAACCGCATCCATTCCTAGCCACGCCCCGCTCACTCTGGTCACGGGCGATGCCGGTTTCGTCGGCCAACATGTGCTGCGCACGATCGCCAACAGCGTGGGGCTGTCCGCCCTGCGGCCAGGGTTAGACATCCGCGATCAGGCCGCCCTCGCTGCGCTGCTCGGCGAACTGCGGCCGCAACGGGTGATCCATCTGGCGGCGCGCAGTTTCGTGCCGGACGCCTTTCGCGATCCGGAGGCCACGTTCGAGGTCAATTTCATCGGCACCTATCGTCTGCTGGCTGCCTTGCGCCAGACGGGTTTCACGGGCCGGCTGCTATTCGTTGGCAGTGGGGACGTGTATGGCCCGGTGGACGCGCATGAACTGCCGCTCAGGGAAAGCCGGGCGCTGTGTCCGACCAATCCCTATGCCGTCAGCAAGGTGGCGGCCGAAGCCCTGTGCCTGCAATGGAGCCGAAGCGCGGAAACCGGCTTCGAGATACTCATGGCACGGCCTTTCAATCACATCGGCGCGGAGCAGCCGGCCAGTTTCGTGGTGGCTGATTTTGCGCGCCAGATCGCCCGCATCCGCCACGGTTTGCAGCCACCGCTGCTGAGTGTGGGCAACATCGAGGTGAGCCGCGATTTCACCGATGTCGTCGATGTGGTGCGCGCCTACGAGCTGCTGCTGGAGCGAGGCGCCAGCGGCGAAGTGTACAATGTGTGTTCCGGCCGCGAACGGACCATACGCGCCCTCGTCGAACGACTGTTGGCCATCGCCGGGCTGGACGCGCACATTGAAGTCGATCCGGCCCGCTATCGCCCGGCCGACCAACCGCGCGTGTATGGCGATTACCGTAAATTGCAGGCCGCCACCGGCTGGCAGCCGCAAATTCCGTTCGAGCAAACGCTGCAGACTATTTATACCTATTGGGAGCAACAAATTGGCAAGTAAGCGCGCACTCATCACCGGCATCACGGGCCAGGACGGAGCCTATCTGGCCCGCCTCTTGATCGACAAGGGCTATGAGGTCTGCGGCCTGCATGCCCGCCGTTCGACGGACACGCTGTGGCGCCTGCGCCATCTCGAGGTGCTCGAGGCCGTCCGGCTCATCGAGGGCGATCTGTGCGATCAAGGTTCGCTGATCCGCGCCCTGGAAAAATCCCAGGCCAGCGAGGTGTACAACCTGGCCGCGCAAAGCTTCGTTGGCACCTCCTGGGATCAACCGGCCTTGACCGGTCAGATCACGGGCCTGGGCGCCACCCACATGCTGGAGGCGGTACGCCTGGTGAACCCGCAGGCGCGCTTTTATCAGGCCTCGACCAGCGAGATGTTCGGCTTGATCCAGGAGACGGTACAAAGCGAAACCACACCCTTCTATCCGCGCAGCCCCTACGGCGCGGCCAAGCTGTATGCCCACTGGATGACGGTGAATTACCGCGAGAGCTTTGGCCTGCATGCGTCGAGCGGCATTTTGTTCAACCACGAGTCGCCGCTGCGCGGCATCGAGTTCGTCACCCGCAAGGTCACCGATGCGGTGGCGCGCATCAAGCTGGGCAAGGCGCGCGAGCTGCGTCTGGGGAATATCGATGCCCAGCGCGACTGGGGCTTTGCCGGTGATTATGTCGAGGCCATGTGGCTGATGTTGCAGCAGGAACAGGCCGATGATTATGTCATTGCCACGGGCACCACGACCTCGGTGCGCGAGATGTGCCGCATCGCCTTCGGCCATGTCGGTCTGAATGCCGAAGAGCAGGTGGTGATCGATCCGGCCTTCTACCGCCCGGCCGAGGTCGATGTGCTCTTGGGCAATCCGGCCAAGGCCCAGGCCCGCCTGGGCTGGCGCGCGCGCACGGATCTGACCCAGCTGATCCAGATGATGGTGGATGCCGACCTGGCACGGGTTGCCAAGGAATAGGCCGGCGTATCGCGACCCCGGCCCTCGCCATGAGTAGCATGCCCTCGTCGGCTGCAGGCAGTTCAGCCGCGGCCTCTGCTGAGGCGAACCGTGCCTTGCCCGAGGGCAGCGGCGCGACGGCCCAGACGATTACGGTCCATCTGCAGAACATTCCCTTGCTGTCGGGCCTGGAGCCCGCGCTCTTGCAGCAAATCGGCCTGGCCTTGCAGTTCCGGCGCATGAACAAAGGCGATTACGTGCTGCACAAGGGCAGCGCGGGCGATCAGCTGCTGTTTTTGCTGGCCGGACGCCTGCGCGCCGTGGATCTGACCGAGGATGGGCGCGAACTGGGGCTCAACATCCTGGTGCCGGGGGATTACTTCGGCGAGCTGTCGGTGATCGACGGTCTGCCACGCTCGGCCTCGGTGATCGCCATGGAGGCCGGCCTGATCGCACTGCTGCCGGCCGAGCAGGCCCGGCAGCTGATCTACCAGCACCCGCTCATCGTCGAGCGCATGATGCAGCGCCTGGCTTACAAGATCCGCCAGGCGGCCCATCATCGCGTCATACTGGGTCTGCCCCAGGCACACCAGCGGGTGTATGCGCTGCTGGCCCAGTTGGCCAAAAAAATGCCGGATGGCCAGAGTGTGATCGAGCAGCCGCCCACTCAGCAGGATATTTCCATCATGGCCAATACCAGCCGGGAAACGGTCTCGCGGGCGCTCAACGTCCTGATCCAGCAAGGCGTGATCGAAAAGGACGCCCGCCGTCTGCTGATCCGTCACCCCGAACAACTGCAGGCGCTGATCCTTGAGCCGGACAAGACGCTCGCCTAACGTTCATGTGCAGTGACCTGCCCCCGACACCCCGTGCCATGAAAGAACGCCCATGAGCTTGCCCCCCACCCCTGACCCCGCCCCGAGGCGGGGTACTGTCTGGCTCGCTGCGCTCGTCTATTTGACCCGACATGGAATGGTTCTTTCACGCTAAAGGGCGGCCGGGGATACGCGTCTGGCCGGTATGGGGCGTGCGGCTGCTGATCGTGCTGGCGGCCTGCCTGTGCAGCCTCAGCCTGGAATGGCTGCGCCCGCCCCTGGTGGAACGGGCCGACGAGGGGCTGCGCGATTTCGCGCTGCGCCTGACGGCTTCCGAGCAGCCGGAGACACGCATCGCCATTATCGATATCGATGAAGCCTCGCTGCGCGCCCTGGGGCCCTGGCCCTGGCCGCGCAGCCGCCTGGCCGAGCTGGTCGAGCGCTTGCTGAGTGATTACGGCGCCCGCACGGTCAGCCTGGACATGGTGCTGCCCGAAGCGCAGGACCCGGGCGGCGATGCCCGCCTGGCCTCTCTCGCCCAGCATGGCCCGCTGGTGCTGGCGCAAATCCTCGATTACACAGCGCGCACGCCGCCCTTAGCCCAGGGCCAGCTGAGCGCGGGCTGGCCCGTGCCACAGCCCCGTGCCAACGCCACCCGCGGGCCGGCGGCCGCGACGGCCCAGGGCTACATCGCCAATCAGGCCGGTTTTGCCGAAGCGCGCTGTGTAGGCAACATCGGATTTCGCCCCGATGCGGACGGCCAGCTGCGCCGCCTGCCGCTGCTCAGCCGCTTCGCGGGACGGGATTACCCGCATCTGGCCGTGGCCATCCTCAACTGTGCTGCAGCAGATACGCAGCCTACCCGCCTCATGCAGCTCGTTCAGCAAACCCCCGCCCAGTGGCGCATTCCGTATGAATACGCTCTGTCGGCCTACACGGTGATTCCGGCCCAGGCCGTCCTGGGTGCGCCCCTGGATGAGCAGCTGCTGCGCGGCCGCCATGTGCTCATCGGTGCCTCCGCCCTGAGCCTGGGGGATAGGGTCAGCACGCCGCTGGCCGCACTCACCAGCGGCGTCATGGTGCATGCGGCCAGTCTCTCGGCCCTGCTGGACATCGAGGCCGGCCGGCTGCGCCTGCCCTGGTCGGGACGCGTCGGGGTCGTGGCCTGGGTGCTGGCGGCCATGAGCCTGGGCGGGCTGTTCATTGTGCGTCAGCGGGCCTGGCTCAGCGCCCTGGGACTCACATCACTGGCCCTGCTGTGGCTGTTCATCGCCCTGTATGGCGCCTTGCAGCAGGCCGAATGGTCGATCACGGCCCCGCTGTGGGGCACGCTGCTGCTGCTCCTCCTGGGCGTGCCGCATGAGCTGTGGCGCGCCCAGCTGCAGGTGCGACGTGCCATCAACACCCTGGCCCATTACGTCTCGCGCCCGGTGCTCGACGAAATCCTGCGCGCCAATCTGCATCACAGCCTGCAACCCAGCCTGCGCGAGGTGACCGTCCTGATCGCCGACATCGAAGGCTATACCCGGCTCACCAACACCCTGCCGCTGGCGGACGCCGCGCGCCTGACTACGGACATCCTCGAATGCCTGACCCAGCCGCTGCTGGCGGCCGGCGGCACGCTGGACCGTTACAGTGGCGATGGCCTGGTGGCCTTCTGGGGTGCGCCTCTTGATTGCCCCGCACAGGCCGACCTCGCCGTCGAGACGGCGCTCACCATGCAAGAGCGGGTCGCGCTCTACAATCAAAGCCGGCCGGCCGGGCTGCCCGTCATCCGCGTGCGCATCGGCATCGAGAGCGGGCCAGCCCTGGTGGGCGATCTGGGGACCTCGTTTCGCAGCACCTATACGGCTGTGGGCGATTGCATCAACTTCGCTTCGCGCCTGGAATCAGCGGCCCGCGATCAGGCCAGCCGGCTTTTGATCGGCCCCTGCGCGCAGGCCGGCCTGGCACGCCTGCGCGCACGAGTGGTCAGCGCCGGCCGACTGCAGTTGCGCGGCACAGAGCGGCCCATCGATGTCTATACCGTGGCCGCTGCTGACCCCAGTCTGAGCGCGACGATTGCAGCACCAGGCGCCCTGTCCGCGGATAGCAGCCGCAGCTTCGAGTAAACTACGGCCCCCATGCGCGTACTCCATTTCTACAAGACGGCCTTTCCCGACACCATCGGTGGGGTCGAGCAGGTGATCCATCAGATCGCCGCCGGCGCCCAGCCGCTGGGGGTGCAAACGGATGTGCTGACCCTGGCACCGTGCCCGCACCCGGCGCTGGAGGAGGTGCAGGGCTATCGTGTGCATCGGGCGCCGCTCGATTTCGAAATCGCCTCGACCCGCTTTTCCGCCGCCGCCCTGCCGCTTTTCCGACAGCTGGCGCAGGAAGCCGACCTGATCCATTTCCACTACCCCTGGCCGTTCATGGACATGGTGCATTTTGCCGCCCGCATCCGGCGGCCGACGGTGCTCACCTACCATTCGGACATCATCCGCCAGCAGCTGCTGCTGAAGCTCTATCAGCCCCTGAAAAAACGCTTTCTGGCCGGGATGGATCGCATCGTGGCCACCTCGCCCAACTATCTGGCCTCCAGCCGCGTGCTGCAAAACCATGCCGACAAGGTGGAGGTAATCCCCATCGGCCTGGACAAGGCGCTGTATCCCACGCCCTCGGCCCAGCGCCTGGCCGACTGGCGCGCACGCCTGGGACCACGCTTCTTCCTTTTCGTGGGGGTACTGCGTTACTACAAGGGGCTGCACATCCTGCTGGAGGCGGCGGGCGGCACGGATTATCCGATCGTCATCGTCGGCTCCGGGCCGATCGAGGCTGAATTGAAGGTCGCCGCTCAGCGCCGTGGCCTGCACAACATCCATTTCATCGGTCATCTGCCGGAAGAGGACAAGGTTGCCCTGCTCCAGCTCTGCCATGCCATCGTTTTTCCTTCGCACCTGCGTTCGGAAGCCTTCGGCATTTCGCTCTTGGAAGGGGCCATGTATGGCAAGCCGATGATCTCCAGCGAAATCGGCACCGGCACCACCTATATCAACATCGGCGACGAGACGGGTCTAGTGATTCCGCCCAGCGATCCGGCGGCCCTGCGCCAGGCCATGGAGTGGCTGTGGAATCATCCCGAACAGGCGGCGGCCATGGGCCAGCGCGCCGAGGCACGCTACTGGCAGCATTTCACGGCCGCCCAGATGGCACAGGCCTATGTGGCACTGTATCAGCGCCTGATCGCCGGCCACTAGCCGGCGTGGCCTTACAGGTCAGCCTGCGCCGAAATACCGACTAGCGCCTGCGGCGTGGCCTTACAGGCCCGCATCCGCACGCAAGGTGCGCAACGGCTGCCTTGTGGAGTTTGGCTGCGGCCGGTGGCAAGCCACCTTGACCTGGGCTTACGCCCAGGTCAGCCTGCGCCGAAATACCGACTCGCGCCTGCGGCGGGGCCTTACAGGCCCGCATCCGCACGCAGTGCGGCTGCCTTGCGTAGTTTGGCTACGGCCGGCGGTGCCCGCCTTGACCTGGGTGCCCGCCCAGGTCAGCCTACGCCGAAATACCGACTAGCGCCTGCGGCGGGGCCTTACAGGCCCGCATCCGCACGCAGTGCGGCTGCCTTGTCGGTATTTTCCCAGGTGAATTCGGGTTCGTCGCGGCCGAAGTGGCCGTAGGCGGCGGTCTTGCCGTAGATGGGGCGCAAGAGGTCGAGGGCGGCGATGATGCCCTTGGGACGCAGGTCGAAGTGACGGCCTATGAGTTCGACGATTTTTTCATCGGCTATCTTGCCCGTGCCAAAGGTGTTCACCATCAGGGAGACCGGCTTGGCCACGCCGATGGCATAGGCCACCTGGACTTCGCAGCGCGCCGCCAGACCGGCCGCGACGATGTTCTTGGCCACATAGCGGCCGGCATAGGCGGCCGAACGGTCGACTTTGGAGGGGTCCTTGCCGGAGAAGGCGCCGCCGCCATGACGGGCGGCACCGCCATAGGTGTCGACGATGATTTTGCGCCCGGTCAGGCCGCAATCGCCGTGCGGGCCGCCGACCACGAAGCGGCCGGTGGGGTTGACGAGATATTTGGTCTGCGCCGTGAGGAGCTCTTTGGGCAGGACGGGTTTGATGATTTCCTCGACCACGGCTTCGGACAGGTGGGCATGGGCAATGCCAGGATCATGCTGGGTGGACACCACCACGGTATCGATCGCCACCGGCTTGCCGTCGACATACTTGACCGTGAGCTGGCTCTTGGCGTCCGGGCGCAGCCAGGGCAGGCGGCCGTCCTTGCGCACCTCGGCCTGGCGCTGCATGACGCGGTGGGCGTAGTGGATCGGCAGCGGCATCAG
>JAHRWZ010000074.1 GCA_019104865.1 Castellaniella sp. | reverse complement strand
CGCGCTACCGGATCGATCGCAACTGGGCCGTGCAGCTGAACGCGCGCAACCTGACCGACAAGACCTACGTCAGCGGCTGCGACTTCTACTGCTACTACGGCGGCGAACGCACCATCGACATGCAACTGCAGTATCAATGGCGCTGACCCTGGACTTGCCACGCCCCTGCCCTGCGCAGGCGCCCGCCGGGACGCCGCAGGGCATTTTCACGGTCGCCTTCCTGGGGATCTCGGCCGGCCTGCAGATGGCCGACATGGGGCTTCAAGCCGTCTCCCTGTCCGCCATCCAGAAGAGCTTCGGCGTCGGTGACGCCGCCCTGGGCGCGCTGCAGGGCCTGGCGGGGATCCTGATCGCCAGCGCACTGGCGATCCCGCTGGCGCGCTTCGCGGACCGTTACTCGCGCAAGCGGGTGCTGCTGTGCCTGATCGCGATCTCATCCGTCCTGATGGGGCTGAGCGCCATCGCGCACACGTTCCCGCTCTTCTTCCTCGGCCGCTCGGCCGCTGGCATCACCGAATTCGCCATGGTTCCGCTGGTCTACTCCATGATTCCAGACCTGGCGCCGGAGCGACACCGGGTGGCGGCCAATCTCGGCTTCGCCGCCCTGATGGCGGCCGGGGCGAGCGGCGGCTTCTATTTCAGCGGCGCAATCCTGTCCACGGCCGACGCGCTGTCCGCCTGGCACGCCGAACCCTGGCGCAAGGCTTTCCTGCTGCTCGGCACGGCCGGCCTGCCCCTGCTGCTGCTCGGCGTCCTCACGGCCGATCCCGTCCGGCAACTCGGCGTGGACGATCGCGCGGCCCAGGGTTCGCTGCTCGCCTTCCTGCGGTTGCGCTGGCGGGCCGTCGGCCTGTTCGCCGGCACGGCCGGCTGCCTGATCACCGCGGTGCAGGCGCTCAACCAGTTGATCGCGCTGTCGCTGGAACGCCGGTTCGATGCAGATCCCGGCGACATCGGCCACGCCCTGGGGCTGATCATCCTGATCACGAGCGTCGGGTGCCTGCCGGTGGCCGGGCTGCTGGACCGCGCTCTGGCCCGAAGCGTCTGTCAGGCGGCCCGACCCCTGATCATGGGGCTGTCGGTGATCATCGGCATCCCGGCGCTTCTGCTGCTGACATCCACGCGCACACTCGACCAGGCCCTCATCGCCGTCGGGCTGTTCCTGTTCATGACCTGCACGGCCAACGCCCTGGTGCCCACCATGCTGCAGGATCTGGCGCCCGCGTCCCTCAGGGCGCGCTGCTTCGCCCTATGGAGCTTCGTTGTCTCGCTGTTCGGTGCCGCCGGCCCTCTGCTGGCCGGCATGCTCTCGGACCGTGTGTTCGAAAAGCATCTGCTGAGCGCCGTCGCCGCCGTGGCCCTGCCCGCGCTGACGGTGTCGGCCGCCTGCGCCCTGCGATCCGTCCTGCGGACGCTCAGGGAACGGCGGCTGACGGCGGGAAACCCCGCTTAGGAGCGCCCCGTCCCGTCCGGCGGCACCGGCACTCCCGCGCATCGGCAGGCGAAGGCCCAGAAGAGCGCCGCCTGCTCGAACGCCCGGTCCCGGTCAGCGCTGCCCTGGTGGCCGCTGTCCGGATCCAGGACCAGGACCGCCGGGTTGCGGCCCGTCCCCCGGTGGCGGATGTTCGCCACCAGCTTGGCCGGCTCCCAATAGGGCACGCGGTCGTCCTTCAGTCCGGCCGTGCACAACAGCGGCGGATAAGCTGCCTGGGTGACATTCTCGTAGGGCGAAATGCCGGCGATCCAGTCATAGGCGTCCGGA
Source organism: Castellaniella sp. (assembly GCA_019104865.1). Classification (GTDB taxonomy): domain Bacteria; phylum Pseudomonadota; class Gammaproteobacteria; order Burkholderiales; family Burkholderiaceae_B; genus Castellaniella. The sequence continues at coordinate 12,164 of JAHRWZ010000074.1, read as the reverse complement.
TCGGCCAGCGGATCGCCCCAGTCCGGGCGCAACAGCGGCACCAGCGGATGGTCGGCGTCGCTCATGGTGTTGAGCATGTCGACAAAAGGCACCTGGGCGATCACGCCCGCCCAGAGATCCGGCGCCCTGTTCATGGCGCCGCACACCAGCAGCCCGCCTGCCGACACGCCATGGGCCACGATCCGACCGGGGGCGGCATGGCCGGTTGCCACCAGATGGCGCGCGCAGGCGATGAAATCGGTCATCGACTGGCCCTTGCGTTCGCGGCATCCGCCCTGGTACCAGCGCGCTCCCTTCTCCGATCCGCCGCGCACGTGCGCAATTGCATACCGGAACCCGAGGTCGACCAGCACGGTGGCCGGCCAGGAAAAATCGGGTTCCCGGGCGATGCCGTAGGCGCCGTAGCCCGTCAGCAGCAGCGCCTGCGGCCCCTGCGCATCCCGCCGGGACAGCACGGTGACCGGCACGGCCTCGCCGTCGGGCGCCCGTGCCTGGAGGCGTTCGACGCGGTATGCGGCGGGATCGAAGCCGCGCGGATCAGTTCGTCCCGCCTCATGCAGCCGCCCGCTCGCCAGATCTACGTCTACCCAGCGCGGCGGGCTGGCCGGCGCCTGATGCACGATGCGTGCCCGCCCGGCGTCATACGGCTGCAGGGCGGCGAGTTCGAGGCTATAGGCAGGTTCGTCGAAACCGATCGTCGTCTCGCGCCCGTCGGGATGCGTCAGCACGAGACGGTGCAGGCCCTGTGCGCGTTCCAGCCGGACGAGCGCCTCGACGAAAGGCCGGATGGCGATGATGAGCACACCAGCGCGGTGAGGGACCAACTCATCGCGGACCTCGAGCGTGACGGGATCGAGGCGCAACAGCTTGCGGTCGATCGCCCCATCCGCATCGGTCAGCATCAGCAAAGCGCCGTTCCACTCGTCCACCTCGTAGCGGACACCCGGCCGGCGCGGTCGCACCGGCCGTGGCGGATCGGTCTCGGCGTCGGCGGCGATCAGACGGACCTCGCCGGTGTCGGGACCAGCCAGCGTCAGCGTCACAAAACGGCCGGCCGCCGTGCGCGCCACCCGCATGAAGATCGCGGGATCACGCTCCTCGTGGACGAGGGCCGCCTCGCCGTCCTCGACCGGGGAACGGTACAACCGGGTCGGACGGCTGTGCGCATCGCGCCAGATCCAGAAAAGGTAACGGGACGAAGACGAGAAAGTGAAGCCACCGTAGCCAAAGGCATCGGACGGTACCAGGATGCGGATGGCGCCGCTGTCGATATCGAGCAGGCAGATCCGATGCCGGTCGTCGCCGACCACGTCTTCGGCCCAGGCGAAATAACGGCCGTCCGGGCTGGGCTGGTGATCCGTCGCGCGATAGTAGGCATGCCCCTCGGCGCGCACAGCCTCGTCGAGCAGGCGCTGGGTCCGGCCATCCGCTCCGGTGCGGGAAAAGATACGGTGCGAGCCGCCCTGGGGAAGTCCGGCATGGTAGCGCCAGCCTCCGGAGACCTCGGGCGCCGGTTCACGGACCTCCGGCGCCCCGGCCGCCAGGCGCTCGCGGAACCACCGCGCGGCGGGCTCCAGGGGGTCCAGGACATCCCGTGCGTAGCGCATCTCGGCTTCCAGGTGCTCGCGCAATCGCGGCGGCAGACCTTCCAGCGTGCGCGTGCCGGACGACGGGATGAACTTCATCCAGGCATAGGCGTCGGTGCGTACGCGGCCGAGTTGCCTGATTTCGTGGTTTTCGCGGGGTGCTAAGGGAGGGGCGATCACGGTCCTGCTGCAAAGCCGTTTTATTTATTGAGAATTATTCTCATGAATTCTACCACCACGGAAGACGCCGCCTGAACAGCCACCCGGGGCGTGCGCTATGGCGCATTCTTCTGGACCCAGAGCCTGGTGCGCGATGACGGCCGCCGCACGCTGCTGCTGAACCAGGACATCGCCATCCAACGCCTGATCCAGGCCGGCGCCGACCCCGAAACCGTCGCCCAACTGACGGGGGTCTATCACAACCTGCTGAGGATATGGTCGGAGCCATAAGCCAGCGACATCAGCCTAGCCGCAGGCCCTTCTAGGGATCGAATCTCCCACGTTCCGCCGGCTCCAGCATCGCGACGAGGCCTTGCTCCCATGCAAGATACTGGCGCGCAGCTTCGAGGTTGCCATCGTGGCGGTCATGCACGAAAAACAGATAATCGATCGCCTCCAGATCGCTCGGGTACTCGGGCGTCACCTCGGCACGACCGCCCGCCGCCACCCAGGCGCGATAACCACCTTCGAGCTGGTATAGAGCGACAGCCGGCCTGATCGCCACCCATTCCTGAGCCGCCATCCGGATCATCTCCAGGTCGTCGGACACCAGCACGACCGGCCGCTCATCCGACGGATCGAGCCGATCGAAACGAGGCCGCACGGCCCAGACGGCCCCAGGGATATGCCCACGCCGGAAATCCATGCTGGGCCGGACATCGATGAGCTGACAACAGCCGTCACGGCGCCAGGCCTCCAGTTGTGAGAGGCCGACCGCAGGCGGCAGAGGCATGAGCGGTTCGGCAACGGCTGGACCGCTGCGCACACCGAGGTCCGCGCCCAAAGGAACGCTGACGGTATGTGCATCCCAGCCCATGCGCCGCAGCCACTGTGCGACCACCGGCGCCCGGACCCCGTCATGGTCGATCAGCAGGACCCGGGCGCCACGCACCGCCAGTGACTGATCGGTCGCCTGGATCAACTGGCCGCCCGGCGCACTCCAGGCCCCTGGCACGGCACCCGCCGCAAACTCCTCTGGCGTCCGCACATCGAGCAGGTACGTGGTACACGACGTATCCCCCAACCAGCGCCGGGCCTCGTCCAGATCGAGGCTGCGCACACCCGACTCCGCCGCCAGGGCCGTTGCGGCCTGGGCGCGTGCGGCCAGTGCGGCGGCTGGCGACACGGCAGGATAAGGGCGCGTGCTGCCATGCTCCAGTTCAAATCCCGCCAAGGTCCATCCCTGCGTGCCATTCTCCAGCGCCAGTATCGGATTGCGCAAACCGATCTCGCGTAGCGTCTGCGCGCCGATGATGCTGCGCGTCCGGCCCGCGCAATTGACGACGATCGGCACGGACTCGTCCTCGACCAGGGTAGAGATCCGGTACGCCAGCTCGCCGTTCGGGCAGCAGACGCTGCCCGGAATGTTCATCTTCCGGTATTCGGCAAGCGGTCGGCCGTCCACGACCAGGATAGGCGCCCCGCGCGCTAGCAGGGTATGGAGATCCTGAGCCGAAATGCGCGGCGTATGGTGGGTTTCCTCCACCAGCTCGCCGAATACTTTGCTCGGCACATTGACCCCCGCAAACAGCCGGTAGCCGGCGCGCTGCCATCCCTCGGCCCCACCCTCGAGCACACTCACTCGCTCATACCCAAGCGCTACGGCACGCTCAGCAGCGCGCGCCGCAACGCCTGACTGCCCATCGTCATACAGGACCAGTTGCACGCCCCTGCGCGGCACCAGGCGGCCAAGTTCGAACTCCAGCCGGCTGTACGGAACTGGCACGGCGAACAGCAAATGGCCCCACCCGAACTCACCGGCTTCCCGGACATCGAGCAGGGCCAGCTCCGTCTGCGCTTCGAGCAGCCACGACTGCAAAACCCGGGGAGAAATCATATGCATGGCACTATCCGGAAAAAGGGGAGGCATCCGCAGCGGCCAGATGCCTGGCCGCCCGATAAGCGAAGACGACGGCCGCACCCAGCGTTGCCCCCGGCCCCGGGTAGAACCCCCGGAACACCGAACTGACATCATTCCCACAGGCGTAGAGCCCTTCCAGGACCTGCCCGTGCGCATCCAGCACCCGGGCATCGGCATCGGTCGCCAGGCCGATCGCCGTCCCGATAGTGCATGGCCGGACCTCCAACGCGTAATACGGCGCGTGTTCAATCGGTGCCAGACAGGGATTGGGACGCTGCTCTGGGTCGCCATTGAAGCGGTTGAGCGTCCGGCTGCCGCGGCCGAACTCTCGGTCAACGCCAGTGCGCGCATCGGCGTTGTAAGTTTCGACTGTGTCGCGCAAGGTCTGAGGGTCGATGCCGACGCGCTGCGCCAGCGCCTCGATCGTATCCGCGCGCACCAAATAACCATCCCGCACGAACGGTTCGATCCTGGAAACCTTCGGCCGCACCAGACCCAAGCCATACCTCCGGATGAACCGATGATCGCAGATCAGATAGGCGGGCAGCATTGGCGCCTGGCCCTCTCCCCCGAACATCGCCAGCACGAAGTCGTGATAGGAGTCCGCCTCGTTGACAAAACGCTTCCCCGATGCGCCCACGGCCATCAGACCCGGCTTGCCCCGATCCATGTGACCGTGGATCCACAGAATCCGGCGGCCGTCCGCCGTGTGCCGCACCGAGGCAGGCGACCAGTAGGCGGGGTTGGACACTGCGCGGTCCACGGCAGCCCCGGCCCGACGAGCCGCGGCCACACCATCCCCTGTGTTTCCCTCATCAGCCATCGAGTCCTCATGCGGGTGTGCCGGCATCAGCTCGGCGCGCAACGCCGCGCTGTGCGGCACGCCCCCGGTCGCCAGCACGACGCCACGACGCGCCCGCACCAGGCGTCGGCGACCGCCCTGCTCGATGATCGCCCCAGCCACACGGCCCTGCTCCAGGTACAACTCGACCAGCCGGGTTTCGTACTGGATAGGCACGCCCCGCTGGCGCAAGCTGTACATGTACCGGGCGATCAGGGCATTGCCAATCAGCAGACGCGCGCCGCGCGTGTAGCGCAGTCGATCACGCGCATGATTGGCCAGCAGACCGATGGTCCGACGAAAGCTGTCAAAACTCGCGAAAGGCCGGACAAGCATCGGGATCTCGCGCCGCCCGACCATCATGCCGCCCAGCACCATGAAGATATCCCTGGGCGGCTTCAAACGCTCGAAGTCCGGCCCTAGCCGGCGCGCATCGAACGGCACGGCCGTGATCGCATGTCCCGTGGCCGACCCGAAAGGCCGGTCCGCGTGATAGTCGGGGTTGGTCGCATGCGCGAACTTCACCTCGCTCTGCTGTTCCAGATAGTCGATCGCCTCAGGGGCTGCAGCGAGAAACGCGTCGAGCAGATCATGCCGCACCCATTCCCCGAGTTCGCCCAGGAGATACTGTCTGGCGAGATCCGTGCCGACTTCGGGCGTGTTCCGCAGCACCGGCGCAGACCCCGGCACCCACAGAGAGCCCCCCGAAGTCGCGGTCGTGCCACCTGCAAACGCCGATTTTTCAAAAATCCGTACCTCCAGGCCTTCGGCAGCGGCCACCAGCGCGGCGGTCAGCCCCGCAGCCCCCGTGCCAAAGACCAGAACGTCAGCGTGCGCTTCAACAGCATCTTCCAGAAATTCAGTCATGGCTCAACGCCGGGTGGCGACACCAAGACCCATTTTCGAATAGGTCTGTGCCGCAAGATCAAAGACAATGCGCTCATCCAAGGTTTCAAGCGCACGACCATACAAATGCAGATGACGGATCGCCTGCTCACCCTGAATCGACACCGAATGAATGTCGTCCGGCATGAGCGCGATCCCGGTCCCCGGTCCGACGACGACCAGACGGTCGTCTTCAAGAACCGCCACGCCTGCCTGCGCGCCATCATCAAGCCGGCGATAGACCTGATTGTGTTCTATCCCTTCGACCGCAGCGATGCACGCCCACGTTGTGTGATTGTGCGGCGGAATCAGCTTGCCCGGACGCATCACATTGAGATAGAGCGCGAAAGTCCGGTCTTCGTCCTCGGAGATCAGATAGCGTGCCTGGCGTTCGGGCGCCTCGGGCGGGGGGAACAGCGCCTCGGCCCACCACGACCGCAGCGTCGCGAGACGCTTCAACTCGTCCAGAATCGTCTCCAGGTTCGCCCGGGTCACCCCCTGCGCGGCCACCGCACGGACCCGCTCCAGCGCCGCGCGCACACCGGCTTCCCGATCCTGACGAACCGTCTCATCTGCTTTGCTCGACATCATGTAGTCTCCTGCTGTCCCGTTCATGCCCACCCTGGGGCAACCTTGCTCACCCCGTTCAGGCGCCCCCATGCGCCGGTTCGACCCGGCCACGGCATTCCCCGAACCCGATTGGCACGAACCCGTCCCGCGCACAACGCGCCCGCATGACGATCTCGTCTCCATCCTCGATAAAACGTCGGGTTTCGCCTCCAGGCAGCGCCACCGGACGCGTGCCATTCAGCGTCTTCTCCAACAAAGAGCCTTCCTCGCCCAGTTCCGGACCCGAAATGGTACCCGTGCCGAACAGATCACCGGGCCGCAGATTGCAGCCATTGCTCGCATGGTGCGTCAGCATCTGGAACACGCTCCAGTGCTGCTGGGAGAACTGGGCCCGCCCCAGCACCGCCGGCGCCACATTCTGGCGGCGCATGTTGTCGGTCGCCAGAGCCACCTCGACCTCGATGTCCAAGGCGCAGCGCCGGTCCAAAGCCTCATCGACCAGATACGCCGGCGCCTGTGGACGACCCGGGCTCTGGATCATCGGCAGCCGGAACGGCGCCAGGGCCTCCATCGTCACGACCCAAGGGGAAATCGTCGTCATGAAGCTCTTGCCCAGGAACGGCCCCAGCGGCTGATATTCCCAGGCCTGGATATCCCGGGCCGACCAGTCGTTGAGCAGACACATCCCGAAGACTTGCGCCTCTGCTGCATGGATCGGAATCGCCTGGCCCAAGGCATTGCCCGGTCCAACAAACGCCGCCAATTCGAGTTCAAAATCGAGCTTGGCCGTCGGCGCGAAAACCGGGTCGGCCTCGTTGGGGCGCCGCTGCTGACCCCAGGGACGCCGGCACGGATGGCCGCTGACCACGATCGAAGAGGCACGGCCGTGATAACCGACAGGCAGATACTCGAAATTGGGGAACAACGGATTATCGGGACGGAACAGCCGGCCAGCATTGACGGCGTGATGGATGGATGTGTAGAAATCCGTGTAGTCTCCGATCTCGGCCGGCATCACCATATCGACCCCTCCCATCGGTCGCAGATGCGCCCGAGTCTGCGCCTGCTGTTCGGCGCCGCTGCGCAGCAACCGGGACAGCGCCAAGCGCAGCATATGCCAGTGCGTCGACCCAAGCGCCATCAAGGCATTGAGCGTCGACGCGCAGCAGGCATCCGTCAGCGGCTCGGGCAGTCCGTCAAGCAGCCCGCTCTCTGCGGCGCCGCGCAGATCCAGAATACAGTCTCCGATCGCAACCCCCAGCCGCGGAGCTTGATTCATCTCGACCCGGAATGCACCGAACGGCAGGTTCTGAATCGGAAAGTCGCCGCCCGGCTCCTCGGCGCCCAGCACCCAGCTCGTCAGCCCCGCGTCATGCGTTTCATCGATCATGTTCCAACCCTCCTTGGGCGTATTCAAGAAACCACCGGATGGCCTGCGGCCGGCTGCGCGGACAGTGCCCGACGCCGGGCCGCAGTCTTGTCCGCATCGATCTCCAGGCCCTCGACAAAAGCCACTCCATAGTGCTCGTATGCGGATGCAGCCGATACATAACCGAATCGGACATCGGTTCTGACACGCTCCGGATCCCGCTTCCAGGCGGGACCATAGCCGCCGCCGCCACCGGTGCGAATCACGATGCGATCCCCCTCGTCCACATCATAGGTACCCTTGAAGGAACGGATATGGGTACCGTCACGCCGCAGGATATCGACGTCCGAAACCCAGCCTTCGCCGCCGCCAGCCACCCCCCAGGGTGCGCATTTGGTCCGGTCGATCTTCAAGGTGATTCGGCACGATCCGGTGACGAGATAGGTCTTCTCGACCCCAAGACCGCCACGGAACTCACCCACACCCCCGGAGTCGCACCGCAAGCGATACGAGACAAAGCGAAACGGGTAATAGGCCTCCTGCACCTCGATCGGCACGTCGGACGTGTCACCATGGACGTTGGACCGCGAAGGGCCATAGCCATCCATGCTTGAAGACGCGCCCCAGCCCCCCACCGACGTATCAAGATGGAAGAAAGGCTCGCCGGTAAGCGCGCTCTTGCCGTGAAACGCATAGGCACCATAAGTGCCGTGATGCGCCGCCGCCGCCCGATCGGGAAAGGGTTCAGCCAGGGCCCGCAGAATCGTGTCCACCGTGGTCGGAATCATGTGTCCCGACAATCCCAGCGGCGCATTGCGCCGCGCCGAGAGGAATTTCCCCTCGGGGATCTCGACATCGAGAAAATCAAAATCGCCCTCGTTCAGCGGCTCGTCGGGCGAAATCAAATACTTGAGCGCAATCCGCGCGGCCGCAACCGCGCCGCCATTGCGGCCGGCATTCATGGGCCCCGACAACTGATCCGCCACGTCCACATAATCGACGGTAAGGCGCTTGCCATCCAACCGCACTTTGAGGCCGATCGGCACGGTCCGGTCCAAGTTCACGCCGTCGTTGTCAAGAAAGGCATGAGCGGAAAACTCTCCCTGAGGCGCGGATTCGATCGCGATCTGGCCCAGCCGGCGGGCGTGCGACCGCATCGCCGCGACCGCATCACGGAACCGCCCGACACCGTATTTCCCGACGATCTGGGCCACCATGTCCCGGCCCAGCAAGCAGCCAGCGATCTGTGCCTCGACGTCGCCGATCAGCTCTTCCGGGAAGCGCGTGTTGTACCGGATCATGCGGAACATGTCCTCGGAGCGAACGCCCCGATGCATCAACTTGACGGTCCGGAACTGAATGCCTTCCTGGAAAATTTCAGTCGTGGAGGTCGAGGTGCTCGAGCCGACCATGATGCCGCCGACGTCGATCCAGTGCATGAGCACGCAGAAGAACGCAACGATCTCGCCCCGCCCCTGATCGGCGCGCACCGGCGTGTACATGACGACATTGTTCAGGTGCTGACCCAGCGTCTCTGCGTGGTTCGAGATCAGTACGTCGCCTTCGGCGATCTGATCAGCCCCATACAAGGCCAGACCATCCCGGACAGCGGTGCCCAGCGCGTTCGCCGCAAAGATCAGCAGGCTGCCGCGCGACTGGGAAATCAGGTTCCCCTCGGGATCCACAATCCCCACCGCATAGTCCTTGTACTCGTTGATCAACTGGGAAAACGCGGTCCGCGTCACATTCCGGTCGATCTGATTGGGAATCGACACCAGATCGTTCCGGATGATCTGCAAGGTGATCAAATCGTCGAGCGCCAAAGCCCGATCATTGCCTTTGGCCGAATCGGCCGCCTGGATATCCATCACATCACTCCGCTTCATGACAGGTCGCACTCGATCGAGATTTCGCCCAGCCGCCCGATTTCGGCGACGTCACCAGGCAGGATCACCGTGGTCGAGCTGTACTCCTCGATGATCGCCGGCCCCGTAATCTTGAAGCCGGCCGGCAGGGATGCGCGATCCCAGACATCCGTTTCGACGCGGTTGAACGGCTTGGAAAAATACACCGGACGCCTGGACGAAGGGGCCGGCACCGTCCCCGGCGCCGCCACGCCCAAAGACGCCAATGTCGGACGGGCCACGTCGCCCTCCATGAACAGCCGCGCCCCGACGATCTCGACAGCGCAATCGGCATTCACGTGACCGTAGCGGGCGGTATAGATTTCGCCGAATTTGCGCGCGATGGCATCAATGGTCGAATCGCGATCGATCCGGACCTGCACGCTATGCTTCTGCCCCCGATAACGCATTTCGAACGATCGCTCGCTGCTCATAGCACCGGAACCGCATTCGCGCTCCAGGGTGGTGCGGGCTTCGGATTCCAGCGCCTCGAAGACGCTCTCCGCCCGACGCAACGTCTCCGCCGACACGTCGCCGATGACCGTGCGCGCCAGATCGACGCGGATCGGGGCCAGCAACATGCCCAGACAACTGAAATTCCCGGGGTGCGGCGGCACGATGACGCGCGGAATGTTCAAGGCGCGCGCCAGCTGGCAGCCGAACAAGGGACCGCTGCCGCCGAAGACCATCAACGCGAATTCGCGCACGTCATAGCCGCGTTCGATCGAAATTTCCTTGATCGCATTGGTCATGGCGATGTTCGCCAGATCCAGGATCCCCTGGGCCGCGACGTCCACGCCGCCGGCCTCGCCATAGCCCAGCGGCTCGGCGATCCGCGTCTGGATCGCCCGCGCGGCGGCGTCGACGTCCAGGCTCAGACGTCCGCTCATGAATTTTCCAGCACCGATACGTCCCAGCACCAGATTGGCATCGGTGATCGTGGGTTCCTGACCGCCCCGGCCGAAAGCCACCGGCCCCGGCTCCGAGCCCGCGCTCTGCGGGCCGACCAGGAAATCACCGCCGGAATCAATGTGGGCAATGGACCCCCCGCCCGCACCGACCTCGACGATGTCGATGACCGGTGTACGCAAAGGGAATCCATGGTCATAGCCCCCCACATAATAGAGCGGCTGCACATCGAACTGCGCATCCATCACCAGGGCGCACTTGGCCGTGGTCCCCCCCATGTCGAATGCGATGACACGCTCGATCCCGAGTTCCGCCGCATATCTTGCCGCACCGATGCAGCCGCCGACGGGGCCGGACTCGACCAGCGCGATCGGCTCCGCGATCGAACGCTCGGTCGAAAGCACCCCGCCGTTGGACCCCATCATGTAAAAGGTGCCGGCGAAATCACGCTGCTTGAGCCGCGCATCGAACATATCCACGTAGCCGCGCATCTTCGGGCCGACGTAGGCATTGGCGGCGGCGGTCGACGTGCGCTCGTACTCGTACCACTCCCGGCTCAAAGCACTGCCGGACGTGACATAGGCGGCGGGCAGGCGCTTGCTCAGGATCTCGACCGCACGGCGCTCGTGATCGGAATTGATGTACGCGTTCAGGAAGGCCACAGCGACAGCCTCGACACCCAGTGCGCCCAGCCGATCCGCGAGCGCTTCGAGTTCGCCTTCGTCCAGGGGGGTCATCACCCGACCCTGCGCATCGATGCGCTCCTCGACGTCGAAGCGCAGATCGCGGGCCACCAGCACGGGATCCCGCCGATAGCGCAGCGAGAACGGCACCGGACGATTGCCCCGGCCGATCTCCAGCAGATCGGAAAATCCCCGCGTCGTCACCAGCGCCGTCTTCGCGCCGTTGCGCTGGATGAAGGCATTGATGACGTGGGTCGTGCCGTGCTTGAAAAGCGAACCGCGCGCCAGGTCTACGCCCGCGCTCTCCAGGCCCTCAAGCGCCCCATCCGCAAGATTGGAATAATTCGTCAAGGCCTTCCCATAGCTGATCCGGCCGCTCGACGCATCGAATGCCACCACATCAGTGAAAGTACCGCCCGTGTCCGCTGCGATTAAGTAGGTGCGCTCCGCCATCGATGATCCTCAGTTGATGAATGATTGCGAAAAAATTATAGGGAAGGCTCTTGCGCTGTAGAACCACCAAAAAGGTACGTGCACAATGGCGCCAATCGTCACAATCCGGCCGTCCCGCAGCAGACTGATCAGCTATAGTCGATCCTTAAAGACTCAAAGACACGGGACTCGATGATGAAGCGCAGCGACACACCACTGGAACCGATGCCACGGCCGCAAAATCAGCCGGGTTCGCGTATCCGGTCGCGGGTGACGCTCGCCCAGATCGAATTGATGCAGCAGGTCGCCAAGCTGCACAACATCACCGCGGCAGGCCGTGAACTGGGCATGTCAGGCTCTCTGGCCGCACGACAGATCGCAGCGCTGGAGCGCTCGCTCGGCGTACGTCTGTTTCAGCGCACGACACGCAGCATCCGCCTCACCGAGGCCGGTGGGCGCGTACTCGAATGGGCCAGCCGGACGCTGGACGGCTTCACGGAACTCGACGACTCGATGACTGCCATGACCCAGACCCCACGCGGCATGGTGCGGCTCGCCGTGAATTACTACGCCGCCGAGACCTATCTGCCCCGCGTGCTTGCCGAATTCGGCGTGCTATATCCGGACATCAAGCTGTCGGTGGTCACTTCCGACGACCTCGTCGACCTCGTGTCCAGCAACATCGACGTAGCGGTCCACTCGGGCCACATCCCGGACAGCAGCATGGTCGGCGTCCGAGTGCGCGATGTCCATAGGGTTCTGTGTGCATCACCGGAGTATCTCCAGCGCGCGGGCACGCCGACATCCCTTGAAGAACTGGAGATGCACGACTGTCTCGTGCACCCCTCGAACGAACCCGTCAACTGGTTCTTCCGCCACGGGGACAAGACCGTCGGCATACCGGT
>JAHRWZ010000040.1 GCA_019104865.1 Castellaniella sp. | reverse complement strand
GCATCCATCCCGAGGCCGCCATGTCCACTACCCTTCCCTCCTCAGATCGCCCGGTCACGCTGCGCGTCATGCCCCAGCCATCCGACGCCAACGTCCATGGCGACGTGTTCGGGGGCTGGATCATGTCCCAGGTGGACATTGCCGGCTCCATCCCGGCCACGCGACGGGCGGGCGGACGGGTCGCCACTGTGGCCGTCAACGCCTTCACCTTCAAACAGCCCGTCTTCGTCGGCGACCTGCTCAGCTTCTACGCCGAGATCACCCACACGGGCCGGACTTCCGTCACCGTGTCGGTCGAAGTCTACGCCGAACGCCAGCGCCTGGAGGCCGAGGTCGTCAAGGTCACCGAGGCCACACTGACCTACGTCGCCACCGACGAGGATCGCCACAGCCGCCCCCTGCCCCCGATCTGAGGAGCCCGCACCGATGGCCGATCTGCCCGTCGTCGACGAGACCGCCATCCCGGTCGTCATTCCACGCCGCCTGGACCCGGAAGACGCCCAGTTGGCGCTGCAGGAACTGCAGGCCATCCTGAAACGCCAGGAGGTCGTGGACGCCCTCGCCCAGCGCCAGCACGAAGGAGAGGACGAGGACGGCTCGAACCTGCTGGAAGGCATGTTGCAGCGCCAGCACGAGGACGAGATCCGCCAGATCGTCAATACGCTGCATCCGGCCGACATCGCCTTCATCCTCGAATCCCTGCCGGTGCAGCAACGCCAGGCGGTCTGGCAACTGGTCAGCCAGGAACACGACGCCGACGTGCTGCTGGAGGTCGAGGACTGGGTCCGCGAATCGCTGATCGAGTCCATGGACCACGACGATCTGATCGCGGCCACGGGCGCCATGGATGCCGACGAGATCGCCGATCTCGCACCCGACCTGCCCCCCGACGTCATCGCCGAGGTCCAGAAGGGCCTGACCGATGCCGAGCGCGCCCAACTGGTCGCCGCCATGGGCTACCCGGAAGACACCGTCGGCGCCATCATGGACTTCGACATGGTGCGGGTGCGCGAGGACGTGACCCTGGAGGTCGTACTGCGCTACCTGCGCCGGCTGCATGAATTGCCCGACCACACCGATCAAATCTTCGTGGTGGACCGCGCAGACCAGTTGCGCGGCACGCTGTCGCTGTCGCGCCTGTTGCTCAGCGAGCCCGAAACCCTGGTCAACGCGGTCATGGAGCCCGACGTCCTCAGCCTGAACCCGATGGACGCCGACATCGACGCCGCCAACGCCTTCGAGCGCTACGACCTGGTGTCGGCCCCGGTGGTGGATGAACAGGGCCGCCTGATCGGCCGCGTGACGATCGACGAGGTCGTGGACGTGCTGCAGGAAGACTCCCAGGAGCAGGAACTGTCGCGCGCCGGCCTGCAGGAAGAGGACATCTTCGCGCCCGTCCTGGCGGCCTTGCGCAACCGCGCGCCCTGGCTGCTGGTGAATCTGTGCACGGCCTCGATCGCCTCGCTGGTGGCGTCGCGCTTCGAGGACACGGTCAGCCACATCGTGATCCTGGCTTTCCTGATGTCCATCGTGGCCGGCATCGGCGGCAATTCCGGCAACCAGACGATGACCATGATCATCCGCGCCATGGCCACGGGCCGCGTCACCGGCGCGAACATCGCGCAGCTGGTCAAGCGCGAGCTGCAGGTGACGTTCCTGGTGGGTTCCTGTGGCAGCCTGGTGGCGGCGACCTTCGCCTGGATGATCTCGGGCTCCTACGCGGTTGCCGGGGTGATGATGGCGGCCATGGTCGGCAACATGCTGATCGGCGCAACGCTGGGGGTGCTGATCCCGCTGCTGCGCGACCGCTTCGGCAAGGACCCCGCCATGGGCTCGTCCGTGCTGCTGACGTTCGCCACGGATTCATTGGGATTCTTTTTGTTTTTGGGACTGGCCACGGTGTTTTTGCTGTAGTTGCCGTGGCGGGTGCTTGTGCGGCACCTCGACCGCACGGCCACTCCCGGACGCGCCGCTCACCCGGTTCCGGCTGCGCCGGAACTGCCCAGGCTCCGGATCGCTATCCGGGCGCTCGCCAAACGCGCGGGGTGATCCGTCCACTGGACGGATCACAAACGTCCCGCTTGAACGGTGGCTCGCTTGCCTCCCGGCTACCGACCTTCCGCCTGGCGGGCTCGAACAGCGCGCCCGGGAGGGGGCCATGCGGTCTGGCGAAGATGCACGGGGATCATCCTATTCCATCAGATTCTGGCTTGCACACAGAAAACAGCCCTGCTTTTCCAAAAAGTCAGGCAGTGTGCGAAGCCCCGCTTAGGAGTCAAGTTGAGGGCATTCAAGCGCAGCCTCGACATGCCCCACCAGATCGGCGCCTGTCAGTCCGAGCGGTTTGGACAGCGCCAGCACAGTCGCAATAGAAGGCAGACGCCGGCCTCGCTCCAGCATGGAGATGAATGTTCTATCGAGATTGGCTTCGAAGGCCAACGCCTCTTGCGAAAGGCCGCGAGCATTCCGCAGCGACCTCAGCACGTCACCGAAAGTTTTCTCGAGCGTTCCTTTTGGAGGCGATCCCATTGCAGGGAAGATGCTTGTTTTGTAGACTATGGTCTACGGACAATTGTCTACAAGGACGACATCAGCATGACCCGCCAGAGCTGACAAACCAAGCCTTCAAGATTCTTAAAGACAAACGCCGCCGAAACAATCACACGAAATAAAGGGATAACTCAACATGTTGCTGGCTAAGCGAGTCGTGACCTCCATAGGCGTTGGCGTCATGTTGTTCAACATCGGTGCATCCAATGCCGCCAAAACCGACATAGCACAAAAAATGCTAGAGGTTTTCGACTCGATGTGCTTTCTTGCCGCACCTGAATTCGAGGGCATTGAAACCACCGTTGCCGGATTCGGTGGAAAGGAACTATCGCCCAAACTCGCCCTTACCGATCCGGTCATGGCTGAAAATAACGGCCGCGCGTTCAAGGTTCCCTACGCTGGGGCATTATTTGTGCTTGGAATTACTGAAATCGGAACATGTGCGGTTGTCGCCCAAGATCGGATTGCCAACCAGCTGAGGGAATCAATCTTGAAAAACTACCCGGTCCGCAAAGCGTTCGAAATCCCTTCGGGCGTCCAGATCACCGAATATTTCATGTCAAAAACAGAAAATCCATACACCATAGGAATAGTCGAATCCAAATCAGGCACCACCACGGCAGCGACCGTCCTGCAATATGCTCCGCCAGGACTTGCCGATCACCCTATTCAACGATAGAGATATCTCAAGATTGAACCTATTTATCTTGGATAGATGAGCCAAGAAAATCAAAGAATAGAACAAACGGAATAATGATGAACTTCATTCAAAAAATCATGCTTGGACATCATCTCACCAAGATGACCAATATTTTCGAGATCGTTGTCAACACAAAAACCGATGCTTTCGCGGGGACTGGCGGTGGGTTTGACTCACTGCCCCCGCATCAAATGACACAGTATCTTAGCGAACTAAAACTCCGCTCCAAAAAATTACGCCACCATCCAAAACACGTGATCACTCAGGAACTACTGAAAAACGCACGCATCTCAGCTCAGCTAAACCGAACAAACCGGCTGGAAGCCCAGCAGAGGCTCTTGGATTTGATGATTGAAGAAGGCATTGCAATGGATCTCAAGACTTTCCAGCAATCATTCTCAAACTAACGCCTCATCTGATGGGTTTAAATTCCTACGGGTAACGCTCGTTCCGAGTCTGGCAATAGGATCGAGGCAATAGCGTACTGCGGCGTCAGCATCGAGAGATTCCCGGTGGGGCTGCCAGCCAGCAAATCATCCTGGTGAATGCGTCATGCGTCTGCCGTGCCACCCTCCACCCTTCGTCAGGCGGCGTCCTGCGGCCGCACCGAGCGCTGTTGGAGTCCGCCGGCCAGCCATCGGGGCGTTCGCCAAACGCGCAAGACACAGTAGGCAAAGGGAATGTCTTGCAGTAACATCAGGTGTTACCTATAGTTGATCGAAGGCGAGACCCATGCCAACACGCGCAACTGCCGCAAAAACCGTATCCGTGAAGCTGGATAGCGAAATGCGCGACCGGATCAAGCACCTGGCAGACGCACGAAACCGGACAACGCATTGGGTGATGCGTGAAGCCATTGCTCAATACGTGGTCCAGGAAGAAAAACGTGAGTCGTTCCGACAGGCCACGCTGGCTGCCTGGCAGGAATACCAGGACACCGGATTGCATGTCACCGGGGAAGAAGTGGATGCCTGGCTGGCAAGCTGGGGGACTGACGATGAACTGCCTGCTCCCACATGCCACCCGTAAGATTCGCTCCCCGAGCACTTCAGGACTTGCAACGCCTGCGGGAATTCTTGCGCCCTAAAAACCCGGAAGCCGCCCGCAGAGCGGGCCTGGCCATTCAACAGGGCATCCGGGTCCTGGGTCGGCAACCCCGGATCGGCCGCATGATTGAAGACATGCCCGAGCATTTTCGGGAATGGCCGATCCATTTCGGTGATAGTGGCTATGTGGCTCGCTATCGCATCGACCCAGACGGCAGCGTGACGATTTTGACCATCTGGCACCAACGGGAAGCTGCCACGCCCTCCTCCTGAGCAACGCTCCGCCCCCTTCGTCAGGCGGCGTCCTGTGGCCGCCCCGGGCGCTGTTGGAGTCCGCCGGTCAGAGGCCTGCCAGCGGGGAGGCAAGTGAGCCACTGTCTGAGCGGGACGCTTGTGGTCAGTCCGGGGGACTGACCACCCCGCGAGTTTGGCGAACGCCCCGATGGCTGGCTGGCGGCCGGGCAGTTCCGGCGCAGCCGGAACCGGACGACCTGCGCCCGGGGCGGCCACAGGGCGACGCCGAGGCCTCACAGAAGAACGCCGCCAGCCGACCCAGAGCAAGACCAAGCAGCCACCACACCAACGCACCAGCAATGAAAAAGGCCGGAACACAATGTCCGGCCCTTTCATCATCAGCAGAAAGACTTACTTCAACTGCCCATGGCAGTGCTTGTATTTCTTCCCGCTGCCGCACGGGCAGGGATCGTTGCGCCCCACGCGCGGCACCGCGCCGGCCGGGGTCGCCGCCTTCTGGCCGGGTGCCGGCGTCTCGTCCAGCCCCAGGTCCTCGCCGCGCAAGGCCGAGTCGTAGTCCGCGTGGTGGTAGCGCACGTTTTCCACCGGAGACGCCGGTTCCTCGACCTGGACCTGTTCGCGCGACTGGATGCGCACCGTCATCAGCACCCGGATCGTCTCGTTGCGCACGCGGTCCAGCATGTCCGAGAACAGTGTGAAAGCCTCGCGCTTGTAGGCCTGTTTCGGGTCCACCTGGGCGTAACCGCGCAAGTGGATGCCCTGGCGCAGGTGATCCAGGGACGCGAGGTGGGCGCGCCAGTTCGTGTCCAGCGCCTGCAGCAGCACCGAACGCTCGAACGGCCGCCAGCCGGCCTCGGTCACCAGGGCGATCTTCTCGTCGTACAGCCGCCTGGCCTCGGCCAGCACCCGCTCCAGCAGATCATCGTCCG
>JAHRWZ010000092.1 GCA_019104865.1 Castellaniella sp. | reverse complement strand
AAGAGAAGTGGTGCCCAGGAGAGGACTCGAACCTCCACACCTTGCGGCACATGGACCTGAACCATGCGCGTCTACCAATTCCGCCACCTGGGCACAGCATAACGTGTATGCTATTGTCTTCGCTGATCTGCTGCGTTGTTTGGCGCGTCGTTCAGCGAAGACAGAAATATACAACACAATTTTTTTGGATGCAAATAGCCTTTGAAAAAGCGAACCAACAACGACAATAACCGCGACGCTTCCTCCTCGCCAACGGCCGACCTGCCGCCGGATTTCGACCCCAGCGTACCCAGCCGCGAACAGGTGCTCGACACCCTGCGCCACGCTGAAAAACTACTCTCGCTCGAAGCGCTGGCGGACGCCACGCACGCCTCGATTCCCCTGTCCACCGGCTTCATCCGCCGCATCAAGGCCATGGAACGCGATGGCCAAATACGCTTCAACGCGCAGGGCCGGCTGCAGATCTGCAGCGACACCGCCTTCATATCAGGCACCGTCCAGGGGCACCGGGATGGTTACGGATTCCTGATTCCGGACGACGGCAGCCGGGACCTGTTCCTGTCGACCCATGAAATGGCCAAGGTCCTGCATGGCGACCGGGTGCGGGTCAGGGTTTCCGGCGAATACCGGGGCCGCCCCGAAGGCACCATCGTCGAGGTCCTGGAACGCCGCACGGTGAAGCTCGTCGGCCGGTTCCTGAAGGAACACGGCACCTTCGTGGTTGCCCCCGAAGACCAACGCATCAAGCACGACATCCTGATCGCCCCCCAGGACTCCGGTGGCGCCGAACCCGGCCAGGTGGTGACGGTGCAGATCCTGCGCCAACCTGCCAGCCATATTCAACCGCTGGGCCGCGTCACTGAAGTCCTGGGCGAAATCGACGATCCAGGCATGGAAATCGAGATCGCCGTGCGTAAATTCGACGTGCCGGTCGAGTTTTCCAAAGCCACGCTGCGCCAGTTGAACTCCATCCCCGACCAGGTCCGCGACGGCGAAACCGCCGGGCGCATCGATCTGCGCGACGTGCCATTCATCACGATCGACGGCGAAGACGCCCGCGACTTCGACGACGCCGTGTTCTGCATGGCCGCCGACCTGGGCACGGAAAAACGCGCCCGCCCCGGCTGGCGTCTGCTGGTGGCGATCGCCGATGTCAGCCACTACGTGAAGCCCGGCTCGGCCCTCGACGACGACGCCCTGGATCGCGGCACCAGCGTCTACTTCCCGCGCCGGGTGATTCCCATGCTGCCCGAGGCCCTGTCCAACGGCATCTGCTCCCTCAATCCGGACGTGGACCGTCTGGTGATGGTCTGCGACATGATGATTCCGGCGAGCGGCGCAAAAGCCGGCACCGTCGTGGCCTACCAGTTCTACGAGGCCGTCATCCATTCCCACGCGCGGACCACCTACACAGACATCTGGGCGGCCCTGCAGCAGCCCACGGGACCGGCCGCGCAAAACCTGGGGAACCTGTATCCGCACGTTCAGACAGCCTACGAACTCTTCCAGGCCTTCGCACAGGCACGCCGGTCGCGTGGCGCCATCGACTTCGATACGGTCGAAACCCGCATCGTCTGCAATCCGCTGGGCCGCATCGAAAGGATCGAACCTTATACCCGCAACGATGCCCACAAGCTGATCGAGGAATGCATGCTGGCCGCCAATACCTGCGCGGCCGACTTCATCGTGCGCAACAAGCGTCAGGCGCTGTTTCGCGTGCATGACGGCCCCACACCTGAAAAGCTGCAGACCCTGCGCGACTACCTGCGCCACATTGGGCTGACGCTAGACGGCGGCGACGATCCGCAGACCGCCGACTATGCCAAACTGATTCAGGCCAGCCGCGCGCGCCCCGATTTCGAACTGATCCAGACCATGTGCCTGCGTTCGATGCAGCAGGCCATCTACAGCCCGGAACAGACCGGCCACTTCGGCCTGTCCTACGAACACTACGCGCACTTCACATCGCCCATCCGGCGTTATCCGGATCTGCTGGTGCACCGCGTCATCCGCGGCATTCTGCATAAACAGCGCTATCAGCCGCCGACCCTGCCGGGTACCCCGGCCGATCCCTCGCTGCCCGCCAAGGTCAACGAGCACGACGCCTGGGACGCCTTGGGTGCATTGCTGTCAGCGCGCGAACGGCGCGCGGACGATGCTTCCCGCGATGTCGAAGCCTGGCTGAAATGCTGGTTCGTGCGCGAGCATGTGGGCGAGGTCTTCAGCGGCCGCATCAGCGGGGTCACCAGCTTTGGCGTCTTCGTCACGCTCGACACCCTGTACGTGGATGGTCTGGTCCACATTTCCGAACTCGGCAGCGACTACTTCCAGTACAACGAGGCGTTGAACGAACTGCGCGGCGAGCGCACGGGCTTTCGTTATCAGCTAGGGGATGCCCTGCAGGTGCAGGTGTCACGCGTGGACCTGGAGGCACGCCGCATCGACTTCCGTCCCGTCCGGGGCGAGGACTTCAAGTCCCTCCAGGCTGAAATCGAAGGCGAACCCCGCGGCGCGCAGCGGCCGCACAAAAAGGCAGCAGGCGCCAAGCCGGCCGCCCTGCGCGGTACCACCGCCCGCCAGCGCCGCGCCGACGCCAAACGAGCAGCCCGCCAGGAAACTCCGCGCAAGCGACACAACTGACGGCCGAAGCTCGATGACGACCGGTTGAGTTCCAACCCGTCGTCATTCACTCTCCGCGCCAGGATCCGACAGCCTGATCCTGGCGGACGGGCACTACAATGGCGGACACGGTCCGGGCGGAACGCACCGGGCCCACCGCCCTTTCAGGAACACCATGTCATCCCAACAGATTCTGGCCGGCTTTCACGCCGTGCAGGCCCGACTGCGCCATGCGCCCGACTCCATCCGCGACGTCTACCTGGACACGACACGGCAGGACGCCCGCATGCAGCGCTGCATCCAGCAACTGGAATCCGCCGGCGTGCGCTGGCATGCGGCTGACGCCCAGCGCCTGGATGGCCTGGCGCATGGCGTGCGCCACCAGGGCATCGTCGCCCTCGCCCGTCCCAGGCCGCTGGCCGTCGCAGTCGACGAAGTGCTGGACACCCTGGAAGACCGCCAGGAACCAGCCCTGCTCCTGGTGCTCGACGGCGTCACGGATCCGCATAATCTGGGCGCCTGCCTGCGCACGGCGGACGCCGCCGGCGTTCATGCGGTCATCGCTCCAAAGGACCGCGCCGTCGGCCTGAATACGACCGTGCAGCGCGTGGCCTGCGGCGCTGCCGACACGGTCCCCTACCTGATGGTCACCAATCTGGCACGCACCCTGCGCACCCTGCGCGAGCGCGACGTCTGGCTGGTGGGCACCGACGACGCGGCCGGGCGCGGCATCCACCAGGTCGACGGCCGGCGCGCCATGGCCTGGGTCATGGGCGCCGAGGGCGAAGGCATGCGGCGGCTGACCCGAGAGACCTGCGACGAGCTGGCCGCCATCCCCATGCGAGGCTCGGTCGAGA
>JAHRWZ010000071.1 GCA_019104865.1 Castellaniella sp. | reverse complement strand
GAATCCATCGCCCACCTGCACGCCCTATACTTCCAGGGGGCCCTGACGCGCACGCTGGATGACGACGGGGTCTACCGCTTCCGGCAATCCTGAACCAGACCGCTCAGGAAGCCGGGGTGCGCAGTTACCAGACAGGACGATAATCATGACGACAGATGCCGCAGGCTTTCCGAACGACCGCATCGACACGCTGCTGCAGCATATCGGCCAGGCGCCGCTGGATCCCGTGACCGGAACCGGGCCGGTGGCCATGCCGTCGATGCGTACCAGCACGGTGCGTTTCGCCTCGATGGAAGTGCTGGATCGCGCCCAGGCAGCCAAACAGCGCGGCGAACGGGTGCCCACCTATGGGCGGGTCGGCCTGCAGACGCACGAGGCGCTGGAAACCCTGCTGTGCCGCCTGGAAGACGGCCAGCGCGCCTTTCTGGCGCCGTCGGGCATGGCGGCGATCAGCATGACGCTCATGGCCTGCCTCAGCCAGGGCGATCATGCCCTGGTCGTCGATTGTGTCTACGGGCCGGTGCGCTACCTGCATAAAACGATCCTGTCGCGGATGGGCATCGCCATGGATTTCGTGCGCCCCGACCTGGACAGCCTGCAGGCCGCGCTGCGCCCCGAAACCCGCGTGCTGTATCTCGAATCCCCCGGATCGCTGCTGATGGAAATGCTGGATCTGCCGGCGCTGTCGCGCTGGGCGCACGCCCATGGCCTGACCGTGGTGGCGGACAACACCTGGGGCTCGGGCTATATCTATCGGCCACTGGCCCTGGGCGCCGATATCTCGGTGATTGCGGCCACGAAATACATTGGCGGCCATTCCGACCTGATGCTGGGGGCGGCGGTGTCCCGGGATCCGGCCCTGATCCATAAACTGCACGAAACGCATTATGCCCTGGGCAGCACGGTCAGCGCGGACGATGCCTGGCTGGCCTTGCGCGGGGCGCGCACCCTGGGCCTGCGCATGCGTACCTGCGCCGAACACGCCATGATGGTCTGTCAGTGGCTGGCCGAACAGCCCCAGGTATCGCACCTATTCTTCCCGGCCTGGCCGCAGGACGTCGGCCACGCGCTGTGGCAGCGTGATGCCAAGGGATCGAACGGTCTGATGGCCGTGGCCGTGGATTTCAACGAGCACCAGGTGCGCCGGGTGATCGACGGGCTGCGCCTGTTCGGGATCGGCTATTCCTGGGGCGGCTACGAAAGCCTGGTGACGCAGGTGGAACCTTCCGCGCTGGCATCCAACGGCCATTGGGCGCAGGTTGCCAGCGAACGGATGCGCACGGGAACGGTGCTGCGCCTGCACATCGGGCTGGAAGACCCGGCCGACCTGATCGCCGACCTGGCCCAGGCCTTCGCGGCGGTGTGATCCAGGTGTCACCTGCCGGTGACACCGTGCGGTCATTGACGGGTGCCGCCGCGCCCGAGGCCTGCCGGAGAGCGCCGGCGGTACGGGATCACTTCCCTTGCGTCAGCAGCCGCTTGACCAGCTTGTCGGATTCATCGATCGCACCCTGATAGCTGCCAGTCTGCGCCGGTGAAGTCACGAAACGCCCACCGATCGCAAAGGACGGCGTGCCGTCGATATGGTAAGCCTTGGCCAGTTCGTCGGCCCGCGTGATCTTCGTCTGGACGCCGAACGAATTGAAGGCGTCGGTGAAGGACTTGCGATCCACGCCCTGGGCGGCGACCCAGTCGATGATGTCGTCAGCCTTGAAGAGCCGCTTGTTTTCCTCGTGGATCGCCTTGAATACGGCATCGTTCAGATCCAGCCGGCCTACGGCATCCAGCGCGTAGTACAACTTCTGCAGATCGCGCATGCTGGCGTTGAAGGCGACCGGCACGCCCTTGAACACCACGGTATCGGGCAGGGTTTTCCGCCAGTTGACCACCAGGGGCTCTATTTTTGCGCAATGCGGGCAGGTGTAGGCAAAGAATTCCAGGACTTCGATCTTGCCTGGGATGTCCGACGGCTGGGCGGGATCCAGCGTGGTGAACAGTGGCGCGGCCTGCGCGGGCGACAGGGCCAGTGCGGCCAGACCCAGAAGCAGGCTTGAGGCGAGGCGGGAAATCAAGGCGCTCATGATGAGACTCCGAAGTTGATCTGAGAGTCTATGACTCTCGTGGCAAGGCATACGTTCCCCATCGAGCCGACGGGCAAGTCGACCGGATGAGAAGAGGACGCTGGCGCATTGTGCAATCAGCCAAACGGCACGCTAAGGGCGAACGACCGAGGATTCGATCTTCTCGTCGCCCAGTTTAGTGCGTGCCCGGTTCATGTCGTCGATGCCCTTGAAGGGACCGACCCGTACCCGGTTGATCGGACTGCCGTTGGACTCGCCGGTCTCGATGCGCACCGGCAGGCCCAGCAGCACGACGCGGGCCAGCATGGTCTGCGCCTCGGACTTCGAGCGGAACGCGCCTGTCTGCAGGAAATAGGTCGTTTGTGTCGTCGCGGCCGATTTGGCGGGGGGAGGCGGCGGTGGGAACGGCAGGCTGGACGAGGTCGATTTGGCGGCGGATGCGGCCGGCGCCGAGGCCGGATGTGGCGGCGACTGGGGGGCGGGCGGCTGCGCCTTGGTCGCCGGCGCGGGTGTCCCCGGCTTGTCCAGACCGGTAATCAGCTGGCCGATGGCGTCGGACAGGGGGTTTTCCGGTTGGCCGGGTTCGGGGGCCGGTGCCGGCGGGTTGGTGGAACTGCCGCCCTGGTCCAGCGCGCGCGTGCCCGCCGGACCGTCCTTGCCGTATAGGGCAATGTTCGGATCGGGGGCGTTTTTCACGTCCGGCAGCAGGGTGGTCGGGGTGTCGCGGCTGGCCTTGTCCTTGAAGGGCATGGGGGCTTTGGTGACGAACAGCGCGACGGCGACGGCGGCCGCCACCCCCAGCACCATGCCCAGCGTCAGGCCGAACCAGGTGCCGCCGGAGGATTTCTTTTTGCGTGTGGCCATGATCTACATCCGCTCGGGGGCGGTGACCCCCAGCAGGCCCAGTCCGTTGGCGATCACCTGGGCCGTGGCCTGGGCCAGGCGCAGGCGGGCCGCCAGCAGCGCGGCATCGTCCACCAAGATGCGTTCCGCGTTATACCAGGCGTGGAAATCGGCGGCGCAATCGCGCAGCCAGAACGCCAGCTGGTGCGGCGCGAGTTCCTGGGCCGCCTGGGTCAGCACGCCGGGGTATTCGGCCAGGCGTTGCAGCAGCGTGATTTCGGTGGGTGCGGTCAGCAGCGACGGATCGGCCGATCGGGCCTGTCGCGCCGCATCGTGCTGGCGCAGCAGGGAATGGATGCGGGCGTGCGCGTACTGGATGTAGTAGACCGGGTTTTCCTCGCTGTGCGACAGCGCCAGATCGATGTCGAAGACGAATTCCGAATCCGCGCGGCGCTGGGCCAGGAAGAAACGCACCGCGTCGCGCCCCACCCAGTCGATCAGGTCGCGCAGGGTGACGTAGCTGCCGGCGCGCTTGGAAATTTTGACTTCGGCGCCGTCGCGCATGACGCGCACCATCTTGTGCAGCACGTAGGCCGGATAGTCGGCCGGGATGCCCAGGTTCATCCCTTGCAGGCCGGCGCGCACGCGCGCGATGGTGCCGTGGTGATCGGTGCCCTGGATGTTGATGGCGTGATGAAAGCCGCGTTCCCATTTGGCGACGTGATAGGCCACGTCCGGCACGAAATAGGTGTAGCCGCCTTCGGATTTCCGCATCACGCGGTCCTTGTCGTCACCCGTACCCAGTTCGGTGGTGCGCAGCCACAGGGCGCCTTCCCGTTCGTAGGTATGACCGGCGTCGATCAGGGCCTGGACGGTGCGTTCCACCCGGCCGCTGGTGTAGAGCGAGCTTTCCAGGTAGTAGTTGTCGAAGCGCAGATCGAAGGCCTGCAGATCCAGGTCCTGTTCGCGGCGCAGATACGCGACCGCGAAGCGGCGGATGGCATCCAGGTCATCCGGATCGCCGCTGGCCTGGATGGGCTCGCCGTCGCTGGCCTGCACGGTGGCGCGGGCCAGATAGTCGTGGGCGATGTCCAGGATGTATTCGCCCTTGTAGCCGTCTTCCGGGAAGTCGGGACTGCCCGGTGCGATGCCGCGGGCGCGGGCCTGCACGCTGATGGCCAGATTATGGATCTGGTTGCCCGCGTCGTTGTAATAGAACTCGCGGGTGACCTGGGCGCCCTGGGTTTCGAACAGCCGGCAGATCGAATCGCCCAGCGCCGCCTGGCGCGCGTGGCCCACGTGCAGCGGCCCGGTCGGGTTGGCGGAGACGAATTCCACCAGAATGCGCTCGTCGTGGGCGGCGCGGTGGCCGTAGCGTTCGCCCTGGGTCTGGATGACGTCGAGTACGGCCTGATGGGCGGCCGCCGACAGGCGGAAATTGATGAAGCCGGGGCCCGCGACTTCCGCCTGGGCGATCAGCGCGCCGGCGTTCGGCTGGGCGAGGACGGCGTCCACGATGGACTGGGCGAGTTCGCGCGGATTGCGGCGGGCGCTGCGCGCCGCCTGCATGGCGATGTTGCAGGCCACGTCGCCATGGGCGGCGACTTTGGGACGTTCCAGGGTGATGTCCAGGGATAGCCCCGGGATCAGGGTGTCCAGGATCGAACGTAGAAGGGCGATGAGCTGGGTATGTTGCTCTGGTAGCATGACTGAGTGATCGGTGACGGCGGCCCCCTCGGATGAGGGGGCCGGTAAGGTGACTCCGAAATGATAGCCCGATTTCAGGGCTGTCGTGGGGGGCCGGCCATGCCGGACAGGCCCAACTGCGATTCCAGCCAGGCCCCGTAACCCTGCATGTCCACCGTGCCCACCACGCTGCCCGACCGCAGTTCCCAGCCGGCCATGCGCTGGATGAAGGACTCGAACAGGGCGCGCTGGGCATTGCCCAGCCGGGCGTCGGCCCCTTGGGGACCCAGCGGCCGGGTGCCTGCATCCTGCAGTTCGCGGTCGCCGGCCAGCAGGCGCTGCGCGGGGATACGCTCGTCATGCAGCCAGGGGCGCGCCACCAGCCGGTCGGCGTCGGCCAG
The DNA here is from genome assembly GCA_019104865.1 of Castellaniella sp. Taxonomy (GTDB): domain Bacteria; phylum Pseudomonadota; class Gammaproteobacteria; order Burkholderiales; family Burkholderiaceae_B; genus Castellaniella. The sequence goes on along the minus strand of JAHRWZ010000071.1, from coordinate 11,284 downwards.
CGGCTTCATGGGGACCAGGGCTGCCAGGGCCTGCCAGCGCATCCAGTTCAGTGCCACGTCGGACAGGTCCCCGTCCGGGGTTGGCTGTCCCTCTTCGTTGAGCAGCAGCCCGCCGCCGATGTCGGCATGGGCACCGATGAAGGGCGCCTCGACGGTGTTGCCGGGCTGGCCGCCCGTGGCCGAGATCAGGGGAAACAGGCTGCGCAGTTCATGCAGGGCCACGGCGTGGGCTACCCAGCCCCAGGCGCCGGAGACCGACAGATCAAAACCGGCGTTGGCCGCACCCAGCAGCCCGAACTGCGCCACGGTGTCGAACAGGCCCAGAAAGCGCAGGTCCACGCATAGTGCGATCGTGCCGCGCAGCGGATCGTCATAGGAAAACCAGCCGTTGCGCGTCTGGCGGGCGATGCGGTTGGCGAACTCGCGCGCCAGCGCGGCCCCCCGCGAATAGCCCAGGATGTCGATGGGTGCGGCTTGCGGCGATCCCTGCGCACGTTGCAGGGCATTGAGCAGAGACTGCCACTGATTGCGCAGGATCTGCCCGCTGCTGGCGGCGGTCACCGCATCCCAATCCAGATACAGGTTGTTGCCGGGGCCTGCGTGATAGTAGGCCGGGCCATCGGTGTAGGCCTGGGTCAGCTTCCAGACATTGCTCTGGTTGGCACGGCCATAACGGGTGCCGTCGAACGCCAGCAGGATCAGGCCCAGGGGATCGACATGGCGCATGGGCTGCTGGGCACCATAGCCCAGCGCCTGCTGCCCGGGAACAGGGCCCAGCGGATCGGGTTCCAGGTACTGTCCGCGCCGCGGCAGGTAAGTGCGGAACACGTTGTCGTGCCAGCCCGTCGCCGGATCCTCGTCCTGGCCGGGCCAGCGCAGCGGCAGAGTCAGGTCGCCGGACCGGCGCGTTGACCGGCCCAGGACGTCATAGGTCGCTGACCAGCGGACTGTCCGCTGGCCATCCGTGACCAGGACTGGCGCGCCCAGCAGGTCGGCATGGATGAAATACAGGCGCGTGCGCCCGTCGTCGTCCGTCTGCAGCAGGCCGACTGGCGCCTCCTGCGCGTAGATGTAGCGTTGGCTGACGCCAAAACGCGGGATTGCCGGCGGATCGCTGGCGGCCGGCGCAGGGCGCAGCCAGCGTGCCGCCAGCCGATTGTCCACGTAATAGCGCTCGATCTCCTGGGTGCCCTGCCGCTGGCGGATCTGCTGGCCCCGCGCGTTATAGGTGTAGCGCGCCAGGATATGGTCGCCCTTGCGGACTTCGGCCAGGCGCCGCTGCGCCTGGTAGCGCAGCGCGAGGCCGTCGATGGACAGGGGCAGGCCGGCTGCGTCGCGCGGAATCGGGTGCGCGGAACCCGGGCCTGGTTCCTCGATGCCCGCCCGGGCCTTCCGGGTGCCGGCTGCCGGATCGGATGCCTCGGTCTGGCCGATCGGACCGGGCAAGGTACGCAGTCCGGCCAGACTGCCATCGTCCGCCCAGGCGAACCAGCTTGTCCGCCAGGCCGATCGCCCGTCGCTCCGGGATTGCGCACGCTGGGCGATGCCGGCCAGCCGGCCCTGCATGTCGTAGGCGAAGCGGCGCAGCAGCCGGGGTTCGTCCGGAGCCAGTTGCGTCAGTTGCATCACCTGGCCCCGGTCGTCATGCCGGCGCCACTCGCCCCACAGGATCCGCTGGCCGTCGGACAGCGCCAGGCGGTCGGCCCGTCCGCGTGCGTCCGTGCCGGTCTGCAAATGCAGGCCGTTGCCGTAGCGGTAGCCGGCCGCGCCCGGGACCGTGTCGATCACGGTGTGCCGCGTGCCGTCGGCATCTTCCCAGACGATGCGGCTCAGGCGGCCGGCGCCGGACCATGCGTAGTGCAGCGCGCCGTCCTCGGGCAGCGCATGGCGGGACAGGTGGCCCATGGCGTCGTAGTCAAAGGCTTCCTGATATTGCAGCATGCCGGCCGGGTGGGGGCGGTGGATCGTGCGTGATCGCAGGCGACCAGCGTCGTCGTGGTTCAGGTACTCGGTTTCCGAGGGGTGTTCCAGTCGTTCGGGCTGGCGCCCGCGCCATTGGATGGAGACGGAGATGTCAGTCTGGCCAGGGCTGGTGTATCGCAGCCGGGCTGGGCGCCCGACAGTATCCGATCGCAGGTCCAGCCGGTCGCCGCTGGCGTGCAGCAGGCCCTGCGGTTGGCCGCCCGGGGTCGTCGATACGCGGGTCTGGCCGGTCAGTGCGCTGGACCAGGCCGTCAGCCGACCACCGTGGTCGTAGTCCAGCTGCAGCCCTGGCCAACCGCCAGGCGTCTGAAGCAGCTGGCGGATGACGCCGTCCGGATGACGGGTGATGCGCAGCCCGTCGATCTCCGCCAGCCGGTTCTGGCCGTCGCGCAGGACGCCCGATCCCGTCGCGATGCCGCCGTCATCCGGATAGCGCAACGCCAGCCGGCCGGCTGTCTGGGTGGGGGGGCCCGGGATGGCCTCGACGACCCGGCCCTGCGCGCCGTAGGTCCAGGTGCGTGCCCGCCAGTGTCGTCCCGCGGCATCCTGCAGCGTGATGCCGGTCACGGCCCCGGGATGTCCCGCCTGCCGATCGGTTTCGTAGTGGTGGATGCGCCGCATGCCGTCCGGGCGTCGGACTTCGGTCAGCCTTGCCGGCAGGGGCGTTTCAGGGAGGGATTGTGCGTCGTCAGGGCGCTGCGTGAGGCGGGCGTCTTCGTGTGGGGCGGGTGTGTCGTATCGATACAGGAAGGTGCCTGCCGGCGAGTCCAGCGACTGCAGTATGGGCCGGCCACCCATTAGCGCGTAGCGCAGGGTCAGCGCCGATGCACCGCGCCGGATCCTGCGCATCAGGCCGTCGAAAGGGCCTGTTTCGTGGTATTCGATCCCGATGATCGCGCGACCGGGCCGGTGCGCGACGCGCAGACGGCCCTGGCCGTCGAAGTCCAGGCGGTGTCCGCCGCGGCCCAGCCAGGCCATCGGCGCGCCGGCTGCGTGCGCGGGTAGGGTTTCCGCAGGCTGGCCTGTCTCTGGCCATCGGGTCGCCACGAGTCGTCCGTCCGAGACCCGGCGCGAGTGTCCCCGGGCATCGTAGGACAGAATCCTGCCGTCGGGCAGGAGAAGCTGCCAGCCACCCCCCTGGCGCCGCAGGCGGACATCGTACTCCGTGGTCCAGCCCTGGCCCAGCGGGCCGTCCGTCCTGGATCCGGAGCGGTACAGCCGGACGAAAGCCGGCCACTGCCCGTGGGCCGGCTCGGGCAGATCGATTTCACGCAGGAACTTTTCGCCGGTTGCCAGATGGACCGGATTGCCGATGCCGGTGTCCAGATCCGGTTCGCCGATGGGGCCCAGGGCCGAAGCGGCCCCGCAGGGTGGCGCGCCGCCTGCGTCCGCTTGCGGGACCGGGCAGGTCAGCGGTGCGGAGGCGGGCGTGGACAGGGCCTGGGCGACGCCGGCCAAGGACATGCCCGCGGCCAATAGGAGCCGCAGTGAAAGGCCCCTGGCCAATGGGTGGCGGCAGCTTGGAAAGTGGCGCCAGACGGCGGTCTTCGGCATAATGGGTTCTCCCCTCGAAGCTGGACATTCTCCAGCTTGGCAGGGTGCCGAACTTGCAGTAGTGTATGTTTATGTCCATTGCGGGAAACCCACCATGCTCATTTTGTTTCAGTCGAAATCCGCCGCCGAAGTCCTGATGTTCGCTCAGCATGCCAAACCGATCCTGGTTGCTGCCGGCAAACGATTCGACACGGCCGACCTGCCCGAGCGTGGGGTCATCACCCGGGCTCAAATGGACGCGGCCATTGCGGGCATCGAATCGCTGGTGGCCACCGATACCAGTCACAATGACAATCCCGGCGAACACGACGACGCCACCGAACACCCCATTGCCCAGCATGTCGGCATGCGGCGGCGTGCCTGGCCCCTGCTGGCCATGCTGCGGCTGGCCCGCGAAAAAGGCGAAGACGTCACCTGGGAACCGGCACCCATCTGGTAAGGAATCCCCATGCAGGGTCATGTGATCGTGATTTTCGATGCGCAGCGCTCGCTGGAATTTTCCGTCGATGCGTCGGTCGACGGGGATCGAGCCCGGGCGGCACGCGCCTGGTTCGAGCAGAACTGGGATTCGCTGGGTTGCGAGCCCCTGCGCGTCAGCGGCAAGGTCCTGCTGCTCGACAAGATCCTCGGCGTCGCCAAAGCGCTGGGGTACACCAACCTGTCCTCCCGGGCCGATCTGGCCCGGGAATTCGCCGTCCATGCCATTCAGGCATTGGAAAAGCCCCGGGTGACCGTCGATCTCCCGGGGCTGGCCATCGTGTACTGAATCAGGCCGCGACCGATGCGCGGGCCGGGATTTCCTTCCCGGCGGCGGCCTGCCGGTTGACGGCGCTCAGGATCGCCAGGAACGACGACGTCACGATGTCTTCGTGGATGCCCACGCCGTACCCGTTGGGTGCGTCGCCGATGCGCATTTCCACATAGGATGCCGCCCGGGTGTCGGTGCCCGTGCCGATGGCGTGTTCCTGATAGTCCATGACGCGCGCATCGATGCCCAGCGCATCGACGAAGGCCGAGATGGCGCCGTCGCCCTGGCCGGACAGGTGGCGCGTCTGGCCATCGACCTGAATTTCGACCTCGATCGTGAACTGTTTCTGGCTTGTGTTCCTGGGGCTGCCTGTGATGCGATGCCGGACCAGCTTCCACGGGGTTTCATGATCCAGGTATTCGCTGGAGAAGACCTCGAACACGTCCTTGGATGTGACTTCGCGGCCGGTTTCGTCGGTGACGTGCTGAATGGCGCGGCTGAACTCGATCTGCAGGCGGCGCGGCAGGACCAGGCCGTGTTCCTGTTCCAGCAGATAGGACACGCCGCCCTTGCCGGACTGGCTGTTGACGCGGATGACGGCGTCGTAGCTGCGGCCCAGATCGGCCGGATCGATCGGCAGGTAGGGAACTTCCCAGATGGCGTCGGGCTGCTGTATGGCGAAACCCTTTTTGATGGCGTCTTGGTGCGAACCCGAAAACGCGGTGAACACCAGATCGCCCGCATACGGATGGCGCGGATGCACGGGCAACTGATTGCAGTCCTCGACGCAGCGGCGGACCTCGTCGATGTCCGAAAAATCCAGGCCCGGATGGATGCCCTGCGTGTACAGGTTCAAGGCCAGGGTGACCAGGTCTACGTTGCCGGTGCGTTCGCCGTTGCCGAACAGACAGCCTTCGATGCGGTCGGCCCCGGCCATGACGGCGAGTTCGGCCGCAGCCACCGCGGTGCCGCGGTCATTGTGCGGGTGGACGCTGATGACGATCTTGTCGCGCTGTGCCAGATTGCGGTGCATCCATTCGATCTGGTCGGCGTACAGGTTCGGGGTGGTGGCCTCGATGGTGGCCGGCATGTTCAGGATGATCTTGTCCTGCACGGTCGGCTGCCAGGTCTCGACCACGGCATTGCAGACTTCCAGCGCGAAATCCGGTTCCGTCGTGCTGAAGACTTCGGGCGAGTATTCATAGCGCCAGTGCGTTTCCGGATGTTTGGCGACTTCGGCCTTGACGATCTTCGTGCCCTCGATGGCGATCGTGCGGACCTCGTCGCGGCTCATGTTGAACACGATCTTGCGGAAAGCCGGTGCGCAGGCGTTGTACATGTGCACGATGGCGTGTTTGGCGCCGGCCAGGGCCTGTACCGTGCGGGGGATCAGGTCGCCGCGTGCCTGGGTCAGGCCGATGATGGTGACGTCATCGGGAATGCGTTTTTCCTCGACCAGCTTGCGCACGAAGTCGTAGTCCGTCTGCGAGGCGGACGGAAAGCCGACCTCGATTTCCTTGAAGCCGATCTTCACCAGCTGTTCGAAGAAGCGCAGTTTGCGCTCGACGCTCATGGGCTCGATCAGCGCCTGGTTGCCATCGCGCAGATCGGTGCTCATCCAGATCGGCGGCGTGGTGATGCGGCGGCTGGGCCAGGTGCGTTCGGAGAATTCACGCGCAAATGGCGCGAACGGAACGTATTTGGAGGCGGGGTTCTGGATCATGGCAATACCTGTCTGGGGGGTGTGCGCCGGAGTCCGGACACGGACATCGCACGGCGGCGAGGGTGTGGCGTAGGAACGGTTGCCGAACTGCCACGCGGCGCTAGGCGCGGCAACCGATCGCTAGCAGCAGTAGACCCGACAGGAAAGACAGGGGAGTCGCCAGGCGAGCAGACGCCGCCACCGACGCGCGCGCAAGCCCGCCCGCAGAAGCCTGCGGCTGAAGAGCAAAGGGTGCGCACGAAATATCCATAGCCATCAGTCAAACATATTTTCTGGCGTCACGCAAGTGTTGGCGCCTGTTTCGTGGGCGTCGGCTGCCGCTGGCGGGCGCTCTCCAGCGCCGCCAGCTGTTGCGCAGCCAGCTGCAGGCGCCTTGCCCGCCCGCTGGCCAGTTCGTTGCGGGCCAGCGACAGGTCGCCCACGCGCAGCGGCTCGTCGCGCGGCTGCCAGGCCCAGAGCAATACGTCCAGGGCGGGCGCCGACAGCTGGTCGGCCAACTGTGCGAACGAGGCGGCATCCACCGGTTTTAGCTGGGCGCGGGTCAGGATGGAGCGGACCGCCAGGTAGACCAGCCAGGCGATCAGGATGGTGAACAGGAAGACCAGGGCCCACCAGAAATACGGGTTGTAGCGCTGTACCAACGCGGTGGCCTCGGCCCCCATCAGGCGGTTTCCGGCATAATCGAGGCCATTGCCAAATGCCAGTAGGCGATTGAGCAGGTCATACCAGACCAGCGCGATCAGGACGACCAGGGTGGCCGAGACGATCTTGGCCGTGGCCGTCAGTTTGAGCAGGATTCTGCGCAGCAATGCGCCGTCCTGCCGGCTGGGAGTTTGGATAAGTTCCTGATTCATGGTGTTCATCGAGTCGAATATGCGTTCGCAACCATCCCTGGAGTTGGGCCAGCACCAGCAGTTGGTGCTGACGCCACAGCTTCGCCAGGCCCTGAAACTGCTGCAATGCTCGACCCAGGAACTGGAGCAGGAAATCACCCAGGCGTTGGCGGACAATCCCCTGCTGGAGCGGGATGATCCCGCCCCCGAAGAGGCCGCTGCCCGGGCGGAAATGCTGGAGCATCGCTGGGCGCAGCCCGTACGCCAGATCGTATCGGATGATATCCCGGAATCGGGAACGACGCAGAGCCTGGCGGATCATCTGTTGCAGCAATTGCGCACGACTCGGGCCACACCGCGCGATCAGGGCCTGGTCGCGTTGCTGATCGGCGAGCTGGACGAACGGGGGTATCTGGATTTCGATCCGCAGGCTTTTTCCGCCGCCTTGCCGCCCGAGCTGGACATCCAGGATGAGGAATGGCGGGCCGCTCTGCGCTTGCTGCAGTCCTTCGATCCGGCGGGCGTGGGCGCGCGGGATCTGTCCGAGTGCCTGCGGCTGCAGTTGCGCGCGCGGGCGGACGAATGGCCGCCGGACGTCCTGGCATGCGCGGTGCGCCTGACGGAATGCCTGGATGACCTGGGTGCGGGACGGTGGGGGCGGCTGTGCGACACCCTGGGCTGCGAACGCAGCCTGCTGGATGCCGCCCATCGGGCCCTGCTGCGGTTGGACCCGCATCCCGTCAGCGCCTGGCATGATGAGACGACCTGTTACGTGGTGCCCGACATCCTGTTCTACCGGGGACCGGGGGAATGGCTGGCCAGCCTGAACCCGGCGCTGGAGCCGCGGTTGCGGCTGGATGCCAGCCTGGTGGCACAGATCCAGGATGCGGATGTGCCGTCAGGATTACGGGAACAGGTAAGCCAGGCCCATCACCTGATCCAGCAACTGGGCCAGCGGCGGCAGACCATCCTGCGTGTGGCCGGGTTCATCGCATCCCATCAGCGCCCGTTCCTGGATCACGGCGAAGGGGCCCTGCGGCCGCTGGTGTTGCGCGACGTCGCGCAGGCGCTGGATCTGCACGAGTCCACCATTTCCCGCGCGACGCGCATGAAATATGCCCAGACCCCCTGGGGGGTGTTCGAACTGAAATATTTCTTCGGCACCGGTGTGCGGACGACATCGGGCGAGGATGCCTCGTCCCGGGCCATCCAGGCGCTCATGCGCGCCTTGCTGGACGCAGAGCCGGCCGCCAAGCCCTTGTCCGACATGCGCCTGACCCAGCTCTTGGCCGATCAGGGCATCGTCATTGCCCGCCGGACAGTTGCCAAATACCGCGAGGCCATGGGTGTGCCGGTGGCCGGGTTACGGAAGGCCCGGTCGTGAACGAGAAGGCCTTCGAACGGCCAAAACGCCAGGCGCAAGGAATCGATCGAAACCGCTTGCGCTTCAGCTGGGGAAGGATGATAATGATTCGTATGTATATTTGTGTATGCAACGCGATCAGCGAGCGCCATGTTCAGGACGCCATCGCCCAAGGGGCGAAGGATCTGGGCGACCTGCAGGCTCAGCTAGGCATCGCCACCTGCTGCGGCCAATGCGCTGAAACCGCCACCGACTATCTGCCGGGCGGGCGGTATGCCACCGAATCCACGCCATCCGTCGCGGTGGCGCCTGACCGCGTGGTGCAGGCGCCTTTGCTGGTCAGCACCGAGGTCCGGCGCGTCGCCTGACCCTTCCGGGAATGTGGCCCGGTGCTGCGCGGGGCTGCCCCTGCGGGGCTTCGCGTGGTAGCCTGATGGCTTGCGGCCCGCACGGGCGCGGGCCGTCCCTGCAAGGAGTGCTGGCCATGAAGGGCGACAAGACCGTCATCAAATTCCTGAATCAGCAGCTGAAAAACGAACTTTCAGCCATCAATCAGTATTTCCTGCACGCGCGCATGATGCGCCATTGGGGCTTCGATAAACTGGGGCAGCACGAATACGACGAATCCGTCGGTGAAATGAAGCATGCCGATCTGCTGATCGAGCGCATTTTCATGCTGGATGGGCTGCCAAACCTGCAGGACCTGCATAAACTTCTGATTGGCGAATCCGTGCCGGAAATCCTGGCTTGCGACCTGAAGCTGGAAACCGCCGCGCAGGCCACCGTCAAGGAAGCCATGCAGTATTGCGAATCCGTGCAGGACTACGCGTCGCGTGATCTGTTCCTGACCATTCTGAATGACACCGAGGAACACATCGACTGGCTGGAAACCCAGATCGGCCTGATCGATCAGGTCGGTGTGCAGAATTACCTGCAATCCCAGGTCTGAGACCCCTCGGAACCTTGACTGTGGCTGCACCCCCATGACCGGATGGGATTCCGGTTATATCAGGGGGCGTCCAGCATCAGAACGTCGATTTCTTCGCCGGGCAGTTCGCGACCTGGCCCCAGGCATTGTGGGGCTCGCAGTATTTATTGCGGGCCGCCCAGGCGCACGACGGCCGTGAGAAGAACCCCAGGGATTCGCAGGTTTTCAGTTCCGCCTGGAAGGCGGCCTGCCAGTTTCGGCCGCCGACTTCCGGCGGCATGTTGGCCGGCGGGGGGGGCGGCGGTGGCACGTCGATGGGCTGAACGGTTTGCGGGGATGCCAGGGAGCCGACATTGGCGATGCCTTGCAGGCTGTTGCCATTGTCATCCATCTGATTCCGGGCCGCCAGGGCGATGGCCTCATCCATGCTGATGGTGGTCGTGGCCAACGCGATGGGCCGGTGCTCGTCCAGCAGCGGGGTCGCCTGGACCTGCCAGTCCACCGGAGGCGGCAGGCTGGGAACGCCCTGACGTCCGTCGGGTAGCGGCTGCGGCGCCGAGGCGACGAACGGCTTGCCGTTGGCATCCAGGACAGGCGTCTTGCTGGGCTCTTCGGAAGGTTCGTGGGACTGGATCTGGGTGGGGCTGTGAATGATCAGCCAGTCGCCCAGCCGCAACCCGCCCCAGGCCGAGGCCCCGGCGGCGAGCAGCAAAATGGCAATAATCAGACGCCAGGACATGGGCGACTTCCCTCGTCGGTCAATGCGGTCAACCGTGTCATTGTATCGAATGCGATCCCCGTTCCCGGACCTGTCGGTCAGCGACTGTGACAGAACCCGACAGGACATGAGTACGAGAGGACACTAGACGCCGGCGCCGAACACGCGCCCGGCGTGTTCCCGCATCGTGTGGAATTCGATTTCCGGATAGCGTTCCTGCGCGACCCGCAGTTGCGCGGGGGACGTGGCCAGGAACGCAACGGCCTCGACCACGTCGTAGGCGATGTTGGCGGCATTGGCGTCCATGAACTTCTTCAGCGCCTTCGCATCCGTGCTGGTGATCCAGCGCGCCAGGCTGTAGCGCGACGGCATCAGCCGTGCATCGACGCCATATTCGGTCTTCAACCGGTGGGCGACCACTTCGAACTGCAACTGCCCGACGGCGCCCAGCAGCAGTGCGCCGCCGGCGGCCTCGGGCCGGAACACCTGGATGGCGCCTTCCTCGCCCAGCTGTGTCAGGCCGGTGCGCAGCTGCTTGGTGCGCAGCGGATCCTTGACCTCGACGGCCTGGAACAGTTCCGGCGCAAAGAACGGCAGCCCCGTGAAGGTCAGCGATTCGCCTTCGGTCAGCACATCGCCCAGCTGCAGGATGCCGTGGTTGGGGATGCCGATGATGTCGCCCGCGAAGGCTTCCTCGACGATCTCCCGACGTTGCGACAGGAAGGACACCACGTTGTTGGGGCGGATTTCCTTGTTGTTGCGGGCGACCTTCAGACGCATGCCGCGCTGGAAATGCCCGGAACTCACCCGCACGAAGGCCACGCGGTCGCGGTGCGCCGGGTCCATGTTGGCCTGGACCTTGAAGACGACGCCGGTGAACTTGGCCTCGTCGGGCTCGACGGTCCGTTCCAGGGCTGCGCGCGGTCCCGGGGGCGGCGCCAGTTCCACCAGGGCGTCCAGCACTTCGCGCACACCGAAATTGTTGATGGCCGAACCGAAGAATACCGGCGTCTGGCGTCCGGCCAGAAACTCGGCCTGGTCGAATTCGGGTACGGCGCCGGAAATCAGCTCGATCTCGTCGCGTGATTTCGTGTAGGCGTCCTCGAAGCGCGCCGCCAGGACCGGATTGTCCAGGCCGTCGATCGTCTCGTTGTCATCGTGATGGCGTTCCGACCCCGGACGGAAGACACGCATCCGGTCGTGCCGGATATCGAACACGCCGCCGAAATGCCGCCCCATGCCCACGGGCCAGGAAAACGGGATGGCGTCCATGCCCAGGTGGCCTTCGATCTCGGACAGCAGGTCCAGCGGCTCGCGGACCTCGCGGTCGAGCTTGTTGATGAAGGTGATGATGGGGGTGTTGCGCGCCCGGCAGACTTGCAGCAGGCGGATCGTCTGCGGCTCGACGCCGTTGCCGGCGTCGATCACCATCAG
>JAHRWZ010000013.1 GCA_019104865.1 Castellaniella sp. | reverse complement strand
TCAAGCCGTGCTCATTGATCTGGATGATCCCCACCAAAAGGAGGAGAGGCCATGACCGCCGCCGAAGTGATCGCCGCCCTGCAAACGCTGCCGCCCGATATGCCCGTCCTGGTCCAGGGCTATGAAACCGGCTGGGACGAGATCCACGCCATAGAGACGCGCCCGGTCGAGAGATACGGCAAGGCGCAACCATGGGATGGTGAATATCAGGACGGTGGCCAGCGGCCCGCCGTGGTGATCGTCGGACGCCGTGACATGCATCGCAAAAATCCTCATGAAAACCAAAAAAGCCCCTGACCTTGTAGCGTTAATCGTGACGCACCTCAATGTGCCATATGGCCCGGTCGTGCGACGGGAAACGGTGGAGGCGATGCTGAAGTCCGGTTCGCTCAAGGGTCTGGAGTGCGGGGCTTTCGAGCTGTCGTTGTTGAAATCCCTGTTTGTCGAATGTGAGCCGCCCGTCATTGGCCGCGCCTGCTACCAGGTTGGTGCAAGTCTGGACGAAGCGCAGTCGCTCTATACGGAGCTTCGGGCAGAGGGGCATCCGGTCGTTCGTAGATGGGAGAGAGCCGTGTGTGATGTCGTTATCCCATACGAGGACCATTGCGCGGAGGGCGGCGTCAAGGTAGGGCGATGACTGATCCTTACTTTCACTTTCCATAAGACCTGTTATCGGGCATGGTGTCCATTATGAAACCACACTACATTTCGGGCGGCCTGAATGTCGTCGTGGGGCACCTCAACGCCTCGGTCGGCCGCAAGCTAACCGTTGACCAGCTTGCGTCGGCGCTGCGGGCCGGGTCCGTGCGCCACATACCGGAATTGACGCCCGCCGCCCTCATCCTCAGCATGTTTGCCGAACTCTCGCCCGAACTCATCCTGCGCTGTGCGACCGAGGCGGGCGCGGACGTGCGCCACGCCAACCAGCTCTACCGCGAGTCGCAGGCCGATTTGCTGCCGCCCGTCCCGGCCTGGGAAGCCGCAGTACGGGAGTTGCTGTAGGGCGCAGCCCATGCTCAGGCATGGGCCAGCACCTGGCCAAGCGCACAGCAACACTGTCCAGATCCTGCCTCATTCCGTGCTGCCCATGCTGCGCCAGGCGGCACGATGAAATGCCAACAGACCCTGCCAATCGTCATGCGCAATGAAACAACACATTACGTTGTGATCATGCGCAAATAGCGGTGTACTGTGCAAACATAACGGTAAGATCATGGCTAGATGATGTATGCACTGTGTCATCAACGCGGACACACTGAGGCAAAATAGTGACCTGACGTGTCAGCGTATCTCATATCACTTTGCGCCCGGCCCTCCTGGCTCAGAAGCTCCATCATCCATGCGATTTTCCTCGGCCTCGACATCCCGCAGCGAGCGCTGAAACTCGACCTCTTGGCGAGCAAGGTGCTCCCGGTACTCCGGGCTCAAGGATGCGTCGTAATCGGCTTGCGCCTTGGCAGCCTTTGCTCGGCGCAGATCCCGCGCCCTGTTCACGACAGACTCCTGCTCCAGACCATCTAGCCCTTCCATGAAGGTCTGCTCGTACAGCGCGACATCCTTGCGGGCTTGCGCCAACTGGTTTTCTGCGGCCAGCAGTCGCTCACGCAGAATCTCTGCTTCTCGGCTATGCCTCTCAGCTTCAGCCTGCATGGAGTCGGCCCTGGTTCTCGCACTGGACACCTGCGTAGCCATTTTCAACGCTGGGGCATAGGCCTCACGAGCGGCAGCATCAAGACGTGCGGCCAACTCATCGCCAGACTCGTACTCGGTGCCAATATCCAGCAATCCACCCTTCTTCGTCACCTGTTTCCTTACCAGGCCAGAAGTGATGACCGGCCCCGCTATCTGACGGGCCGTCGCGCCAGACAGCAACTGAGCTTTCCGAGCTTTCCACTGGGCACGAGTCAGCCGCTCACGCTTTGGCCCCGTCCTGGCCAGTCCGAAGGATGCTGCTACCCGTTCCTGAAAGTCGTCCTGCCACGCCTGCATAGCAGCTTTGTAGGCGGCATTCTGGACGCCTTTCTTCTCGCCCGCCGCCGCTGCGCTGGCAGCAGCCTGCCGACCGACATGCAGAGCCTCGAAGCGCTCCCCTTCCAACGGCACTGTGTAGAAATGCAGGTGCGGATGTTCCTCGTCCGTGTGTTCAACCACAGAGCGCAAGCGTTTGCCGTATTGCTCCCGCAGCCAATGGACTGTGGCCGCCCGGAACTGCGGCCAATCGTCTGCCATCTCATTAGGCAAGCTGACGATGCCCGCCAACAGACAAAGACCGTCTGTGCGCAATCTGCGCCCCTTGGCATCAGCGGCCGTCTCCGCCCAGGCATGCGCCATCACTTCTGCCTGTGACGGCATCACGCCATGCAGCAACACCGGAGGCTGCGGATTCTCGACATGGCGACAGGCGTCAAGCTCCCTCTCGGCCTCAGCAATTATGTCGCGCACACTCCATTTACGCGGCTGCATCCTGCCGTTTCTACGCTGTTGGCTGCCCTTGCGGGCGTAACCTTCGATGTGTGCAAATTGATAGCCCATAGGGGGCCAGTTTACCCACATGGAGTCATTAAAGGAAACGTGATGTTGACATGCATAGTGACCGACTATGCTTATCTTCGATAAGCGTCGGCCCCGGCTGCGCCGGGGATGCCTTCGGCGACCCTGCCGGGGGCCGCTCGCCGCGTGACAGACGGGCAGGTGGTAAACCCCCTGCCCACTGCACCTGCAGCGTGACCACTGCGGTCAGCGTCAAGAGTACGGGCTTCGCCCCAGTCCTCACCCGGTCGCCCACCAAGGCGGGCGCTGCGGCTTGCGGGCTGGCCCTTGACCCTGCCCTACGCTGAATACGAGCCAGTTGCCAGTTTACGGCATCCAGGCGTCCATGATCCTCCGCCCATGCCGGAGCTATATCGGGCGTCAGCCCGTAACGGATGGTGCATGCTGCGGATCCTTGCACACGCCACCAGGCGATCTGCGGAGGTCATAGCCGGGTCATGCCACCGTCGCCGCATCGCTGGCACCGGCTAGAGCCTGCTCTCGGCCCGCTGCAAAACCGAACCACAGTCGTGGTCGCGCACTACTGCTGGTCGGCGACAGCCGCCGAGACATCGGCCCGTGGTCGGGGGCCCACCCTTCCCCCGCCCGAAGGGTGGGGGACTAATGCTTATCCACTTTTTCGAGCCCCCCACTACAGGAGATATAACTACAGGAAAAAAGAACTACAGGGGGCAGCGCCAAGGCCTTTATACATGCGGGTTTCGAGATAATCCCGTGAGTACTTATGCGCAATACATGCCGATTTTGTGAGTGTTTATGCGTGGATAACGGCGCAGTTCGTGAGCGTTTATGCGTGGACAACTCGCCCATTCCCCAGGCTTATCCACTCTGCCCCGTCACTTTTCCCTAATATGCGGGCGACTGGGCCTTAACTCCAGACTCGAATCCGTGGGAATAGCCTTGACGTCGGGGTATACCAGAAGCACCATCTTCAGCTGCTTCTTGAAGTTCACCCGGAAATCAACCAGCCGATCATATTCAGCTCCAAATTGAAGCCGCAAGGCTTCCCAAGGGATGACCGTACGCCGCCTGAGATAGCTCATGCGGTAGGTCAGCCAGACATAGATATCCAGGGCCATCGGCGCCCGTCGGAGCACTTTGAGCGCCCGCATATCGACTGGCACGGGAGAGCGGATGGCTTCCTCAAAGAAGGCTCCGGAAAGTGTCAACGTGGACTCCCACAATGCCACCTGGTCCGGCTCCCTGGGTTGCCACCACATGTTGTACTTCTCGGCCATGACGTAGTTCGTGCCCATTTCTCGATTGACATCGACATAGGTTGCCGTGACGGCAGCGGAGAATAACCGCTGCATCTGATCGCGCAGGCGTGTAATGGATCCCCAGCGTCCGCCAGTGGGCACCAGGTCGAGCCCACGCATAAACTCAGACAAGGAATCCCCCAGCACTAACTCCCGACTTCTTGTGCGCACGGCCTCTGTCGTGATCCAGGCGATCAGGAGGCGGGGCATTGCCCCATATGGCAGGCCGTGCCGCGCAAGGGCAGTGATGGTTAACTGAAAAGCCCCATTGGTGCGAGTGAACCGCAATTCCTCAGTTCTCTTGTGTGGCATGGTGGCCTGGGCCAGCGCATGGGCCATGAACCCCAGGGCTCCTGCATCCTTTGCTGCCTCGGCCTCGATAGCCAGTGACTCCTCGATAAGCAGGTTGATTCGCTGCGTCGATTTATGACTCTGGAATGGCGTAGCTGGAACCCGAGCCGAGGCCTTGGGTATCGGCGCCGGGACATGGATGATCTGCTGACAATTGCCCTCCATGCCTTAGCCCCTGGACTGCTGCGTTTGGCCGCCCCAGCGCTGACGCGCCAATTGCTCGGCCTTGGTCGGCCTCCCCCTAGGCCGACGAGGTGGCGGCGGCTCTGCTGGTCGATGAGAATCGATCCACACCAGTACGTCATGCTCATACCAGCAGAGTCGCCGGCTGTTGGGCATCTTGAAGGGCCGTGGGATCAGGTGCGCATACTTTTGGTTGGTTGCGCAGGTACGGATGGTCGTCGCCGTCTTGCCGATCAAGGCGGACAACTGTTCGATGAAAAGAATTTTTGGCAAGCTGTCAGAGCTGGCCAGCGGGTGCATTGTTTGCATGCGTGCCTCACAAGCGAACGCGCTTGTGAGAGCCGATGCTGTTGGTTACGGCGCATCAAGCTACTTTGTCAGCCTGACGGTTTATCGCCGCACCTCACGGTGCTTCCTTCACTTGGGCTTGATGAGTGATGGCGGTTGCGCTTGCGCATCATCATCGACACCCCGGCGGGTACACGCCGAGCGTTGAATTGCTCTCTTGATCCGGCTATCTCTCGTTCACGCGGATCGCACCTGCCGTATCGTGGCACACAGCGTTTACGAGGGTGTCTGGCAGGTCCGCCGTGTGCGCTCACCCATGCATAACAGTCTAGAGTGGTCGCCCGCTGCTGTCAACGAATGCTGGGACACTCTTGGGACACTGAATAGGTGGATTTACTCTAAATCGACATGCATAACGAACAAGAGCCAGATCAGCTAAATGCTTGATCTGGCTCTTAAATTCTGGTGGGCGGTACAAGGTTCGAACTTGTGACCCCTGCCGTGTGAAGGCAGTGCTCTACCACTGAGCTAACCGCCCAATCGGGCTGTTCAGGATTCGCGCGAAGCGCGCGGGATCAGCCGACTGGAAAGATCCGCAATTATACATGTTTTTCACGCATCGCAAGACCCGGTTTCAGCCCGCCGGCTCGTCCGCTTCGACGGGGCGGTCGATACGGCGCCACAGGCAAGGCTTGCCCGCGGCCTTGTCCAGACCGTCCAGGTAGGCCTCGTGGGCCTGCAGCGCCCGGGCATCGACCTGAATGACCGGCAGGCCGGAGGCATCGAACCGGCCCCGCGCCCCGGTCGCGCCGGCGCCGGATCCGTCCGACGCGTCATCGGGCGCCTCGACCAGCAGGGAATCCTGGCCGCGCGTCATGGCCAGCCAGACCTCGCCCAGAAGCTCCGAGTCCAGCAAGGCGCCATGCAGGGTCCGGTGGGCATTGGAAATGCCGAACCGTTCGCACAGCGCGTCCAGGTTGTTGCGCTTGCCGGGAAACATTTCGCGGGCCACCATCAGCGAATCGGTGACGCTCGCGCACAGATCGGTGAATGGCGGCAGCTTGGCGCGGCGCAGTTCGGCGTTCAGGAATTTCACGTCGAAGGCCGCGTTATGAATGATGACCTCGGCATCGCGCACGAAATCCACCAGTTGGTGGGCGACTTCCGGAAAACGGGGATGGCCGGACAGGAATTCGGTCGTCAATCCGTGAACCCGCAGCGCCTCGGGATCGCTGTCGCGGTCCGGATTCAGATACAGATGCAGGTGGCGGTCGGTGACCCGCCGGTTGAGGATCTCGACGCAGGCCAGTTCCACCACCCGGTGGCCCTGATCGGGCTCCAGGCCCGTGGTTTCCGTATCCAGAACGATTTGACGCATGGGATTCCTTGCCGGCCCGCAGGGGACGGCCATGAACATGGGGCGGGATTCAGGCGGCGCGAACGCCCTGCGGATCCTCGACACCGAGATTGGCCAGAGCATCCGCCCGTTCGTTGCCAGGGTCGCCGGCGTGGCCCTTGACCCACCGCCAGTGTAATTCATGCCCGGAGGCCAGCTCGTCCAGGATCTGCCACAGGTCGGCGTTCTTTACCGGCTTCTTGTCCGCCGTGCGCCAGTCACGCCGCTTCCAGTTGGGCAGCCACTCGGTCATGCCCTTTTGCACGTAGGAAGAATCGGTGTGTACCGTCACGACGCAGCGCCGCTTGAGCGCCCGCAGTGCCTGGATCACCGCCATCAGTTCCATCCGATTGTTGGTCGTGTCCGGTTCTCCGCCATGCAGCGATTTTTCGTGCGGTCCCTGGCGCAGCAATACGCCCCACCCGCCCGGACCGGGATTGCCCTTGCAGGCGCCGTCGGTCCAGGCGTCCACTCTGGGTTCAGCCATGATGATCCTCATTGATTCGGTTGGCGACGGGCGCCACGGCGCCCCGGCGCTCGCGGCGGCGGCGCGGCTTGCGCCATGCCGGTCCGATCAGACGCATGCCCGACACCCGCTTGACCGCTGCGATCGCATACACGGCGCCG
>JAHRWZ010000102.1 GCA_019104865.1 Castellaniella sp. | reverse complement strand
CTCAAGATCGCCAAGGAACCGATCTCGATGGAAACGCCCATCGGCGACGATGACGATTCCCACCTGGGTGATTTCATCGAGGACAATGCCACGGTTTCACCGTCGGATTCCGCACTGCACGGGTCTATGCGCGATGTGGTCAAGGAAGTCCTGGATTCGCTCACCCCGCGCGAAGCCAAGGTCCTGCGCATGCGGTTCGGTATCGAGATGAGCACCGACCAGACGCTGGAAGAAGTCGGCAAGCAGTTCGACGTCACGCGCGAGCGCATTCGCCAGATCGAGGCCAAGGCGCTGCGCAAGCTGCGCCATCCCAGCCGCGCCGACAAGCTCAAGAGCTTTCTAGAAGGCCAGTGATCCTGGTGTGATGCAGGGACGGGCCGCCTTCGGGCGGCCTGTCCATTTTCGTGACGTCTACGGGCCTGGATGATCGCCCTGGGTTCATGCGGCCCGTCGTCTGCCGTGCGCTTCGTGCACGCGTCAGCCGTTCAGTTTCCGGTGCAACGTACTGCGGTGAATGCCAAGGCGGCGGGCCGCCCGGCTGACGTTGCCTTGGCAGGCCAGCAACGCCTGCTCGATGGCCTGGCGCTCCAGCATGCGCAGGCTGGCGGCGCGATCACCGGCCGCTGCCGCCGACGCAGCCACGATGTCGAGGCCTGCTTGCGCCGGGACGGGCACGGCGGGATCCGCCCGCGCCGTTCCCGGGAGCAGCCCGTCGGCTGCGACGGGTTCCCGATCCGGATGCTGGCAGCGCAACCGCCTCAGGACGCTGAACAGCTCGCGGTAGTTGCCGGGCCAGGTATATCCGGCCAGCGTGGCGATCGCGTCCGCGGACAGGCATCCACCGAGTTGCCGGTAGGCATCCCGGATGAATGTCGCCAGGTCAGGCCGGTCGCGCAGGGGCGGCAGGGCAAGCGGCATGTCCTGCAGCCGGTAGTACAGATCGGCGCGGAACCGCCCCTGGGCCACCAGCGATTCGAGGTTCTGGTGGCTGGCGCTGATCAGGCCGAATTCCAGGGGGATTCGCTTGTCCGATCCCAGGGGTTGGACCTCGCGTTCCTGCAGGACTCGCAGCAGCCGGGTTTGCAGCGTCAGGGGCATGTCGCCGATCTCGTCCAGGAACAGGACGCCGTGGTGCGCCTGGCGCAGCAGGCCGCGCGCCCCTTCGCGCCGCGCTCCGGTGAAGGCGCCGGGTTCGTAGCCGAACAGTTCGGATTCGATCAGGTGCTCGGGCAGCGCGGCGCAATTGATGGCCACGAATGGCCCGGCGCGCCAGGCACCGCAGGCATGGATATGGTGCGCCAGGACTTCCTTGCCGGTGCCGGTTTCGCCCTGCAGCAGTACGGCCAGGCCCGCATCCAGCGCGCGGATGGCTTGGTCCAGCAGGGGCGCGCTGACCGTGTCGGGGTCGGGCAGGGCGCGGAGCGCCGCCGGCGGGACCGCGGGAACCGGTGCCTGCCGTGGTGACACGCGTGGAGGATGCGCCAGGCGGCCCGTCATGGGGCGGCCGTCGTGG
Source organism: Castellaniella sp. (assembly GCA_019104865.1). Classification (GTDB taxonomy): domain Bacteria; phylum Pseudomonadota; class Gammaproteobacteria; order Burkholderiales; family Burkholderiaceae_B; genus Castellaniella. The sequence goes on along the minus strand of JAHRWZ010000102.1, from coordinate 81,879 downwards.
CGGCGCAGAGGCGCGTCGCGGGTGTGCAGCGGTCCGTCTATCCATTGCGCGCAGGGCGTGCCGATGAGGCTCCAGTCGGTGTCCAGTGCCTGCAGGGCCGCATCGTTGGCCCCGGCGATGCGGGCGTCGTCGTCCAGCAGCAGGATGGCGTGGCTGGAGTCGTCGTCCGGCCCCTGGCCCAGACGGAAATCGAGCCGGCGCAGGGGGCTCTCGCTCAGGATCCGATCAGCGATGCCCCGCGCCATGCGCTGAACCAGGGTCAGCGAGTGACCCCGCATGTCGTCGGCCGGGCCGGACAGGTCCAGGATGCCCAAGATTTCGCCCGTGGGCGAGAAGATGGGCGCGGCGTGGCAGCTCAGGATGCTGTTGCAGGCCAGGAAGTGCTCCGCGCCATGGACGCGCACGGCGCGACCGTCGTGCAGGGCGGTGCCGATGGCATTGGTGCCCCGCTGGGGTTCGGCCCAGCTCACACCGGGTTGCAGCGCGACACGGTGCGCCTTGTCCAGAAAGCCGCGATTGCCGTATTCCCGGAGGATGAGACCGCTGGAGTCGGCCAGGACGACGACACCACGGGTCGAATCGGCCAGAGCACCCAGTGCGCAGAGACTGGGCTCGGCCCATTGCAGCAGGATCCGGTGCGTTTCGATCCGGATGTTCAGGTCGGCGCGCGGCAGCGGGTTCGGATCGGCCAGCAGGACGGGATCCAGGCTGGCGCAGCGCGCCCAGGACTGATGGATGCGGGGGGCGGCCCGGGTTCCGGGGGCCAGGGCCAGTGGCGGTGGGTTCTGCATGGGGTGTCTCCGTCCGGAACGCGACCCTGGTGGCGCACGGTGCGCCAGGGGTGTCGCAAGATGCCGTATCGACTGTCGCAAAATGCGACAAATCCCTGTTTTTAAAGCAGCTTTCAGGCAGTATGCCATCGATGCGGTGCCTTTGAAAACCACTCTGATGGCCTAGTGTGCTGTCTGGTTAGTTCGGTCACCAGGGCACTAGGTTGGCACGATGCTTGCTTTGAATGACACATCACGACGCATCGTGACGGCGTGTCAGAGCCCGGCATCGGCCGGGCGCCGCCCCATCCAAGGAGACAGACATGGATATGACCGACCTGAAGCATTTTGGCATCGACATCGGCTTTCCCTACAAGAAACACTACGAAAATTACATCGGCGGACGCTGGGTCGCGCCGGTTGCCGGCAACTATTTCGATAATCTGTCGCCGATCACCGGGCAGGTGTTCTGCGAGGTGCCCCGTTCCGATGCAGCGGATGTGGAGGCAGCGCTGGATGCCGCGCATGCCGCGCGCAAGGCCTGGGGCGAGATGGCGGTGGCCGAGCGGGCCGGCATCCTGCTGCGGGTGGCCGACCGCATGGAGCAGAACCTGCGCCTGCTGGCGGTGGCTGAAACTATCGATAACGGCAAGCCTCTGCGCGAAACGATGGCGGCCGATCTGCCGCTGGCCATCGACCATCTACGCTATTTCGCCGGCTGCATCCGTGCCCAGGAGGGCGGCATCTCGGAAATCGACAAGACCACCGTGGCCTATCATTTCCACGAGCCCATGGGTGTCGTGGGGCAGATCATCCCCTGGAATTTTCCCTTGCTGATGGCGGCCTGGAAGCTCGGCCCGGCGCTGGCGGCGGGCAATTGCGTGGTGCTCAAGCCCGCCGAACAGACGCCCGCATCGATCCTGGTGCTGATGGAACTGATCGGCGACCTGCTGCCGCCGGGTGTGCTGAACATCGTCAACGGCTTTGGCAAGGAGGCCGGCGCGGCGCTGGCCTCCAGCAAGCGGATCGCCAAGATCGCCTTCACCGGATCGACGCCGACCGGCAAGCACATCCTGCACGCGGCCGCCGATAGCCTGATTCCCAGCACGGTCGAACTGGGCGGCAAGAGCCCGAACATTTTCTTCGCCAACGTCATGGATCAGGACGATGCCTTCTTCGACAAGACGCTGGAGGGCCTGAGCATGTTCGCCCTGAACCAGGGCGAAGTCTGCACCTGCCCCTCGCGCATCCTGGTGCAGGAATCCATCTACGAACGCTTCATCGAACGCGCCGTCCGGCGGGTGGAAGCCATGAAGACCGGCCATCCGCTGGATGCGGCGACCATGCTGGGGGCGCAGGTGTCGAAAGCGCAGATGGACAAGATCCTGGGCTACATCGACATCGGCCGGGAAGAGGGGGCCCGTTGCCTGACCGGTGGCGCGCGCAATGTGCCGGCCGCGGGCCTGGACCAGGGGTATTACGTCAAGCCGACGCTGCTGTTCGGGGACAACAGCATGCGGGTGTTCCAGGAAGAGATCTTCGGTCCCGTGGCCTCGGTCTCGACCTTCAGAGATGAGGATGAGGCAGTGGCCATCGCCAATGATACGGACTACGGGCTGGGCGCCGGCGTCTGGACCCGCGATGGGTCGCAAGCCTATCGGGTCGGACGTCAGATTCAGGCAGGCCGGGTCTGGACCAACTGCTATCACCTGTATCCAGCCCATGCGGCATTCGGTGGCTATAAGCAGTCCGGCATCGGACGTGAAACGCACAAGATGGCGCTCAACGCCTACCAGCAGACCAAGTGCCTGTTGGTCAGTTACAGCCCGGATGCCCTGGGATTCTTCTGATCCATAAAAAAGGAGGAGAACTGATGGAAACCACTATGAAAGCCGCCGTCGTGCGTGAGTTCGGCAGGCCGCTGACGATTGAGGAGGTTGTCGTGCCCAGGCCGGGTCCTGGACAAATCCTGGTGCAAATCGAAGCTTCAGGGGTCTGTCACACGGATCTGCATGCCGCTCACGGCGATTGGCCGGTCAAACCCAAGCCCCCCTTCATCCCGGGCCATGAAGGTGTGGGGTATGTAGTCGGCCTGGGCGCCGGTGTGCGCCATGTGAAGGAGGGGGACCGCGTCGGCGTCCCCTGGCTGTATTCGGCGTGTGGGCATTGTGAACATTGCCTGGGAGGCTGGGAGACCCTGTGCGAGACTCAGCAAAATACAGGATATTCGGTCAATGGCGGTTTTGCCCGTTATACCGTCGCCGAGGCGGATTATGTCGGACGTCTGCCTGATAATGTTGGCTTCGTCGAGATTGCTCCAGTCCTGTGTGCGGGGGTCACCGTCTACAAAGGTCTCAAGATGACCGATACCAAGCCCGGCGACTGGGTGGTGGTTTCGGGGATCGGGGGCCTGGGGCACATGGCGGTGCAGTACGCTCGGGCGATGGGGCTGAATGTCGCAGCGGTCGATATCGACGACGGCAAGCTTGCGCTGGCGCAGCGCCTCGGGGCGGAGGTGCTGGTCGATGCGAGGAAGGTCGACCCTGCTGCCTACCTCAAGCGGGAAATCGGCGGCGCCCATGGCGTCCTGGTGACTGCGGTCTCCCCGAAGGCCTTCGAGCAGGCGCTGGGCATGACGCGGCGTGGCGGCACGATTACCCTGAACGGTCTACCGCCGGGGGATTTTCCCTTGCCGATCTTCGACATGGTACTCAATGGCATTACGGTCCGGGGTTCCATCGTGGGAACACGCCTCGATCTCCAGGAGGCGCTCGAGTTTGCGGGCGCCGGCAAAGTCGCCGCCACGGTCGCAACCGAGACGCTGGAGAATATCAACGGCGTTTTCGAGCGGATGCTCGCGGGCCGGATCGACGGACGCGTGGTGCTCGACATGACGGCGTGACTCCCGCCTGACCACAGGATGGCGCCCTGCCGCTGCGGTGTGGGCGCCATCCTCGATGGTGTATCGGATCCGGCGCCCAGGGTCGCGATGTTCAGGCCGCTGCGCGTGTGACTTCAGTTTCAGGCGCAAGATGCAGCGGAGGGCGTGTATCGGCATCCGCTGTCGCCGTGCCGCCCGCCAGTGCCAGGTCCAGCTGGTGCTTGTCCAGTTCGCCCTCCCATCGGGCGACCACGACCGATGCCGTGGCATTGCCCACCAGGTTGGTCAGCGCGCGGCATTCCGACATGAAGCGGTCCACGCCCAGGATCAGCGCCATGCCGGCCACCGGCACTGACGGTACGACCGACAGGGTGGCTGCCAGCGTAATGAAGCCGGCGCCGGTCACGCCGGCCGCGCCCTTGGAACTGAGCATGGCCACCAGCAACAGCAGGATCTGGTCCCCCAGGCTGAGCGGAATGTCGCAGGCCTGGGCGATGAACAGGGCGGCCATGGTCATATAGATGTTGGTGCCGTCCAGATTGAAGGAATAGCCCGTGGGGATCACCAGACCGACCACGGATTTCGAACAGCCGGCGCGTTCCATTTTCTGCATCAACGTGGGCAGCGCGGCTTCCGAGGAGCTCGTGCCCAGGACCAGCAGCAGCTCCTCGCGGATGTAGCGCACCAGCTTGAGGATGGAAAATCCGTTGTAGCGGGCCACCGCGCCCAGCACCACGACGACGAACAGCACCGCGGTGGCGTAGAAGGTGCCGACCAGCATGGCCAGGTTCAGGACGGACTCGATGCCATACTTGCCGATGGTGAACGCCATGGCACCGAAGGCGCCGATGGGTGCCGCCTTCATCAGGATCTCGACGACCTTGAAGACCGGGCTGGCCAGCGCGGTGAGCAGGTCAAGCACGGGACGTGCGCGTTCGCCGATGATGGCCAGCGCGATGCCGAACAGGATTGCCACGAACAGGATTTGCAGGATGTCGCCGCTGACGAAAGGGCTGAATATCGTGGTGGGGATGATGTTCATCAGAAAGCCCGAGATCGTGGACGCATGGGCCTTGGAGACGTAGGTCGCCACGGTGCCCCTGTCCAGCGTCGCCGGGTCGATGTGCATGCCCGCGCCAGGTTGGATCAGGTGGCTGACGAGCATGCCAATGATCAGCGCCAGCGTCGAGAACGTCATGAAGTACAGCATGGCCTTGCCGGTGACGCGTCCGACCTTTTTCAGATCGCTCATGGCGGCGATGCCGGTGGTGACAGTCAAAAAGATGACTGGCGCAATGATCATCTTGACCAGCTTGATGAAGCCGTCGCCCAGCGGCTTCATCGATTCGCCCAGGGACGGCGCGTAGTGGCCGAGCAGAATCCCCACCACGATGGCGAAGATGACCTGCACATACAGGATCTGATGGAAGCGCTGCTTCTTTGCGGGCGGCGTGCCGCTTTGGGTGTCGAACATGGTCTGCGTCTCCAGACGGGTGGCCGAATGCGGTGCAATGATGGCACCGGAAACAGCCTTATTGTGAAAGAAGAGGGGTCTCCTGCCGGAGACCTTCCCTGTTCCTCCAAGCAAACCGCGTGCCAGTTTTTCGGCTTTCCGTCTCTGAAATGTATCGCTTTGATTGGACAGGTGTTTTCTCAATTTTCCAATGTCTGGATTCGTCCTCGGCTGGACATGGTGTGCGGATTTCCGCTCATCAAAAAGGTAAAATGTCCGGAAACTCACCCAGGCGATGATGTCCGATCCCTCTTCGAATCCTCCGCTGGCCCCCCCTGAATCCCGGTTGGCGACGCTGTCTCCCGGTTGGCGGGTCTGGCTGGCATGCGCGCTGGCGCTGGCAGTCCTGCTGGCGCTGCTGTGGGGGGCTGGCCTGTGGGCCCGGGATCGGGCCATGCGCGACCTGAGGTCGCAGGCCCAGGCATCCGCGCAACTGAGCCTGACCGCGCTGGGTCACAAGCTCGACAAGTTTCGCGCGATCCCCCGGATCCTGGCGCAGGATACGGCCCTGATCGATATCCTGCAGGCACCGTCGCCGGACGGGCAGGATCGTCTGAACCGACGCCTGGAGGCCCTGGCCCAAAGCCTGGGGGCTGCCATCCTCTACGTGATGCGGGCCGATGGCGATACCTTGGCGGCCAGCAACTGGCAGGAGCCGGATTCCTTCGTGGGTCACGACTATCGGTTCCGCCCCTACTACCGGGATGCCATCACGTTCGGGCAGGCGTCCCATTTCGCGCTTGGCACTGTCAGCCGCGAGCCGGGCCTGTACCTGGCCCGACGGGTAGACGGGCCAGGTGGCCCCCTGGGGGTCGTGGTGCTCAAGATCGGTTTCCAGGATCTGGAATCCGTCTGGACGCGCAGTGGCATGCCCCAGTTCGTGACCGATGCACAGCGGGTCGTGCTGCTGGGCTACCCGGCGGACTGGCACTATCACGTCATCCGTCCATTGCCGTCGGCGCATGCCGCACGGGTACGTGAAAGCCTCCAGTTTGGCGCGGCGCCTCTGGATCCCTTGCCGATCGATCCACCGCTCGACGACGATGCGTCGCATCCGGTTGCGCTGGTCCGCCTGACGCAGGCGCAGGCGGGGTTGCGGGCGGGAGCCCTGCTGCTGCATGTCGAACAGCCTGTCCCTGGAATGCCAGGCTGGCACCTGCATCTGTTGCGGCCCGTCTCCAGCGCGCTGGATGCCGCGGCGCTGACCGCCCGGGTCATTGTGCTGCTGGTCGTACTGCTGTCGTCGTTGGCCGGCTGGGGGTTGGCGCGGCGCCATCGACGCGCCGCGCGGCTGCTGGCCGCCCGCCAGGCGTTGGAATCCGAAGTGCGGCTGCGCACGCGTGAGCTGTGGGATGCCAATGCCAGGCTGCAGGCGGAAATAGACGACCATCGTCGCACCGAGGCCCGACTGCATGAGATGCAGGATGAGCTCGTTCAGGCCAACCGTCTGTCGCTGCTGGGGCAGGTGGCGGCGGGCGTGGCGCACGAGATCAATCAGCCTGTGGGCGCCATCCGCACTTACGCCGACAATACCGGCGAGTTTCTGCGGCGCGGCCAGTTGGATCGCGTGCGCGACAATCTGGCGGCGATTACCCGGCTGACCGAGCGCATCGGTGGCATTACCCAGGAATTGCGCGCCTTCTCCCGCAAACGAGCGGCCCGTATCGAGGCCATTGATCTGGATGCCGCACTGGCAGGAGCATTGTTGCTGATCGGCCCGCGCCTGGACCGTCTGGGGGTCGATCTGCGGGACCTGCGTGAACGGCCATCCCCCCGGGTCCGGGCCGACAGCATGCGTCTGGAGCAGGTATTCGTCAATCTGCTCTACAACGCGCTAGAGGCGCTGGAGGACTGCCCGCAGCCGCAAATCGTCCTGTCGGTGAACGCAGTGGACGGTCAGGTCAGCGTGCGGATCGCTGACAATGGCCGGGGCATCGACCTCACGACGCGCGAGCGTCTGTTCACGCCTTTCTATACGACGCGGGCGCAGGGAGTGGGCCTGGGGCTGGTCATTTCACGGGATATCGTCACCGAGTTCGGTGGCACGCTGCAGGCGCTGGAAACGGACCGGGGAGCGATTTTCGAGGTATTGCTGATGTGCGAGGAGAGCCAGACGTGAGCTCGGTCGATGTGGTGTTCGTCGATGACGACGAGGATGTGCGGGATGCCAATACGCAGGCGCTGGATCTGCAGGGAGTCGTGGTGCATCCCTGCGCGGGCGCGCGCGAGGCGTTGGATTACCTGACGCCGGATTTTCCCGGCGTGCTGGTGACCGATGTGCGCATGGCCGATATGGATGGCCTCACCCTGTTTCGCCATGTGCGGCGTCTGGATGCCGACATTCCCGTCATCCTCATTACCGGGCATGGCGACATCGAGATGGCGGTTGGCGCCATGCGCGAAGGCGCTTACGATTTTCTGTCCAAGCCCTACGCCCCCGAGAGGCTGCTGGCCGCCATCCGCCATGGCGCCGCGCAGCGTCACCTGGTGCTGGAGAATCGGCGGCTTCGGGCGCAGGCCGCTCAGGTGCCGGATGCGGCGTCGATGCTGATCGGCAATGCCCCGGCGATCGTGCGTATTCGGGAACTGCTGCGCCATGTGGCCGATGCCGACGTCGACGTGCTGGTCCATGGGGAAACCGGTAGCGGCAAGGAAGTCGTCGCCCAGGTCCTGCACCGGCTCAGCCGCCGGCGTGATGGGCCATTCGTGGCCATCAATTGCGGGGCCTTGCCGGAATCGGTGATCGAGAGCGAATTGTTCGGTCATGAGGCCGGCGCGTTCACGGGCGCCCAGAAGCGGCGGGTAGGCCGCATCGAGCACGCCGATGGCGGCACCCTGTTTCTCGACGAGATCGAGAGCATGTCGGCAGCCATGCAGGTGCGCATGCTGCGGGTGCTGGAAACCCGGCAGGTCATGCCCCTGGGAACCAATGAGCACCGGGCCGTCGATGTGCGCGTCGTCGCGGCGACCAAGACCGATCTGGGGGCGCCCGAGATCCGATCCCGCTTTCGCGAGGATCTGTACTACCGGCTCAATGTCGTGACCGTGGAGATCCCGCCGTTGCGGGCGCGCCGGGAAGACATTCCGGTGCTGTTCACGCATTTCGCCGCCCGGGCCGCGCAACGCTTCAACTGTCCCGTCCCCCCGGTCGATCCGGTATTCTGGCGGCATCTGATGCGGCATGATTGGCCCGGCAACGTGCGCGAACTGGCCCATGCGGCCGATCGTTATGTGCTGGGGGTGCACCGGATTGCCGACGAGGGCGGCTCCCAGGCGGATGAGCCGGCGGGCAGCCTGCCCGAGCGTGTCGACCACTACGAAGCCGAACTGATCCGCGAGGCGCTGGCTGCGCATGGCGGCGAGATCAAGGCCACGCTGGCGACGCTGGGCTTGCCGCGCAAGACCCTGTACGACAAGCTGCGCCGGTATGGTATCGACCGGCAGGCCTTTGTGCGGCCGGGCTCGCCGGATGATGCGGGCATTGGGGATCAACCGGACGAAGCCGGGACCTGAGCGGGCTGAGCCGATGCGTCCGCCCGCCCCTGGAGGCGCTGGCGGAAGTCGCGCGGGGATGCGCCGGCGACCTTGCGAAAGAACCGTGTGAAGTGCGCCGGCTCCGAAAAACCCAACATGTCGGAGATCTCGCCGATGGTCATCGTGGTGTAGACCAGGCTGCGGCTGGCTTCCAGCGCCAGGCGTTCATGGATCAGCTGCAGGGGGGTTTTGCCCGCGTGAGTGCGTGTCAGGAGGTTCAGGTGCGTGGTGCTCAACCCCAGTTGCCCCGCATACCAGGCGACCCCGTGGTGCTGGCCATGCGCTTGCTCCACGAGCTCGCCGAACCGGGTGTAGTGATTCAGCCCCCGGGATGCGGGGCGGCGTGTGCCGCCATCCGGCGAGTTGCTGCGCAAGCGGGCATAGAGCAGGGTCAGCCAGGCTTCGATCCGGGCCTCGCGGAATGGCTGATCGCCTGCGTGCTGGAGATTGAGCTGGGCGCACGCCTCATGCAGGTCGGATCCCCCGTCCGCCGCTGTGAGCCTGTGCAGCACCGGGCGGCCGGGTGGGGTGGCCAGTGATCCGAGTTGCTGGGCCAGCCGCATCAGCAGGGCGTTGGTGATCGTGATGACGTAGCCGGTGCAATCCGTGTCGAATTCGAAGCCGTGGATGAACGTCTGGGGCACCTCGACGGCGGTGGGCCCCTGGATGGTGTGGCGCGCCTCGTCCAGGCTCACGGTGGCCTGTCCCTGATGCAGATACAGGATCTGGTAGAGACCCGCATGGCGATGCGGGCGGATGTGCCAATGATGCAAGCGGCTGCGGGAAGCGATGGTTTCGCAATGCAGCATTTCCGCCAGCGGCCAGTCGGCCTGCTCACCATAGAGCTGAAAAAGTGGGGCACGCTGAAAATGGTTCATATCGGTAATTTTATGCTTCAAAAGTCCATTCCAGAATAGTCCGGAAACGGGCACCATGGACGACATGCCCGAAAACAGGACGCGCCAAGGGGGCGCGAGGATCGGGACGGAGGAGAATCATGAAGACACAGGTCGCCATTATCGGCGCTGGCCCATCGGGGCTGCTGCTGGGCCAGTTGCTGCATCGCTGCGGCATTGACAACGTCATCCTGGAGCGTCACACGCCGGAATATGTCCTGGGGCGGGTTCGCGCGGGCGTGCTGGAATACGGTTTCGTCGATCTCATGCGCGAGGCCGGGGTGTCCGCCCGGATGGATGCCGATGGACTGGAGCACACGGGTTTCACCCTGGCGTTCCAGGGCGACCGGCATCGGGTCGACATGCATGGCCTGACCGGAAAGTCCGTGCTGGTCTACGGACAGACGGAAGTCACGCATGACCTGATGGATGCCCGTCGGGAGAGCGGTGCGCCGATTTACTACGAAGCGACCGACGTGCAGCTGCACGACTTCCTGGAAGGCGACAAACCCCGGGTGACCTTCCAGCACGAGGGGCAACAGCACGTGCTGGAGTGCGATTACATCGCGGGTTGCGACGGCTTCCATGGGGTGTCGCGCAAATCCGCACCTCAGGACAAGATCCACAATTTCGAGCGGGTGTATCCCTTCGGCTGGCTGGGTTTGCTCACCGAAACACCGCCCGTCGAGGATGAACTGATTTACGTTCACAATCCCCGGGGTTTCGCGCTGTGCAGCATGCGTTCTCACACGCGCAGCCGCTATTACCTTCAGTGCAGCCTGGCCGAGCACGTCGAGGACTGGTCCGATGACCGCTTCTGGACGGAATTGTCGGCACGCCTGCCCGAGGATGTCGCAGGCAAGCTGCAAACCGGCCCTTCATTCGAGAAGAGCATTGCGCCGTTGCGCAGCTTCGTTGCCGAGCCGATGCGTTTCGGCCGGATGTTCCTGGTGGGGGATGCGGCGCACATTGTGCCGCCGACCGGCGCCAAGGGGCTGAATCTGGCCTCCAGCGATGTCTATACCCTGTACCACGCCTTGCGCGGCACCTATCACGAGAATCGCCCCGAGTTGCTGGACCGCTACTCGGAAATCTGCCTGCGGCGCATCTGGAAGGCCGAGCGTTTTTCCTGGTGGATGACTTCGCTGCTGCACACGTTTGACGAGGGCGGCTTCAACCAGCGCATCCAGAAGGCCGAGCAGGACTACTACACCAGCACGCAGGCCGGGCTGATGACGATCGCGGAAAACTACGTGGGCCTACCCTACGAACCGGTCGTCTGATCGGCTGCCGGTTCGTCCTGGGCATCGTTCGGCGGGTTGGCCCCCGGACGATGCCCCCCGGTGCCCAGGGCGCCCCGGCGGAAGTCCTTGGGCGAGACCCCAGCCAGCCGCTTGAAGAACCGAGTGAAATATCCCGGATCGGCAAAGCCTAGCGAATCAGCGATTGTGCCGATGGTGCGCGTCGTGTAGATCAGCTCGCGGCGCGCCTCCAGCAGCAGCCGGTCGTGGATCAGCTGCAGTGCGGTCTTTCCGGCCAGGGCCTGGACGATGCTGTTCAGGTGTGCGGGCGTCACGCCGATGCGCCGCGCATACCAGGCCACCTGATGCTGGCGGGCGTAATGGGCCTCGATCATGTGGGCGTAGCGTGTGAGGTGCTGGCTGCCGGGGTCCGCCCCCGCCTGGGTCGCGCCCGCGGGCCGGTGGTGCTGATGGATCCAGACCAGAACGATGCCCAGCAAGGCCTCGAGCAGCGGGCCGCGCTGGGGACTGCGCAGGCTGCGATATTCCTGGTCCATGCGGTGGAAGGTCAGCGCGGTGTGAGCGTCGCCGGCATCTCCCGCCTTCAGCCGCAGCGTCCCTGGATCCGTCAGGGTGTCCAGGCTCAGGCCATGGCGTTCGCACAGTGGATGCAGCAGGGCGTAGGTCAGCGTCAGGATGTAGCCGCTGGAACCTGGGCGGAAGATGAATTCATGCACGACCTGCTGGGGCACCAGCACGATGTGTCCGCCGTCCGCCAGGCTCTGCTCGGAATCGTCCGGGGATGGGGACGGGGCGACGGTTGGCCCGGCCACGAGGGTGCGGGCCTGGCCGTCCAGCCGTACGGTGACTGCCCCGGATTCCAGGAACAGAACCTGGAAGAGGTCTGCGTGTTTATGGGCGGTCACATGCCAATTGTGCAATTTCTCCTGGGCCGCAATGGTTTCGCAAAACAGCGGATCGGGTGTCGTCCAGACATTGCCGTAACCGTAGAGTTTATAGATCGGAATGGCGGTGTGGTCATGGGCGGGCGGGGCGGGCGTGAGTACCTCCATGACCGTCTCCTGATGACATGAATCCATTAAATGTACATTTTTAAATTATAAAAATCCATTCCTGGGATGCGCCGGCTGATTCATGATGGGCCTGTCTGATTTCCCTCGGCCGATAACATCCGGTCGGGCTACTTTCAAGGAGACAAGTCATGACAGCCACTACACGACAGCGCCGGCGCAAAATCCCCGGCACGGTGATTTTCGATGGTGACCTGGCCCGCATCGGGTATGCGCTGAACCGCATGTGTTTCAGCTTCAATGCGGCGGAATGCCGGGCCGCGTTCCTGAGCGACGAAGAAGCCTATATGACCCGCTACGGTCTGTCCGAAGCGCAGAAGGAAGCCGTACGCAGCCGGGAAGTGCTGCGCATGATCGCGGCTGGCGGCCACCCCTATTACCTGGCCAAGCTGGCCGGGATTTTCGGCCTGGACATGCAGGACATCGGCGCCCAGCAGACGGGATTGAGTAAAGAGGCCTTCCGGGCCAAACTGGCTTCGGCAGGAGCATGACCATGGCACACATCATCGGCAGTATCAGTACGTCTCACGTCCCCGCCATTGGCGGCGCCCTGGCCCGCCAGAAACAGGAAGACCCGTACTGGAAACCGTTTTTCGACGGGTACGACAAGGCCCGCGAATGGCTGGCTCAAACACGCCCCGACGTCGTAGTCATGGTGCACAACGACCACGGCCTGAATTTCTTTCTCGACAAGATGCCGACCTTTTCGGTGGGGGCGGCCGACGTCTACCAGACCGCCGACGAGGGCTGGGGCATTCCCGCCCTGGTGCAACCGAAGGGATGCGTGGACCTCTCCTGGCAGATCGTCGAAACGCTGGTCGAGGACGATTTCGACATCACCACCTGCCAGGAAGCGCTGATCGACCATGCGGTATCGCTGCCGCTGGCGCTGCTGTGGCCTGAAGGCCAGGCAGCGGGCGCCTGGCCGGTGGAGATCGTGCCGGTCTGCATCAATACGGTGCTGGCGCCCTATCCATCGGCGGCGCGTTGCTACCGGCTGGGTCAGTCGTTGCGCCGCGCGATCGAGTCCTGGGATGACGACCGGCGGGTGCTGGTGATTGCCAGCGGTGGCCTGTCGCATCAGCTGGATGGCGAACGGGCCGGGTTCATCAACAGGTCTTTCGATCAGCAGTTCATGGACAGCCTGGTGGACGATCCCACCTGGATCACCCAATACACCAATGACGAATTGGTCGAGCTGACCGGCACGCAGGGGATCGAGCTGCTCATGTGGGTCGCAGCGCGGGGCGTGTTGGACGATACCCCGGTGCGCAAGCTGCATTCGCACTACCACGTGCCGATTTCCAACACGGCCACGGGTCTGCTGGTGCTCGAGCAGGCCTGATCCGGCGCGTCCCCCATCAGTCCGCCAGGGCCCAGCGCGAAAGCCAGCCCGAGATGGCGGACAAGCAGGCCGCTGGCGCCTCGAACGGTGCCATGTGGCCTGCGCCCGTCACAGCTTCCAGCGTTGCGTTGGATATCAGGTCCGCCATGTCGGCGTGCCGGGCGATCGGACTCCATCGGTCCTCCGTGCCGCTCATGAGCAGTACGGGACAGTCGATCCGGCTCAGCAGCTCCGTGGCGTCGGGCCGGTCGATCAGGGCCCCCATCTGACTGGCGAAAGAATCCGGTGTCGAGCGCAGGATCATCGTGCGCATCCTGTGCATCAGCGCCTCCTTGTCCCGAGTTTCGGGTGCGATCATGCCGGCGAGCCAGTCGGCTGCAATCGCCTCGATGCCGCCGGCCCGTGCAGCGCGCACCAGGGCGAGTCGCTTTTCGGCCTCTCCGTTGCCCAGCCCCTGGTAGCCGGTGTTCATGAGCACCAGGGCCTGACAGCGCTTCGGCGCCTGACGGGCCATTTCCAGTGCGATGCGCCCACCCATCGAATGCCCTGCCACGATCAGCGGACCGGTCGTCCGAGCCAACACATCGCGTGCCGCATCGGGCAGCGAGGTGATGCTGCTCAGGTCTGCCGCCAGGACATGGCCCAGGCGCGAAAGAGGGCCGATGAAATCGGACCAGGTATCCGCGTCGCATAGCAGGCCGTGCAGCAGGACGAAGGTGGGGCGGATGTCGTTCATAGGTATCCCGGATTGATTGGGGGCAAAAAAACAGGGAAGGGAAAGCCGGGCTCCCAGTGGGCCTGCTGGCATCCCGCTCGCGGACTGGACGATAATCGAAACTGGACGCAGGGGCGGTGTCCATTGCTGCTTTCCCTGGCCGCTTGCCCGGCGGCATCCGGCGAGAAACCCACATGTCCGATTCGATCCTGTACGAACCGCTGTATACCCAGCCTGGCCACCTGCTGCGGCGCGCCCAGCAGATTTCGGCGTCGATCTTCCATGACGAGATCGGTGCCCTCGTCACGCCCATGCAGTATGCGGTGTTGTGCGTGCTGCTGGACCATCCGGGGGTTGACCAAGTGTCCCTGGCGGGCCTGGCGGCGATCGACACGTCCACGGCGGCCAGCGTGGCGACCCGGCTCGAGGAAAAGGGCCTGCTGTCGCGTCAGGTCGATCCCGCCAATCGCCGCCAGCGTATCGTGATGCTCACCGATCAGGGCAGGGATCTGCTGCTTCGGGTCAACGATGCCATTGGTCGCTTGCACCGGCGCATCTTCGAGAAATTCTCGCCCCAGGAAGAAACCCAGTTCATGGCGCTGCTGCGAAAGCTTGTGGACGTGAACAATCATCAAAGTCGGGCGCCGTTGACAGCGGCACGGTCTGCGCACGAGGGGGTGGGTGAAAACCTTGTAGTTGACAAGGTCTAGGGGTAAGCACCGATGTTGCATCGACGTTTCGAGAAATAGCATATGTCTAAACGTTCAGTGTACTGAATATTCTTTAATCAAACATCGATCCGTCCTTCTGCGGATCACTTCGCAGGAGATGGCGCATGTTTCCCAAGAATGCCTGGTACGTGGCCTGTACACCCGATGAGATCGCTGACAAGCCGCTGGGTCGCATGATTTGCGGGCGGCCGATCGTGTTCTATCGGGGAGAAGGCGGCAAGGTCGCTGCGCTGGAAGATTTCTGTCCCCACCGGGGCGCCGCGCTCTCGCTCGGTGCCGTGGTCGATGGCAAGTTAATGTGCGGCTATCATGGTCTGGTCATGGGCTGCGATGGCAAGGCGGTGTCCATGCCCATGCAGCGGGTGGGCGGTTTTCCCTGCATCCATAGTTATCCCGTCGCGGAGCTGCACGGTTTCATCTGGGTCTGGCCGGGCGATGTGGGGCTCGCTGACGAGTCGGCCATTCCTGACCTGTTCTGGGCCGATCACCCCGAGTGGGCCTTTGGTGGCGGGCTTTATCATATCCAGAGCGATTACCGGCTGATGATCGATAATCTGATGGACCTGACCCACGAGGCTTACGTCCACGTCGGCAGCATCGGGCAGGATGAAATCGATGAATCCCCCGTCCGGACTCAAATGGAAGGCGATCAGGTGGTCACCCGCCGCGAAATGCAAGGGATCGTCGCGCCCCCGTTCTGGCAGGCGGCGATGCGGGCTCATGGCCTGGATGATCAGGCACCCGTTGATCGCTGGCAGGTGTCGCGCTTTACCGTGCCAGGTCACGTCCTGATCGAGGTCGGTGTGGCACTGGCGGGCAAGGGCGGGATCAACGCGGATCCGCGCGACAAGGTCTCGGCGATCGTCGTGGATTTCATGACGCCCGAGACCGAGTCCTCGCACTGGTATTTCTGGGGTATGGCCCGGCATTTCCAGGCGAATGATCCCGCCCTGACCGACACTATCCGCACTGGACAAGGTCAGATCTTCAGCCAGGATCTGGCCGTGCTGGAGGCCCAGCAGCGCAACCAACGGCTGTTTCCGGATCGGCGCTTGCTGGCCTTGAACATCGATGCCGGCGGTGTACGGGCACGGCGTCTTCTGGATGACCTGGTTCGGGGCGAGGGCGAAGCCGTAGGTACCGCCGCCAATTGACCTTTTTCGCGGGACACGGCATTTTTGCGGGTCCCGATATGAAACGAGAATGACATGATCATAGAATCCCTGTCCGTGCGGGTGGCCAGCAAGCAACAGGTGGCCCAGGACGTCGTCAGCCTGGAGCTGGTCGATCCCGATGGAGGCCTTCTGCCGGAGTTTTCCCCGGGGGCGCACATCGACGTGCATCTTCCCGGTGGCTACATCCGCCAGTACTCCCTGCTCAACGATTGCGTGCAGCGCGGCCATTTCTTGATCGGCGTGTTGCGTGAGCCGCAGTCCCGGGGGGGATCGGTCGCGGTTCACGATCAGGTGCGGGTGGGGGATCTGCTGCACATCAGCCCGCCACGCAATCGCTTCCCGCTGGTCCCTGCGGAGCACAGCCTGCTGTTTGCCGGCGGGATTGGGATTACGCCGCTGCTGTGCATGGCTCGTAGCCTCCAGTCGACGAGCGCGGCCTTCGAGCTGCACTACAGTTGCCGCTCGCGGGGGCGCGCCGCTTTTCTGGACGAAATCCTGGGGCCATCGCTGGCCGGCCACGCACGGGTGCATTTCGATGACGAGCCGGAGACGGCCCTGGATGCGCGGGCCGTGCTGGAGCGGGCCAGGTCGCAGGACCACGTCTATGTCTGCGGGCCGTCGGGCTACATCGACTTCATCCGGACGCAGGCCCGGGAAGCAGGCGTGGACGAGTCACACGTCCACTTCGAGCGCTTCGCGCTGGATGACGTCGAGCGTCCGGTGGCACCCGTGGCGGGTGACGTCGCCTTTCAGGTCAAGCTCGCCAGTACCGGAGAGGTCTTCGATATCCCCGCTGATGAGACGGTGACCGCTGCACTGGACCGCCAGGGTGTGTTCATCCCCGTGTCCTGCGAGGAGGGGATCTGCGGAACCTGTCTGACGGGGGTGGCGGAAGGCCTTCCTGATCATCGCGACACCTACCTGACGGATGCGGAGCACGCGGCCAACGACCAGTTCACCCCTTGCTGTTCCCGTGCCAGGACCCCGATGTTGGTGCTGGATCTCTGATGCGCAGTCCGGATTGACCAGACGGCGCGTGAGCGCTCCGTCCGGTCGATTCAACAGGCTGCCGGGACCCGCGTGTTTTCCCAATTTACGAGAACGAAGTCAAAGGAGACATACGTGAAGCATTTCATAGGCAAACTGCTGGCCGCCTGCATCCTGGCGGCAACCGGGGCGGGTGTGGCCCAGGCCCAGGACCTGAAGGTCGGTCTGGTCCTTCCGCTGTCAGGGCCGTTCGCCTCGACCGGGCAGCAGATGATGAACGGCGCCCAGCTCTACCTGAAGGAACATGGTGACACTGTCGCGGGACGCCGGATCGTGTTGATCCCGAAGGATGACACGGGCGTTTCGCCGGCAATCAGCAAGCGTCAGGCACAGACCCTGCTGATTCAGGACAAGGTCGAGGTGCTGGCCGGATTTGGTCTGACGCCGGGGGCCTTTTCGGTGGCTCCGCTGGCCACTGAGGCCAAGGTGCCGATGGTCGTCCTCAATGCCGCCACGTCGTCGATCACGACCAAGTCGCCCTACATCGTGCGTACGTCGATGACCTTGCCGCAGGTGGCTGCGCCTATGGCCAGCTGGGCGGTGGCCAACGGAATCCGGCGTGTGTACGTTGCGGTGGCGGATTACGGTCCAGGGCACGACGCGGCTGCGCAGTTCAAGAAGACCTTTTCCGCAGCGGGTGGGGACGTGGTCGGTGAAGTGCATACGCCGTTGACCAGCCCGGATTTTGCCCCCTATCTGCAGAAGATCAAGGACGTTCGTCCGGACGCGGTGTTCCTGTTCGTGCCCAACGGCGAACAGGGCGTGGCCTTCGCCAAGGGCTACCGGGAACGCGGCCTGTCCGAGGCCGGCATCCGCCTGCTGGCGACCGGGGATGTCGTCACAGAGGACGTGCTGGCGGCCATGGGCGATAGTGCCGTGGGCATGATCTCGGCGTTCCATTATTCCGAGGCGCACGAATCACCCGAGAACAAGTCTTTTGTGGACGCCTATGCGAAGGCCTATCCTGGCACCCGCCCGAACATGGTGGCTGTGGCCGCTTACGACGGCATGCGTCTGATCCGTGAAACCCTGTTGAAGACGGGCGGCAACGCCCAGGGCGATGCCTTCATCGCGGCGGCCGAGGGGCTGGAATGGACCAGCCCGCGCGGTCCGGTCCGGATCGATCCCAAAACCCGCGACATTGTTCAGAACGTTTATATTCGCAAGGTCGAGCGGGTGAACGGCGTCCTGCAGAACGTTGAGTTCGATACCGTTGCGATGGTCAGGGATCCAGGCAAGGAATAGCAGACCGCTATAGCTGCTAGTCCTCCCCAGGGTCTTATCTCGCTGGCGGGATTTGGGGATAATCGGGGCACTATGACGAAAAAGCGCACGATCGCCGGCATGCCGGTCTTTCCCATCGGCCTAGGGTGCATGGGCCTGAGCCACGGCTATGGTCCAGCGGTGCCGCCGGACCAGGCCGAGTCCCTTCTGCTGGGGGCGCTGGATGCCGGTGTCACGCTATTCGATACGGCGGCGCTCTACGGCTTCGGTCACAACGAGGAACTCGTTGGCCGGGTGCTTGCGCCGCATCGCAGCCGTTTCTTCCTGGCCAGCAAGTGCGGGATCTTCCGGGACAATGGGCAACGCCGCATCGATGGCCGCCCCGAGACCCTGCGCCGCACCTGTGAAGATTCCCTGCGGCGTCTGCGCACTGACGTCATCGATCTGTACTACCTGCATCGCTGGGACAAATCCATACCGATCGAAGACAGTGTGGGGGCATTGGCGGATATGGTCCAGGCGGGCAAGGTCCGCCACATTGGCCTGTCCGAGGTCTCTGCGAACACACTGCGCCGCGCCCATGCCATACACCCGATCGCCGCCGTCCAGAGCGAATATTCCCTCTGGGTGCGCAACGTCGAAATCGCCGTGCTGCAGGCCTGCCGCGATCTGGACATCGCGCTGGTGGCCTTCAGCCCATTGGGTCGGGCTTTTCTGGCCGATGGCCTGCCGCCCCTGGATGCCCTGGACGAGCACGATCTGCGGCGGCGCATGCCGCGTTTCCAACCCGAAGCCCTGCGACATAATCTGGCGCTGCTCGATCCGTTGCGGCGCCTCGCACACGAACGGGATTGCACGCCGGGCCAGCTGGCGCTGGCCTGGCTGCTGCATCAGGGCGAGCACGTCATCCCGATTCCGGGCACGACCCGGCTGTCGCATCTGCGGGAAAATCTGGCTGCGGCCGATCTGTCGCTGGACGACGCATCGTGCGTGGAACTGGCCGCCTGTTTCCATCGCGCGCGGGTCGCGGGCGATCGCTACGGGCCGGCGACGCAGGCGGAAATCGATACGGAACAGTTTTCAGCGTCCTGACGGACCATCGACGTATCCGTGGCCGATGGCGGGCCACGGGTCAGAGGAGGATTCACTCATGCAAGCAACACATCTGGGACTGATCGGCTATGGCGAGGTCGGCGGTATCTTCTGTGCGGGGCTTGGTCCGCAAGTGGACGGAGTTCGTGCCTGGGACGTGAAACTGGCCGATCCGGCCGCTGCGGCCCCGCTGCGCGAACGGGCAGGGCAGGATGGCGTGACCTTGTGCGCTTCCTCGGCCGAGCTCTGCGCGGCGAGCACGCTGCTGGTGTCGGCGGTCACCGCGTCCAACACGGTGGCGGTCGCCCGCGAAGCGGCGGCGCATCTGCTGCCGGGCACTGTCTTTCTGGACCTGAATTCGGCGTCTCCGGGTGCCAAGCGCGAGGCCGCGGGTCTCATCGAGGCGGCGGGCGGCCATTATGTCGAAGCCGGGGTGATGACCTCGGTGCCGCCGTATGGCATCCGGGTGCCGATGCTGCTGGGCGGGCCGCATGCGGAATCGCTCGCCCGGCGGCTCGCGTTGTTTGGCATGGACGCCAAGGCGGTGTCGGCTGAACTGGGTGTGGCCTCGGCGATCAAGATGTGCCGCAGCGTCATGATCAAGGGCCTGGAGGCGCTGGTGATCGAGAGCTACACCGCGGCCCGGGCCTATGGGGTCGAAGAACACGTCCTGCCAACGCTGCAGGAAACCTTCCCGTCCATCGACTGGACCGAGCAGGGGCGCTATTTTTACAGCCGGGTCGTCCAACACGGCCGCCGTCGCGCCGAGGAGATGCGCGAGGTCGCCAATACCGTACGGGAAGCGGGCTTCGAGCCCTGGATGGCGGCGGCAACGGCGGAAAAGCAGGACTGGGTGGCCGGCCTGGCCGCGCAGGGGCTGTTCGACGGAGTGCAGCCCTCGGACGGCTGGCAGGGCTATGCCGACCGTTTGATCGCTCACGCGAAGGCGTGATCCTCCTGCTGGAACGCACCCCCTAAAATGGGGTGCGGTCAGCCGGATCGTCGCCGGCGGGCCACCGGCGCCATCAAGCGGACTGGATCATCGACGCCGGATAGACTTCACCAACTGTCGAGCGGATCAGTTCCAGCATGGCTTGCTGAGTCAGTGTCGTGATGCGTCCGGTAGCCGTCGCCAGATAGAGCCGGCTGGGCAGTTCGGGCTGGGCGATGGGTCGGATGTGGTAGCGCTCGGGCTGCGACGAGGTCAGGACCGCATGTTCGGTGAGCACGGCATAGCCCACACCATCGGCGACCAGGTCCAGGATCGCCGGGACCCCGTCGATTTCCAGGCGGATGTTGGGCCGGCAGCCTATGAGCGCCATCTGCGATTCGAGCAGCATGCGCACGGTATGCGGACGGTTGGGAATGACCAGCGGAATGTTGGCCAGCGAGCGCAACTGCACGGGCTGGTGCGACGGATGCGGGCCCAGGGGGCCGACCAGGTACAGCAGTTCGCTGGTCAATGGGCTGAGATCCAGTTCCGCCGACGGTGTCGGATTGTAGATCAGGGCGATGTCCAACCGCCCCGCCAGCAGCCATTCCTGCATCATCAGGGACAGGCCTTCGCTGATCGAGAGGGTGGCATTGGGCAGCTGTTTGCGGAATTTTCGCGTCAGCTGCACCGTCAGCATCTTGGATGCGCTGGGCGGCACGCCCAGGGCTACCCGGCCGGCCAGTGCGCCCTGAACGCGTCCCATGTCTTCCTTGGCCCGTTCGATCTGATGCAGGATCCCCCGACAGTGATCCAGCAGCAGCTTGCCTGCTTCGGTCGTCGTGACGCCGCGGCCGTTGCGGTTCAGCAGGTTCTGGCGCAACTCGACTTCCAGCAGGCGCACCTGCCGGCTGAGCGCGGGCTGTGCGATGTTCAGGGCATGGGACGCCTGGGTGAAGCTTCCCAGTTCGGCTACGCGCGCGAAATATTCCAGCTGCTTGAGATCCATATCAGGGTTTACCCTAAAGTTCGTTATCGCACCCATTGAAGTATATCATTCCGATATAGCAGCTAGTGCTTCCATGCCCTTATTCGTGGGGGTGTCTACGCCCATAATGAGTCCAACACAGCAACGGTGGTGATGTGATGCAAAAGCCAGTTCCGACCCTGTTCATGCGCGGAGGCACCTCGCGCGGGCCCTTCTTCCTGGAGTCCGACCTGCCGTTGGATACGGCGGCGCGCGATCGGGTGCTTCTCGCCGTCATGGGGTCACCCGACCGCCGGCAGATCGATGGCCTGGGCGGCGCGCATCCCCTGACCAGCAAGGTCGGCATCGTGCGTGCCGGAACCGTACCGGGTGTGGATCTGGAATTTCTGTTCGCGCAGCTGCAGCCGGATCGCGACACGGTCGATACCACGGCCAACTGCGGCAACATGCTGGCAGCTGTCGTCCCCTTCGGTCTCGAGCGCGGCTTGATCCAGGCGCAGGGGGACGAAACCACGGTGCGCGTGCTGACGCGCAATACCGGCATGCAATGCGACATCACGGTGCAAACTCCCTTGACCCCGCAGGGGCGTCAGGTCAGCTACGAAGGCCTGGCCCGCATCGACGGCGTACCGGGCACGTCGGCGCCTATCACCATCAATTTCCTGGATACCGCCGGATCGGTCTGTTCCAGCTTGTTGCCAACGGGCAGGGTGCGAGACCGGGTCCATGTCGAGCCGCCGGCCGGGGCCGATTTTCCCGCCTTCGATATCGATGTGACCTGCATCGACAACGGCATGCCGCTGGTGTTGTTCCGGGCCGGCGATCTGGGCTGCACCGGCCAGGAAACCCCGGCACAATTGAATGCCGATTCGGCCCTGAAAGCCCGCATCGAGGCGCTGCGCCTGAAGACGGCGCAACTGATGGGGCTGGGCGACGTCACGTCGCGCAATTATCCCAAAATGACCCTGGTGTCGGCGCCTCAGGCGGGCGGCGCGATCAACACGCGCTGTTTCATCCCCCATGTTTGTCATGAGGCGATCGGCGTCCTCGCGGCTGTCACCGTCGGCACCGCCTGCGTCCTGGAAGGCTCCGTGCCACATGCGCTGGCGCGGCTGCCCGAGGGCGCCCGCAAGGCCGTCTCGATCGAACACCCCAGTGGGGAATTCACGGTCGACCTCGAGCTGGACGCCGAAGATCCCCAGAAGGTCGTGCGTGCCGCGTTGCTGCGCACCGCACGTCTCATCATGCGCGGCGAGGTCATGGTTCCCGCCGCCGCCTGGCCCGATGCTGCACAACCCTGAACCGGGCCAGGCCGAGTCTCGTCACCACAAGGAATTTGCACACATGAGCCGAAAACCTCTGATCATCGATTGCCACGGGCATTACACGACCGCGCCCCAGGCCCTGGCGGACTGGCGCGAGCGGCAGATCGCCGGCATCCAGGATCCGGCGCACAGCCCGAAGGCCTCGGATCTGCGCATCAGCGACGACGAACTGCGCGAGAGCGTCGAAACCAATCAGCTGCGCCTCATGCGCGAGCGGGGTTCGGACCTGACGATCTTTTCGCCGCGCGCCAGCTTCATGGCCCACCACATCGGAGATTTCCAGGTCTCCAGCACCTGGTCGGCGATCTGCAATGAACTTTGCCATCGGGTGGCCACGCTGTTTCCCGATCATTTCGCAATGGCTGCGATGCTGCCGCAATCGCCCGGCGTGGACCCGGCGACGTGCATTCCCGAACTGGAAAAATGCGTGCGGGAATACGGTGCCGTCGGGATCAATCTGAACCCGGACCCGTCCGGCGGGCACTGGACGGCCCCGCCGCTGTCGGACCGCTCCTGGTATCCGATCTATGAAAAGATGGTCGAACACGACATCCCGGCGATGATCCACGTGTCCACCAGCTGCAATGCCTGTTTCCACACGACGGGCGCCCACTATCTGAATGCCGACACGACGGCGTTCATGCAGTGCCTGACGTCCGACCTGTTCAAGGATTTCCCGACGCTGCGCTTCGTGATTCCACACGGGGGCGGGGCGGTGCCGTACCATTGGGGAAGGTTCCGCGGTCTGGCTCAGGCGCTGAAAAAGCCCCTGCTCGACGAGCATCTGCTCAACAACATCTTCTTCGACACCTGTGTCTATCATCAGCCGGGCATCGATTTGCTGACCCACGTGATCCCCGTGAAAAACGTGTTGTTCGCCTCGGAGATGATCGGCGCGGTGCGCGGCATCGATCCTGAAACCGGCCATTATTTCGACGACACCAAGCGCTATATCGATGCGGCCAGGACGCTCGACGACGCAGACCGTTTCCAGATCTACGAAGGCAATGCTCGCCGCGTCTATCCGCGCCTGGATGCCGCCCTGAAGGCCAAAGGCCTTTGATGACTGTTGGAGGACTTAGAAAATGACTACTCCCCTGAACCAGCTGGGCATCGTTCACCGGACTATTCAGCGCGCCGACGCCGCCGCCGTCGAGCGCTTGTCGCAGTTCGGCGTGGCAACCATTCACGAGGCCATGGGGCGCGTCGGATTGATGAAGCCCTACATGCATCCGGTCTGGCGCGGCGCGCGGCTGTGCGGCACGGCCGTCACGGTGCTGCTGCAGCCGGGCGACAACTGGATGCTGCATGTGGCCGCCGAGCAGATCCGGCCCGGCGACGTTGTGGTAGCGGGCTGCACGACGGACAGTACCGATGGTTTTTTTGGCGATCTGCTGGCGACCTCCTTCAAGGCGCGCGGCGCGCGCGGCCTGGTGATCGATGGCGGTGTGCGTGACGTCGATACGCTGGAATCCATGGATTTCCCTGTGTTCAGCCGCGAGATCAGTTCCAAAGGGACCGTCAAGGGCACCCTGGGTTCGGTCAATGTTCCCGTGGTGTGTGCGGGCGCGGTGGTGATGCCGGGCGACGTCGTGATCGCGGACACTGACGGCGTGGTGGTGGTGCCAGCGGCGATCGCCGCCGAAGTCGCCGCCAAGGCGCAGGCACGCGAGGATAACGAGGGGGCCAAGCGCGAGATCTTTGCTTCCGGCGTGTTGGGACTGGATTACTACAAGATGCGGGAAGGCCTGGAAAAGGCTGGTCTCAAGTACATCGACTGAGGACGAATCCGATGAGCACCACGGAAACCTTTACCAAAACCCCCGGCTGGCTGGATTATTACGATGGCCCCAGCCGTCCGCGTTTCCGGCTGCCGGCCGACGCCGTGGATGCGCATTGTCACGTCTTCGGGCCCGGGGCCGTGTTCCCCTATGCGCCGCAGCGCAAATACACGCCCTGCGACGCCCCGAAAGAGGCCCTGTTCGCGTTGCGCGATCACCTGGGGTTCGCCAGAAATGTGATCGTGCAGGCCACCTGTCACGGCACGGACAACCGGGCGCTGGTCGATGCCTTGCAGGCATCGGGCGGACGGGCGCGGGGGGTGGCCACGGTGGCACAGGACGTCACCGATGCCGAATTGCGTGCCATGCATGAAGCCGGTGTGCGCGGCACACGCTTCAACTTCGTCAAGCGGCTGGCGGATTTCACGCCACGCGAGGTGCTGGCCGACATTGCTGCGCGCATCGCGCCGCTGGGCTGGCACGTGGTGGTTTACTTCGAAGCCCAGGATCTGCCCGAACTCTATGATTTCTTCACCACGCTGCCGACGACGGTGGTCGTGGATCACATGGGCCGGCCGGATGTGGCCAAGCCGGTGGATGGTCCGGAATTCGGCTTGTTCGTGAAAATGATGCAGGATCATCCCAACATCTGGAGCAAGGTCACTTGTCCCGAACGGCTCAGCCAGTCCGGGCCGCCCGCGCTGAATGGCGAACAGCACCCCTACCGCGACGTGGTCCCGTTCGCGCGTCGCCTGGTCGAGACCTTTCCGGATCGCGTCCTGTGGGGCACCGACTGGCCACACCCGAACCTGAAGTCCCACATGCCGGATGACGGCCTGCTGGTGGACTACATTCCCCAGATTGCCCTGACCGTGGAGTCGCAGCGCAAGCTGCTGGTCGACAATCCTCACCGCTTGTACTGGAGTTGAGCCATGTCCCTGAACAAGCCTTATACCGACGTTCCCGGCACCACGATTTTCGATGCCGACCAGTCCCGCAAGGGCTATCACCTGAATCAGTTCTGCATGTCGCTGATGAAGGCGGAAAACCGCACCCGTTTTCTGGCCGACGAGCGGGCCTATCTGGACGAATGGCCCATGACCGAGGACCAGAAACAGGCCGTGCTGGCGCGCGACCTGAACCGCTGCCTGGAACTGGGGGGCAACATCTACTTTCTCGCCAAGATCGGCGCCACCGACGGACGTTCGTTCCAGTACATGGCGGCCAGCATGACCGGCATGTCGCAAGAGGAATACGCCGCGATGATGCTGGCGGGTGGCCGTTCCATCGACGGCAATCGGAAAATCGGAGAAAAGAAGCCATGAGCCAGACCCACGCACGCATCACGGCCAGTGTCTACACCTCGCATGTGCCGGCCATCGGCGCGGCCATCGACCTGGGCAAGACGGGCAATGACTACTGGGCCCCGCTCTTCAAGGGCTATGAATATTCCCGGCAATGGCTGCGGGACAACCGGCCCGATGTGATCTTCCTGGTCTACAACGACCATGCCACAGCCTTCAGCCTGGATATGATCCCGACCTTCGCCATCGGCTGCGCGGCGCAGTTTCAGCCCGCCGACGAAGGCTGGGGCGCGCGTCCGGTGCCGCCGGTGATCGGCCATCCGGAACTGGCGGCGCATATTGCACAGTCGGTCATCCAGCAGGATTTCGATCTGACCATCATCAACAAGATGGATGTGGACCATGGCCTGACGGTGCCGCTATCGCTGATGTGCGGCCAGCCGCAGGCCTGGCCATGCCCGATCATCCCCTTCGCGGTCAATGTGGTGCAGTACCCGGTGCCGTCGGGGCGGCGTTGCTTCGAACTGGGACGCGCCATCCGGCGCGCCATCGAAACTTATGACCGGCCGCTGAACGTCCAGATCTGGGGCACCGGCGGCATGAGCCACCAGCTGCAAGGCCCGCGTGCCGGCCTGATCAACCAGGACTTCGACAATGCCTTCCTGGATCGTCTGATCGCGGACCCGGCCGCTCAGGCGGCGGTCCCGCACATCGATTACGTGCGCGAAGCGGGCTCCGAGGGCATCGAGCTGGTCATGTGGCTGATCGCCCGGGGCGCCATGGCCGACGCGGCGGGCGGGCCGGCGCCGCGTGTCGCGCATCGCTTCTACCATGTGCCGGCTTCGAATACGGCTGTGGGACATCTGATTCTGGAGGAACAATGATGGCGGAACGCACACTGAAAGTCGCACTGGCCGGGGCCGGCGCGTTTGGCATCAAGCACCTGGACGGTATCGCCCGGATCGACGGTGTCGAGGTCGTCTCGCTGGTGAGCCGCGATCTGGACAAGACCCGCGAAGTGGCGCGGAAATACGGCATCGAGCACTCGACGACGGATCTGGCAGACGCATTGTCGCGCCCCGAGATCGATGCGGTCATCCTTTGCACGCCCACGCAGATGCACGCGTCGCAGGCCATGGCCTGCCTGCGCGCCGGCAAGCACGTCCAGGTCGAGATCCCGATGGCCGACAACCTGAAGGATGCCCAGGCGCTGGTGGCGCTCGCCCGCGACAGCGGCAAAATCGCCATGTGCGGCCACACGCGCCGCTTCAATCCCAGTCACCAATACGTGCACCAGCGGGTCCAGCGGGGCGAATTCAACATCCAGCAGATGGATGTGCAGACCTATTTCTTCCGGCGCACGAACATGAACGCACTGGGCGAGCCGCGCAGCTGGACGGATCATCTGCTGTGGCACCATGCGGCGCACACGGTGGACCTGTTCGCCTATCAGTGCGGCAGTCCGATTGTGAAGGCCAATGCACTGCAGGGGCCCATCCATCCCACGCTGGGCATCGCGATGGACATGTCCATTCAGCTGCAGGCGGCCAATGGGGCCATCTGCACGTTGTCGCTCAGCTTCAACAACGACGGCCCGCTGGGCACGTTCTTCCGCTATATCGGCGATACCGCCACCTACATCGCGCGCTACGACGAACTGATCACTGGCCGCGACGAGGCTATCGACGTGAGCCAGGTTGCCGTGTCGATGAACGGGATCGAATTGCAGGACCGCGAATTTTTCGCAGCCATCCGTGAAGGACGGGAACCCAACGCCAGCGTGGCGCAAGTCCTGCCTTGTTATCAGGTGCTGCATGATCTGGAGCGGCAGCTGGCCAACTGATCGGCCGGAGCCTTTTCCCAAAATTAACCACCAGGAGTGAGACCATGAAGTTCATCAAGACCCTCGGGGCGATGGCCTTGGCGTTGAGTACCGCCGCCGCCTTCAGCCCTGCCCAGGCCAAGGATCTGAAGATCGGCCTCGTGATGCCGATGTCCGGCCCGTTCGCTTCGCACGGCAAGCAGATCGGCCACGGCGTCGACCTGTATCTGGCCGAACATAACGGCATGCTGGGCGGGCGCAAGGTCCAGCTGATCATCAAAGACGACACCGGCATTTCTCCCGCCGTGGCCAAGCGCCAGGCGCAGGAACTGCTGATCAAGAACAAGGTCGACGTCCTAACCGGCTTTTCGCTGACACCCAACGCTTTCTCGGTCGCCCCGCTGGCAACCGAAGCGAAGGTTCCGATGGTGGTGCTCAACGCGGCGACGTCGTCCATCACCGAGAAATCGCCCTACATCACCCGCGTCTCGATGACCTTGCCCCAGGACACCGCGCCGATGGCGCAGTGGGCCTACGCCAACGGCATCCGCTCGGTCTACACGCTGGTGGCCGATTACGGTCCGGGCCACGACGCGGAAAAGCAGTTCCAGAAGACCTTCACCAGCCTGGGCGGCAAGATCATCGGTGAAGTGCGCACCCCGGTCGCCACGCCCGACTATGCGCCGTACCTGCAGCGCATCAAGGACGCCAAGCCGGATGCCGTCTTCCTGTTCGTGCCCAACGGCGAGCAGGGTGTCGCTCTGGCCAAGGGCTTCAAGGAGCGCGGCCTGGAAAAGGCAGGCATCAAGGAACTGGCAACGGGTGACGTGACCGACGAGGACGTTCTGAACGCCATGGGCGATGCCGCGATCGGCATGATCACGTCGTTCCATTATTCGGCCGCGCATGATTCGCCGGAGAACAAAGCCTTCGTTGCCGCCTACCATAAAGCCTATCCCAACGATCGCCCGAATTTCATGGCGGTTGCCGGTTATGACGGCATGCATCTGATCGACATGGCCCTGGAAAAGACCAAGGGCGATGCCAGCGGCGAGGCGTTCATCAACGCGGTCAAGGGCATGAAGTGGGTCAGCCCGCGGGGCCCGGTGGAAATCGACCCGCAGACCCGCGACATCATCCAGAACGTCTACATCCGCAAGGTCGACAAGGTGGATGGTGTGCTGCAGAACGTCGAGTTCGACACCATCAAGGGCGTCAAGGACCCCGGCAAGCAGGGGTGATCGTTTCCCGGTCCTGGGTGGCGGTGCCTGCGCGCCACCCAGGACCGCCGCTTTCCTGACTGCGGGGACTGTGCCCGGGCCGGTGCGCAGTCCGTCTTACCCTCCAGGGTGAATCATGACTATACTTTTCGATGGCATCGCGTACGGCATGCTGTTGTTCCTGATCAGCGTCGGTTTGTCGGTGACGCTGGGGTTGATGAATTTCGTCAATCTGGCGCACGGTGCATTTGCCATGCTGGGTGGCTACGCCTGTGTGATCCTGCTCAATGATTACGGGGTGCCGTTTCTGGCGACCCTGCCGGTCGCGATCCTCGTGCCGGCGATCGTGGGGGCGATCCTGGAGCGGGTGCTGTACCGGCGCCTGTATGCCGCCTCCGATCTGGATCAGGTGCTGTTTTCCATCGGGCTGGTGTTCATGGCGGTGGCGGCGGCGCATTATTTCTTCGGCGCCCAGCAGCAGCCGCTGCATCTGCCCGAATTCCTGTCCGGCCAGATCCATGTGATGCAGGGGCTGGATGTCGGCGTCTATCGCCTGTTCCTCATCATCGCAGGCCTGCTGGTGGCGCTGCTGCTGCAGTGGTCGGTGATCCGGACTTCGTTTGGCGCGCGTCTGCGGGCCTCCGTGGACAATCAGCGCGTGGCGCGCGGATTGGGGATCGACGTCAGCCGGGTGTTCAGCCTGACTTTCGCGCTGGGGTCCGCCTTGGCGGGGCTCGGTGGTGCCCTGGGGGTCGAAATGCTCGGCCTGGACCCGGAATTCCCGGTGAAGTATCTGGTGTACTTCCTGATCGTGGTATCGGTGGGCGGCAGCGGCAATATCCTCGGATCCCTGTATGCCGCGATCCTGCTGGGGGTAGCCGACGTGGCCGGCAAGTACTACGTACCGCAGATCGGGGCCTTCATCATCTATGCCGTCATGGTGGCGACGCTGATTTACCGTCCGCATGGCCTGTTCGGCCGGGCGCACAAATAGGACTCTGACATGACGACCTCTTCCCTTCCCGGAACCGGTTCCGTGCCGCGGCGCGAGGATCTGCTCGACCGCTATCGCCGCACGGCGCACTGGAAGCCGCTGGAATACGTGTTCTGGTGCCTGCCGATCCTGGCGTATTTCGCCTTTCCCGGCAATTACCTGCTGCTCAGCCAGATCGCCATCACGGGGCTGTTCGCGCTGTCGCTGGATCTCATCTTCGGCTATGCGGGGATCATCTCGCTGGGCCATGCCGCGTTCTTCGGCGTCGGCGCCTATACCGTGGGACTGCTGGGTTCCCACGGCCTGGGCGATCCGCTGCTGGGGCTGCTGCTGGCCGCCGTCTTCGCAGGGCTGCTGGGCTTTCTCAGCAGCTTCCTGTTGCTGCGGGGCAGCGACCTGTCGCGCCTGATGGTCACCCTGGGTGTGGCCCTGATGCTCTACGAGCTGGCCAACAAGTTCACCCGCATCACCGGAGGGGTGGACGGCATGCCGGGCATCGAGATCAAGCCCATCCTGGGTGTGTTCGATTTCGACATGTTCGGCCGGGTGGGCTTCATCTATTCGGTCGTGGTGCTCTTCGTGCTGTTCTGGGTGGCCCGGCGGCTGGTGTATTCGCCCTTCGGGCAGAGCCTGCGCGGCATTCATATGAACGTCCTGCGCATGCCCGCGCTGGGGGTGCCGGTGAACCGCCGTCTGGTGCAGATCTACACGATCGGCGCGGCCTACGCAGGGGTGGCCGGGGCGCTGCTTGCCCAGACCAACCAGTTCGTGTCCCTGGACGTGCTCAGCTTTCAGCGTTCGGCCGATCTGCTGCTGATCCTGATCCTGGGAGGCGCCGGCCATCTGTACGGCGGGCTCATCGGTGCCGTCGTCTTTGTCATGATCAATTATTTCCTATCCGACATGAACCCGCAGTACTGGCAGTTCTGGCTCGGCCTGATCCTGGTGCTGGTCGTGCTGTTCGCGCGCGGCGGCATCCTCGGCACGGCGCAGCAGTGGATCCGTTCCTCCCGACAGCGGGCGCAGGCCCAAACGGAGACCTCCGCATGAATCCCGTCTTGCAAACTCACGACCTGATCCGGCGCTTCGGCGGTTTCGTGGCGACCGATCAGGTGAACCTGGCGATTGCGCCGGGCGCGCGTCACGCCCTGATCGGACCCAACGGCGCGGGCAAGACGACGCTGATCAATCTGCTGACTGGTTTTCTGGAACCGTCCTCGGGAAGCGTCTCGCTGATGGGGCGGGACGTCACCCGGATGCCGCAGCACGAACGCTGCCGGCAGGGGCTGGTGCGTACCTTCCAGATCAACCAGCTGTTCATGGGGATGACCGTGCTGGAATCGGTTGCCCTGGCAGTCAGCGAACGTCAAGGCCTGGGGACCCAGTGGTGGAAGCCGTTGTCGGCTCGCGCGGAAGTGGTCGACGAGGCCGCCGCCATCCTGGAGCAGCTCAAGCTCCTGCCCGACGCCTACGAAACCACGCGCGATCTGGCCTATGGCCGCCAGCGTCTGATCGAGATTGCGCTGGCCCTGGCCCTGCGCCCCAAGGTGCTGCTGCTGGACGAGCCGGCGGCCGGGGTGCCGACGGGCGAGAGCCGCGAACTCTTCGACACCATCGCGCAGCTGCCACGTGATGTGACCATCCTGTTGATCGAGCATGACATGAATCTCGTGTTCCGCTTTGCCGAACGTATTTCCGTGCTGGTATCGGGCGCTCTGCTGCTCGAGGACACGCCCGAGGTGATTGCCCATCATCCTCGGGTCAAGGAAGTCTACCTGGGAGAAGCCCATGGCTGATTTGCTGCGGATGGAGAACGTCTGGGCTGGGTACGGTGATGCCGTCATCCTCGAGGACCTGTCCTTCTCGCTGGAGGAGGGCGGCAGCCTGGCCCTGCTGGGGCGCAACGGCATGGGCAAGACGACGTTGCTGGCCACCTTGATGGGCGTGACGCGTTTACGCCAAGGGCGGATCGTTTTCGAGGGCCGTGATATCGCTCGCGTGCCCAGCCACCAGCGGGCCCGGGCCGGTCTGGGGTGGGTACCTCAGGAACGCGATATCTTCCGGTCGCTGACGGTCGAGGAAAACCTGACGGTGGTCGCCCGGCCGGGGGAATGGACGCTGGATCGTGTCTATGACATGTTTCCGCGGTTGCGCGAGCGGCGGGCCAATCTGGGTAATCAGTTGTCCGGTGGCGAGCAGCAGATGCTTGCCATGGGCCGCGCGCTGATGCTCAATCCGAAGATCCTGCTGCTGGACGAACCCCTGGAAGGCCTGGCTCCGCTGATCGCACAGGAACTGCTGCACATCATCGACCGCATGGTCACAGAAGGCCGCATGGCCGTGATTCTGGTCGAACAGCATGCCCGCCAGATCCTGCCCATCACCCGACAGGCCCTGGTGCTGGAACGCGGCAAAGTCGTCTATGCGGGTGGTAGCGCCGAGCTGCTGCGGGATGGGCAAGCCCTGGACCGCTGGCTGGGAGCGGGCTCGACCGAAGAATCCGCTGGTCCGGCTGTGGCGTCGTCCGCGCCGGTGCCCGCGATCGAGGTCATCCGCGAGGAACACCGCGCCATTGCGGCGATTCTGAATGCCATGTCCCGTATTCTGGAAGGCATCGAGGCCGGTCGCCTGCAGCCCGATTTCACGCTGTTGGCCACGATGGTCGAATATATCGCCGAAATGCCGGACAAACTGCATCACCCCAAGGAAGACCAGATCTTCGCGTTGTTGCGCACCAAGACCCACGAGCTCGATGCACAGCTCGATCGCCTGGAGGCCGAACACCGCGACACGGTTCCGGCGACCAGCCGGCTGGATCGGGCGCTGGTCAGCTACGTGCAGGGCGGGGCGGCGGCTTTCGGCGGATTCCGGGATGCCGTGCAGACGTATATCGCCGATGAATGGGTGCATCTGAACACCGAGGAAGGCGCCGTGCTGTCAGCGGCCAGGCGCCTGTTCAGTCCCGAGGAATGGCAGGAGATCAATGCCGATTTCGCCCGCAATGGCGATCCGTGGTCCGGTGCGGACAATCGCTACGCCGAGCTGTTCAAGCGGATCGCCAATCTGGCGCCGGCGCCGGTCGGCGTGGGCGCATCGGGCCTGGATGCGACCTGAGTCGATGCGGGCCATACCTGATAGTCAGGCGTCCTGGTAGAGCTCCAGGGCCAGACTGCGTAGCCAGCGGTGGGCCGGGTCCCCGTCCTGCCGATGGCTCCAATGGATGGGGACGTCGAATTCCCGCAGCGGAAAGTCGGCCTCGACGATCGCGTACCGTTCCGGAGGGACGAACGATCGTGCGATGTTGCGCGGAATGATGACCGCCAGGTCGCTGGTTTCGATCACGACGGGCAGGGCCATGAAGTGTTCCGTGGTCAGGCGGATGCGGTCGGCCATGTGCAGGGCTTCCAACGCCGTGTGCGTATAGGTATGGGTGCGTACGGCGATGAATTCCAGCGCCCGGATGTCGTCGAGCGGAACGGGGGAAGGCCGCGCGGTCAGCGCGAAGGGGTGGCTGTGGCGCATCAGGATGATGTAGCGGTCCTGGAACATGACGGCCGAACGCATGCCCTGTAGCCCGGGCAGAAACCCAAAAGCCAGATCTACCCGTCCGTGGTCCAGGGCGACGCCCAGCTCCGTCACGGGCAGACGCATGGTTTCGATCCGTGCGCGGGGCGCGCGCTGGCGCATGGCCTGAATCAGCCTCGGCAGGAACTGTCCTTCGCCGATGTCGGTCATGTGCAGACGAAAGCGACGATCAGACTGTGGCGGATCGAAAGGCGCGGAATCCATCGCCGCATTTTCCAGGACCCGCAGGGCATCGTGAATCGATAGCGCCATGCGTTGTGCCCGGGGTGTCGGCGCAACCCCGCCCGCCGCACGAATGAACAGCGGATCACCCACCAGATTGCGGAGGCGGGTCAGTCCCTGACTCACGGCGGGCTGAGTCAGGTTCAGTGCGATAGCGGCCTGGCTGACGCTGCCTACTGTGTAGACCGCATCGAAGACACGCAGCAGATTCAAATCGAAGTTTTTAATATTCATGTCTCTAATAATGAATATCTAAATCATTTTATTGATTTATATCATGGGGGCTTTCATCATGCTTCAAACCCGTGCGAAGTGGGCATGAGGACAATGCAACTGGCTTGATGAATGGCCCGGAGGATGACATGCAAGCAGACGCGGTGATAGCGCGCGTACAGGACAACGCACAGACCGGGCTGGTGCCGGTCCGCCAGGCCGTCACGGATCTGCTGCGGCAATTCGGCATGACAACGATGTTCGGCAATCCGGGTTCGACCGAACTGGGCCTGTTCCTGGATTTCCCAGCGGACTTCCGTTACGTCCTGGGGCTGCAAGAATCCGTCGTGGTCGGTATGGCCGACGGATATGCGCAGGCGACGCACAATGCCGCCTTCATCAATCTGCATTCAGCGGTGGGAGTGGGGCACGCCATGGGCGCCATCTTCACGGCGCACAAGAACCGGACTCCGCTGGTGATCACCGCGGGCCAGCAATCGCGGGCCATCCTGCCTTACGATCCGTTCCTGTTCTCCAGTCAGGCCACGGAGCTGCCCAAGCCTTACGTCAAATGGAGCATCGAGCCGGCACGCGCCGAGGACGTGCCCCTGGCGATCGCCCGGGCCTATTACATGGCGATGCAGCCGCCGTGCGGACCCGTGCTGGTGTCGGTGCCCGCCGACGACTGGGGCCGCCTGTGCGAGCCCGTGCAGGCGCGCCAGGTCAGCCGCTCGGTGCGTCCGGATCCGGTGCTGCTGGACCGGATCGGTGGCCAACTGGATGCGGCCGGGCGCCCGGCCTTCGTCCTGGGCGCGGCGGTGGACCGGGATGGTGCCTGGGACGATGTAGTCGCCTTGGCGGAGCGTCATCGCGCCGCAGTCTGGATGGCGCCCATGTCGGGACGCAACGGTTTTCCCGAAGATCATCCTCTGTTCGCCGGCTTCCTGCCGGCTGCGCGTGAGCGCATCGTCAGCCTATTGGACGGGCACGATTTCATTCTGGCCCTGGGCGCCGCCGCCTTCACCTATCACGTCGAGGGCGAAGGGCCACACGTGCCGCCGGGCAGCGTCCTGGCGCAGATCGTGGACGACCCGAACACCTTGTCCTGGGCACCGGTGGGCACCGCAGTGCAGGGGAGCGTGCGCCAGAGCGTGTGCGATCTGCTGGCCCGGCCGCAGCCTGCCGCGCGGCAGGATCCGCCGCGACGCGTGCCGGCCCCGCGTGCTGAGCCATCGCCGCTGATGTCCGTGGCCTACGTGCTGCAGACGTTGGCGGAAGTCCGCGCGGCCGATTCGGTCGTGGTCGAGGAAGCGCCCAGTGCGCGACCGGTCATGCAGCGCTATCTGCCGATCCTGCAATCCGGAACCTTCTATACGATGTGCAGCGGCGGCCTGGGATTCGGTCTGCCCGCCGCCGTCGGGGTGGCATTGGGCAAGCCGGGCAGCAAGGTCATCGGCGTGCTGGGGGATGGTTCCAGCATGTATTCGATCCAAGGGCTCTGGAGCGCAGCACAGTTGGGCTTGCCCATCACGTTCCTGATTCTGAAGAACCGCAGCTATGCGGCATTGCGGGAATTCGCACCGGTCTATGGCTTTACCGCCAAGGACGCGCTGCATGGCGTCGATCTGCCCGACATCGATTTCGTCGCCACGGCCCGGGGCATGGGCTGCGAAGCCATGCGGGTATCCGAGCCGGATGCCCTGCCGGTCATCCTGCGCAAGGCGCTGGGCATGAAACTGCCGGTGCTGGTCGAGATCGACGTTGCTTGACGACTGCATATAAAAACACATTACCTTCCAGGAGGACACCATGAGCACCATTTCTCTGCTGATCCGGGGTCGGCATCGGCAAGCCAGCGAAGGCAAGACCTTCGAACGCCGCAATCCGCTCGACGGTGGCGTGGCCACGGTGGCGCCAGCCGCCACGCCCGCGGATGCGCAGGCGGCCGTGCAGGCGGCGGCTGATGCCTTTGCGCAGTGGTCCCAGACCGGCCCCAGCCGGCGACGCGCCCTGCTGAGCAAGGCTGCCGATGCACTGGAAGCCCGCGAAGCCGATTTCGTGGCCGCGATGGCGGCTGAAACGGGGGCATCGGCCCTCTGGGCCGGGTTCAACGTCCATCTGGCAGCCGGCATGCTGCGCGAGGCGGCGGCGCTGACCTCGCAGATCGGCGGCGAGGTCATCCCGTCCGACGTGCCGGGCAATCTGGCCATGGCGCAGCGCGTGCCGGCAGGCGTCGTGGTGGGCATGGCTCCCTGGAATGCGCCGATCATCCTGGGGGTGCGGGCGATCGCCACGCCGCTGGCCTGCGGTAATACTGTGGTCCTGAAGGGCTCCGAACTGTGTCCCGCCACGCATGGCCTGATCATCGAGTCCTTGCAGGAAGCCGGGATGCCCGAGGGGGTCGTGAATTTCATCACCAATGCGCCGGATGACGCGCCCGCCGTGGTCGAGGCGCTGGTGGCCCACCCGGCCACACGGCGCGTGAATTTCACCGGTTCGACCAAGGTCGGGCGGATCATTGCCGGTCTGTGCGCGCAGCATCTCAAGCCGGTCGTGCTGGAACTGGGCGGCAAGGCGCCCCTGGTGGTGCTCGACGACGCGGACCTGGAGTGCGCGGTCAATGCCGCCGCTTTCGGCGCTTTCGCCAATTCGGGTCAGATCTGCATGTCGACGGAGCGCATTGTCGTCGATGAAGCCATCGCGGATGCCTTCGTCACCCGGCTGGCCGACAAGGTGCGCGGGTTGCCGGTTGGCGATCCGCGCAAGGGGCCGGTGGTGCTAGGGTCGGTGGTGGACATGGCCGCCGTTCATCGCTGCAACGCCATGATCGATGATGCCCTGTCCAAGGGCGCGAAGCTGCTGTGCGGCGGCAAGTCGGACGACACCCTGATGCCGGCTACGCTGCTGGACCACGTGACGCCGGACATGCGGATCTATGCCGAGGAGACGTTCGGCCCGGTCAAGGCCATCGTCCGGGTCGAAGGCGAGGATGCCGCGGTCGCCTGCGCCAACGACAGCGCCTATGGCCTGTCGTCCGCCGTGATCGGTCGGGACGTCGCACGCGCCATGCGCATTGCCGGACGGATCCAGTCGGGGATTTGCCACATCAACGGCCCGACCGTCCATGACGAGCCGCAGATGCCGTTCGGCGGCGTCAAGGACAGCGGCTACGGCCGGTTCGGCGGCAGGGCGGGGATCGATGCTTTCACCGAACTGCGCTGGATCACGGTCCAGACGGCGCCGCGCGCCTATCCGTTCTGAGGCTCCGCCATGACGGAAAATCTGCTCGATACGCTGCGTGCTGTCGTCGGCGCAGGCCAGTGCTTTACGGAAGGTGCCATCGAGGATCGCTTCCTGCATGACTGGATGATTAAAACGCCGCTGGGCCAGCCGCTCACCGTGGTCCGACCGGCCGACACCGACCAGGTGTCCGCTGTCCTGCGCGCCTGTCACGCCGCCCGGGTGCCGGTGGTGCCCCAGGGCGGACGCACGGGTCTGGCGGGCGGTGCCCTGCCGATCGAAGGCTGCGTCGTGCTCTGTCTGGAGCGGCTCGACGCCATCCACGAAGTCGATACGGCGGCGGCCACCATGACGGTCGGGGCGGGGACCGCGCTGGAGACGATCCAGCGCGCGGCCCAGCACGCCGGGTTCCTGTTTCCGCTGGATCTGGGAGCCCGGGGTTCCTGCCGCATCGGCGGCAACCTGTCGACCAACGCGGGCGGCAACCGGGTGCTGCGCTACGGCATGACCCGCGACCTGGTGCTGGGGCTGGAAGCCGTGCTGATGGACGGCACCGTGCTGACCCAGATGAACAAGATGCTCAAGAACAACACAGGCTATGACCTCAAGCAGTTGTTCATCGGCAGCGAGGGTACCCTGGGCGTCATCACGCGGGTGGTGCTGCGCCTGTTCCCGCAGCCGCGCAGCCGCTGCACCGCGTTGTGCGCGCTGGTGGACTATTCCGCCGTGGTCCGTCTGCTGAATCATGCCAAATCGGGTCTTGGGCCCAGTCTCTCGGCCTTCGAGCTCATGTGGCCGGATTTCTACGAACTGGTGACGACGCAGCTGCCGTCGTTGCCCACCCCCGTGCCGCATGGACATGGCGCCTATGTGCTGCTGGAGTCCATGGGGACCGACCAGCAAGCGGATCAGGCCCGCTTCGAGGCGGTGCTGGGCGAGGCCCTGATGTCCGACATCGTCCAGGATGCGGTGATCGCCCAGTCCGAGGCGCATGCGATGACCCTGTGGTCGGTGCGTGATGCGTCAGGCGAGTTGCAGCGCATCTTCTGGCCGCACGCCGGCTATGACGTCAGCATTCCGACCGGGCAGTTGGGGGACTTCATCCTGGCCTGCACGCGCGCGGTGCAGCGACGCTGGCCCGATGCGCGGACCGTGTTCTTCGGGCATGTGGGTGACTCCAACGTCCATATCGGCGTCAAGGTCGATCAGGATCCCTTTCCCGAGTCGAAGATCGACGAGGTCGTCTACGGCCTGGTGCGCGACTGGGGTGGCTCGGTGTCGGCCGAACATGGAATCGGCGTGCTCAAGCGGCCCTATCTCGAGTTCAGCCGCAGTCAGGCCGAACTGAGCACCATGCGCGCCTTGAAGGCCACGCTGGATCCGCTGGGTCTGCTCAACCCTGGCAAGGTCCTGCCCGAACCTGTCGGCTGACGGAGCCCCGGCCTGGAGGCCGGGGCTCTCAAAAGAAAAGACATCCAACATCTGGAGACACCATGCACACACCCTCGGCTGACGAGGCTCACGTCCCGCCTGTCCTACTCCCGGCCCAGTTCGGTCCGTATGGCCGGGCCCTGCTTCTGCTATCCAAATTCCTGGCAACCCTGGGGGGCCTGGCCTTCGTGGCGCTGGTCGGCATATCCCTGATTTCCGTCGTCGGGCGCAAGCTGCTGGCCATGCCCGTGCCGGGCGACATGGAAGTCCTGATGATGGTGGCGGCAACGGCCTCGGCTACCTTCTTCGCCTACTGCCATCTGGAAGGCGGCGATGTGAAGGTCGACTTTTTCACCGCGCGCGCCGAGCCGGGAACCGTCCATCTGCTGGACGCGTTCGGCTCGCTGCTGGTGGGGCTGTTCGGCGTTCTGATTGCCTGGCGCAGCTGGGTCGGGGCCATGTCGCTGTTCGACGCAGGCGAGACCTCGGCCATCCTGGGCTGGCCTGTGTGGGCGGCTCAGGTGGGCATGGTCCCGGGTTTCGTCCTGCTGGCGCTGGCCGGCTTTTACATGTGCGGCCTGCATCTGCGGGCATCGTGGACCCGTCGCGCGGAGGTTCGGTCATGAGCGGCATCACCATCGGTTTCATCATGTTCGCGGTCCTGCTGACCCTCATGGTGGTCCGCGTTCCCATCGGGATCTCCATGTTTGTCGCCGGGGCCGGGGGGTATGTCTACCTGGCGGGCAGCAACTGGGCGCCGCTCATGGCGTCGCTGAAGAATCTGGCCTATGCCCGGCTGTCGAATTACGACCTCGTGGTGATTCCGCTGTTCCTGCTGATGGGGCAGTTCGCCACCCACGGCGGCCTGAGCCGCAGCCTGTTTCGGTTCGTCAGCGCCTTCATCGGCCATCGGCGAGGCGGCGTGGCGATGGCCGCGGTCGGTGCTTGCGCCGGTTTCGGCGCCATCTGCGGATCTTCCCTGGCTACCGCCGCGACCATGGGGCAGGTTGTGCTGCCGGAACTGCGCCGCTACGGCTACGCCGGCAGCCTGGCCACCGGCACGCTGGCCGCGGGTGGGACGCTGGGCATCATGATCCCGCCGTCCGTGCCGCTGATCATCTACGCCATCCTGACCCAGGAATCCATTGGCAAGCTCTTCATGGCGGCGGTCATCCCGGGCCTGATAGCCATGATCGGCTACATGGTCGTGATCCAGATCATCGTGCGCCGCAAGCCCGAGATGGGGCCCGCCGGCGCACGGACAGCCTGGTCGGAGCGCCTGAAGGCACTGATCCAGGTCGGGCCGGTGCTGGCGGTGTTCTTCATCGTCATCGTGGGCATCTATGCGGGGTGGGCGACGCCGACCGAAGCCGCTGCCATCGGGGCGGCGGCCTGCGGGATCATTGCGGTGGTGTCGGGCGGCCTGCGCTGGAAAGGCCTGCTCGAGAGCGCCCTGGGCACGGCGCAGGCCACGGCCATGATCTATCTGGTGCTGCTGGGAGCGGACATGCTGAACGTGTCCCTGGCCCTGTCGCAGATGCCGGCGGAACTGGCCTCCTGGGTGCAGCACAGCGGCCTGTCGCCTTTCCTGGTGATCGTGTCCATCCTGCTGGTCTATATTTTTCTGGGCTGTGTGATGGATTCGCTGGCCATGATCCTGCTGACGATTC
The DNA here is from genome assembly GCA_019104865.1 of Castellaniella sp. Taxonomy (GTDB): domain Bacteria; phylum Pseudomonadota; class Gammaproteobacteria; order Burkholderiales; family Burkholderiaceae_B; genus Castellaniella. The sequence continues at coordinate 41,898 of JAHRWZ010000102.1, read as the reverse complement.
CCATCTTCTATCCGATGGTGATGGGGCTGGATTTCTATGGCATGGGCCACGACGACAAGTCGATCTGGTTCGGGATCCTGGCCCTGATGGTCGTGGAGATCGGTCTGGTCCACCCGCCCGTTGGCATGAACGTCTACATCATCAACCGCCTGGCCAAGGACGTCCCGCTGACGGAAACCTTCAAGGGGGTTATCCCTTTCCTGGCGTCGGACTTCATTCGCATCGCGGCCCTGGTGCTGTTCCCCAGTATTTCCCTGGTCCTGGTAAAGACCTTCGGGGCGCTCTGAACCATGGCCCGGCGTTCAAGGTTGCACCAACTACACATAAAGAGAAGCAATTCCCACTTATCCACGAGGAGACAAGCATGACGCAGCAGTACTTGACAACATCACGTCTTGGCAAGGCCCTGGCGGCGCTGGCTCTGGGCCTGACGTTAGCCACGGGTGCTCAGGCAGCCGATCAGGTCGTCCTGCGTGTGGCCCATTTCCTGCCGGCGACTTCCAGCGCCCAGGTGAACCTGATCCAGCCGTGGTGCAACAAGATCGCGCAGGAATCCAATCAGCGCATGGTCTGCCAGATCTACCCGGCGATGCAGCTGGGCGGCACGCCCGCGCAACTGTTCGACCAAGCCAAGGACGGCGTGGCCGACATCGTCTGGACCGTGCCGACCTACGCGGCGGGCCGCTTCGTGAAGAGCGAGGTCTTCGAGCTACCCTGGATCGCGGTGAAGGCCGAAGCCGGCAGCCAGGCGCTGTGGGAATACGTCCATCAGTATTCGATGGACGAGTTCAAGGGCGTGCATCCGATCTTCATGCATCTGCATGACGGGGCGCTGTTCCACTTTTCGAGCAAGCAACCCAGGACGCTGGAGGATCTGAAGGGACTGAAGATTCGGGCGGCGACACGTTCGAATTCCCGTACCATCGAGGCGCTAGGTGCCGTGCCGGTGCAGATGCCGATGCCGGCCGTGCCCGAAGCACTCAGCAAAGGTGTAGTGGACGGGGTAACCGTGCCCTGGGAGAGCGCTCCGGCGATCAAGCTGTCTGAGATCTCCAACTATCACTTCGACGTGCCCGAAGGTGCCCCCCGTCTGTCGAACACGATCTTCTTGTTCGGCATGAACCAGGCCCGCTACGACAGCCTGCCGGTCGACCTGAAGAAAATCATCGACGACAACAGCGGCCTGAAGGCCTCCGCCTGGGCCGGCCGGGTCGGTTTCGACGAGATCATCCCCAAGTTCAAGGAGCAGGCCAAGGCCGCCGGTAATCGGTTCTACAACATGCCGGATTCAGAATACCGCCGCTTCGTCGAGGCCACTCAGGGCGTCAGCAAGGATTGGATCAAGGCGGTCGATGCCAAGGGCGGCAACGGCGTCGAACTGCTGGCCGCAGCCCGCAACATGATCAAGGAGCATGCCGCTTCGGGGCAATGATCTCGGCACGACGACCCGCGCCACTTCGCGCGGGCCATCATCGACACCCCGGAATTCCAGCCTCCCGGCTGACGCGGGTTTTATCAAAAGGAGACACTCAATGAAACGACCCCCTCTGAAACCGACAGTGCGCCTGCTGACGGGAATGGCCGCCAGCCTGATGCTGGTCGCCGCCGCTCACGCTGAGCAGATCGTCCTCAGGGTCCATCATTTTCTGCCGTCCACCTCCAATGCTCAGGTGAACCTGATCCAGCCGTGGTGCAACAAGATCGCGCAGGAATCCAATCAGCGACTGGTCTGCCAGATCTATCCGGCCATGCAGCTAGGCGGCACGCCTGCGCAGCTGTTTGATCAGGCCAAGGACGGGGTGGCCGATATCGTCTGGACCTTGCCGACCTACGCGGCGGGCCGCTTTACCAAAAGCGCCGTCTACGAATTGCCCTGGTTGGTGCCAAATGCTGAATCGGGCAGCCGCGCCCTGTGGGAGTTCACCCAGAAATACGCCCTGGACGAATACAAGGGCGTGCATCCGATCTTCATGCACACGCATAGTGGCACCCTGATGCATTTCGTCAACAAGCAGCCCAAGACCTTGGCGGACATGAAGGGCATGAAGATCCGCTCGGCCAATCGGGTCAATTCTCAGATGCTGGATATGATCGGCGCCGTTCCGGTGCAGATGCCTTTGCCGGCTGTCCCGGATTCGCTGGCCAAGGGGGTCGTTGATGGCGCAACTGTTCCTTGGGAAGGTGTCCCGGCCATCAAGCTCGACGAGATTTCCCGCTACCACCTTGACGTGCCCCAGGGCAAGCCGCGCATGGGCAATTCGATCTTCCTGTTCGGGATGAACCAGGCGCGTTACGACAGCCTGCCTGCGGATCTGAAGAAGGTGATCGACGACAACAGCGGCGCCGATGTGTCCGCGTGGGCTGGCCGCACGGTCTTCGATGAGCGTGAAGCCGAGTTCATGAAGACGTCCAAGGAGAACGGCAGCACGTTCCACTACATGGATGACGCCGAATACCAGAACTGGATCAAGGCGACCCAGGGCGTGCGCGACCTGTGGATCCAGGCGGTCGACAAGAAGGGCGGGAAGGGCGCCGATCTGTACGCGGCGGCCCGCAACCTGGTGAAGCAGTACGCGACGCGCCAGTGATCCTCGTTCGATTCACGGCCGTGCCTCAATCCGGAATCACGACATGACCCGATGAGCCCGGCGGGAAACCGCCGGGCTGCTTCATGAGTGCTTCCGCCGCAGGGCGAAGTGGCAGACGCCCCCCAGCACCAGCCCCCAGAATGCGCTGCCGATACCCAGCAGGCTCATGCCGGATGCCGTGGCCAGAAAAGTGACCAAGGCGGCGTCCCGGTGTTCGGGGGCCTGCAGGGATTCATGGATGCTGGTGCCCAGGGTGCTCAGCAGGGCCAGGCCTGCGATTGCCGCGACCAGTTCGTGGGGGAACGCCGCGAACAGCGCCACGACGGTCGCCCCGAAAATGCCGGTCAGCAGATAGAACACCCCTGCCCAGACGGATGCCTTGTAGCGTTCCCGGGCGTCCGGGTCGGCATCCGGGCTCATGCAGATGGCCGCGGTGATGGCTGCGAGGTTGTAGGCGTAGCCGCCGAAGGGAGCCAGGATCATCCCCGTGGCGCCCGTCCAGGAAATCAGCGGTGAAGCGGGCACACGCGCGTAGCCGTTGGCGCGCAGCACCGCCAGGCCGGGAATGTTCTGCGAGGTCATGGTGACAATGAACAGCGGCAGCGCGACCCCAATCATGGCGGACAGCGAGAACGACGGCGCCATCCAGACCGGGTGAGCCGGTGTCCAGTCCAGCCCGGCCAGGGGCAGTCCGCCTTGCAGGCTGGCGCAGACGATGCCGGCCAGTAGCGCCAGCGGCACGCTGTAGCGGGGCACGAACCTGCGGGCCAGCAGGAACGCGGCGAACATGGCGATGACCAGGGCCGGGCGCCCGTGCATCGAGGTGAACAGATCCATGCCGAAACGCAGCAGGATCCCTGCCAGCATGGCCGACGCCAGGTGTCGCGGCACCCAGTCCATGATCTTCTGGAACCAGCCGGTGATGCCGCATAGGGTGATCAGCACGGAGCTGACCATGAAGACGCCGATGGACTGGGCAAGGCCGATGTCGCCGAGGCTGGTGGCCAGCAGGGCGGCGCCGGGCGTCGACCAGGCGGTCAGTACCGGTGCGCGCCAGGCCAGCGACAGGCCGATGCAGGTGATCCCCATGCCAAGTCCCAGGGCCCACATCCAGGACGCCAGTTGAGCGTCGTGCGCGCCGGCTGCGCTGGCCGCCTGAAAGACGATGGCGACTGAACTGGTGTAGCCCACCAGAACGGCAATGAAGCCGGATGACACATGCGAGATCCGCAGCCAGCCGGCAAGCCGCCCGCCGAGGCTGGACGCGGTCATGGCGCGGCGCGGGTGATGCTGTGCGCCCAGGTGAACGATTCCTGGATCAGGGGGGCGAGCTGTTCCGCGCTGACGCCCAGGGCGTGCAGCAGCGGTGCGGGGTTTTCCTCGGCGTCGCGGTCCGAGGGGAAGATAAGCGCTGCCAGCCGCAGGTCGGGCCCCAGCGGACCCTCGCGCTTGAGCAGCGCTTCGCGCACGGGTACGTCGACGCGCACCTGGGCCAGCAGATCCGCCATAGTGCTTTGAAACAACTGGTCCATGATCGATAGCATGCCCGTGGTGAAGGCGGCTTCTGCGCGGACGGTCTGTTCGGGGTGGCGCAGGGTCGACAGGGATTCCATCAGATGCGCGCGGGCGCTGGCCTGGATCAGCGTGGAGGACAGATAGCCCGCCGGCCGGCCGGACTCCGTGTACATCAGCGCCTGGATCCAGCGCTGAAGCTGCCGCCGGCCCAGCAGCATGATGGCCTGGTTCAGGGATTCGACTTCCTGGCTCAGGCCGTAGGCCGGGGTATTGACCATGTCCAGCAGGGTCTTGACCAGCTCGGCATCCTGCTGCAGGCAGGCCTGGATCTCGGGCGCTTCGCCCTCGCCCATGATGAGCGTGATCAGGCGCAGCAGGGTCTTCTGGCGGGGTGTGAGCGATGCAGCCGACACCAGATCGGAGGGCCATCGTCCCTGGAACAGGGTGAAACCCAACAATAGAAAATTGTCCAGGGATGCCTTGTCGGGCACATTGGCGGCCATCAACAGGCGGCCTGCCTGCTTGTGCTGGAAGCTCTGGCGGAAGATGTCGGCCTTTGTGCTGAAACCCGGATCGAAGCACACCACCTTGCAGAAGGGTGTCAGGGCGCTGCGCTCGGGCTGGGCGGCCAGATCGCCGCGCAGGGAGAACTTCAGGCCCGCATGCGCCAGCCCCTGCAGCGACGGGATCAGTTCCGGCGTGATTTCGAGCGACTCGGGAAATTCGATGTAGCAGCGGTTGCGCGGCAGGGTTGCCGTAAAGACGTTGCGCAGCAGGGCCGGGGTGCCGTCGATCCAGTGCGGCGCATAGGCCAGAAAGTTGTTGACTCCATGCGCGCGCGCGGATTCGATCAGCGCGGCGCCGGCATCGGGATTCGAGGGGGTCTCCGTGGCCCACAGGATCTTCAATCGATAGCCATGCAGGCCGCGATTCTGATCCAGCACGGGTTCGCGGCGGATCAGATAAGGCGGCAGCGGTTCCTGGGTGTCTTCCCCGGTTTCAGGCCGGGGATCGGACGTCAGGGTGGTCTCCATGCTTACTCCTCGACGGGGGCTTGCCAGACAGGCGAGAGGCCTTTTCAGGGCAGGCGATTCGAATCTTTTATTGTCATGGTTCGTCGGCCATCACGGACCGGGGCGCATGACATTATAGGGAGTCGCCGGTCAGAGTGATCGGCGGGACTGACCCCATTCATGGGGTCATGGCTGGCGTTTGCGGCGGTTCGCAATCGCGTCCAACCCCTGGACTACAATCGGGGCGTCCTCACACCGGAGAAGCTCATGCCAGGATTGCTCCCCCAAGTCGACCCGGAGGGTCTGCTGGAATATTCCGTCGTCTATACCGACCGCGCGCTGAACCATATGTCCCAGTCGTTTCAGGGCGTCATGCGGGATATCTCGCGCACGCTGAAATCGGTGTATGGCGCCCATTCGGCCATCGTCGTGCCTGGCAGCGGCACTTTCGGCATGGAGGCCGTGGCTCGCCAGTTCGCCACCGGCAAACGCTGCCTGGTGATCCGCAATGGCTGGTTCAGCTATCGCTGGACACAGATCTTCGAGGCCGGCGACATCCCGTCCGAATCCCGCGTGCTGAAGGCCCGTCCGGTGGAACCGGGCAATCAGCCGTATTTCGCCCCGCCGCCCGTCGACGAGGTCGTCGCGGCCGTGAAAGAATTCAAGCCGGACGTCGTGTTCGCGGCCCACGTGGAAACGGCATCGGGCATCATGCTGCCCGATGACTACATCCGCCGGGTCGCCGATGCCGTGCATGCGGTGGGCGGGCTGTTCGTGCTGGACTGCATCGCCTCGGGCACGATCTGGGTGAACATGCGCGACACGCATGTGGATGTGCTGATCTCGGCGCCCCAGAAAGGCTGGACGTCCTCGGCCTGCTGCGGCCTGGTGATGCTGGGCGAGACCGCCCGCCAGCGCATCGACTCCACGCAAAGCACCAGCTTCGCCTGCGACCTGCGCAAGTGGCTGGGGATCATGGAAGCCTATGAAAAGGGTGGCCATGCATACTACACGACGCTGCCGACCGATTCCCTGATCGTGCTGCGGGACGTCATGGCCGAAACCGACTCTTATGGCTACGACCGGGTGCGCGCCGAACAACAGCAGCTGGGGGATGCCGTGCGCGCCCTGCTGCGCGAGCGCGGCTTCAAAAGCGTCGCGGCACCTGGTTTCGAAGCGCCGGGCGTGGTGGTCAGCTACACCACCGACGACGGCATCCAGTCCACGCGGAAATTCGCCGAGGCCGGGCTGCAGGCCGCCGCCGGCGTGCCGCTGGCCTGCGACGAGCCGGAAGGATTCAAGACCTTCCGTATCGGCCTGTTCGGGCTGGACAAGCTGCACAACGTTCAACGTACGGTGGATACCCTGGCCCGGGCCCTGGACCGCATCCAGTAAGTCCACTCCGCGCGGCCCCTACGGCCGCAGCCGGTACCCGGTGCGGAAGATCCAGGCAACGATGGCCAGGCAGACCGCCAGGAACAGCATGGTCACCGCCAGGCTCAGCCAGACGTTGACGTCGGCCAGTCCAAAAAAACTCCAGCGAAATCCGCTGACCAGGTACACCACAGGGTTGAAGAGTGTCACTTTTTGCCAGAAGGGCGGCAGCATGTCGATGGAATAGAAGCTGCCTCCCAGAAAAGTCAGCGGGGTGACGATCAGCAGCGGCACGAACTGCAGTTTTTCGAAATTGTCGGCCCAGATGCCGATGATGAAGCCCGCCAGACTGAAGGTGAAGGCTGTCAGGATCATGAAAACCATCATGGTCAGCGGATGGTCGATCCGCAGCGGTACGAACAAAGCAGCCGTCGCCAGGATGATGACGCCCAGGATGATGGATTTGGTGGCGGCGGCGCCGACATAGCCCAGGAGAATTTCCCCATAGGAGATGGGGGCGGACAGGATCTCGTAGATGGTGCCTGTGAATTTCGGGAAATAGATCCCGAAGGCCGAATTCGAGATGCTGTGCGTGAGCAACGACAGCATGATCAGTCCCGGCACGATGAAGGCCCCGTAGCTGACGTCGCCCACGTGCTGGATGCGCGACCCGATGGCGGTGCCGAACACCACGAAATACAGCGACGTGGAGATCACCGGCGCGACGATGCTCTGCATCAGGGTGCGCCGGGTACGCGCCATTTCGAAACGATAGATGGCCTGGATGGCGCGCAGATTCATGCGGGTCTCCCGATCAGGTCGACGAAGATGTCTTCCAGCGAGCGCTGCTCGGTTTCCAGGTCGGTCACCGTCAGCCCGTTGGACTGCAGCGCAGCCATCAGGGCGGGGACCGCTTCGCCAGCCTGGGGCGATTCGTAGCGGTAGCGCAGCTGGCGCGTGTCCGTGCCGAGTTCCAGCGGCCAGTCCTGAAGGCCGGGCGGCAGCCCCGGCAGGGGGTCGCGCAGGTGCACGGTCAGGAATTTCTGCCCCAGCTGGCGCATGAGGCGGGACTTTTCCTCGACCAGCAGCAGCCGGCCGTGATTGATGATGCCGATCCGGTCCGCCATTTCCTCGGCTTCCTCGATGTAGTGGGTCGTCAGGATGACGGTCACTCCGGTCGCCCGCAGCGAGCGCACCAGATTCCACATGTCCTTGCGCAGCGCCACGTCCACGCCCGCCGTGGGTTCGTCCAGGAACAGGATCGACGGTTCGTGCGACAGGGCCTTGGCGATCATGACGCGGCGCTTCATCCCGCCCGACAGCGTGATGAGGTTGCTGTTGCGCTTGTCCCAGAGTGACAGAGCGCGCAGGATGCGTTCCAGGCCGGCGGGGTCGGGCGCCTTGCCGAACAGGCCCCGCGTGAAACTGACGGTGTCCCAGACGGTTTCGAAGGCGTCGGTGGTCAGTTCCTGGGGCACGAGCCCGATAGCGGAGCGGGCGGCCCGATAGTCGCGTACGATATCGTGACCTGCGACCCTGACTGTGCCGCTGGTGGGGTTGACCAGGCCACAGACGATGCTGATGAGTGTCGTCTTGCCGGCGCCGTTGGGGCCCAGCAGGGCGAAAATTTCCCCTGCGCGGATCGTCAGGTCGACCGCGTCGAGTGCGCGGTGCCCCGAGGCATAGGTCTTCCCGAGCTGTCGAATGGCAATGATCGGATCGGATTCATCCGGAGATGTCGTCATGAATGTCTCGTTGGCAGGCCGGTTGCTTGTCCGGTGATCCGGCGGGCGGGCGCCAGGGAACAGGACATCTGCCTGACATCATAGAGCATGGTTGGAGAAGGACAATTGCGATCCAGCATCACGTTCAAGCTGTTTCTGGCCATTCTGGCGACGTGCCTCGCGGTGGCGCTGGCCATGGGCATGGCGGTGCGCTACAGCTTCGACAGCGGTTTCGACGACTATGTCCAGGAACGCGAGCATCAGCGCCTGGATACCTTGTCCCAGTTGCTCGCGTCCGATTACGCGGAATCGGGGGGCTGGCAGTTCCTGGCGGGCCGCCAGGACCGCTGGTGGCGCAGCCTGCGTCTGTCGCGGCGCGATCTGCCCCTCGGTGAACACCCGCATGGGGCGCAGCCGCTGCGCGTCACCCTGGTTGATGCGCAGGGCGACTGGCTGGCGGGGCCGCGCGCGCGGCCTGGCGCCGACATCCGGCGGGTGCCAGTCGTGGTCGAGGGTCAAACAGTGGGCTGGCTCATGACGCCGCCGCTCGTGTCCAGAGCCGTCAACGACGAGATCGACCGCCAGTTCCAGGCCCGACAGCTACGCGCGACCTGGGTGATCGTCGGGCTGTCCGTGCTGCTGGCTGCCGTGGTCAGCCTGTTGCTGGCCCGGATCCTGCTTGTGCCGGTGCGGCGGATGGCCCGGGCCACGCATCGGCTCGCCAGCGGCGACTATCAGACACGGGTGCGTGTGGGCACGCCCGACGAACTGGGCCGATTGGCGCGGGACTTCAACCGGCTGGCGCACAATCTGGAACGCCATGAACAATGGCGTCGCGAACTGATGGCGGATGTATCGCACGAGCTGCGAACCCCGCTTTCCGTGTTGCGCGGCGAGATCGAGGCGCTGCAGGATGGGCTGCGTCCACTGGATGCGGGCGCGCTGGGGTCGCTCGCCCACGAGGTCAAGCAGCTCAGCGACCTGATCGACGACCTTTACGAATTGTCCCTGGCCGATGCGGGTGCGCTGAACTATCACATGAAACCAGTGGACCTGAGTGTCCTGGTGGCGCAAGCGGTCGATGCCGTGCGGGATCGTTTTCAGCGCGGCGGCTTGTCGATCGATGTGCGCATCGAACCGGGCCTGGCGCTGCAAGGCGATGAGAAACGGCTGTTGCAGCTCATGAGCAATCTGCTGGAGAACAGTCTGCGCTACACCGACAGCCCGGGTCAGGTAAAGATACTGGCCTGCCGGACACGCGACGCGATCGAACTGGAAATTGCCGATAGCGCGCCCGGTGTCGGGGCGGAACACCTGCCCAGGCTGTTCGAGCGTCTGTATCGGGCCGAGGCCTCGCGCAGTCGCCAGCATGGCGGCGCCGGCTTGGGGCTGGCGATCTGCCGCCGCATCGTGCAGGCGCATGGCGGGCGGATCGCGGCGTCGCCATCCGCGCTGGGTGGGCTGGCGATCCACATCACATGGCCTGCCGTCCCGGGGAAGGAGTCCTGATGAAGATTCTCGTCGTCGAAGACGAACCCAAGCTGGCCGAGGTTCTGCGCACCTATCTGGAAGCGGCGGGTTACGAGGTGCGCTGTGTGGACAATGGCTTGCAGGTCATGGATCTGGTGCGCGAATGGGAGCCCTCGTTGGTGCTGCTGGATCTGATGCTGCCCGGACGCGACGGACTGGATGTCTGCCGCGATATCCGTGGCCATGCCGCGATCCCGGTCATCATGGTGACCGCCCGGACCGAGGAGATCGACCGCCTGCTGGGTTTGGAGCTGGGGGCGGACGATTACATCTGCAAGCCATACAGTCCCCGTGAAGTGGTGGCCCGGGTGCGCGCGGTCCTGCGTCGGGTCGAAGGGGATTCAGGCAACGGCCGGGCCCGCGATGCCAAGCAGGGTTTACGGATCGAACCGGATGCCTGGCGGGCTTGTCTGGATGGGGTGAGTCTCGATCTGACGCCCGTCGAGTTTCGCCTGTTGGCGCTGCTGGCCAGCCAGCCTGGGCGCATTTTCTCGCGGGATCAGGTCCTGGACGGGCTGTATGACGATCACCGAATCGTCACGGACCGCACGGTCGACAGCCATGTCAAAAATCTACGCCGCAAGCTGGCGGCTGTGCGTCCGGGGGACGAACTGATCCGCTCCGTGTATGGGGTGGGGTATCGGCTGGAGCTGGCCGGCCAATCCCCACCCTGATGCGCGCTTATTGCGTGGATTTCGCGGGTGCGTGGCCGGTCAGACGCCCACCTGCCGGGGGCGAGTCCGCACCCAGGACCTTGCCGTTGATCTCGCGGCCGTACAGGTCGTTCTTCCCGCCGTGGTGTTCCTTGATCGTGGCCTGCAGGTCGCCCGCATAACGGGGGTCTTGGGGACGGTCGTGTCCGTCCATGTAGTAGGCCACATCCCAGGATTCCTGTTCGGTGAGGGTGCCGCCACGGCTCAGGGGCATGTTGGCGTGTATGAAGGCCGCCGCCGTGCTGACGGAATGCATGCCCGCGCCCCAGTTGAATGAATCATCACCCCACAGCGCCGGAAAGACCATGCGGCCGGTGGCATCGTGTTGGCCCTGGCCCTGGGCGCCGTGGCACAGCGCGCAATGCTGCTCGAATACCTTCTGGCCGCGGACGTAATCCGGTTCCTGGGCGGGCTTGGGCAGTGCGGGAAAGCCCTGTCCGGCCAGCTTGACGCCGGTGGGGGCGCCCTTGGCCATCCAGTACATGTAGCTTTCCAGATCGACGATCGTCTGGCTGTCGGCAGCCGGCATCTTGCCGTTCATGCTGAACTGGAAGCAGCCCTGCAGGCGTTCAGCCAACGTGTTCACGTGGCCGTTCTTGGCCCGGTAGGCGGGATACAGGACGTAGGCCGCCCACATTGGCGAGGCACCGGGCTGGCGTCCGGCGTCCATGTGGCAGCTGGCGCAGTTCAGGGAATTGCCCACGTATTGCGAGGCGAATTTTCCTGTGTGCAGGAAGATGTCCTGGCCGCGTCGCACGGCATCGCCGAATGGCCCTTCTGGGATCGCGTCGGCGGGCGGTGGCGTGAACTGGGGGGCGGCTGTGGTCTTGGCCTCCACGGCTTGTGCAGGCTGGGCTTGCTGCGCCAGCGCCGAGCCGCAGGCCAATGCGCTGACGGCCCAGATGCTGAGGGAAATCAGTTTCATGGTGTGGCTCCGGATGCTTGGGGGACCGCTGCCTGGGGCAGGCCGGCGAAATAGGTGGCGACGGCCTCGATCTGAGGTTCCGCCAGTCGTTTGGCGATGTTTCCCATCACTTGACCGGGCCCGGCGGGCCGCTGGTCGTGGCGCCACAGATTGAACTGTTCGATGATGTAGGTCTTGCTCAGGCCGGCAATGGCCGGAAATTGGCTGCCGACCCCGATGCCGCCGGCCGCGTGGCACTGGGTACAGGCTGGCACCTGCTTTGACCAGTCGCCCCGGTTGGCCAGCCAGGCGCCGGTGTCCTTGCCGTCGGGGTAGGTCTGGGCCTTGGCCGCCAATTGTGCCGCATCCCAGGGACGGGGCAGGGACGCTGCATAGGTGGCCACCGCGTGACGTTGGGGTTCGGACAACGCGGAGGCGATGGGTTTCATGATCGGGTTCTGGCGGCTGCCATCGGCCAGAGCCTTCAATTGTTCCTCCAGATAGGCGCCACCCTGGCCAGCCAGGTAGGGGAAATTGGCGGCGGCCGAGCCTTCGCCCCGTGCGCCATGACAGGTGACACAGGCGGGGGTGCCAGACACGCCCTGGGTGTAGATCTGCTTGCCCTGATCCAGCAGCGCGTCGGCCTGTGCGGTGGACAACGCCGACAAAGTCAGGCACCCTGCCAGCAATGGTCCCCATCGGAGGCCGCGCGTTGGTGTTCTGTTCCGCTTCATTCGTCTCCCCGGATGTTGATTGAATTGAATATATCTCGACATTATAAGCATGGTTATTTTAGTTATTAAGCTAATTGACGCCAGCTTTGGCGCCCGTTTTCGGACCTGGGCTGTCTTGCGCAATGCGCTCGTTGGCGGCCTGTGCGTGCTGCTGGCCGCGTGCGCGGGCCCTTCAGGGTCGCGGCGGACCGAGGCCAGGATCCAGCCGATCGACCCCGCGCAGCGCACGGAGGTGGTGATGACGGCGCTCAGCCTGCTGGATACGCAATACCGCTACGGCAGCGCCCGCCCCGTGCGGGGATTCGATTGCAGCGGGCTGGTGAAGTATGTGTTCGCGACGGCCACGCACACGGCGCTGCCGCACAATACCGATGACATCGCGCGTCTGAGCCGACCGGTGTCCCGCAGGGCCCTGCAGCCGGGGGATCTGGTGTTCTTCGATACCCTGAATCAGCCCAATTCACACATGGGCATCTATCTGGGCGATGGCCGCTTCATCAACGCGCCATCCACAGGGGGCCAGGTACGTATCGATTCGCTCGACAGTCCCTATTACCGGCGGCATTTCCAGTCGGTGGGCACGTTGTTTGCCCGGTGAGCGCGCCGGCTCATCAGGGGCGTGGATGGTTGTCTGACTCGGGATCGAGACGCCACCGCCTGAACGGCTCTGGCGGGCGGTTCAGGCGGTGGGTTTGAAGCGAAAAAGGTCTGATGGCATCGCCATCAAGTGATGGGCGATCAGGGTTTCATCGGGCCTTTCATGTTGCCCTTGAGTCCACGCTGTTCGTGCCGTTCAGCCAGCTTCTGCCGCTGTTCGGGTGTCAGGACGGCGCGAACCTGGGCCATGGTCTGGGCGCGCAGCAGGGCCAGCTGACCCTGGGCCTGACCCAGTGTGTCGGCGGCTTGCTTGGCCTTGGCCTGATCGAAACTGTCGGCCTGGGTCAGTTCGCGCAGATTGCTGGCGGCTTCCTTCAGGGCCTTTTTCTGGTCGTAGACGGCCTGTTCCTGGTCGTGACGGATCTTGAAGATCTGATCCTGTTGCGCCTGGGTCAGATCCAGGCCGCGCATCCAACGGTCGCCATGGTGGTCATTGTCGTGACCAGCCTTCTGCGATGAGTGTTCCCCCCACTGTCCCTGCGGACCGGAGGCCGCTGTGGCGGCCAGCGGGGCGGCGACGATGGTGGCGGCCAGCGCCAGGGCGGAGAGCGTGCGGATCGGCGTGAAAGTCATGGTGTCTGTCCTTCTGATTCGACCGCACCCCGGTGGTGCGGCAATGAGGACAGGTTAAGCGTCGACTGCGGCGTAAAAATGGAACCATTGTGAAGAAAACGTGGATCTTGTTAGATCGTTCTTCAGGGTTTCCCGGCGGTGCCCTCTGGCCAGTAATAGCTGTCGGGCAGGGTGCGCGACCCGAAAATCGCCTGGCCGACGCGCACGGTGGTGGCGCCTTCCTCGATGGCCCATTCGAAGTCCCCCGACATGCCCATGGACAGTTCGGCGAAGGCGTCGCCCTGGGGGGCTTCCTGGCGCAGCTGATCCCGCAGGGACCTGAGCAGCACGAAGCAGGGCCTGACGTGATTCTCGTCCGAGGAAAACAGGGCCAGCGTCATCAGGCCGCGCACGCGCAGCGCGCCGTAGGCGGGCAGGGCGCGCGCGAAATCCAGCACTTGGTCGGGCGCCAGCCCGAATTTGCTGTCCTCGCCCGACGTGTTCACCTGGACGAAGACATCCAGGCTGCGACCTTCTTCTTGTAGCCGCCGGTCCAGCGCCTCGGCCACCCGGAGATTGTCCAGCGCCTGGAATTCCTGCGCGAAGCGGGCGACGAATTTGGCCTTGTTGGTCTGCAGGTGACCGATGATGGCCCAGTGCAGATCTGTCAGGTCGGCCATGGTTTCCCATTTGCCATAGGCTTCCTGGACCTTGTTTTCCCCCAGCAGCCGACAGCCGGCGGCGTAGGCCATCCGGATGCGGGACTCGTCGACGGTTTTGCTGACGGGCAGCAGACGTACTGTCGACGGATCGCGGTCGGCCCGCGCGCAGGCCGCCTGGATGCGGTGCCGGATGTCGGCCAGGTTGGCCTGGATTTCCGCCTGGGACGATGCGGTCTGATAAGCCGGACGGATCGGGGGAACAGCGCTCATGGACAGTCTCGGGTGATGCGACGTAAGGGGATTGTAAAATGCCTTTTGTCATGCTGCTTTGAAAACGGGGAAGGGCGGATGCGCGAAGAAGGGTCGGAACTGACGCCGGGACTGGTGCTGGTGCATGGCAATCGCGCCGAGCAGCTGCGCGAGGTTCTGGTCGCCTGGATGGGCCACGACCCGCTGGCAGCGCTGGAAAACGAGTCCCTGCTGGTGCACAGCAACGGTATCGCCCAGTGGCTGCGCCTGGCGCTGGCGCAGGACTTGAATGGCGGCATCGCCGCCGCGCTGGATTTCCTGCTGCCGTCGCGCTTCATGTGGCAGGCGTATCGCAGTGTCCTGGGGGCCGATGCCGTGCCCGAGGACTCCCCGTTGGACAAGGACGCCCTGGTCTGGCGCCTGATGCGCCTGCTGCCTGATCTGCTCGACCGGCCGGACTATGCCGTCCTGCAGCGATTTCTGGCCGATGATGCCGACGTGCGCAAGCGCTACCAGCTGGCCTGCCGGCTGGCGGATTTGTTCGATCAGTACCAGGTCTACCGCGCCGACTGGCTGCAGGCCTGGTCCCAGGGCGAGGCCGTGCTGAGCGATGGCCGGGGGCAGGTGCGGGAACTGCCGGATACCCAGGCCTGGCAGGCGCACCTGTGGCGCGCCTTGCTCGATGACCTGGGGGGGATGGCCGCGCCGGTCGGCCGCGCGGCCATCCACGAAGCCTTCATGACCAGCGTGCTGGATCCGGGCATGCAGGTCCGGCCTGCGGGTCTGCCGCGCCGCATCCTGGTGTTCGGCATTTCCGCCATGCCGCGCCAGACCTTCGAGGCGCTGGCCGCGCTGTCGCGCTGGGTGCAGATTCTGGTTTGCGTGCACAATCCCTGCGCGCATTACTGGGCCGACATCCAGGGGGACCGGGACCTGCTGCGCGCGCGCTTCCGGCGCCAGGCGCGCCGCCCCGGCATGGCCGATGTGCTGGACGACACAGCGCTGCATCAGCAGACGCACCCGCTGTTGGCATCCTGGGGGCGCCAGGGCCGTGACTACATCGGCATGCTGGACGATTTCGACGACCCGGCCCAGCGTAGCCGCTGGGTACCGCATTTTGATGCCCTGCACCGGCGTATCGACGCCTTCCAGGACCTGCCGGGCGATACCCTGCTGGAACAGCTGCAGGACGATATCCGCGACTTGCGCCCCCTGTCCGAGACGCGGGATCTCTGGCCGGCGGTGGACCTCCGGCGGGACGCCTCGATTCGCTTCCTGGTCGCCCACAGCGTCCAGCGCGAGGTCGAGATCCTGCAGGATCAGTTGCTGGCCGCCTTCGAGGCCGACCCTTCGCTGCAGCCGCGCGATGTGATCGTCATGGTGCCCGACATCGAAATCTACGCGCCGCACATCCAGGCGGTATTCGGCCTGTACG
The DNA here is from genome assembly GCA_019104865.1 of Castellaniella sp. Lineage (GTDB taxonomy): Bacteria > Pseudomonadota > Gammaproteobacteria > Burkholderiales > Burkholderiaceae_B > Castellaniella. Next base: position 26,248 of record JAHRWZ010000102.1, on the reverse strand, counting down.
GGCCGCGTGATAGGCGCCACATCCCGTATGCCCTGGCTGACCGTAGCCAACGGCATGCCGACCCGCTGGTCATCGTGCTCGAGCAGTTGCTGACATTGCCGCGCCTGCGCCTAGGGCTTGCCGAACTCCTGGAATGGCTGGACGTGCCAGCGCTACGGGCGCGCTTTGGCATCGCGGCCGAAGACCTGCCGCTGCTCCAGACCTGGGCGCGCGACGCACAGGTGCGGTGGGGCCTGCATGCCGGGCATCGAGCGGCCTTCGATCTGGGCCAGACCGAACAGGCCGCCCATGCGCATACCTGGCGGTTCGGGCTGCAGCGTATGTTGCTGGGCTACGCCACCGGGCCGGACGCGCCGGCCTGGCAGGGCATCGAACCCTACGACGAACCCGGCGGCCTGCAGGCCGCCGCCCTGGGGGCGCTGGCGCATCTGCTGGATACGGTGGATCGCTATTGGCGCTTGCTGAACGAGCCGGCCGCTCCCCGGCAATGGGTGGGGCATTTTCAGGCCCTGCTGGACGATTTCTTTCGCCCCCAGACCGATGCGGATGCCCAGACGCTGACCCGGTTTCGTCAGAGCCTGCAGGACTGGCTGCAGGCTTGCGATGCCGCGGGTCTGGCAGAAGCCTTGCCATCCGCGATTGCCGCCGAGCATTGTCTGGCGCAACTGGATCATGGGGGGCTGTCGCAGCGGTTCTTCGCGGGCGCCGTCACCTTCGCGACCCTGATGCCGATGCGGGCGATCCCCTTTCGTCGCGTCTGTCTGCTGGGCATGCACGACGGGGTCTTCCCCCGGGTGCGCGCGCCGTCGGACATGGATCTGATGGCCACCCATCCCCGCTCGGGCGACCGCTCGCGCCGGGAGGACGACCGCTATCTCTTCCTGGAGGCCCTGCTCTCGGCGCGCGACCAGTTCTATGTTTCCTGGGTCGGCCACAGCATCCAGGACAATGCGCAGCAACCGCCATCGGTCCTGGTGGCGCAACTGTGCGAACATCTGGACCGCGGATGGCGCCTGGCCGATGCGGCCGGCACCGTGTCGGCAGCGCTGACTTGCCAGCATCCGCTGCAGCCTTTCAGCCGACGCTACTTTCCTCCGCCATCCGAACCCGGCGATTCGCGCCTGTTCACGTATGCGGCCGAGTGGCGCGCGGCGCGATCGGGCCTGGGGCAGGTCAGGCAGCCAGCCGCGGACGCGGATCCGCTGCCGCCGCTGGTGCTGGAAACCGTCTTGCATCTGGGCCTGCTCAGAGGTTTCCTGCGGCACCCGGTCCAGATGTTCTTCCGGCAGCGCCTGCAGGTCGGTTTCGATGTGGCGGATGCGGATCTGTCCGAAGACGAGCCCTTTGCCCAGAGCGGCCTGACGCGCTGGCAGTTGTGCCAGGAACTGCTGGACGAGGTCGTTCAGGCCGATCCCGGGAACCTGCCTCAGGGGTTGGACACCGGCGACCTCGTCGACGCGCGCTTGCGGCAGATGCTGCGCCGGGGTGCGCTGGTCAGCGGCCCGTTGGGCGAGCGGGCCGCCCGGGAACTGCGCGATGCCGTGCAGCCGCCCCTGGACGAATACGCGGAAGCCTGCGCCCGATGGCCGATCGTCGTGGCCGAGACGCTGCGCATGACGAGCTCCGTCCCGGATGGCCAGGATGGGATGGCAGGCTTCGATGATGCGCTCTCCGGCTGGCGCCAGAATGTCGATGGCGCATGGTGCCGCATCCATCTGCTCGCCAGCGGCCTGATCGACAAGGACAAGCGATATCGCTTCAAGCCCCTGGTGCCGGCGTGGCTGGAGCACGTGGCGGCGCATGTGCATGGCCGGTCTCTGACGACGCAGGTCATCAGCCCCAAGGGCACGATGGTCCTGGCGCCGCTGGACATGGGGGATGCCTTGCGGATCTGGACGACGCTGTGGGAAGCCTGGCGGCAGGGCATGCGTGCCGCCTTGCCCGTCGAGATCGGCGCGGCCAATGCCTGGCTGCGCGCCGGCGCGGCGACTGATCCCGACAGCCCCGCCTGCCAGGCCGCCCGGCAATCCTATGAACAGACCGTGGAACGCGACCTGTATCTGCGGCGTGGCTATCCTGATTTCGATCGTTTGTGCCGGGGGGGCGGTTTCTTTCGCTGGGCGCGGATCTTGTACGGCGACTTGTCCACCGCCCTGCCGGCGGACACAAAAAAGCGCGCCGCCCGTGAGGCCTCCTGATGCCGGCCGACAGCATGATCACACCCGATTTCATCCCCCAAGTCGATCCGTTGCGGTTCGAGCTGCGAGGCAGCCATCTGATCGAGGCCAGTGCCGGGACTGGAAAAACCTGGACGATCGCGGCGCTCTATGTGCGGCTTGTCCTCGGCCACGGAGGGCAGCCGCCGCGCCTGCCTTCCCAGATCCTGGTGCTGACCTTCACCGACGCGGCCGCGCAGGAACTGCGGGATCGCATCCGCAGCCGTCTGTCCGAGGCCGCTGTGGGGTTCTCCGCAGCCATCGGCCAGGATGCGCCCGAGCCCTTGCCCGATCCGTTCCTGCAGGATTTACGGGCAGCCCATCCCGCCGAGCGCTGGCCGGCCTGCGCGCGGGTGCTGGATCTGGCGGCCCAGTCCATGGACGAAGCCTCGATTTCCACGATCCACGCCTGGTGCGCCAGGGTGCTGAAGGAACATGCCTTCGATAGCGCCAATCTGTTTGAGCAGGAACTGCTCACCGATCTGCGGGAATCCCAGCGCCAGGTGGCCTGGGACTACTGGCGCGCCTGCGTGGCACGCCTGCCCGCCGCCGCGCTCGATGACGTCCTGGGGATCTGGCCAGGACCGGATGCCCTGGACCAGTCCCTGTCGCGGTTGCTGACTCGTGAAGGGTTGCCGGATATGGGCGAGGATGATCTCGAACAGGTCTGGTCCGCAGCCTCGGCCGAGCGTCGGGCGCAGCTGCTGGCCCTGAAGGCGCCCTGGCCGCAGGCCGTGGACGAACTGCAGGCCTGGCTGGATGCCCAGGGAAACCAGGTCAGCATCCGGGCGGATCACCGTGGTGGCTGGCTGCAGGCGCTGCGCGACTGGGCAGCCAGCCCTGATCTGGAGAAACCGGCGTTGAGTCCCACCGCCTGGAAGGTGCTTGCGCCCCAGGGACTGGACGAGCGCTGGAAAGGCGCCGGCCCGGCCCCTGAACCGCCAGCGGCCAGCCGGGCCCTGTCGCGGCTGCAGGCGGATCTGGACAGTCTGCCCGCCGTGCGCCTGCCCGTCCAGCGGCATGCGCTGGCCTGGATGGCGGCCCGTCTGCGGCAACTGCTGGCGCGCAAGGCCGCCATGGGGTTCGACGGTTTGCTGACCGGGCTGGATGCCGCCTTGCGGGGGATGCGGGGAGAGCCCCTCATCCGGACGCTGCGCGAACAGTTTCCCGTCGTGCTGATCGACGAATTCCAGGATACGGATCCGGTCCAGTACCGGATCTTCGACCGTATCTACGACGTGGCGGATCCGGCCCCGGAGACGGCCCTGATCTTCATCGGGGACCCGAAGCAGGCGATCTATGGTTTTCGTGGCGCCGATGTACACACCTATCTGCAGGCGGCGCGTGCCTGCGACGGCCGGGTCCAGACCCTGAACCGGAATCACCGTTCATCGACGGCGCTGGTGCAGGCGGTCAACCATTGTTTCGACCGCCACGAGGCACCCGCCGTATTCCCCACCGGGCTGGCGGATGAAACCATCGCTTTCCATCCCGTGCAGGCGCGTGGCCGTGCCGAGTCCTGGGAGATCGACGGGCAGGCGCCGTCGGCCATGACGGCTCGCTGGATCGATACGGACCCACCCGGCGGAACCCTGACGGTCGATGCCTATTGCGCGCAGGCGGCCGAATGGTGCGCTCGTCAGGTGGCCGATCTGCTGGAACTGGGGCATTGGGGGCGGGCCGGGTTCCGCTCGGATTGCGGGCTGACCGCGGTACAGCCCGCCGACATGGCGATTCTGGTCAACGGCAAGGATGAGGCCTGGCAGATCCGCGAGGCCCTGAGCCGGCAGGGGGTGCGCAGCGTCTATCTCTCCGATCGGCGGTCAGTCTATGCGTCGGCCGTGGCCCAGGAGCTGGTCTTCATTCTGGCCGCCTGCGTACATCCCGAGGACGAGCAGGCCATCCGCGCCGCGCTGGCGACCCCTTTGCTGGGGCTGGACGTCGCCCGGCTGGCGATGCTGGGGGACGACGAATGGGCCTGGGACGGGCAGGTCGAACGCTTCCAGTCATATCATCAACGCTGGCGGCAGCGGGGCGTTCTGCCGATGCTGCGCCAGCTGTTGCACGATTTCGAGGTCCCGGCCCGTCTGCTGGCCCAGGGCCCGGATGGCGAGCGCCTGCTCACCGACTGCCTGCATTTGGCCGAACTGCTGCAGCAGGCCAGCGCTCAGCTCGATGGCGAGCAAGCCGTCCTGCACTATCTGGCGCGCCAGTGCGCCACGCCGGACGATGACGCCGATGCGGAGGATGCGCGCCGCCTGCGCCTGGAAAGCGACGAGAATCTGGTACGGGTCATCACCATTCACAAGTCCAAGGGGCTCGAATATCCTCTGGTGTTCCTGCCCTTCATCTGCCGGGGCCGCGCCGCTCGGCTGCAGGATCGCCCCCACCTGCTGACGGTGGATGGCGAGCGCCAGTGGGTCATGCAGGCTAACGATGCGCAACGCCGCCAGTTGCTGCAGGAACAGCTGGGCGAGGAGACCCGCAAGCTCTATGTCGCGCTGACGCGCGCCCGGCATGCCGTCTGGCTGGCGCTGGCTGTGCCGGGGAAAGATCGTGTCAGCGGCATTGGCCATGTCCTGGGAGAAGACCTGCGTCTGGCCTGGAGTGATCGAGTCGCCGCCCATCCGGACGAGTTTGCCTGGGACCCTTCGCAGCCGGCCGATGCGGCCGGTTCGACCGCAAGGCAGGAGGATATTTCGGACGATGCCGCGGACCTGGGGCCCGCCCGACTGCTGGCTGTGCCAGCGGTGCGCCATCCCTGGTGGGTGGCCAGCTATTCCGCCCTGCATCCGACAGACGCCCAGATCGGGTCCGCCGGCTCTCGGGAGGCGTCTCCCGAGACGGCGTCCGAAGACGTGTTGCGTGAGGGGCGCCGGGTGGTGGATGTGGCGGGGTGGCCACCGGAACCGGATGTTCCCCTCGCCGCTTCGGACGGTCTTTCGGGTGCCCTGTCCGGACTTCCCCGGGGTAGCGAGACGGGTACCTTCCTGCATGGCCTGCTCGAATGGGCCGCACAGCGGCGCTTCCGCTATCTGGACGGCGCGCGCGACCTGATCGCCCGCCGCTGTGCCGTGCGTGGCTGGGAAGCTCACATTGATACGCTGCACGCCTGGCTGCTGGATTTCGTCCAGACCGCCTGGACCCCCCGGGTGCCGGGCGGCCCGGTGCTGCGGCTGGACCGCCTGCGGGCCAGCTTGCCCGAAATGGAGTTCTGGTTGCCGGTGGCGCAGGTGTGGGTGACGCGGCTGGATCAGTTGATTACACAGGCCACGTTCGATGCGGCCCCCCGTCCCGCGCTGGCCGAAGACAGGCTCAACGGCCTGTTCAAGGGTTTCATCGATCTGTGCTTGCAGGGCGACGACGGGCGCTATTACCTGATCGACTACAAGTCCAACGATCTAGGTGCGCGGCCGTCGGACTATCGCCCTTCGGCGCTGCAGGCGGCCATGTGTGCGGCGCGCTATGACGTGCAACTGGTCATGTACGTCCTGGCGCTGCACCGGCAGTTGCGAACCCGGCTGCCGGATTACGATTACGAACGGGATATGGGCGGGGCGATCTATCTATTTCTGCGGGGGCGGATGGCACCCGGCCAAGGCCTCCTGTCCCTGCGTCCGCCGCCGTCCCTGATCGAGGATCTGGATGCCTTGTTTGCCGGCCAGGAGGCCGCGGCCCATGACTGAATCCGATCAAACATACGGCGTGTCCACCACGACGCGGTGGCCTGACTGGCTGCGGTATTCCGACGAAGAGACCTCGCGGGATCTGGATGTCGCCTTTGCCAGGCTGCTGGCGGATCAGGCGCCGCAGGCCGGCGAACTGGCATTGCGTCTGGCGATGCTGTGCAGCGCGCAGCTCGCGCAGGGGCATTCCTGCCTAGACATCCAGCCATGGTACCCGGCCCAGGATGCCAGCCGCGACACGACGGTCTCCAGCATGACAGGCAGCGACGCGGGCGGCATCGTGCGGCCCCGCTGGTTGCCACCCGACCTGGCGGACTGCCTGGCCGCGCTGGCACGGGCGCCGTTCATCGGTGACGGGTCTGGCGACGAGCCGCTCGTGCTGCACGGAACCCGCCTGTATCTTGCCCGGTACTGGCGCGCCGGCCTGCGGATCCGCCAGGCCATCGCGATGCGCCTGTCCGGGCCGTCCGAGGATGCGGCGGATCCGCCACAGGCGCGGGACTGGCTGGATCGTCTGTTTCCGGCGCCGTCGGATATGCTGGACTGGCAAAAGCTGGCCTGCGCCGTGGCGCTGCTGCGGCGCTTCAGCATCGTCACCGGCGGTCCGGGAACAGGCAAGACGACCACCGTGGTGCGCCTGCTGGCGGTGCTGCAGGGACTGGCCCTTGCACGAGGGCGGGCGCAAGGGCTGCGCATCCGGCTCGCGGCGCCCACCGGCAAGGCGGCCGCGCGGCTCAACGAGTCCATCGCCGGCAAGCTGCGGGAACTGGCCGACACCGGGGACGATGTCTTGCAGGCGGCGCTGGTCTGCGTGCCTTCCCAGGTCGTCACGCTGCATCGCCTGCTGGGCAGCCGGCCGGGGACGCGTCGCCTCGCTCATGATGCGGGCAGGCCCCTGGATCTGGACGTGCTGGTGATCGACGAAGCGTCGATGATGGACATCGAGATGATGGATGCGGTGCTGGCGGCCCTGCCAGCCGATGCGCGCCTGATCCTGCTGGGGGACAAGGACCAACTGGCTTCCGTCGAGGCCGGCGCGGTGCTGGGCGAACTATGCGCCCGGGCCGAGGGTGGGCATTACTGGATGCGCACCTGTGAGCAGCTGGCCGCCCTGTCCGGACAGGATCTGCGGGCTGCGGCGCGGGACCCCGCGCTCAGCGGTGTGGAGGCCGGCCTTGCCCACTGGCCGGATGACGCGGGTACGGAACTGGATCAGGCAGTGGTGATGTTGCGCCGAAGCATGCGTTTCGGACCCGACAGCGGCATCGGGCAGTTCGCCACGGCCGTCAATCGCGGGCGGATGCCAACCGTGCGAGAGCTCCTCGACAAACCGCCGGCCGATCTGCGTTGCATCCGGCATGCCGGTTCGGCAGCCAGCCATCCTGCTGACGTGGCTGGTTTCGGCGCAGAGGTGGGCCTCGCCGCTGTCGGCGGGCGAGAGGACTGGCTGACCGAGTCCGGCGTTCTTGGCACGACCGGATACCCGGCGCTGTTTACTCTGATCAAAAACCAACGCCCGCCGCGCGAGGCGCCGATGAATCGCTGGGATGCCTGGGCCCTGTCGATCCTGGCACAACAGACCCGTTTTCAGGTGCTGTGCGCGGTGCGCGAAGGGCCCTGGGGTGTGCAGGGTCTCAATCAGCGGATCGAATCCCGTCTGCGGGCGGCCGGTCTCGTGCCGGCCGGACCCAACGCCTGGTATGCGGGACGGCCTGTCCTGGTGCGGCGCAATCTGCCCGTCCTGGGCCTGGCCAACGGCGACATCGGTGTGGCGCTACCCGTGCCCGATCCGGGGCGGGCCGACGGCTGGACACTGCGCGTGGCTTTCGCGGGCGCGGCCCAGGGGGCGGTGCGCTGGGTGTCTCCGGCGCGCCTGCCAGCCATCGAGACCGTGTATGCGCTGACCGTACACAAGTCCCAGGGTTCGGAATTCGACCAGGTCGTGCTGGTGCTGCCCGACGTGCCAGGGCCGTTGGTGACGCGGGAACTGCTCTATACCGGTGTCACCCGTGCCCGCCGGTCCCTGGCGTTGGTGCTGCCGGGCGGTGACGCGGTCCTGCGGCATGCCGTCCTGCATCCCACCCGGAGGGCGGGTGGCGTCTGGAACCCCTGACGGGTTTGCGCCAGCGCAGGGCGCAGTCCAGTCCCGCGCCGCTAAAATGGATTTCAGTTCAGAAGGAGACACCATGACCTCGATGTACGATCAGGATCTGCCCCAGACGTCCGCCAATTTCGCACCGTTGACGCCCTTGCTCTATCTCGAGCGGGCCGCCGATGTCTATCCGTACCGCCTGGCAGTGGCGCATGGTTTGGGCGATGCGGCCATCCGTTTCAGTTGGGCGGATCTGTACCAACGCTGCCGGCGTCTGGCCAGTGCACTGACTACCCGTGGGATCGGCCGGGGTGATACGGTGGCCGTGATGCTGCCCAACACCCCGGCGATGGTCGAGGCGCATTTCGGGATCCCCATGAGCGGCGCCGTGCTGAACACCCTGAACACCCGGCTGGATGCCGCCACGCTGGCCTTCATGCTGGACCACGGTGAAGCCCGCGTCGTGATCGTCGACCGCGAGTTTTCCCGGATCATGCGCGAAGCCCTGGCACTGCGCACGCGGGCCGAGCCGATCCTGGTCGTGGACGTGAATGACCCTCTGTACGACGGCCCGGGCGAAGCCATCGGCACACTGGACTACGAGGCCCTGCTGGCGCAGGGTGATCCCGACTTTGCCTGGGTCATGCCGCAGTCCGAATGGGATGCGATTTCCCTGAACTACACCAGCGGCACCACCGGCAACCCGAAGGGCGTCGTCTATCATCACCGGGGCGCCGCCATCAATGCCGTCTCCAACATCCTGGAATGGGACATGCCCAAGCACGCGGTCTATCTGTGGACGCTGCCCATGTTCCATTGCAATGGCTGGTGCTTTCCCTGGACCGTCGCGGCGCGCGCCGGCGTCAATGTGTGCCTGCGACGGGTGGACGCCGGTGCCATGATCGATCTCATGGTGGAACACGGCGTCACGCACTACTGCGGCGCACCGATCGTGCAGAGCATGTTGGTCAACGCGCCGCAGGCGGTGCGCGAGCGGATTCCGGCCGGCATCAGTGCCATGGTCGCAGGCGCCGCCCCGCCGGCGTCGATCATCGAAGGCATGGAATCCATTGGCGTTGACCTGACTCACGTCTATGGCCTGACCGAGGTTTACGGACCCGCCACGGTCTGCGCCAAACATGCCGCCTGGGACGCGCTGGACATTGGCGAGCGGGCGCGCCTGAACGCACGCCAGGGTGTGCGGTATCACCTGGAGAAATCCGCAGCGGTGCTCGACCCGGTGTCCATGCAGCCGGTTCCGGCCGACGGACAAACCATGGGCGAGATCATGTTCCAGGGGAACATCTGCATGAAGGGCTATCTGAAGAACCCCCAAGCCACCCAGGAAGCCTTCGCGGGCGGCTGGTTCCATAGCGGCGATCTGGCCGTCATGGATCCGGACGGTTACATCAAGATCAAGGACCGATCGAAGGACATCATCATTTCCGGCGGTGAAAACATCTCTTCGATCGAGGTCGAGGACGTACTGTATCGCCATCCGGCGGTGTTGGCCGCTGCCGTCGTGGCGCGGCCCGACGAGCGCTGGGGCGAAACGCCCTGCGCCTTCATCGAACTCAAGGCCGATTCGCAGGTGACGGCCGAGGACATCATCGCGCATTGCAAGGCGCATCTGGCGGGCTTCAAGGTCCCGCGCCGCATCATTTTCGGCGAGCTGCCGAAAACTTCGACGGGCAAGATCCAGAAGTTCGAGCTGCGTCAGCGAGCGGCCGAGGCGGAATGAATCCGCTGTCCGAGGCGCCCTGCGATGCGCACGTGCTGCTCGACCCGGCGCAGATGGCCCGGGCCGACCGGGCGGCAATCGCCTCGGGAGTGACCGGTGTGCGACTCATGGCGGCAGCAGGCGCCGCCGTCGCGCGTGCCATCCGCGAGCGCTGGTCGCCAAGGCCAACCGTCATCCTGTGCGGTCCGGGCAATAACGGCGGTGATGGGTTTATTGTTGCCCACCTGCTGCGTGCGGCCGGCTGGCCCGTGCGTGTGGCACTGTGGGGGAATCGCGCCGATCTGCGTGGCGACGCCGCCCGTGCGGCGCAGGAATGGGGTGGTCCCATCGAGACCGCTGACGCGAAATCCCCGCAGGGGGCGGCGCTGATCATCGATGGTCTGCTGGGAGCGGGCTTCAGCCGCGCGCCAGCAGATGCGCTGCAAGCGCTGATCCAGGCCGTCAATGCGACCGGTGTACCGGTCTGCGCCATCGATGTGCCTACGGGGCTGGACGGTGCGACCGGCCAGAGCCCAGGGGCGGCGATCCAGGCCGATCTGACGGTCACCTTCTTTCGCCGCAAGCCCGGGCACCTGCTGCTGCCGGGGCGCCTGCTGTGCGGCGAACTACGGTGCGCCGACATCGGAATCCCGGCCTCAGTGCTGGGGCCGATCGCGTCGCAGACCTGGATCAATGATCCGGACCTGTGGCAGTCGCTTTTTCCCTGGCCGCGCACCGGTGACCACAAATATCGGCGTGGACATGTCCTGGTGGTCGGTGGGGGTGTCATGCTGGGAGCCAGTCGCCTGGCGTGTCTGGCGGCGGCCCGCATCGGCGCCGGATTGGTGACGCTGGCCGTGCCACCCTCCGCCTGGGCCATCCAGGCGGGCGCACTGACGTCCGTCATGGTCGAATCCCTGCCCAACGATGGGGGGCTGACCGACGCCCTGACCGATGCGCGCCGCAACGTCTTGCTGATCGGCCCCGGGTTGGGCCGTTCTCCGGTCGCGCAGCGCCAGGTGCTGGACTTGCTGGCCAGCGGGCGGCCTTGCGTGCTGGATGCCGATGCGCTCAGCGCCTTTGGCGACCGGCCCGATACGCTGCTGGACAGGCTGCATACGCAGTGCGTGCTGACACCGCACGAGGGCGAATTTGCCCGCCTGTTCAGCCTGGATGGCGATAAACTGCGGCGTGCACGGGCTGCGGCCCAACGCAGCGGTGCGGTGATCGTCCTGAAAGGCGCGGATACCGTGATCGCGGCGCCGGATGAGCGCTGCGTCATCAATGACAATGCGCCACCGACACTGGCCACTGCCGGGGCGGGGGACGTGCTGGCGGGCTGCATCGCCGGTCTGCTGGCGGGCGGCATGCCGGTCTTCGAGGCCGCCTGCGCCGCGGTCTGGCTGCATGGCCTGGCGGCCGATCGCCTGGGCTGGGGTCTGCTGGCGGAAGATCTGCCCGGCGCCTTGCCCGGCGCGCTGGAATCCCTGGCGCGCCTGGACGAACCCAACATGGATAACACGCATGGCTGACGTCATCGCACTGGTCTTCGATTTCGACGATACACTCGCGCCAGACAGCACCTCCGGGTTTCTGCAGGAGATCGGCGTGGATCCGGACGCATTCTGGCGCGATCAGGTCGGACCTCTGCTGGATCATGAAGACTGGGACCCGGTGCCGGCCTATCTGTATCGCATGCTGGAACTCTCGCGTTCCGGCCGGCATGGCCGCATTACCCGGGAACGCCTCCAGGACTGGGGGAGCCGCCTGCCGCTGCATGACGGGGTGGATACGCTTTTCGATCGGTTGCGGGCCAGCCTGCGCCAGGCGCATCCGACCGTCCAGCTGGAGTTCTATCTGATCTCCAGCGGGATCGGTGACGTCCTGCGGGGCACCCCGATCGCCTCGCAGTTCTCCGACATCTGGGCTTCGGAATTCCATTACGGTGCGGCCGGCGCGATCGATTTCCCCCGGCGCGTGGTCAGCTTCACCGACAAGACGCGATACCTGTTCCATATCCAGAAGGGCATCATCGGGCCCGAATCGCGCAACAAGCCCTTCGAGGTCAACCGCAAGGTGGCCGCCGACAAGCTGCGGGTGCCATTCGAACAGATGATCTTCGTGGGCGACGGCTATACCGACATCCCCTGTTTCTCCCTGATCCGCCGGTCGGGCGGCGTCGCTTTCGGGGTCTGGGATGCGCGCCACAAGGAAAAGCGCAGCCGAGCCTGGGGCTTCATCGAGGATGGTCGGGTCTCGAACCTGAATCAGGCGCGCTTTGACGATGCCGCCGAACTTTATCCCTTGCTCGAGGCCGCCGTGGAAAGCCTGGCCTCGAAGATCATCCTCAAGACGCGGACTTACGGTGGCTAGGAAATCCGCAATCACTGCGATCGCATCGGATCGATCCGTCGACCAGGCTTCCGTTGTTCACCCGCAGGCGGGGCACCGTCATGCGACCGGAGGCGAAGGGGCACTGGACGATGATCAGGCCATGGCGCTCGCACTGGAACAGGCCCGGCTGGCTGCCGGCCTCGACGAGGTCCCTGTCGGGGCGGTGGTACTGGATGCGCGCGGGCGCGTGCTTGCCACCGGGCACAATCGCACGATCCTGGACCGGGACCCTACCGCGCATGCCGAGATCGTTGCCTTGCGTGCCGCCGCCCGGCGGCTGGACAATTACCGCCTGACCGGCGCGCGCCTGTATGTCACGCTGGAACCCTGCGCCATGTGTCTGGGCGCCATGTTCCATGCCCGCCTGACCGAAATCGTCTACGGCGCCCCCGACCCCAAGACCGGCGCCTGCGGCGGCGTGGTGGATCTCAGCAGCCAGACGCGATTGAACCACCACGCCACGGTGCGCGGCGGCATCCGCGCGGAGGAGGGTGGCGCGCTACTGCGTGCGTTCTTTCGCGCGCGGCGCGTGGCGGCGCGCCAGCCGGTGCCGGGACCGTCCTCCGCAATGACGGGAGGCCTGGATCTGTCCAGTTCTTTGCCGGGGCCTGGTGCAGCGCCTTCGCCCCAGGCTTATATTCATCAGGATTCACTGCACATGAAGAAAAACCAATCCACAGCCGTTGCGGCTTCCTCCGGAAAGAACGCGGAGCACACCCACTGGGTTTGCCAGGATGACGACGGTCACGTGCATCAGCACGAAGCCCCTTCGGGTATCTACCTGATCTCGCCTTCGGGCGCCGTGCCGGATCCGGCGGCACTCGATTTGTCGGTTGAGCGACTGAAGGCCATGGGCTATCGGGTCACCGTCGATCGCACCGCCCGAGCCGTGCATGAGCGGTTTGCCGGCACCGACAAGCAGCGTCTGGCGAGCATCCAGCGTGCCCTGAAGCAGAAGCATCCTGTGGTCATGGCGACGCGCGGCGGCTATGGCCTGAGCCGCCTGCTGCCTTTCATCGACTGGCAGGCCGTCGCCGACAGCGGCAAGACCTTCATCGGCCAGAGCGATTTCACCGCATTCAACCTGGCCCTGCTGGCGCGTACGGGCGCCGTCAGTCTTGCAGGCCCCACGGCTCTCTACGATTTCGGCGGCAAGAAAGTCGATGACCTGACCCAGGCGCTGTTCCAGGAAACCCTGTCGGGCGAGCTGGAGATCCTCAGCTTCGAATCCGCCGATGCGGATTCCGTGGATGCGCGTGGCGTTCTGTGGGGTGGCAATCTGGCCATGGTGGCGTCGCTGGTCGGCACGCCATACCTGCCTGATATCCAAGGCGGCATCCTGTTCCTGGAGGACATCGCGGAGCATCCCTTCCGCGTCGAACGCATGCTGACCCAGCTGTGGCATGCCGGTGTGCTGGAAAAGCAGCATGCAATCGTTCTGGGGCATTTCACCGATTACCGGCTGGCGCCGCACGACAACGGCTACGATCTGGCATCGGTGGTACGCTGGCTGCGCGCAACGGTGAAGGTTCCCGTCATCACGGGTCTGCCGTACGGTCATGTCCGCGTGAAGGCGACGCTGCCGGTCGGGGCCCAGGTGGGCATCGCGACCGAGGACGGCATGGCGCATTTGGTGCTGCAGGAACATTCGCACTGACGTTTTGGTTGATCAGGGCGCTGTGGTCTGGCCTGTTTCCACACCTGTTAAACTAACGGGTTGTTTTGACATCATTTTTTCCAAATCCAGCCACCGTGATCTCCACCAATAATCTCACCATCCAGTTCGGCAGCAAACCCCTGTTCGAGAACGTCAGCGTCAAATTCGGCGATGGCAACCGCTATGGCCTGATCGGCGCCAACGGATCGGGCAAATCCACCCTGATGAAGATCATCGGTGGGGACCTGGAAGCGTCATCAGGCAATGTGGCGCTCGATCCGGGCGTACGCCTGGGCAAGTTGCGCCAGGACCAGTTTGCGTTCGAAGACCAGCGGGTGCTGGATGTTGTCATGATGGGGCACGTGGAAATGTGGCAGGCCATGACCGATCGCGATGCCATCTACGCCAATCTGGAGGCCACGGAAGACGATTACATGCGCGCGGCCGAATTGGAAGGCAAATTCGCCGAATACGGCGGATATACCGCCGAAGCCCGCGCCGGCGAATTGCTGCTGGGGCTGGAAATCCCGGTCGAGCAGCACCAGCTGGCCATGCGCGAGATCGCTCCGGGCTGGAAGTTGCGTGTCCTGCTGGCGCAGGCCCTGTTCTCCAACCCCGACGTGCTGCTGCTGGACGAGCCGACCAACAACCTGGACATCAATACGATCCGCTGGCTGGAAACCGTGCTTAACGGCTACGACAGCACCATGATCATCATCAGCCACGACCGCCACTTCCTGAACCAGGTCTGCACCCATATGGCGGACCTGGATTACGGCGAACTGCGCGTGTATCCGGGCAACTACGATGACTACATGCTGGCCTCCACCCAGGCGCGCGAGCGCCAGGTCGCCGCCAACGCCCGGGCCAAGGAACGCGTCAGCGAGCTGCAGGACTTCGTGCGCCGCTTTGCCGCCAACAAATCGAAATCCCGCCAGGCCACCTCGCGCCTGAAGCAGATCGACCGCATCAAATCCGAAACCGTCCAGGTCAAGCCCTCGTCGCGCCAGAACCCCTACATCCGCTTCGAGGTCAACAAGGTCCTGCACCGTCAGGCAGCTCACATCGAGGACCTGTCCAAAGCCTACGACCGGCCGATCATCCAGGGGCTTTCCACCATGATCGAGGCTGGCCAGAAGGTCGCCATCATCGGCGCCAACGGGGTGGGGAAGACCACGCTGCTGCGCCTGCTGGCCGGCAATCTGTCGCCCGATGAAGGGCACGTGCGCTGGTCGGAAAACGCCGACATCGGCTACATGGCGCAGGATGTCTCGGATCAGTTCGATTCGGATCGCGACCTCTTCGACTGGATGACCGATTATCGCCAACCGGGCGACGAGGACCAATCGATCCGCTCGGTGCTGGGGCGTCTGCTGTTTTCCGGCGACGAGATCACCAAGGCGGTGCGGGTGCTGTCGGGCGGTGAAAAAAACCGCATGAGCTTCGGGCGCCTGATGCTGGGCCGGCACAACGTCATGCTGATGGACGAGCCGACCAACCACCTGGACATGGAATCCATCGAATCCTTGCAGTACGCGCTGGAACAATACCAAGGCACCCTGGTGTTCGTGTCGCACGATCGCCAGTTCGTGTCAGGCGTGGCCACCAGGGTCATCGAAATCCTGCCGGATGGCCGCTTGAACGACTACCCGGGCACCTACGAGGAATATCTGGCCTCGCAGGGCATCGAAGCCTGATTTCCGGGGCCGGTGATGCCGCGATCAGGCTCCGGTGGCTGCGGGACGAGGTCCCGCTGGGTCGGCCCGTCGTGCCGCAGGCGCTGACAGGCCCGGCCCGCCACGAAGCGGATATTCGCAAGAGCCGCTTTCTGGCCCTGGCCGCGCCCATCGACTCCGCGCAGGCGGCGCAGGCGTTTCTGGACACGCATCGAGATCCGCAGGCGACGCACAACTGTTGGGCCTGGCGGCTGGGTGATCAGTACCGCTTCAATGACGACGGCGAGCCCGGCGGCACCGCGGGCCGGCCGATCCTGCAGGCCATTGAATCACAGGATTGCGACCGTGTGGCCGTCCTGGTGATCCGCTGGTTTGGTGGCATCAAGCTAGGCACCGGTGGCCTTGCACGCGCCTATGGCGGCACGGCCGCCGAGTGCCTGCGAGTGGCTGACAAGATTGTCCTGCGCGAGGAATACCGGGTGTGCTGCTCTTGTCCGTATTCGGACATCGACCGTGTCCAGGCCCGCCTGCTGGCGGCAGGCGCCCGGATCGAGTCTTCACGATTCGACACGGATGGGGTGGTGTGGGACTTGTGGGTGGTGAAGGAAGACGAGGCCGCCCTCCGTGCGCTGCACGCCGATCAGACACGGGGGCGGGGGGATTGGTCAGTGCGTCGTGGATGACGATTTTTCCTGTTCCGCGATCTGGGCATGGACCTGGGCCATGTCCACCGACTTTACCTGGGTGACAAGTTCTTCCAGCTGCGAGGCCGCCAGCGCGCCTGCCTGCTGAAACAGCAGCACGTTTTCCCGGAACACCATCAGGGTCGGGATGGAACGGATGCGCAGCGCCGCCGCCAGTTCCTGCTGTTCTTCGGTATTGATTTTGGCGAAGGTGACGTCAGGGTGCTTTTCGGCAGCAGCTTCGAAGGTCGGTGCAAATTGGCGGCACGGGCCGCACCAGGGCGCCCACAGGTCGATGATCAGCGGCTTTTCGGCCTTGGTGGCTTCCTGGAAGGTTTCCTGGGTGAGTTCGATGATGCTCATGGGGACTCCGGTCGATTGATGGGCGAATGGCGGTCATCCGTCCTGATGGGCAACAGATGGGGTCAGTTTACCTTGCTTGCAAGTACCACAATTCGATCGACATGGAAGGGTCCGCAGGGACCCTTCCTGTCCTATCTCATCCCGGGAACAGAGCGTATTTGACGACGAACAGGATGGCGACCAGCAGCGTGGCCGGGTGGATGTCGCGGAAGCGGCCGGACAGGGACTTGATCACCACGTAGCTGATGAAGCCGAAGGCCAGGCCGTTGGCGATCGAATAGGTCAGGGGCATGGCCACGGCGGTGATGGCTGCCGGGACGGATTCTGTGATGTCATCCCATTTCACGTCGACCAGTTCGCGCAGCATCAGGCAGGCGACGTACAGTAGGGCGGGCGCCGTGGCATAGGCGGGCACGATGCCGGCCAGCGGCGACAGGAACAGTGCCAGCAGGAACAATACGGCGATGACCAGCGCGGTCAGGCCCGTACGGCCGCCGGCCTGTACGCCCGAGGCGCTTTCGATGTAGGCGGTGGTGCTGCTGGTACCCAGGAAAGAACCGGCGACGATGGCGCAGCTGTCGGACAGCAGGGCGCGGCCCAGGCGGCCTGGATCGTTGGGCTTGACCAGGCCTGCGCGGGTAGCGATCCCGATCATGGTGCCGGTGGCGTCGAAGACCTCGACCAGCACGAACACGAGGATGATGTGGAAGAACCCGGTGTTGAGCACACCGGCGATGTCCAGTTTGAAGAAGGTGGGTTCGAGACTGGGGGGCGCCGAAAAGATGCCCTGATACTGGGTTTGCCCGGTCACGATGGACAGGAAGGTGATGGCCAGGATGCCGATCAGGATGGCCCCCCGCACCTGCAGCGCCCCCAGAGCCGCAATGATGAAGAAGCCCAGGATGGCAAACAGTGTCGTGATGTGGGTCAGATTGCCCAGGCCGACCATGGTGGCCGGATTGGCTACGACGATGCCGGCTGTTTTCAGGGCGATGATGCCCAGGAACAGGCCGATCCCGGCGGCGATGGCCGCCCGCAGAGACGATGGAATCCCCGCCACCAGCCATTCCCGCGCGCCCGTGACGGTCAGGATGACGAAGATCACTCCGGAAATGAAGACGGCCCCCAGCGCCTGCTGCCAGGTGTAGCCCATCTGCGCGACCACGGTGAAGGCGAAAAAGGCATTCAGACCCATGCCGGGTGCCATGCCGATCGGCCAGTTGGCCACCAACGCCATGATGAGCGACCCCAGGGCCGCCGCCAGGCAGGTTGCGACGAAGACCGAGCCTTTGTCCATGCCGGTGCCTGACAGGATGTCGGGGTTCACGAAGACGATGTAGGACATCGTCAGGAAGGTGGTAATGCCGGCCAGTAATTCCGTGCGGGCATTGGTGTTGTGTTCCGTGAGCTTGAAAAGCCGTTCGAGCATGGTTTCGTCCCCAGAGGTGGAAGCCGTTGTTTTTGATTGCATGTTATGTAACGTGAGTATTCTAAGGCCCCCAAAACCCTTTTGTGAACAGCGTTACACTGTATGGCTATGCTGATCATCGGATTTGAAAGCTCCTGCGACGAGACCGGGGTCGCCGTTGCCTGCACCGAACGCGGCTTGCTGGCGCACGCGCTGCATAGTCAGATTGCGATGCATCGCGACTACGGTGGTGTGGTGCCTGAGCTGGCGTCGCGCGACCACATCCGGCGTATCGTGCCGCTGACGCGGCAGGTGCTCGACGAGGCCGGCGTGCGGCCGCAGGACCTGGACGCGGTGGCGTATACCGCCGGGCCTGGCCTGGCTGGCGCCCTGCTGGTGGGCGCGGGCTTTGCCCGGGCCTTCGCCTGGGCGCGGGACCTGCCGGCCATTCCCATCCATCACCTGGAAGGCCATCTGCTGTCGCCGCTCCTGGCCGACGAGGTCCCGTCCTTTCCCTTTGTTGCCCTGCTGGTGTCGGGGGGGCATACACAGCTGATGCGGGTCGACGGCGTGGGCCGGTACACCCTGCTTGGCGAGACCCTGGATGATGCTGCGGGCGAGGCCTTCGACAAGAGCGCGAAGCTCCTGGGGCTGGGTTACCCGGGAGGGCCTGAATTATCTCGTCTGGCCCAGCAGGGGAATCCTCAGGCCTGCGCCTTGCCGCGCCCCATGTTGCATAGCGGGGATCTGGATTTCAGTTTCAGCGGTCTGAAGACGGCCGTGCTGACCCGCATGCGCGCCCTGCAGGCGGAAGGGCGGGAATCCGACCTGGCTGCCCGGGCGGATCTGGCGGCCTCGACAGAGGCGGCCATCGTCGACGTGCTGGCGGCGAAATCCTTGCGCGCTCTGCGTCAAACGGGACTGAAAACCCTGGTCGTGGCGGGGGGCGTCGGGGCCAACAGCCACTTGCGCCAGCAGCTTCGGGCGGCCATGCCGGGCCTGGGCGGGCGCGTGTATTTTCCGCCGCTGCATCTGTGCACCGACAACGGCGCGATGATCGCCTGGGCGGCTGTACAGCGGGTGCGGGCGGGCCTGGTGGACTTGCCAGCGCTGCACGATGCCGCGTTTTCCGTACGGCCGCGCTGGGATCTGCGGGACGTCTGCGTCGCCTGATTACTTCTTTTTCGATCCGATCCGGCTTTCCTTGCCAGCCAGCAGGCGCGCGATGTTTTCGTGGTGGCGCGACAACAACAGAACGCTGATGGCCACGATAACCGACGTCGTCAGCCCATCGGTGGGCCAGGCGACGTCGCCGCCCAAAATATAGTAGAACGGCGCGAACACGGCGGCGAGGATGGCGGCCAATGATGAATACCGGGTGACGACGGCCACGATCAGCCATGTCAGCGCGGTGGCCAGTGCCAGCCACGGCTGCAGTGCCAGCAGCACGCCTAGTGCGGTGGCCACGCCTTTGCCGCCTCGAAAATGCAGAAACAGGGGATACAGGTGGCCCAGGAACGCCCCCAGACCCGCCAGCGGCAGGGCGGCATCCGGCAGGATGCCCTGGTTGATCCCCCAGGCGGCCAGTACGACTGCCAGCCAGCCCTTGGCGGCGTCGCCCAGCAGCGTCAGCAGGGCGGCCAGTTTGTTGCCGCCGCGCAGTACGTTGGTTGCACCGGGGTTGCCGGAGCCGAAGCTGCGCGGGTCGCGCAGCCCCATGATCCGGCTGACGACCACGGCGAACGAGACCGAACCGATCAGGTAGCCGACCAGCAGGCTGAGGACGACGCCCCCGGGAAGAAACAGTTGAGACATGGCGTGTGAAATGATTTGAGATCGCCGAAAGCGGGAATGGCGGCCATTCTAAAGCCGTCGTGCCGTGCCGTCACTATTTTGGGGGATATCCCCGAGTACAATTCGCACCATCCGGTTTCAGACAAGTAGGGAAGGGCATGCGCATTCTGGTCACCAATGACGACGGCTATAACGCGGCGGGCATCGAGGCGCTGGTGGCGGTCCTGCGCCCGTTGGGCGATCTGACTGTCGTCGCGCCCGAGACCAACTGCAGCGGCGCATCGAATTCCTTGACGCTGCGCCGGCCGCTGTCGGTGCGCCAGGCGGCCAACGGTTTTTATTTCGTCAATGGCACGCCGTCGGATTGCGTGCACGTCGCCCTCACGGGCCTGCTGGATTTCCGCCCTGACCTGCTGGTGTCCGGGATCAACAATGGCGCCAATCTGGGCGAGGACACCCTCTACTCGGGAACCGTCGCTGCCGCATCCGAGGGTTATCTGTTCGGGGTGCCGTCTTTGGCCTTTTCCCTGGTGCAGCGCGAATGGCAGCATCTGGACACCGCGACTCAGGTGGCCCGCGAACTGGTCGAGCGGTTCCGCGATCATCCCTGGCAGTCTCCTCTGCTTCTCAACGTGAACATTCCACCGGTTCCCTACCGCGATCTGAAAGGCTTCCGGGCGACACGCCTGGGGCGCAGGCACCCCTCCGAGCCCGTCATCCGTAGTACGACTCCTTACGGGGAATCGGTGTACTGGATCGGTCCGGTCGGCAGGGCGCTGGACGGTGGGGCAGACACCGATTTCGGCGCAATCGAGGCGCAAGCCGTCTCCATGACGCCGCTGCGTCTGGATCTGACCGATCACGCTCAAACCCAGACGGTTGCCCGCTGGATGGAAGCTCGATGAGCAAGTCCCGCCATCCCCTGGACAAGACTCCGCGGATTTCGCGCAGCCCTGTGCGCGGTTCCGGGCTTGGTCCTGGCTTTTCGGTGGCCAACAGCAACACGCGCATTCTGGGGCCGCGCGCCTTCGGCGCCCCTGCGTCGCCTTTGCCCCAGGCAGGCCAGATGCCGACCAATCTGGGGTTGAATTCCGACCGCCTGCGCACCCAGATGGTCCGGCGCCTGCGGGAGCAAGGGATCGTCGATGACCGGGTTCTGGCGGCGATGCAGGCGGTCTCGCGACACGAATTCGTGGACCAGGGACTTGCCAGCCGCGCCTATGAAGACGCTGCGTTGCCGATCGGCTATGGACAGACGATTTCCCAGCCCTGGGTGGTTGCCTATATGGTGTCGGTGATGTGCGAAGGCCGGGCGCCAGAACGGGTGCTGGAGATCGGTGCGGGCTGCGGCTATCAGGCTGCGGTGCTGGCTCAGTTCGTGCCCGAGGTCTATGCCGTCGAGCGGATCCGCGGCCTCTACGACCAGGCGCGGCTCAACCTGTCGCAGGGACGCGCCCGGGGGCGCGTGCGCCTGTCTTTCGGCGACGGCATGCAGGGCCTGGAACATCGTGCGCCCTTCGACGGCATTGTCGTGGCGGCCGCGGGCGTTAAAATCCCTGAAGTCTTGCTGCATCAGTTGGCTATCGGAGCGCGTCTGATCGCCCCCGAAGGCGCGACGCACCAAAGACTCATCCTCTTCGAGCGGACTGGTCCGTCATCCTGGCACCGGGTCGAACTCGAAGATGTCCGATTCGTACCGCTGCGTCCTGGCACGCAGACTTAAGTAGGAGAACCATATGCTCGATGGGACGCTGGTGACAGATGCTCCGTTCACCCAACCGCCACGCACCGGGCGCATTCTGCTCTGGGCTGTCCTCTTGTCGGCCGCCGTCCTGTCGGGCTGTGCTTCGCGCTCACAACGTGCGCCAGTGTCCGATCAGTCGAGTGCGTCGGCTGCAGCCAGCGCGGGCAGTCAGGCCGCTCGTGGCACCTATGTGGTGCGCGCGGGAGACACGCTCTACAAGATCGCCCAGGCTCACGGGATGGAAGTCTCGCGGCTGGCGCAACTGAACAACATCAGCAATCCAACCCAGCTGTCGATCGGCCAGGTTCTGAGGCTGGATTCCGGCACGCAGCAGCCCGCGAATCATTCCACAGCGGTGGCAACACCGGTGCCGACCAAGCCGGCGGGTAATGGCGCCTCCTCCTCGTCAGGCGCTTCTGGCAGCACAGCCGAAGCCGCGGCCCCTGTCGAAGCATCGGCATCCCGCGCCAGCGACGCCACACTCATTTCCTGGGGCTGGCCCGCCGACGGCAAGATCATCCAGGGCTTCAACGCCAACACCAAGGGCATCGACATCGAAGGCCCGGTCGGCACGCCGATCATGGCCGCCGCCGGCGGCAAGGTCATGTATGCGGGCAACGGGGTGCGTGGCTTGGGCAACCTGATCCTGTTGGGCCACAGCAACGGGTTCATCACCGCCTATGCGCACAATCAAACCTTGCTCGTGAAGACCGGGGAAACCGTGAAGAAGGGCGCCAAGATCGCCACCATGGGCCAGACCGACTCGACCTCGCCGCGGCTGCATTTCGAAGTCCGCCGCCGGGGCACGCCGGTCAATCCCTTGTCCTATTTGCCGTCCCGATGATCCCGACCCTGGTCTTCGACCTGGAAACGATTCCGGACGCCGCAGGCTTGCGGCGCCTGAATCCGCAGTGGGCCGATCTGCCTGATGCCGAACTGATCGAAGCCGCCCTGGCGGCTCGCCGCGAAACGCACGGCAACGATTTCCTGCCGCTGCACCTGCAGCAGGTGGCGGTGATCGGGTGCGCGTTTCGCGACGACCAGGGGTTTCGCGTACGCACCATCGGCCAGGCCGACGACACGGAAGCCACCTTGCTGTCGGGGTTCTTCAAGACCATTGGGCATTACACGCCCACGCTGGTCAGCTGGAACGGTTCGGGATTCGACCTGCCCGTGCTGCACTACCGCAGCCTGATCCACGGGGTTGCGGCGCCGCGCTATTGGGATACCGGCGAAGACGATCGCGGCTTCCGCTTCAACAACTACCTGAATCGCTACCACACCCGCCATGTCGATCTGATGGATGTGCTGGCGAAATTCAACGGTCGTGCCAACGCGCCGCTGGACCAGCTGGCAAAGCTTTGCGGCTTTCCCGGAAAGCTCGACATGGACGGCGGCCAGGTCTGGCAGGCCTGGCATGCCGGGGACCGCGATCACGTGCGCAATTACTGCGAGACCGACGTGGTCAACACGTGGCTGGTGTACTGCCGTTATCGCCTTATCAAGGGCGACCTGGACGCCACTTCATATGCCGCCGAACTGGATCTGGTGCGCAACACCCTGACGGCGCTCGATGCGCCGCACTGGAAAGAATTCCTTTCCGCCTGGAATCATGCCTGCTGAACCCATTCTGTACCCCCTGGAAATCGAATCGCTGGATCTGGAAGGGCAGGGTATCGCCCACCATGACGGCAAGGTGGTTTTCGTCGAGGGGGCCTTGCCCGGTGAACGGGTCATCGCCCGCGTCACGCGGCGTAAGCCTTCCTTCGACAAGGCCCGCGTCGAACAGGTCCAGAGACCTTCGTCCCAGCGAACCCAGCCGCCTTGTCCGCATTTCGGCGTGTGCGGCGGTTGCGCCATGCAGCATCTGGAACCGGCCGCCCAGGTGGCGACCAAGCAGCGCGCCCTGGAAGACGCCCTGGCCCATATCGGCAAGGTCAGACCGCTGCAGATCCTGCCGGCTCTGCAGGGGCCGACCTGGGGCTATCGCCATCGGGCCCGTCTGTCGGTGCGGCTCGTCCCGAAAAAGGGCGGGGTCCTGGTGGGATTCCGCGAACGGGCCAGCAGCTATGTCGCCGACATCCGGGAATGCCGGGTGTTGCCCCCGCACGTGTCCGCCTTGTTGATGCCGCTGCGCAGCCTGATCGCCGGCCTGTCGCACCCCGACCGCATGCCGCAGATCGAGGTGGCCGTGGGCGACCAGGCAACCGTGCTCTGCTTGCGCCATCTCGAGCCGCTGTCTTCAGCCGATATCGAGCGGCTGCGTGAATTTGGCGAAGCCCACCGCATCGTCTGGTGGCTGCAGCCCAAGGGCCCGGAAACCGCGCATCCGCTGGATCCGGCCCAGGCGGACGCCCTGGCCTATGCGTTGCCGGCCTACGGCCTGCGCATGCACTACCGGCCCGCCGATTTCACCCAGGTCAATCCCTACATCAACCAGACGCTGATCGCACGCGCCCTAAGCCTGCTGGGCGTGCAACCGCAGGACCGGGTGGCCGACCTATTCTGCGGCCTGGGCAATTTCAGCCTGCCGCTGGCGACCCAGGCCCGCGAGGTCGTCGGCATCGAAGGCAGCGCAACCCTGGTCGCCCGGGCGCGTGAAGACGCGGCCCGTCAGGGGCTGGGCGAACGAACGACGTTCACCGAGCTGAACCTGTTCGAAGTCGATGTCGCGTGGCTTCGTGGCTTGGGGCATTTCGACCGCATGCTGATCGACCCACCGCGCGAAGGCGCGCTGGCCCTGGCCCAGGCGCTGGCCGCCCTGGCACCGGAAGAACGCCCGCGCCGGATCGTGTACGTGTCCTGTAATCCCGCCACCCTGGCGCGCGATGCCGGGATGCTGTGCCATGTGGGCGGATGGACGCTGAAGGCCGTGGGTGCAGTCAATATGTTCCCGCAC
This sequence comes from Castellaniella sp., assembly GCA_019104865.1. Classification (GTDB taxonomy): domain Bacteria; phylum Pseudomonadota; class Gammaproteobacteria; order Burkholderiales; family Burkholderiaceae_B; genus Castellaniella. The sequence goes on along the minus strand of JAHRWZ010000102.1, from coordinate 1,916 downwards.
ACGGCGCACGTGGAATCGATCGCGGTTTTTGAACCCTAAAGAAAGTGCCCGGATCGAGCACGCCATGACGCCCACGCTGAACACCGCAATGACTCCATTGGAAATCTGGCTGGATGCCTGGGTCCTGCCCTGGGTACCCCAGGGTGCCTGGGCCCAGGCCTTGGTGGGTGTACTGGTGCTGGCGGGTGTGGTGTGGCTGGCGGGCCTGCTGGCTTCGCGCGGACTGGCGCTGGCCCTGGGGCGCGCCTTGCGGGCCCTGGGGCGGGACGACTGGAGCCAGGCGGTGGCGCGCCGCGGCGTCTATCGCCACCTGGGCCACGCCGTGTCCCTGTTGCTGATCGCCGCCAACATCCGGCTGCTCTCCATCGGCAGCACGCTCGAATCCTCTCTGGGGCGGCTGATCCAGGCGGTCGCCCTGATCTATGTGTTTCTGGCCTTGACCCGGCTGCTGAGCGCCTGGCAGGACGTCAACATGCTGCGGGTGCAGCAGGGCCGGGGACGCCCCATCAAGGGGTATCTTGAAATCGCGCAGCTGGCCGTCTGGGCGCTGTGCCTGGTGCTGGTGGTGTCGGTCTTGCTGGATCAGTCGCCCCTGCTGATGATTTCCGGTCTGGGCGCCTTGTCTGCCGTGCTGCTGCTGGTATTCAAGGATACGCTGCTCTCGCTGGTAGCCAGCACGCAGATGAACACCAACGACATGCTGCGTATCGGCGACTGGATCGAGATGCCCCAGGCGGGCGCCGATGGTTTCGTGATCGATATGGCCCTGCACACCGTGAAGGTGCAGAACTGGGATAAGACCGTCACCACGATCCCGACCTACAAGCTCTTTTCCGAGAGTTACCGCAACTGGCGTCAGATGTTCGAATCGGGTGGGCGGCGCATCAAGCGCACCTTGCGCATCGATGCGGAATCGGTCCGGTTCCTGGACGATACCGAAATCCTGGCGCTGCGCCGCTACCGTTTGCTGGGCGACTATCTGGCAGCCAAGCAATCGGCCCTGGAGGATGCCAACCAGGCCCTCCAGGAGGCCGCCGAGATTCCGGCCAACCGGCGCCGCTTGACCAACTTGGGTACTTTCCGGGCCTATGCACTGGCCTATCTGCAGCAGAATCCGGACATCCGTCAGGACATGACCATGATCGTGCGCATGCTCGAGCCGGACAGCCAGGGAATCCCCGTGGAGGTCTATTGCTTTTCCCGCCTGACGGCCTGGGCCGATTACGAACGGGTCCAGGGCGACTTGTTCGACCATCTGCTGGCCATCCTGCCGGAGCTGTCGCTGCGGGTGTATCAGGCGCCTTCGGGGCATGTATTCGCGCGCCTGGCCGGCGCCGCGGGCGAACCGCGCGGCGCGCCTGCGGCGCCGCCGGAAAACGGCGGCGGGGGAATGCCGGGGGACTAGGCCCGCCCGTCTGCGTCCAGGATCCGCTGTGCCTCGATGCGGACCCGTTCGGGGGCCGTGCCGCCGATATGCTTGCGGGCAGCGACCGAGCCTTCCAGCGTCAGCACCTGGTACACATCGTCATCGATCGACGCGTGGAAGCCGCGCAGCTCGTCGAGCGACAGATCCGCCAGATCACAGCCGCGCTGTTCACACGAGCGCACCGCCAGCGCCACGGTTTCGTGGGCATCGCGAAACGGCACGCCGCGCTTGACCAGATAGTCGGCCAGATCCGTCGCCGTGGCATAACCCTGCAGTGCAGCCGCCCGCATGGCGTCGGGTTTGACGCGGATCCCGCCGATCATGTCCACGAAAATGGTGAGCGTGTCGCGGATGGTGTCGGCGGTGTCGAACAGGCCTTCCTTGTCTTCCTGGTTGTCCTTGTTGTAGGCCAGCGGCTGGCCCTTCATCAACGTCAGCAGGGCAACCAGATGACCGTGCACACGGCCGGTCTTGCCGCGCGCCAGTTCGG
>JAHRWZ010000098.1 GCA_019104865.1 Castellaniella sp. | reverse complement strand
CCACCAGCCACACGCGCTTGCCGCGCCAGTCCGTCAATGAAGGGTTGAGAGACACCGCGCTATTCCTTTGTGAATGACAGCAGCACTTCACCCAGCGTGATGCCGAACTTGCTCATGGTGGCCCGGTTGAGCATCACCTGCTCATCGACGAGGAACATCCAGTCATCGAATTGCACCTCATATTCCTTGCCGTCCACCGGCAGACGCAAGGTGTAGTTCCAGCGGAAGGCATTGCCGGATTCCTGGCCCCGGGCCTCCCCGACCACGTCATCGGCGCGTCCCACGTAGCGCCCGCCGTCGAGCTTGGTCAAATGCCAGACACGACGCTGCTTCGTGCCATCCGAATAGGTGAAGGCTTCGTCGAGCACCCCCTGATTGCCCTCCCAGCGGCAATCCATGATCACGGTGAACCGGCGGGCCACTTCCCCGCTGCGTTTCTGAAAGATGCCATGAGCCCGGACACGGCCATTGAAATAGCGGTCCAGCTCCAGTCTGGGCCGTTGCTGAGCGTAATCGACCACTTGGGGGCCGGCACATCCCGCAAGCACGGCGGGGCCCGCGATCAAGGCACAAAGAACATGGCGGCGTGTGGTCATGATGTCATCCTTCGGTAGAGTGAGAGGCAATGAACAGCCGGTGAAGCAGCCAGGCGGCGCCCAGCTTGAGTACGCAAGGCAAAAGACCATAGGTCCACGCCAGAAGCCGCAGTGCGTGGGGATCCTGGCTGCCGGGCTCATAGCCCAGCCATTGCAGCAGGGGCAGCGTCACCCCGGCGGCCAGCGCGAGGTTGAGCTTGGTGGCAAGGTTCCACCACCCCAGGTATGCGCCGTCGCGCACGCCTTGGGCGCCATGGCGCTCGATCAGCAAGGCCAGCAGCGCGCCCGGCACGACCAGATCGGCTCCCAGCGCGGCGCCCGAGAGCACGCAGATGATGGAAAAAGCCGCCACCTGACCGCTTCCCAGGCCCGCCACCCAGCCGAAACAGACCACCGCCAGCAGCATGCCGGCGCGCCATGTCCGCTCCAGGCCGAGCCGAGGCACGACCCGCACCCACAGCGGCATGGAAAGCGCTCCGCTGACGAAGTAGAGCACCAGGAAAAGCGCGACCTGGGACGGGCCGGCCTGCAGCCGATCCTGGGCGAAGAACAGCATCAGCGCGGCCGGGATGGCGCCGGCGATGCCATTGAGCAGGAACACGGCCAGCAGGCGCCGGAATGGCCGCTCCTTGAGCGGCTGCCAGAGAAGAACCGCACCGGCGGCTTTCCCCGCCGGCGACAGGGTCCGCGCCATCGCTGGCGGCCGCGGGGCGTGCCACAACGCGAGCCAGGCGAACAGCAGGGTCAGGGCCAGAACCTTCAGCGTGTTGTGGGGGCTCCCATTCACAGCGATCGCGCTGGCCGTGATCACGCCCACCAGACCCAGGCCCTCGCGCCAGGCGACGATGCGGCTGCGCTGAACGGCATCCCCTCCGAGACGCACCCCCCAGGCCTGATGCGAAATGATCAGCTGGCTGTGGGCCAGACAAGTGAACAGAAGACCTGCAACCATCCAGGCCGCCAGGGGCGCCTCCCCCTGCGCCTGGGGGAAAAAGAGCCCCGTCATGCTCAGCCCCAGCAGCAGCGCCGAGGCGCCCGCCACCCACAAAACGGCCAGGATGCTGTGACGATACAAGTGATCGCTCAAACGCCCCAGCAGGGGTTCGACGCCCGCGTCCATCAGGCGCACGAGCAGCAGCAGCGCACCCACCAGCGCCAGCGGCAGCCCAAGATCACTGGCGTAATAATGGGGCATCACCACATAGATCGGGATCGCGGCAAAAGCCAGTGGCAGCCCCATCAGACCGTAGGCCAGGCCATCGCCTGGCGCCATGGATCGCGCCGTTTCCAGGGCGGCGGGACGGCTCATGGCCTGGCCTGCGCGAGGCGGGCCAGCAAGGCGCCGCGCAAATCCGGCTCGGACGTCCGGGGGGACAGCCAGATGCCAAAGAACCGCTTCGCCAGTTCGGCGTCCTCGATGGAGCCAAGCAACCGCGACCCTCGCCAGACCGTCATCCCGCGTCCGGGCTGATACAGCCCCGTGAGGCGATCCCCCGGCATCACGTCAGGCAGCAACCCGGCCAGTTCCTTGCGCCAGCGCTGCGTCTGGCCAGGCGTCAGGCCACCCTGATGTTCGATCTCCTCGACGGATCGTTTGGCGATGTCGGCGCCGGCGAAAGCCCGGTGATAGGTCAGTTCCAGGGCCAATGGGTAGGCGCCGAAATCGTCCGCGTCGAACCGCCGCCCCACCCACAGGCGGGCGTCGTAGATGCGCAGTCCGAAAAAGCGCAACCGCCCCTCACCGGCCAGTTTCGCGTCGGGCAGGATCAGGCGCACGAAAACCGGCGGGCCACCCGCCTCCGCCTGCCCCCGATCCGGTTCAGCGCCCACGTCCGGTGCCACCAGGACAAGGCCGCAGAGGAGCAGGCGGCGCCTCAGCGGCGAGTGTCCGGACGGATTCGGGCGGCCGGCGGGCATGGATATCGGTCGTGAAGGCATTGCGTATTCAATCTTTCACCAGCGTGTACTGGACCACGTCGATGTTGCCGGTATCGAACGCCGCCTCGCAGTAGGCAAGATAGAATTCCCAGGTTCGCAGAAAACCGGCATCGAACCCCTGGGCCAGCACCTCGGCGCGATGTTGCGTGAAACGCTGGCGCCAGCGGCGCAAGGTTTCCGCATAGTCGGTGCCGAAGGCGAATTCATCGGTCACGCGCAGGCCCGCCTGCCGGGCTTGCGCACGAAAATGCGCCGGACTGGGCAGGCAGCCGCCCGGGAAGACATACTGCTGAATGAAGTCGGTGCCCTGCACATAACGTTCGAACAACGCATCGTCGATGACGATGCTCTGCACGCAGGCCTTGCCGCCCGGTTTCAACAAGCGTGCCAGGGCGCCAAAATAGTCGGGCCAATACGATTGGCCTACCGCTTCGATCATTTCGATGGAGCAGATCGCATCGAACGGCTCGTCCTGGATATCGCGATAGTCCTGCAGGCGCAAGTCGGCCCGGGATGCGAGCCCGGCGCGCAGCATCCGCTCCCGGGCCCAGGCCAATTGTTCGGAGGACAGGGTGACGCCCGTGACATGTGCCTGGAACTCACCCGCCGCCATTTCGGCCAGCGCTCCCCAGCCACAGCCGATCTCCAATACACGGCTGCCGGGCCGCACTTCGGCGCATCGCAGTGCGCGGCCGATCTTCGCGCGCTGGGCATGGGCCAGATCGCCCGACGGATCCCCCTGAAACCAGGCGGCGGAATAATTCATGCCCGGATCGAGCCACA
>JAHRWZ010000054.1 GCA_019104865.1 Castellaniella sp. | reverse complement strand
AGCCGCGCACCAAGGTCGAGGTAGAAACGCGCGATGGCCTCGGGTGCGCGCTCGCCGGTCAACAGCAGACCTTCTTCCACGCCCGGGAGCACCCAGTCGGCCAGCGCGGCCAGTTCGTTGACGCCAGCGCGCATGGCCTTGGTCGAGGCCCACAGCGTGGGACGCAGGTTCGTATCGAAGGACACGGTCCGGCCGGCCTCGCGCATCAGGCGCATGGTCTGCTTCGTGACCTGGAAACTGTCGGCCGACACCGCCGCAAACACCCCGGTGGGGTGCTGGTGGCGGGCCGACAGCAGCCAGTCCCGGTCCACATCGTCCGGACACATGCGGCTGGCCGCAGAACCGGCGCGGTGATATTCGACCTTGGGATCGCTGCCGTCCAGGACCCGGTCCTTGAACAGCAAGCCGGTCCGCTCACCCGCGGCCAGGACCACACGCGAACAATCCACGCCCTCGCCACGCAGGCTGTCGAGCAGATAGCGGCCCAGGGAATCCTGCCCCAGACGGCTGCCCCAGCCGACCTTCAGGCCCAGACGCGCAAGCCCAATGGCCACATTGGTCTCGGCTCCCGCCGTGCGTTTATGGAAGGTATCCACCTGTTCCAGCGGCCCGGGCTGCGCGGCCACCAGCATCATCATCGCCTCGCCCAGGGTGACGACGTCAAAAGCATCATTCATGAAAAACACACTCCCGTTGGCGCAGCGCGTCCAGCGCGTGGCGGGTCACGTCGGCCAGATTCGCGCCCACCAGCGGATATTCGATGGCCCGTGGCGCATCGGCGGGTAACGCCCGCAGCACCGCGCGCCAGGGGGCGGCGGACGACGCCAGCGGCACCGCGACCCAGCGGTCCGGGCGGCGCAGCACGCCCTTGCAATGCACATAGCGCACACGCGACGCGAATGCGCGCGCGGCCTGCAGGGGGCATTCTCCCACCCAGTGCCAGTTGCCCATGTCGAAAGTCATCCCCAGCGGCACGCCGGCGGCATCGGCCGCGTCAAAGAAAGCCTGGAGCGCGGGCACACTGCCTGCCGACTCGGTCTGGTCGTTCTCGATCAACAGCATGGTCCGGCTGCCCGCCAGCAAGGCACGCAGGACATCCAGGCCCACCGGGAAATGCGGCCGATAACCGCCGATCGACATCTTCAGGACTCCGGCACGCAGCCGGGCGGCGCGGGCCAGCCCTTCGCGGACGGCGGATTCGTCGAAGCCACCCGCCGCATCCCACATTCCCTGGGCGCTGGAATAGACGCAGGCCATGCCTGTCTCGTCCACCAGCGCCGCCAGTTCGTCGAGCTCGGCCGGGCCGCCGCGCAGCAGCTCGCTGCGCACCTCGACGCCATCCGCGCCCGCAGCCCGGGCCAGATGGGCGAATCCGGCCTGACCGTGCCGACGGACCTCGTCGGCGCCATACGCCGTCAGGGAAACGAGTACGCTTCCCGCAGAAGCCAACCTGTGCATGCCGTTTCCTCAGTGATTCAGGATCTGACCGAGGAAACTGCGCGTCTTCTCGTGCTGAGGATGACTGAAGAACTGGTCAGGCGGCGCCTGTTCCACGATCTTGCCGTCGGCCATGAAGATCACGCGGTCGGCCACGCTGCGGGCGAACCCCATCTCGTGAGTGACGCACAGCATGGTCATGCCGTCGCCGGCCAGGCCGATCATGGTGTCCAGGACTTCCTTGACCATTTCCGGATCCAGCGCGGAGGTCGGCTCGTCGAACAGCATGACCTTGGGGGTCATGCACAGCGCCCGGGCGATGGCCACGCGCTGCTGCTGCCCCCCGGACAGCTGGCTGGGATATTTGTGCGCCTGTTCGGCGATGCGCACGCGCGACAGGTATTTCATGGCCAGGGCTTCCGCCTCGTCGGCCTTCAGCCCGCGCGACCGCATCGGCGCCAGCATGCAGTTGCGCAGCACCGTCATGTGCGGAAACAGGTTGAACTGCTGAAAAACCATCCCTACCTCCTGCCGGACCGCATCCACCCCGCGCCCATCCGGGTTCAGGGTGATGCCGTCGACCACGAGCCGGCCATCCCGGAATGTCTCCAGGCCGTTGATGCAGCGGATGAGCGTCGATTTCCCCGAGCCCGAAGGCCCGCAGATCACGATGCGTTCACCGGTCTCGACCGTCAGATCGATGTCGGTCAGGGCATGAAACTGCCCGTACCATTTATTGAGCTTGCCGATCTGGATGATCGGGGCGGCGGTGTCCGGAGGCTGGCTTGTCATCATGGCGAAGGGTCGATTTTCGATCAGGATTGCTTCAACTCGGGCAACGGGGTGCCGAGCCACTTCTGATAGAGCTTGCTGAGTTCGCCGTTCTTGATGTTGCGGCTGATCAGCTCATTGACCGCCTTGACGGTTTCCGGCTGGCCCGGACGCATCGCCACGGCCATTTCCTGCTGCAGCAGCACGAACTTGTTGTTGAAGCGATTCGGCGCGCGCTTGGCGATCCCTGCCGCCACCGTCGTGGAGCAGCCGATCGCATCGACCTGGCCGGACAGCAGGGCCTGCATGGCCGAGGCATCGTCGTCGAAACGGCGGATGTTCGCGTCCTTCGGGGCGATCTTGGTCACGGCGATGTCCTGGGTGCTGGCGCGCGCCACGCCGATCCGCTTGCCGGACAGGCCTTCAGGACCGGCGATCTTCAGATCCTTGCCACCGAACACCACGATCTGGGCGGCGGAATACGGCTGCGAAAATTGCACCTGTTTGGCGCGTTCGGGTGTGATGGCCAGCGAAGCCACCAGTATGTCGACCTTGTCGGTCAGCAGATACGGAATGCGGTTGGGCCCGGTGACCGGGACGATCTTGACCTTCACGCCCAGGTCCTTGGCCAGGAGCTTGGCGACGTCGGCATCGTAGCCGTCGGGCTGGTTCTCGGCGTTCATGATGCCAAACGGCGGGAAATCGACCAGCATGCCGACCGTCAGTTCGCCCTTCTGCTTGACCTGGTCGATGGTTTCAGCGGACGCCGCTGGCGCCAGGCCAATGGCCAGCGTCGTGCAGGCAGCCAGCAAAGTGGCGCCCAACATGCCGCGCAAGGTGTGGCTCTTGAACATAGGATGTCTCCAGAAAGTGTCGGCCTGAGCCGGAATGAGGCTGGATGCGCCCCGAAAAGTTATGATCCGCGCGCCTGCGAAGCCGCCAGGCGCCGTTCCATCCGCCCGGCCAACAGCGACAGCGGCCAGCACAGCAGGAAATACAGGGCAGCCACGATGGAAAAAACCATCATAGGTTCAAATGTGGCGTTGTTGACGATCTGCCCTGCCCGGGTCAGTTCGGTGAAACCGATGATGGCAGCGAGCGACGTGCCCTTGATGACCTGCACCAGGTAGCCGACCGTGGGCGGCACGGCGATCTTCAGGGCCTGCGGCAAGATCACGTCACGCAGCAGATAACGATATTTCAACCCCAGGGCACCGGCGGCTTCCCATTGACCCCGGGGAACTGCCTCGATGCAGCCACGCCAGATTTCGCCCAGGAATGCGCCCGCATTCAGGGCCAGCGCGACGGCTGCGGCAACCCAGGGATCGACCTCGAGGCCAATGACCGGCGCGCCGAAGAACACCAGAAACAGCTGCAGCAACAAAGGAGTGCCACGAAACAGCTGGATGAAGCCGACGGAGATGGCCCGCACGATCCGGTTCGTGCCTGTACGCGCCAGCGCCGCCGCGAGGCCGACCAGCCCGCCACCAATGAAGGCGACCAGCGACAGCAGCACGGTCCACTGGGTGGCCTGGACGATGTACCAGAAATCAGAAGTTCCGAATGTTCGCATCACCGACCGTCCGGATAGTGCAGGAACCGGGTGTGGATCCGGTGGAATACATAGGAAAAGAACAGGGTCAGGAGCAGGTAGATCACGGTGATGACGATATAGATCTCGAAGCTGCGGAAGGTGTCGGATTGCAGGGTAGCCGCCACCGAAGTCAGGTCGTCGGCGGAAATGACCGATACCACGCTGGAGGCCAGCATCAGCAGGATGAACTGGCTGGTGAGCGCCGGATAGATCGTGCGCAGGGCGGGTTTGAGGATGATGAAGCGGAAGATCTCCGCGCGGGTCAGGTTCAGCGCCTGGCCTGCCTCGATCTGCCCGCGGGGGACGGCCTCGATGCCGGCACGCACGATTTCGGTGGCATAGGCGCCCAGGTTGACCACCATGGCCACCAGGGCCGCCATGTAGGGCGACCAGCGCACGCCGATGGCCGGTAGCGCAAAGAAGAAAAAGAACAGCTGGACGAGAAACGGCGTGTTGCGGATGAGTTCGATATAGATCTGGATCACGGCCCGCACCGGCGCCGGCCCGGATGTCTTGCCCCAGGCGCACAGCACCGCCACCACCCCGCCGAAAATCATCGCCAGGGCGGACAGCTGGATTGTCATCCAGGTGCCGTGCAACAGCAGCGGCCAGGCCTCGAGAACAGGGCCGAACTGGAAGGTGTAATTCATGGGGCCGTGAAAATCCGTATCTGAAGATCTATGAAACCGGTTTCAGAATATTATGACAAGTCGCAATAAAAAGGGAATCAGGGTTTGCCCTGAATGACTGTCGAGCACCATTCCGCGCATCCCGCCAGCCGGGGGATACGGGAACCGGCACGCCTTCAGTCCAGGCGCGTCGAGCCGCGCGCCATCAGGGCGCCGGGCAGGCGGATCGCCCGGGGGGGGACATCCAGGCCGGCGATGCGCTCGATCAGGCATTGGGCGGCCAGGTTGCCCAGCGCATCCGTCGGTTGGGCGAGCGCGCTGATGCCCGGCCCGACGTAGGGCGCCCAGGGTGTATCGTCGATGCCGATCAGACCGATATCCGCGCCCAGCCGCCAGCCCAGTTCCGCCACGGCGGCGACGATGCGCATAGTGACGACCGCGTTGCCGGAGATCAGCGCGGGCGGGCGGATCGCCCGGGCACGCAGATCACGCAACGCGTCCAGCAGGCCGGCATGATCGCCCGCCCGCGCCTCGATCCAGCGCCCCTCGATCCGCCCCGACAGAGCAGCCCGCAGCGCCTCGAAGGCCTGGACGCGCTCGATCCGGGAGCTGACCCGGTCCAGCGACTCGCTGACGAACAGGAACTCGCCGTAGCCGGCCTCGACGAGGTGTTCGACGCACGCCCCGATCGCCTGCCGATTATCCAGGGACACGAAATCGACCTCCATCCCCTGGCGCAGGCGATCCACCAGTACGACCGGCCTTCCCTGCAGGGCCTGGTTCACCACCGTGCCCTGTTCCAGCCCCATGGTGTTGAGGATGAAGCCCTCGACCTGATACGTGGACAGGACGCGCAGGCCCACGCTTTCGCGTTCCCGGTCGTTGCCGAGATTGAACAGCATCATCAGGAAGCCGGCCTCGCGGCAGACCTGTTCCGCGCCGCTGAGCACGGCCACCGAATAAGGATTGGTGATGTCCGCGACCACGAGGCCGATCAACCGCGACCGCCCCCGCTTCAAAGCGCGGGCCATCGGGCTGGGCGTGTAGGACAGGGCCTGGATGGCGGTTTCGACCCGCTGGGAAATTTCCGGCGACAACAGAGCATCGCGATGATTGAGGAAACGCGAGACCGTGGCCTTCGAAACCCCAGCGTGACGCGCCACGTCAGCGATGGTGGCACGGGAAGCAGGTTTTTGCTGGATGATGTCGGCCATTGAAAAGATTGTTCCCATTTCGACAGCCTGCGTCCGGCTGCGCGCCGGATACTGGCTTGCGGATCATATCAGCCTGGGGGCGCAGGCCGCCATGCGCGCCGCGCAGACCTTTATACTAAGCGTCCCATGAGCACGCCCATTCTGCCCGAACTGCGCAGCCGCCTGCCGCACCTGAGCCGCGCCGCCGCACGCGTCGCCCGCCTGGTCATCGCCCGACCGGGCGAGGCCGCGCGCATGGCCATCGGCGAAGTCGCCCAGGCTGCCGAAGTCAGCGAACCCACGGTGATCCGGCTGTGCCGGACCCTAGGCTACTCCGGCTGGCCTGATTTCAAGGTCCAGCTGGCTGCCAGCCAAATCGGCGGTGTGCCTTACGTCCATTCCGCACTGGCGCCCGGCGACGGCGTCCCAGCCTTGGCAGGCAAGGTCTTCGACAACGCGGTATCGGCGTTGCTGCGCATACGAGACAACCTGGACCCCACCCAGGTCGAATCCGCCATCGAGCGCTTGGTGGTCGCCCGCCGCATTGAATTCTACGGCGTCGGCAATTCGGGCATCGTGGCCACGGACGCCCAGCACAAGTTCTTTCGCTTCGACCTGGCGGTCGCCGCCTACGCCGACAGCCATACCCAAAGCATGGCGGCGTCCTTGCTGGGCCCCCGCGACGCCCTGGTGGCGATTTCCCATTCCGGCCGCTCGGGCGACCTGCTGGATGCCGTCACCCTGGCACGCGACAATGGCTGCCCGATCATCGCGATCACGGCGTCGGATTCGCCGCTGGCCGGACTGGCCACGATTCTGCTGCGGGCCGACACCCAGGAAGATACGGAACTCTACAGCCCGATGATCTCGCGCCTGGCACACTTGACGATCATCGACGTCCTGGCCCTGGGCGTCGCCTTGCGCCGTGGCGATCAGGCCAGCCAGGTCCTTGCCAGGACCAAGCAAAGCCTGAAGGGCAAACGGCGGCCCGCGTAACGTTCAGAAGGTGATCCCCGTCTTCAAACCGATGATGAAGGCATTGCTATTTTCCGAGGTGCCGCCCGGATGCATCACATATTGCACGTTGGGCCGCAGGAATACCGAAGGCACCGGCGACCAGGTGTAATACAGTTCGCTGACGTATTCATAGCCGTCCCCCGCCACGGTATTCGCGCCGGTTCGCGCATTGACCTGACGGACATAATCCGCGTAGCGGCCATTATTGTGCGTCGCACCGACCGCAAAGCCGATGGAATCCCGCTGACGGCCAAACGGCCCCTTGTACTGGACGCCCAGCGACAGTTGGCGATCCAGCTGCGCGGTGCCGCGGTCCGCTTGTGAAAAATTCAGGAACAGCGTGGCGCCGGGTCCGCTGGCCGTGCCCGTGACCTGCTGCTGCAGGCTCAGGTACACGCCAGACTGGCCATCATGCTCACGCGCCGGCTTGCCTGTCACGCCCATCGGCTGCCCGCTCATATCCTCGTACAAATCCCGACCGGGAGACGTGTTGTACCAGACGCCCACCTTGTATGACCCAGGACGTCCCGCGATCGTCGGCAGCCAGCCGAACTCCAGCGGGATCAACGCCCCAGTGGTACCGCTTGGGTTGTCCAGGCTCAGACCGCGGTGATTGGCATAGCTGTCGTCCACGTACTTCGGATTGACCTGATAAACCCCCACCTGCCCGTACGTTTCCTGCGAAGGACTGAACTTGACGCGCCCGCCCCACTGGCTGGTCGGCCAGTTCACCCAGTAGCCACCCACCAGATTGCCCGGCTGCGAACCGCAAAAGGTCAAGTTCTGGAAATCGCACGAGAAGGAAAAGAAATCCTCGCCGACCGTCACCCGCCCGAATTTGACGGCCAGACGGTCATCGAACAATTTCTGGTCCAGCCAGAACTGCGTCAGATGCCAGGTCTGTCCGCGGCCATAGACCTCCTGCAGCAGCATGTTGTTACCGATCTGCGCATCGTCCCCCAGATTGCGGCCATTGCGATCGGTCACCGTCGCCTGAAAGGTTGCGCCCTTCCAGCCTATCAATTTGTCCAGATCCAGCGTCGTCCCGAAGACCCACTGGTCGGTGTAGCGCGTCATGCTGCGCGTGCCGCCGGTCGCATTGTGCGCAGCCTCGCTGCCGTACCCGAAATTGAAGGCGACCCCCTTGTCCGCCAGCGACGTGCGCAAGCCGCCCCAATCGCCCAGCAGATATGGGCTCTGGGTCAGGTCATAGGCATGGGCGCCGGTGGCGCAGACCGCCATCACGGTCGCGCCCAGGAGGGATGTGACGCGGGCTGACAGGGAACGCGCGGCGGACGCCGCCGACCGAGGGCGGATCCCCGGCGGAACAGCGTGGCGGCATCGGAACTTCGGAAGGTGTCTCTCGGCCTTCATGGGCTATCTCCAGATTTTGTAAAAATAGGGTGCCTCGCACGGATATCCAGACGCCCGGACCTCGGTGCCATGCCATTATGTAGTCTAATTACATCTAGATTACATAGGGATTTCCATTAATTAGGTCTACCCGACCATCAGACAAATCGGTGATCGAAAATTCAAGATCCGTGCAAAAAGCATCATTATGCAGATAACATTCATTAATTATTGATAGTTATGGGCACATAAGATGGTATTACGGCCTAGCGAGGACATATCGAAATTTCGGAACTACGATCAACGATAGGGAAGAAAAAATATTTATGTAGTCAAATTAAATTATCTCCTGCCGAACCTCGTGTCCTATGGATTGCCATCCGACGCGGTCGCACGCTTGAACCCGAATCTTTATACTGTGGCCCGTGAACAGCCCGATTCCTCCCGAACCACACAGCCGCCCGCGTCATCCGGACGACGCCGTGCTGGTCCTGCCTTCCCTAGCCCCAACGCTGGCCGCCCTGAAACCCGGCCAACGCTATGTCCAGCCGCGTCCGCCGGGGTCTGGCGACGCCCTGCTGCTGGCATCGCTGGCGCGCGCAGCGCGGCATCCGCTCGCGGCCTTCTGCGCCGACCCCCTGGCGGCGCAGCGTCTGGCCGACGAAGTCGCCCTGTTCGACCCGGATCTGCGCGTACGATTCCTGCCGGACTGGGAAACCCTGCCCTACGACAGCTTCTCGCCGCACCAGGACCTGATTTCCGAGCGCCTGCGCACCCTGCATGCCCTGGGCCAGGGCACCGTCGACATCCTGATCGTTCCGGTCACCACCGCGCTGGTACGCCTGGCCCCGCCCGGATTCCTGGCTGCCTACACATTCCAGTTCCGTCAGGGAGACGCACTGGACGAAGAACGGCTGCGCGCGCAACTGACGCTGGCCAACTACAGCCATGTCACGCAGGTCGGCGCCCCGGGCGAATTCTGCATTCGTGGCGGGCTGATCGACCTGTTTCCCATGGGGTCGGCCCTGCCCTACCGGATCGACCTGTTCGACCGCGAAATCGAATCCATCCGCAGCTTCGACATCGACACCCAGCGCAGCCTGTACCCGGTGCGCGAGATCGAGCTGCTGCCCGGCCGTGAATTCCCCATGGACGAGGAGGCCCGCAACCGTTTTCGCGCCCGGTTCCGGGAACTGTTCGAAGGCGACCCGTCACGCGCGCTGCCTTACAAGGACATCGGCAACGGCATCGCCTTCGCCGGCATCGAATACTACCTGCCGCTGTTTTTCGAAAACACAGCCACCTTGTTCGACTACCTGCCGCCCGACACGATCGCGGTGACCCTGGGCGACGTATCGGCCGCCATTGCGCGCTTCACCCAGGACGCGCACAACCGCTGGCAGTTCCTGAAGGCGGACCCCGAACGGCCCGTGCTGCCGCTGAACATGCTGTTCCTGGACGATGAAGCCTTGCACGTCCGGCTGCAACAGCTCGCGCGCCTGGCCCTGGTCCACGACCAGGCCCATCCGGACTTCGCGGACTGCCCGGACGTGGCCGTCAACCGCCGCGCCGAGGATCCACTGGCTGGCCTGCGCCGGCACCTGGAGACGACCTCCCTGCGCACCGCGATCTGTGTCGATTCCGCCGGACGGCGCGAAACCATCGCCGAACTGCTGGCCGACTACCGCCTCAAGCCCGACACGACATTCGATACCTGGCAGGATTACCTGGACAGCGATGCCCATTTCTCCCTGATCGTCGCCCCGCTGACAGGCGGGTTCCTGATGCCGCCTTCGGGGCTGGCGATCCTCACCGAGAACGATCTCTATCCGGCGCAGTCCGCCCGCCCCGCCCGCAACCGCCGGCGCGCGGAACGGCACAGCGACATCGACGCGATGGTGCGCGATCTGGCCGAACTGCACGTGGGCGACCCAGTGGTCCATGTGCAACACGGCATCGGCCGGTACCGGGGATTGGTCAGCATGGATCTGGGAGACGGCCCCATCGAGCTGCTGCATCTGGAATATGCCCAGGAAGCCACGCTCTACGTACCGGTCTCCCAGCTGCATCTGATTGCCCGCTACAGCGGCGCGGATCCGGATCAGGCGCCCTTGCATCCGCTGGGTTCCGGCCAATGGGAAAAGGCGCGCCGCAAAGCGGCGCGGCAGGCGCGCGATACGGCTGCGGAACTGCTGGCTCTGTATGCCCAGCGCGCCGCGCGCGAAGGCCTGCGCTTCCAGTTTCCGACACGCGACTATCAGGCCTTCGCCGAAGGTTTCGGATTCGAGGAAACCCCGGACCAGGCCGAGGCCATCATGGCCGTCATCCAGGACATGACGTCGGGCCGCCCCATGGACCGGCTGGTGTGCGGCGACGTAGGCTTTGGCAAGACCGAAGTCGCCTTGCGCGCCGCCTTCCTGGCGGTCATGAACGGACGCCAGGTCGCGCTGCTGTGCCCGACCACGCTGCTGGCCGAACAGCATGCCCAGAACTTCGCCACCCGCTTTGCCGACTGGCCGGTCCGCATCGCGGAGCTCTCGCGTTTTCGCACGGGCAAGGAAACCGCCAAGGCGATCGAAGGGCTGGCCCAAGGAACCGTGGACATCGTCATCGGCACCCATAAGCTCCTGTCCAAGGACGTGCGCTACAAACAACTGGGCCTGGTCATCATCGACGAGGAACACCGCTTCGGCGTGCGCCAGAAGGAATCCCTGAAAGCCCTGCGCGCCGAAGTCGACGTGCTGACCCTGACCGCCACCCCGATCCCGCGCACGCTGGGCATGTCGCTGGAAGGCATCCGCGATTTTTCCGTGATCGCCACGGCACCGCAAAAGCGCCTGGCCATCAAGACCTTCGTGCGCCGCGAAGACGGCAGCACAATTCGCGAAGCCATCCTGCGCGAACTGAAACGCGGCGGCCAGGTGTATTTCCTGCACAACGAAGTCGACACCATCCACAACCGCCGCGCGCGGCTCGAGGAACTGGTCCCGGAAGCCCGCATCGCCGTCGCTCATGGCCAGATGGGCGAGCGCGAACTGGAGGAAGTCATGAAAGGCTTCTACCAGCAACGTAGCAACGTGCTGCTATGCACCACCATCATCGAGACCGGCATCGATATCCCGTCGGCCAACACCATCATCATCCACCGCGCCGACAAGCTCGGCCTGGCGCAACTGCATCAGTTGCGTGGTCGCGTCGGGCGGTCCCACCACCAGGCCTACGCCTATCTGCTGACCCCCGGCGAAGACGCCATCACCGCGAACGCCAAAAAACGCCTGGAAGCCATCCAGTCCATGGAAGAACTGGGCGCCGGGTTCTTCCTGGCCATGCATGACCTGGAGATCCGCGGCAGCGGCGAGGTCCTGGGCGAGTCGCAGTCCGGCAACATCCAGGAGATCGGCTACAGCCTGTACAACGACATGCTGGCCGCCGCCGTGCGCGCGCTGAAGTCCGGAGAAGAACCCGACCTGGACAGCCCGTTCAGCGCGCAATGCGAGGTCAATCTACATGCCCCCGCGCTGCTGCCTTCGGATTACTGCGCCGACGTACAGGCCCGCCTGGGGCTGTACAAGCGCCTGTCCCATGCCGCGGATGCCGAGGCGCTGACCCGGATTCAGGAAGAACTCATCGACCGCTACGGCAAGCTGCCAGAGGCCGGGCAGACCCTGCTGTCCCTGCACCGTCTGCGCCTGCTGGCCGAGTCCCTGGGCGTCATCAAGATCGACGCGGGCGAATCCCAAGCTTCGATCCAGTTCTCCGCCCAACCGAAGGTCGAACCGCTGCGTGTCATCGAACTGGTCCAGCAGGACCGGCAGGTCCGCCTGAATGGGTCCGACCGGCTGAAGATCACCTTCGGCGGTGCCGTGGACGTGCCCGGGCGGGTCCAGAAACTGCGTGGGCTGCTGCAGCGCCTGGGCGGTGTCACGGCGTAAACCTTCGCAGACCCGACCTCCACACACTAAAGTCCGCGCAATTTTCACGCGGTGGAATCTCCGTTTGAATTGTTAACGATTCTTGTTTAGAATTGCTCACGCAATTAAGAATCATTCACATATAAACCGCCTCCACCGCCGATAAAAAAGACATGCGGACACCAACCCATACCCATATTGCCTGCGCCATCCTCACCATGAACGGGCTGCTGGCGCTGACATCCACCCCCCTTCACGCACAAACAGCCGACACGGCCAGCCCAAGCACCACTCCGCAATCCGATGTGGCCGCGCAGGCCAGTGAAAACACGGGAACCCCAGTCGTCGGGGAACTCGGCGCGGTGACCGTGGTCGGCACCGTCGGCGATCTGCAAAGCCTGGACTTCTACGCCCCCAATTCCAGCGCTGTGATCAACGCCAAGGACATCGAGGCGCAAGGCGCCCGCAAACTCGACGAGGCCCTGCAATACCAGGCGGGCGTCCTCAGCGAGCCCTTCGGCGCGGACAACAAGGTCGAATGGTTCAAGATCCGCGGCTTCGACGCCTCCACGTCGCTGGACGGCACGCCGACGACGCCAAACGGGTTCTTCGTCTGGAAGCCCGAGATCTTCGGCGTCGAATCGGTCGAAGTGCTGAAGGGACCGAACTCCCTGGAATTCGGGGCGTCCAACACGGGCGGCGTGGTCAACCTGGTGACCAAGCGCCCCCACAAAGAGGAATCCTTGCTGATGAACCTGGAGGCGGGGTATCGCAAGCGCCTGGGCCTGGGCATCGACTACAACGGGATCGCCAACGACACAGGCAACGTCTACTACCGCATCGTCGCCCAGACCCGCCGCGCCGACAGCATGCAGCGGGACACGGACATGAAGAACTACTACCTGGCGCCCAGCCTGACGGTCGACTTCAACGACCGCACGTCCCTGACGCTGCTGACCAGTATCCAGCGCGAGGACGGCCGCCCGACCAACGGCTTTCTGCCCGGCTACGGCACCATCATCGACACGCCCTACGGCAAAATCGATCGGCGTCTGAACCCGGGCGAACCGGGTTTCGACCATCTCAAGCGCACTCAGGTCAGCGCTGGCTGGCTGCTCACCCACAAACTGAACCCGGACTGGACCTTCACGCAGAACTACCGGTATTCCTACCTGGACATCGACCAGCGCAACGTATTCGCCTATGGTTCGGACGGCAAACGGGAATTGCTACGAGGCTATTCGCTCACGGACGGCAGCACCCGCAACCACTATATCGACCACCGCCTCAAGGGCCGCGTCCGCTTGGGCGATTCGGTGGAGATCCTGCCTGTCGTCGGCGTCGACTACCTGAAATCCGACACATCAGGCCGCAACAACGGCTTCGGCATGGCGCCGAATCTGGACATGTTCGATCCGGTCTACGGCAAACCCTTCGCGACGACAGCCGCCCCCTACGATCTCGATACCCGGCAGCTGGGTCTGTACGCCGCCGCCCAGGCGCGCGTCGGATCGCACTGGAACTTCAACGCCGGCATCCGCCACGACCGCGCCAGGAGCGACGGCCTGATCGCCGGCGCCAGATCCGACTACGACGTCAGCCACAACAGCGTGAACGTCGGTGCCATGTACATCAGCGACTACGGCGTCTCGCCCTACGTCAGCTATTCCGAGTCGTTCAGACCGCAGGCCGGCGTCGACAGCCGGGGCAACACCTACCAGCCCTACGTGGGCAAACAGAAGGAAATCGGAGTCAAATTCGACCCCGACTGGCTGAAAGGCACGCTGACGCTCGCTTACTTCGACATCGAAGAAAGGAACGCCCTGATCGCGGATGCGTCCAACATCCAGTCGCAAAGCGGTAAACGCACCAACCGGGGCATGGAACTGGAGGGCGATTTCAAGGTCGCGCCCAACACCGGCGTCAAAGTGTCCTATACCTACAACCATTCGCGCCAGGACATCGATGGCGGCCTGACGATCCGCACGCCGTTGATCCCCCGTCACCAGGCCAGCCTCTGGCTGAGCCACCGCCTAAACCTGTCCAACGGCAGTGCACTGACGGTCGCTGCGGGCGCACGCTACAACGGCCCGACCGAAGACCAGCGCTACTATCGTGGCGACACCATCCCCGGCTACACGCTGTTCGACCTGATGGCGCGCTACCGGATCGATCGCAACTGGGCCGTGCAGCTGAACGCGCGCAACCTGACCGACAAGACCTACGTCAGCGGCTGCGACTTCTACTGCTACTACGGCGGCGAACGCACCATCGACATGCAACTGCAGTATCAATGGC
>JAHRWZ010000079.1 GCA_019104865.1 Castellaniella sp. | reverse complement strand
CGCGTTGTCGGCGTTCTGGCGCACGGTGGCGGTGATCTGCTCCATGGTGGCGGCGGTCTCGGCCAGGGAACTGGCCTGCTGCTCGGTGCGCGAGGACAGGTCCAGGTTGCCGGCGCTGATCTGCGCCGAGGCCGAGGCGATCGCGTTCGAACCCTCGCGCACTTCGCCCAGTGCGCCGCGCAGATTGCGGGTCATGGTGGCCAGGGCGTTCAGCAGCTGGCCGATTTCGTTACGCGAATCGGCATGGATTTCATGGCTGAGATCGCGCTGCGCGATGGTTTCGGCCGCCACGACCGCGCGCCGCAACGGCACCGTGATGGCGCGCATCACGCGCCAGGCGAACAGGGGGCCCAGGATCAGGGCCAGCAGGGTGGCCAGCACGAGGGTTTTTTCGCTCAGCAGGGCCTGGTCCGTGGCCTCTTGCTGGGTCAGGTCGATCTGTTCCTGCTGATAGGCGCGCAGCGCCTCGATGCTGGCGAGGTAGGACTGGTTGATCGCCGGCAGTTCCTTCAGCACGATCTCGTTGACGACCAAGGGCATTTTGTCGGCCAGCGCCTGTTCAATGGTGCCGAGGGTCTTCAAGTAAGTGTCGCGCTCTTTCAGGATGCGCTGATAAAGGCGGCGGGACTCGGGCACGGTGAACAGGGCGTCCGCTTGTGCGGCGTAGTCCTTGATGCGAACGGCTGCAGCGTCGATTTCCTGCTTCAGGTAGGCGGTCATGGCCGGGTCGGGGACCAGGGCGTAGGCAATCACCTGGTTGGCGCGGACGTCGATGGCCCGGGTCCATTGCTCCATCAATTGCCCGGCCTTTTGACGCTGGCTGATTTCCTGGGCGATCGATTGGGCATGCATGGCGTTCCAGAGGCCGATCACGGCCAGAGCCACCGCCAGGGACAGGATGAAGCCGAAAGCCGCGGCGAGCCGCGTACTGATCTTGATGTTTTTCATGAGGTTCGGCGCTCTGCGCCGCGCGAGGGAAGGATACCCTCAATCTTAGGGGAAAACCCTGGATGC
Organism: Castellaniella sp.; assembly: GCA_019104865.1. Taxonomy (GTDB): domain Bacteria; phylum Pseudomonadota; class Gammaproteobacteria; order Burkholderiales; family Burkholderiaceae_B; genus Castellaniella. The sequence continues at coordinate 3,230 of JAHRWZ010000079.1, read as the reverse complement.
CCGATCGGTCCAGCAGCAGGCAATAAGAGCCCCAGTATTTTGCTTATCCGCGCATAACCCCTTTTTTCGTGCGGGAATTGTATTGAAAATGATGCTTTTCCGGCGCGGGTGGTGGCCGGGGGCGGGGCAGGGTCGCGTGGATCAGGAGGCCGTCAGGCGGAATGCGCTGGTATGCATGCGGGATACGCCCCGCGCGGCGAATCTGGGTTCCTGGGCCAGAATGTCGCGGGTCTCCAGCCGCTCGATGCGCCAGCGGTCACCATAGAGCGTCTGGATTTCGGGCTCCGGCACGGAAAAGGGCGGCCCGTCCATTTCCGCCTGCGGATAGTCCAGGGTCAGCAGCAGGGTGCGGCAGCCGGCGGGCAACTGCCCGTAGACGTGACGCGCATAGCGTCCGCGCAGCTCGGGGGGCAGGGCGATCAGGGCCGCGCGATCGTAGCAGCCTGCGCAGCCCGCCAGGGTCCCGGCGTCCAGGCCGAAAATATCGCCGCAGAGGAACTCGATCGGTCCGGCGCGATACAGGGTGCCCAGGGGGGTGGAGCGGATCTCCGGTTTCAGCGCGTGTTCCTCGAAGAACTGCCCGACGGCGATCGGTGACAGTTCCACGGCCAGTACGGCGTGACCCTGTTCCGCCAGCCAGGCAACGTCCAGTGTCTTGCCGGCCAGGGGAACCAGCACCCGGCTGCCGGCCGGCAGACCGAGTCCGGGCCAGTGTTTTTGCAGCAAGGGCATGACGCGGGATTGATGGAAACCGATCTGTCCCTGTTCCCAGCGCCGCAGCCAGAAATCCGTATCCATGTGTGTCTCTTCGTAGGGGAGGATGTGCGCACGTCGGATTGGAAAAGGCCTGGTTCCGGCGGCGGCTGGTGGCATGATGACACACGAGCGTACATCGGGAAACTTGAAACGCTCCGGCTTCGCCGCGATGATGAAATGGTCGATCACGCAACGCAGGAGTGCAGGATGAATCAGCTGATGAAGGGATTTTTAGCCGCGTCCGTCATCGCGTTGGGCCTGGCGGGTCCCTTGGCGTCCGTCAGGACGGCGGGCGCTCAGGCGGCCTACGAGGCCGTGGACCGGCCGACCGACGAACAACTGCAGCGTTACGCCGCCGCGGTGCGCAAGGTCAGCGCCGTGGCGGCGGAGTACCAGCCCAGGCTGGAGGCCGCCCAGGACGAGCAGGCCAAACAGGCGGTGCGCGTCGAAGCCGATCAGAAAATGGTGGACCAGGTCGAAGCGGGCGGCATGAGCGTCGCCGAATACAACGGCATCAGCCGCGCCGTGCGCGAGAACCCCGAACTGCGGCAGAAGGTCGAACGCCTGGTCGGCCAGTAGCGGCGATCGCGGCGACCCGTCCGTGACCGCCATCCCCCGGGTGGGCTTGCGCCGTCCGGGGGTAGCCGCCCGGGGTGATCAGTTCTTCTCGGACCAGAGCACGCCGCCCGTGGCCCATCGGTCCTTGCTGATCTCCGTCAGGATGATGTCCACCGATTCGGGCTGACAGCCCAGGACTTCGCAGGTGCGCTCGGTCAGGGCGCGGACGAGTTCGCGTTTTTTTTCGGGGGTGCGGCCCTCGAACAATTCGATGTGCATGGTCGGCATGGCATGGCTCCTGTGAATTGAAGGAAGGCAGACTAGCACATCCCGCGCCCGTCCTTCCCGATGCGTCGGCAGGGCAGGCCCCTCTCGCGGGCATTGGTGTTTACCCTCGATATGTTGTAAATATATTTATTGGATATTAGACTGGCGGCAGCGCGCATGCTGTCCGGTCATCGCGCATTCCAATTTCAAGGGGGAGACCATGAAGAAAATTTTCCGTACCCTGGCCGTTGCGGCCTTCACGATGTGCGCGGTGGGCGCCGCGAATGCGGCCGACGTGACCTGGCGCGTCCCGACCTCGGTGCCCGAAGGTTCGCCCTTCTATCAGAATTTCCTGGAGCGCTTCGCCTCCAACGTCAAGACCATCACGTCCGGGCGGGTCGAGATCCAGCCCTTTGGCGCCGGGGTGATCGTGCCGGCCTTGAAAGTGTTCGACGCGGTGCGCGACGGGGTGGTCGAGGCCGGTCATTCGACGTCCAGCTACCTGGTCAACCAGGACCCGGAAAACGCCATTTTCTCAGGCTTTCCGGGTGGCATGGGACCGGATGCCTATAAAGCGTGGCTGTATCAGGGCGGCGGCAAGGAAAAGCTGGAAAAGCTGCGTGCCGGACAGGGTCTGAAGACCATGATCGTCGGCATCGGCTCCTCCGAAATCATGGCGCATGCCAACAAACCCATCCGCAGCGCCGAAGACTTGAAGGGTCTGAAATACCGCACGTCCGGTCCCTGGGCCGAGGTGATGCGCGACTATTTCGGCGCCGTGCCGACCGTTGTGCCGCCGGGCGAGACCTACACGCTGCTGCAACGCAAGGGCGTGGACGCTGTGGAATGGGCGCCGCCGTCGGCCAACATGCCCGAAGGGTTCCACCAGGCCGCCAAGTACATCGTCGTGCCCGGCGTCCATCAGCCGACCTTCATGTGGGAAGTGGTCGTCAAGCAGGAAACCTGGGACAAGGTGCCGGCGGACCTGAAGCCGCTGATCGAGGCCGCCGCCCAGCTGACCACCGAGCAGAGCCTGGATTATTTCTATGACGCGGACATGAAGGCAATGGAAAAATATCGCAGTGGCCGCAACGAGATCATCACGCTCAGCCCCGAATTCGTGAAGCAGCTGTCCGACGCGGGCTATGACTGGATGCACAAGACGGCCGCGGCGCAGAAGGCCGCCGGCAAGCCGGACATGGCCGAAGTGCTGGCCGACTACGAGGCCTACCACAAGCGCTGGAAGGCCGAAAGCAACTACCTGATGCGCGACTGATCCGCGATCGCACACAGCGAGGCCGAGATGCTCAATGCCCTGACCCGATTCGCGAACGGCGTGTCCTGGTGCGCCTCCCAGCTTGCCAGCGTGGCGGCGGCCGTCCTGACCGTGGCCATGGTCTATGAGGTCCTGGCCCGCTACGTGTTCGACGCGCCCACGGTCTGGGCCTTCGACGTCGCCTATATGGCCAACGGCGCCGTCTTCCTGCTGGGCGTGGCCTACGTCCTGCGGGAAGACGCGCACATCCGTATCGACGTGCTGCGCAACCGGCTGCCCGCCCGCTTCAGTCACGGCGTCCAGGGCGTCGCCTATCTGCTGGTCCTGGCGCCGTTTTTCGGCATGCTGTCCTGGATCGCCGTGACGCACACCT
>JAHRWZ010000039.1 GCA_019104865.1 Castellaniella sp. | reverse complement strand
GAAGCGAATCAGGGGCCGTGCCGATTTCCTGAAGATGGACTTCCCCAAGATCGCCGACACGGTTCAGGCGCTGACCGGAATCAGGCCGGACCTGGATTACATCATCCCCTGAGGCTTACGACACTCTGACCGACCGCCCGCGAGGCGGTTTTTTTATGCCCAACACCTACACCTCCGCCGGACGCCGGAACCTACTGGCCACGTCCGCCGATGAGCCGTTCCTGGTTTTGCTGGAGATCCAGCATCCGGAACTGGATGAGCCGGTGCGCGTGGTCAACGACACGGTCAACATCACTGCGCGCGGCAATGAATATGTGGCCTGTCCATTTGAACTGGTGCTGCCCGACGATGTGGCCGAGCAGGTGCCCAAGGCGCAGCTTCGCGTCGACAACATCGGCCGCGAACTGACCCAGTGGCTGGAATACAGCCGCGGCGGCAAGGGCGCGAAGTGCCGGATCATCCAGTGCCTGGGCTCCGATCCTGATGTCTTCGAGTACGACATGACGCTCGATATGTCCGGGATCTCGATCGACAACCTGGCCGTCACCGCTGACCTGGGGTTTCAGAACACGCTGATGCTGCCGGCCGTGGCCGTGCGGTATGACCCGAAAACTACGCCGGGAGCGTACTGATGGCGCATTGGACGGGCCGATATATCGGCAAGCCCTATATCGCGGGCGTAGCCGACTGCATGAACCTGGTCGAGTGCGTGGCAAACGAGGTGCTGGGCATCTATCCCGGCATCCCGACATCGCACGAAACGAGCCTGCGCGGCCAGGCCAAGCAGCTTGCCGAACTGAAGTGGAACTACGCCCGCCGCGTGGATGCACCCATTGAGGCCCAGCCGGTGTTGTTCGTGGCGCGGGGCCGGTTCTTTCATTGCGGCGTGGCCGCGATCATCGGCGGGGAAACCTGGGTGCTGCACGCTGATTCCATGATTGTAATGGTGGTCTGTCAGCGCCTGCGGGATATGACGCGCTGGACCTACCAGCTTGAAGGATTCTATTCGTGGATCGCAACGAAATAACGCCGCTGGTCGTCCAGCCGCACCCGTTCACGCCAGAAGGCCGCACGTTTACCGTCGCGGCCTTTTTGCAGGGCGAGACCTTGGGTGCGTACGTCGAGCGCAATGGCATTGTCCTGCCGCGTTCAGCTTTCCGCGTTCAGCACAATGGCCGCGTGGTGCCACATCACCTGTGGCAGCGCTTGATCCCGCGCACGGGTGACAAGATCGTGATTCACGCCATCGCCCAGGGCGGCGGCGGTGGCGGGAAGGTGTTGCGCACGGTCGCGATGATCGCGTTGGTTGTTGCCGCGCCGTATCTCGCTGGCGCAATGGGATTTGTTGCCGGGACGGTTGGGTATTCGCTGGTTACTGCCGGCATCATGATCGGCGGCAGCTTGCTGATCAATTCCTTGCTGCCGCCGCCGACCGCAACCGCCGAAGCCCTGGGTACAGGCGCGAAGTACGACGCCTCGCCCACCTACTCGATCTCGGGCGGCCGCAATCAGTTGCGCCTGTGGGAGCCGATGACGCTCATTTTCGGGCGTCACAAGGTCGTCCCGGATCTGGGCGCGAAGTATTTCACGGAGTACGTCGGCGACACGCAGTACCTGAACCAGGTCTTTCACTTCGGTCTGCAAGCGGGCCAGTGTGTGCTCACGGATTTCAAGATCGGCGCGACCTCGATCAATGATTACCAGGACGTCCAGATCCAGGTGTCCGGCGAGGACGGCAAGCTGTCCATGTTCCCGGGCAACGTCGATACTCTGGATGGGTTCGTGCTCGAGTCGGGTGTCGTGAACACGCGCACCACGCCGCTGGACACGACATCGATCTCCGTGGACCTGGCCGCGCAACTGTTCAACATCAGCGATCAGGGCTCGATCGGCGGCATGTCCGTTGATGTGGCAGTCCAGTACCGCAAGGTGGGGGATACCGCCTGGATCGATGCCGGCTCAATCACGGACGCCATCTACGCGACGCATTACTGGTCATTCCAAGAGCGGTTCACGCGGTACGGAGATAGCAATTCCTGGTACGAATATCAGCAGATTGAATTCGGCTCCACAAATCCAGCAGATCATGTGGACGGGCAAGAGGTTGTCATTTCTCCGGGCTGGTGCACGACCGGCGACACGCCGATTTGCACGGCTGAGCGTGTCGGTGTCTGGCGCTGGCTGCCTCACCCATACAGCCAGGGGCGCCCATGGCGCGGCATCGCTCCGGACCCGCTGCTGGGCTACGTCACGAGCCCGGGCGTGCGCATCTACGGCGCCCGCCAGGAGCCGACGCGCAAGACCGTGTCCTGGGCCGTCGCGAAAGGCCAGTACGAGGTCCGCATCTGGAAAAGCACCGCAGACATCAAGGGCAGTCGTCAGAGCAATGAGACGGCCGTCTCTCAGATCCTGTGCTTCCAGACTGACGACGCAGACTACACAGGCCAGTTGCGGGTCGCGCTGCGGATCAAGGCGACCAGCCAACTCAATGGCGCCATCGACGAGTTCTCGGCCATGGCCCAGGCGCAGGCGCCGGTGTGGACTGGAGATCATTTCGATGTGCAGCACACGCGCAACCCGGCATGGTGGTACCTGTGGTTTGCGATGGGCAAGTCCATTGAGGGCAAGGGGCGGATCTATGGTGCCGGCCTCACCGACGCACAGATCGACATCGAGGCGATCAAGGCCTGGGGCGCGTGGTGCGACCTGAAAAAGCTGACATTCGACTACGTGCTGGACCGCAAGATGTCCTGCGCCCAGGCCCTGCAGATGATTGCCCGCGCTGGCCGCGCCTCGCCCACGTGGCAGACCGGCAAACTGGGCGGCGTGTGGGATGCGGCCGATCAGCCAGTCGTGGCGATGTTCGGGCCGTTCAACATCAAGGCCGGCAGCTTCAAGTACGGCTGGCTTACGGACGATACCCCCGACGAGATCGTCGTCAATTTCGCCAACGAAGACCGCGATTATCAGATGGACGAAGTGCGGGTTGCGGTGCCCGGCGCCACGACCACAAATAATCCCCTGCAACTTGATCTGGACGGTTGCACTGTCGCGGATACCGCTGGGGGCGAAGCCAATCTGATCGCGGCCTCCCAGGTCTGGCATCGCCGGCGCACGACGTGGGAGACCGACATCGAGGGCTGGGTGGCCAGCCGCGGCGACGTCGTCCAGATCAGCCACGACCTGACCGTCTGGGGCTATTCCGGGCGGCTGGTGGGGCGCTCCGGCAATCAGATCACGCTCTCGCAGTCCATCCCCACGGGTTCAGGCACGATGATGCTGCGCGACCCCGAGGGCAACATGAATACTGTCGTGGTGGCTGGTGCGGCCGAGGAAACCGACACCGTCACGATCACGAGCGACATGACCGGGTTCGCGTTGCCCGGCGACGCGGGCTTTGAGGATGTGCCGGCGTTGGACTGGGCGTTCTTCTTCGACCCCCTAGCGACCCCGGGGCGGCGGTTCAAAATCGTGGACGTCCAGCCGACCCAGGATGGGGTGCGGTTCTCCGCCGTGGATGACGACCCCGAATACTACGCTTCGGAGACGAACCCGTACGGCTACACCCCGCCGCGCGACGGCGCGCTGCTGGTCGGCATTGTGTTCGGCATCACGGTCGTGGAGGGCATCGTCAACGTCCTGGCCGACATCAACAGCGTGCAGATCGGCTGGGCGCTCTCGGTCGCCATGCCGGTTGATGTCGTGATCGCGGTCAACGGCGCCGCACAGCCCGCCGTGCGCGTTGTCGATCGGAAGATGACGATCCAGGCGCAGACAGGGGACGTACTGGACATCACGATTACGCCGATCTCTGCGCTGGGTCGCGGAAAGCCCGCGATGCGCAGCTACACCGTGCAGGGCCTGCGCGCGCCGCTGCCTGCGGTCACTGGGCTCACCAGCGTCTTCAGGGACGGCCTGACCGTGCTGACCTGGGGCCGCGTGGTCGATGTCCGTCAGCCGGACTACGAGATCCGTGTCGGCGAGTCCTGGGCGAACTCGCGCACGGTGGCGGTCACGCCCATGCTCGAATCCCTGACAGCGGGCAACGGCCTGTACTGGGTCGCTGCGCGCTACGTCTACAAGGGGCAGGCGATCTACGGTCAGCCAGACAGCCTGCTGGTGTCGGGGGCCGCGCTGGTGCGCAATGTCCTGCTGACCGAGGTCGAGGATCCGGCCTGGGATGGCGTGCTCAGCGAGGGCGCCTACGTCTGGGATGACATGCTGACCCTGGTGGGCGCCGGTGATGTCCTGGACGAGCCTGACATCCTGGCCGTGCGTGATGTGCTGTGGTACGGCGGTGCTCAGCCGCGCGGCGTGTATACGTCTGCACAGACCGTGGACATTGGTTTCGTCGCGCCCGTGCGGCTGGATTTCCATATCGATGCCTACGCCCTGAATTTCGGCGAAGACGTGTTGAGCATGGCCGATGTCCTGGCCAACCCAGACATCCTGAACGCATCGAATGCCCAGCACTGGATAGCCACGCCGCAGCATCGGACCGCCGGCGAGGATGGAGTCTACGGGCCGTGGCTGAACTACACGCCTGGCCTGGTCAATGCGAGGTATTTCCAGGTCCGACTGGTGATCGAGACTGATGACCTGCTGATCGTGCCATTTGTCGAGCATTTCACGTGGGTCGTGGACGTGCCGGATCTGATCCAAAAGGCTGAAGGCATAACCGTGCCGACTACCGGCCTGCGGATCGAATACGAAAAGATCTTCCACGCCGTGCCGAATGTCCAGATCGCACTGTTCGATGCCGTGGACGGCGACCGCTACGTGCTGACGAATTCGGACGAAACCGGGTTCGACATTCAGATCTTCAACGCATCCACCCCGAAGGCCGCCGTCATCAACTGGCTGAGCCAGGGATTCTGATTTTCCTTCGCATCAACCCCGGCCCGCCCTGAGCGGGCCTTTTGTTTTGGAGTCGACATGACCCAAGAAGCTGTGCAAATCACGACCACACCGCCTTTGCCTGGGCTGCAGCTCGTGCAGGACATGAATAAGGCCCTGGAAACCATCGCGACCGATTTCGCGGGCAGCACCGATCCGGCGGCTATGGCCTGGGCGTACTCGACTTGGGCCGACACGGGGACCGGCACGTTCAAACGCCGCAATGCCGCGAACAGCGCCTGGGCGATCGAGGGGCGGCTGCTGCGCGCGCATCTGCCCATGTATGCCCAGGTGGACGTGCCCGCGCTGGACATCGGGCCGATCTACATCATCGGCAAGGGACCGGCGGAATGGGTCGGGGCTGCGTACAAGCCGCTGATCTCCGGCATCCCCGGCGCCACCTTCGCCGAGGTCGACGCTCTTGTCGCTGACCAGGGCCCGATCATCGTCACCGACATGGGCGGTGCGGTATACGTCTGGAGCGGCAGCGATTATGTGCCGCTGTTGGCATCAGAGACATACGCGGGAGCAATAAAACTCGCGACGGCAGCACTTGCTCAAGGCCTCACAGATGACACGACGGCGTTGACGCCGAAGAAACTGGCGGACGCATTCAAGGGATCGAATCAAAGTCTGTCCTGGCCCGGTTATCAGGCGCTGCCCGGCGGTCTGATTGTGCAGTTCTTTCGGCAGCAGTTCAGCCACAGCGGCGCAGGGACGTTGAGTGCGGCCGTGACGTTTCCGATAGCGTTTCCGACCGCGTGCTTTGCCGTAGCTTCCGCCGCAGAGACAAATACGCCGGCGACCTACCTTTGCAGCACAAATGCCCCCTCAGTATCTGGATTCACAGCGTATTCGACATCCAACGCCGCTGGAAATCCCTGGTATCACTTCATCGCGATCGGCGCGTAAGCCGAGGAGGAATAATGTTCTATTCAATGTCTACTGGCGGGTTCTATACCCCTGCGGTTCATGGCGACACTATCCCTGCCGATGCTGTCGAAATCACAGCGGAATACCATGAGGCCCTCTTGTCGGCCCAGGGGCTGGGCAAGCGCATTGTGCCCGATAACGATGGCCGCCCAGCGCTGGCCGATCCACTGCCTCCCTTGTCGCCAACGGTCGTCACTCGCGCCCAGGGAAAAGCCGCGCTGATTCAAGCCGGCTTGTGGGATGACGTTCTGGCCTATGTGGATGCGATCACGGATCCGACGCAGCAGGCCCTGGCTCGCGTGGCGCTGGACGATACAGCCGAGTGGCGGCGTGACAGCCCGTTTCTTGCGACCGCAGCGGCTGCGCTGGGGCTGTCAGATCAGGATCTGGATGGGCTGTTTGTGGCGGCGGCTGGGATCGTGCTGTGATTTACAGTATTAGTTGCCCAACAAGGGAAGCCCGCATTCGCTGAAATCGTATTCGTTTTTTGCGATATCCAGGCTTGCCCAGAGAGGTTTGAGTTGTTGGGCAAATCTACGCATGGTGCACACGGGGATTGTCTCCTTCCCAAGCTCATTCATGCGCCATGTTCTGTGCCTGCCGTTTGAGAACCAGATCTTTGACCCGTCGTTCGATGGATATATCCAAGGAACCTCTATCCAGCCAGCACCGTCTGATTTTATGCGTGATCTTATATGGTCCATTTTGGCTACATTCTCAGCCTGGGAAAGACCGAACTGATCTTGTAAGCCATCTAAAGCGTCCACTGTTCTGATTATCAGAACTATGGGATCGTCGTCTTCTTTGGCGCCCCGGATGGCGTATTGCAGGCCGATGCATTCTTTTGTCAGGCACTTTAAGGCAGAAATGGTGTTCATATTTACTGGCTGAGATCAAGCAACAAAAGCTCGTCAGTGTATGCCCTTCGTCCAATAATTCGCAGGCCTAAGTACCAACCAACCATGAAATACCTGAAATCATCCTGGCCGCTACCGGCATCGGAGTGCTTTGCTTCGCCGCTTGGTGGCCGCACCAGATCGGCTGGCCGCTCTGGATGATGTACACGACCGGTCACTGATAGCCGTAGATTTATCAACCGCCCGCCCTGCGCGGGTATTTTTTTGGAAACGCAGGATGCAGATACCAGAAGAGGGCCTGTGGCCACTGATCGCGGGGGCCGCCGGGGCGGCGCTGTCGCTGCAATTTATCGAAGGCATGACGTGGAAGCAGAAAGGCGTCATGACGATCACGGGCACGCTCTCGGCGGCCCTGCTGACAACCCCGCTCATGGAGTGGGTTGGTATGCCGGCGTCCTGGTCCAACGGCATGAGCTTTCTGGTCGGCCTGTTCTCTTGGGCGGCTGTCGGCGGCGTGATGCACACCCTGCAGAAGGCCGACTGGTGGGGCCTGATCCAGGACGTCGTGCGCCGCATTTTCAATCGGGGGGCGTGATGGTTATCACATTCATATCCGCACATCTGCTGATCGCCCTGGCGTGCTGCTGGGCGGTCGTGCGTCCGCACGTGGGCGAGGGCGTGCTGGGGAAATTCAGCCTGATTGTCCTGTGCTTCGCGTCGATCGCCTGCGCGGCCTGGGGCTGGATCCTGCCAGAGACCGTGGACCGGTCTGAGACGGTGTTCGCGGTGGCGGCCGCCGGGCTGGCCGGGCGCTGCTACTGGATAAAGGCGTGCCGGCCGGTGCGCAAATCGATCAAACGGAGGATTCGCAAATGCTGACCTGTGCCGTAGCACCTCCGCCGCCCGGCAGCGTCGTCACATTCGACACGGCATTCGAGCGTCTGATCGGCCACGAGGGCGGCTACGTCAATCACCCCGACGACCCGGGTGGCGAAACGAACTGGGGTATTACGAAGCGCACCGCGGCCGAGGATGGATACACCGGCAGCATGCGCGATCTGACGCGCGACCAAGCCAAGGAGATCTACCGCACGGCGTACTGGGGCCGAGCCCGTTGCGATGAATTCGACGGCGCGATCGCGTTTCAAGTATTCGACGCGGCCGTGAACCACGGAATTGGCAACGCCATCCGATTCCTGCAGCGCGCTGTGGGGGTGGCGGCCGATGGATCGATGGGGCCAGTCACGATGGATGCAATCAAACGGATGGACGTGACTGACGTGCTGTCCAGATTCAACGCCGCGCGCCTGCGCTTTTACACATCGTTGTCGACTTGGCCATCGTTTGGCCGCGGCTGGGCCAATCGCACGGCCGGAAATCTGGATTATTCGGCAGTGGACACGCCATGATCGCCGCCGCACTCAAGGCCCTGGCCGGCTGGCGGGGCTACGCGGCCGCCGCTGTCGCTGCGGGGATGCTGGCCGCTGGCGCCGCTTGGACGGTCCAAGGCTGGCGCTACGACGCCAAGATCTCGGGCATGGAGCGCGACCAGGCCCAGCAAATTGCAGACGCCCAGGCGCTGGCCAGGGCAACAGAACAGGCCCGGTGGTCAAAACGTGAGGAAATCATCAATGATGCCAAGACACAGGCCGCCGCTGCGGCTGCTGATGCTGCTGCCGCTACTGCTGATCTTGAGCGCGTGCGCGCAGAGGTCAAGCGTCTCCGTGGCGGCCCCCGTGATCCCGCCGCTTCCGGACGAGGCCCGGGTATCGAAAGTGCCGATCCCATCGGTCTGCTTGCCGACATGTATGAGCGTGGCGCGGCAGACGCTGTCGCGCGAAGCGGATACGCTGACGCGCTCAAACGGGCCGGATTGATGTGTGAGCGGCTTTACGATTCGTTGTGATCGACGCCACACCGGCGCGGCCGCTGCGATGGATTGAGACTGAGGCGGTTACTTGGGAGAGAGTGTGCCGGTGAGAGCGAAGAAAAGCCGCCCGAAGGCGGCTGGTGGCACAGATGAAGGAAGGGTTGCTGGTCTTCCTCCAGTAGCCTTTTGGCTACCGTTACTGTTTCGGCGCTTGATCCTTGCGCTCATGCGCAGTGGATTCCTTAGGACCACCCTTGGGGGCTGGCTTCGGTTGCAATTCATCCTTCTTCTCGTTGGCGGAAGGGGTGTTGAGGGGTCTGATTTGTTCCATGGTGTACTCCGAGATTTCGGTTGCCATCGCCCAAAATGGGTTGATGGCACGGGTGTTAGGTTAAGAGTTTGGCAGTACCGCTGCGTGGCCGGATCGCGGGTTTAGTATGGCAATCCGGGGAATTTTTCTTTCATCAGCTTGAGAAAATGGGCACGGTGCTTAATGCGCCGCCTGTTGCGTTCGATCTCGTCGAACGGTGAGGGTGGCGAAGGCGGGCAATCCATGTCTGCTGCCTGCAGTTTCGGGGCGAAAACGCCATCGGACGAGAGGTAAAGGATCATGAGGGCTCCAAGTAGCCTGGCCGGGTTCTTGTATACATCTGAGCCAGGGTTGCCCATCGCGAACGTTCCGATTTCGACGAAATCAGTGTGCAAGGGGCCGCATGTACTGAATATGCGATTTTGACGGAGGCGGCGGCGCAATCTGTTGGTTCAAATATCGGCCTTGAATGACTTCTGCCTCGTTTCATTCAGTCTGGGGTATGCGAGGGTGGATAGCGAGCTTTACTTTGTATCTGTTGTCACTGGGTTCGATCGGGGCGGCGAAAGTGGATCTTCGTCGTTTTCCCCTAGTTTTCTTGCCTTTTCAGGCCGGCATCGGCCGGTATACTGCAAAAAAAGACGGAAATCAGCGCATCGCGCGGCGCCACTGGGGATCGTATGAGACATGAGCGTCGGACGGATCTGTCGGGCTCGGCGGAAATCACCGAGGCGGGGGCCATTCAGCGTCTGCAGGCCTCGGTGCAGCGTCTCGAGCATTCCGAACGTCTGCAGCGGGCGCTGTTCGCGATTGCCGACATGGCAGCGTCCGGGCTGGACATGCAAAGCCTGATGGAAGGGCTGCACCGCAGCATCGCCCAGTTGATGTATGCGGAAAATTTCTTGATCGCCCAGCACGACCCGGAACGCGGGACCGTCCGGTTCCTCTATTTCGCGGATGTGATGGATGGGTCGATCTTCCAGCCCGGCCAGGAATTTTCCGTTGAGCAGTTGCGTGACACTCTCACGCTGCGCCTGATCCAGCGGGCACAGCCCATGCGCGGGCCGTCGGACACGATCGCCCGCGCCCTGGGGTTGAAACAGGGGCATGGGATCGGCACGCCCTCGGTGGACTTCATGGCGGTGCCGATGTGCCGGGACGGTCAGGTACTCGGCATCCTGGCCGTGCAGAGCTACGAGGAAGGGCGGGGCTACACGCAGTCCGACGAGCACGTGCTGGCCTTC
>JAHRWZ010000011.1 GCA_019104865.1 Castellaniella sp. | reverse complement strand
CTCGCCTTTGGTGACACTGCCGGTAATCACATTGGTGCCGGACAGCAGCTTGCCGGCGCTGCCATCCCTGGTCTCGCCCGGCTGCGGCGTGCGCTGGCCCGTGCGGTTCTGGAAACCCAGGTCCGTGATCCCGGCATCCTGGATGGCATCGTTCAGCGGCATTTCATACTGCTTGATCTTGTCGTTGCTCCACTCGCTGCCCTTGGGCTTGCTGCCGGCATCGGTGCCGTCGATCTGCGAAGCGTAGGAATTGAGCCCCGCCAGCACAGTATTGAGCTTGGCGATCTGATCGTTGCGGGACTGCACGGCCTTGACCTGGTCCACCAGCTGCGAATCCAGCAGCCGGACGCGTTCGCTCTGCACCATCTGGATGATGGTCTGGATGTCGCCGCTGGCCAGCGCGGCCTGGAAATTGATGCCGCCGTTGTTGTTGACTGACATGTTCATGATGCACTCCTCGTGTACGGGTCCGCCGCGGAAATGGGGGACGGCGTGAATAAAACCGGGTGGATCCCGATCAGATGTTGCGGATGATGTTGGAATTGGCGTCGGTGTTTTTCTTCTGTGTGTTGGTCAGAATCTCGATCGACTCGTTCTTCTTGTTGTTCAGGCTCTGCAGACGCAGCATGTCCATCTGCTGGTTGTTGCTCTCGGCATCGATCAGGCCCTTGATCTTGGTGACCGCCGCGTCCATCTGTCCCTTGGTGGCGTTGCCGCCCCACACGTTCGAACCCGTCACCTTGACGATATTGCCATTCTGATCGAAGGTCTGTCCGAAATTGCCCTTCCCGTCGGAAGGCACACGGCCCGTGTTGCCATTGTTGGGAAAGCCCAGATCCGTGATGCCGGCATCCTCGATCGCCTTGTTCAGGGGCGCCTCGTACTGCTGGACGAACTGCTCGTACGTGCGGCCGGCCTTGTCGCCGTAGGCATCGGACGTATCCTTCAGAAAGGTCTCGTTGGCCTCCGTGCCGTAGAACTGCTGCATCTTGGTCAGCTCGGACAACACATTGTTGAGCTTGGCGATCTGGTCGTTGCGGGACTGCACGGCCTTGACCTGGTCCACCAGCTGCGAATCCAGCAGCCGCACGCGCTCGCTCTGCACCATCTGGATGATGGTCTGGATGTCGCCGCTGGCCAGCGCGGCCTGGAAATTGATACCGCCGTTGTTGGTTACGGGAGAGCTCATCGCTGATTCATCCTATGGTTGGGACCGCATGCATGCATCCATGCACAGGCACCTGTTCAGTAACCGATCCCGTCCGGGAGTTCCTATCGGTGGAACCAGGCCCGGCGAAACCGCATTCAAGAGCATGAGTGTCATCCGCCGCCCGCCAGTTCCATCCCCTCCGCCCACCGGCCGCCCTCAGGAAAAACCCTGACGCCAGGATTCCAGAGTTCTCCTCCGCGTCGCGCATGGGAACCTTTCGCCCGGCGCGGTTACTATGCGAGCACAGCGTCAACGCGGAGTCCCGCCCATCATGAATCGCATCGACACCGGAGGAATCTCCCCCGGCTTCAGCTCTCTCGGCCAGCAGGCCGGGTTTGATGCCGGCCAGTCCCGGACCGGCACTCTGCTGGGTGAACAGGCGGTGCTGCTGGACGGCGAAGTCTCCTCGCTGGGGGACGCGGCCGAGGAAATCAGCCTGCACATGGCTGAAAAAGTCGAAAACAAACACCACGCCCAACGCAAGATCAAGCCTGAGCGTCCCATGGAATTGATGCGGCTCGAGGAAATCCTCGAGATGCTGCAGCAGACCAAGGATCCCGACGCCCAGGCCAAGCTCGAGGTACTGGCCGCCAGTCTGCTGGCGGGCAAAGGCAGGCCCGGACAACAGGCCGCCCAGGCCTTCGGCGACGTATCGCAACAATACCTGGCGCTGCAATACACCCTGCGCAAGGGCGAACGGGACGGCGCCAGCCCCGAGCTCCTGGAATCCCTGCGCGATGCGCTGTCCGATCTCGAAATCGAAAGCGGCCCCCGGATCCGGGCGGGGCTCAACACTCTGGGCAGCGCCGACGCGTTCGCCACCAGCGCCCAGGGGGTCCGGGATTTCCAGGACACCTACCGCGACATCGTTCTTGGCGAGGACTCCCTGGGCAAGGCCCTGGACCTGGCCCTGGCCCGGTTCGGCGGCAAGGACGTGGGCCGCGGCCTGAAACAATTGATCCTGGCCCTGGGACAGGATCTGGCGGCCGCCCGCCCTTCCGTTTCGCCGCAGCGCCTGCAGGCGCTCACCGGCGACCTGTATCATCTCCAGGTCGCCGTCACCGTGCTCGATGGCTGCGCGGGCCTGTCCGACGACCTGCGGGCCAGGAACCAGGGGACGCCCGACGGGGAACGCCTGATGCGCGACCTGGTGGGGCTGACCGGTGAAAAATGGCTCAACGATTCACGCTTCACGACCTTGGCGCAGCAGCACGGCGTCGCATCGCCCGAAGGGCGGGTGACGTTCCTGTCAGGCGTCAAGTCCCTGATGGGCAACCTGCCCATCCAGGTATTCCCGGACGCCGAAGCCCGGCAAAGCGTCCTCAACGCCATTCAGGGCGCCCTGGACATGGCGATCGACGAAGAGGATCTCTGATGAGCAGTCCCGACGCCATCCTGCGGCAATTCGGCGAGGCCGCCGGCATCCCCGACCTGAGATTCGATGCACGGGGCCAGGTCATCTTCCGCACCGAGCCGGGCCGGCTGCTGGGGCTGGAACAGGCCGACCGGGAAATTCTCGTCTACGCCGCCCTGCCCGTCCGCTACGACAGCGGCGACTGGATGCGGCGCGCCTGCAAGCGCGCCCACCACAGCCACCTGGGCGACTGGCCGGTGCAGCCGGCGCTGCGCGAATACGATGGCATCGCGCATCTGCTGGCGCTGATCCGGCTGGACGAGCACGCATTCACCGAACCGCGCCTGCGCCAGGCGCTCGAATACCTGTCCCAGTGGCTCGACGCCCTGGGCGCGGACACCTGAACCGGAGCGCCCCATGTCCGACCTCGGCCTCAACCGGCTCATGAGCTTCGATCACGGCATCGACGCCATCGTCTATGCCCGCAAGGAAGAGCAGTCCACCCAGGGCCTCCCCGAACGGCGCAACCTGACGCCCACCGACGACCCGGTGCGCGCCCAGCTGACGCAACTGCTGGAGAAACCCAACATCGGCAGTTTCCTCGAAGAAGCCCTGCGACCCGATATCGGCAACCGTGACCTGCTCATGCCATCGCAATTCGCCGAGGCCCTGCGCGAAGCCCTGAAAGCGCTCGCCGGCCTGGCCGAAAACGGCGGCGGCGACAGCCGCGTCCTGAATCGCGCCGTGCGCCTGCTCAAGGAAGAAACCAACCTGCGCGATCTGGTCGCCATGTACCGCAGCGCCTTGTACCAGGGATGAAGGCATGAGCACGCCCCCCGACGCCCTGAACGAGCCGGAAGCCGCCCACCCGCTGGGCAAAAACGGCCCCGCGCTGCTGGACCTGCTGTCATACATCTACCTGGAGAACGATCGCCCGGAAAAGGCGGCCGTCCTGCTGGCCGCGCTCGACGAACTGGGCCTGGCCGGCGTGCGCCAGCGCATCTCGCTGGCCCTGGCGCAACTGCGCGCCGGCAAGCCCGAAACGGCCCTGGGCACGCTGGACCGCGTGGCGCTCCAGGGGGGCCTGACGAGCGCCTTCCATCTGGTCCGCGCCCAGACCCTGGTCGCCCTGGGGCGCGAGGCCGAGGCCGAAGCCGCCATGCGGGCCTACACGGACCTGCGCGCCCGTCAGGCCCATTCCGCCGATTCCCGCTGAGCGATCCCCCATGCAACAAGCCCTCACCCGCGCCGTCAATCTCCTCACCAGCCGCAACGACATCGTCCTCGCGGTGCTGATCGTCTCGATCATCTTCATGATGATCCTGCCGCTGCCCACTTCGCTGGTGGACATGCTGATCGGCACCAACATGACGCTATCGGCCATCCTGCTGATGGTGGCCATGTACCTGCCCTCGCCGCTGTCCTTCTCGTCCTTTCCCTCGGTGCTGCTGGTCACCACCCTGTTCCGCCTGGGCATTTCCATCGCCACCACGCGTCTGATCCTGCTGCAGGGCGATGCCGGTCACATCATCGAAACCTTCGGCAATTTCGTGGTCGGCGGCAACCTGATCGTCGGCCTGGTGGTCTTCCTGATCCTGACCATCGTGCAGTTCGTGGTCATCACCAAGGGCGCCGAGCGCGTGGCCGAGGTCGCGGCCCGCTTTTCCCTGGACGCCATGCCGGGCAAGCAGATGTCGATCGACGGCGACATGCGCGCGGGCACCATAGACATGGACGAGGCCAAGCGCCGCCGCGGCATCGTCGAGAAGGAAAGCCAGCTCTATGGCGCGATGGACGGCGCGATGACGTTCGTCAAGGGCGATGCCATCGCCGGGCTCATCCTCGTGGCGGTGAACCTGCTGGGCGGCATCGTCATCGGCACCATGCAGCGCGGCATGAGCGCGGCCGACGCGATGAAGACCTATTCGATTCTGACGATAGGCGACGGCCTGGTCGCGCAGATTCC
>JAHRWZ010000067.1 GCA_019104865.1 Castellaniella sp. | reverse complement strand
GCATTCACACGCAAGGCCGTTTTCACAATTTCGCGGGGGTAGATGCTGGCATGGCACAGCGTCCCGAAGGCCTGTTCGATGTAGCGGATCGGCTTTAACTGCGCGTCCAGATACAGGAACGCCGCACACTCATGACCCAGCCCGGCCAGCTTCGCCTGAAAGAACTGCGCCACCCGTGCAGGCTGCGCCATCGGGTTGGACACAGAAATCAGGCTTTCAGCCGCCACCCGGCCCGCTGCCAGCACCTGATCATCGGACGCCAGCCGATAGCGCCCGCTGGGGCTTCGCACATACAGCGTATGCACATCGTTCATGTTGTCGTAGCCCAGCGCGGCGGTGCTGATTTCTTTCATGGTGTTCTCCTTTCGGGGTTATCCGGCTACCGGGGCCGAAGATTCCGAGCCTTCTGTAGGTTTTGCGGTGTTCGCAGTCCTACTGTCTGGCCCGGAGTGCCACCGTTGCCGTGAGTTCGTCGCCTTGCCGCGCTGGATCACGCAGGGACGACCGGAAAGGGGCGGGCACGCAGGCCGCAGCCCGCAGGAGAACGAAGAGAAACGAAGGGACCGGGTGAGTACCCGGCGAAGCGCACCCCTTGCAGGAAGGAGCGTAGTGATACAGTCGGCGTTTTAGGCGGCGAACTCAGGGCAATGGCTGCCCGCAACATGGAGATGGACTGGGGACACTGGCCGCGCGGTGAGCGCCCCTACCGCCGGAGGACGGTCTGACGATCAGTCTGCAACGCGGATTCAAGGAGCCCTGCCGGAAATGGGAGTTCCCGTCATGCTGAGTACGGCAAAAGGCCTTTCAGGTCACCCGCAACCACTCCAGGTATGAAAATTTTGTACTATCCTGTCACCGTTTACTATTAAGCCAGTCGGCCCAACCCTATGACCGTGAACAACAGCGAAGGTAGGATTCTCACAATCAGAGAAGTTGCCGAATACCTGAAGGTCACGGAGCGAACGATCTACCGACTGGCAGCAGCCAAGAAGATTCCAGCATTTAAAGTCGGCGGTACATGGCGCTTCCGTACATCAGACATCGACGGCTGGATAGCTAGCCAGTCCGGCAAGGCGGAGGGCACCAATTGATCTCCGCCTACCACGCCAAGTACTACGCCCACGAGCTGACGCGGCGACATGCTGCCGATGGCGTAGATCGCCTCTCCCAATCGCTGTTCGATGCAAGCGTCGATTTGAACCCTCATCAGATCGAGGCGGCGCTGTTCGCCCTTCGGAACCCATTGCAGGAAGGAGTACTGCTGGCTGACGAGGTGGGGTTGGGCAAAACCATCGAGGCCGCGCTGGTGGTTTGCCAGTACTGGGCCGAGCGCCGTCGTCGGCTGCTGGTCATCTGTCCGGCCAGCCTGCGCAAGCAATGGGCACAGGAGCTGCACGACAAGTTCGCCGTCCCCACCACAGTGGTGGACGCCGTTTCTCTGCGCAAGCAGTCCGCTGGCGACATGCTCGCCACCTTACAACGGCTGATGGGCAAGGCGGTCGTAATCATGTCGTACCAGTTTGCTGCCAAACTGGAAGCCGAGCTGCGTGCTGTGCCCTGGGATGTGGTGGTCATCGATGAAGCCCACAAGCTGCGCAACGCGCACCGGGCCAGCAACCGCACCGGGCAGGCGCTCAAGCGCGCACTGCAAGGCCGTAAGAAGCTGCTGCTCACTGCCACGCCGCTGCAGAACTCACTGATGGAGCTGTACGGCCTTTCCACGCTGATCGACGAGCACCTGTTCGGCGACGAGACGGCCTTCCGTAAGCAGTTCATGAACAGCGGGACGGGCCAGGACGAACTGCGCGAGCGCCTTGCCAGCTTCGCCAAACGCACACTGCGCCGCGACGTGCTGGAGTACATCAAATACACCGAGCGCAAGGCGCTCACCCAGCCGTTCAATCCCACCGACGACGAGCAGGCGTTGTATGAGCGCATCTCGGCCTTTCTGCAAAAGGAAGACTCCTACGCCCTGCCCAAGCAGCAGCGTCATCTGACCGGACTGATCTTGCGCAAGCTGCTGGCATCCAGCGCCCCCGCTGTGACTGGCACGCTCCTCACCATCCGCGAGCGCCTGCAGGGCTTGCTCACGGCAAACAAGACGGAAGACGACGGCAGGAAACTGGTCGAACAGCTCATTGCCGGGGACGACCTGGAGCAGGACTATCTGGAAGAGGAAGACAGCGAGGTTGACGAAGACGCAGAAGCCCCTACCCCTGCGCCAGCGGAAGACGATAAGACGGGCTCTGCAAAAGATGCCCACGCCGTCCGTGCCGCCATTACCGCCGAAATCGCGGAGCTGACTGCGTTCGTCGATGCCGCCCAAGCACTGCAAACCGACACCAAGGCGCAGGCGCTACTGAAGGCGCTCGGCCTGGGCTTCAGCAAGATGGCCGAGCTGCGCGCGCCGCGCAAAGCCATCATCTTCACGGAATCCAAGCGCACGCAGGAGTACCTGCACCGCTTTCTCTCCGCCAATGGCCACGCAGGCAAACTGGTGCTGTTCAGCGGCACCAACAACCATGAAGACTCCACCGTCATCTACCAGCGCTGGCTCGAAGAGTACAAAGGCACGGATCGCGTCACCGGCTCGCCGCAAGTAGATCGCCGTACCGCGCTCATTGATCACTTCCGCAAGGACGACGGTACCGGCGCGGAAATCATGATCGCCACCGAAGCGGCTGCCGAAGGTGTCAACCTGCAGTTCTGCGCACTTATCATCAACTACGACCTGCCATGGAACCCACAGCGTGTCGAACAGCGCATTGGCCGCTGCCACCGCTACGGTCAGCGTTTCGACGTCGTGGTCATCAACTTCCTCAATACCCGAAACCAGGCCGACCAGCGCGTTCTGGAACTGCTCACCGAAAAGTTCAACTTGTTCTCCGGCGTGTTCGGTGCAAGCGATGAGGTGCTAGGCCGCATTGAAGGCGGCCTCGACTTCGAGAAGCGCATCCTCCAGATCTACGACACCTGTCGCCAGCCCGAGCAGATCGAAGCCGCCTTCAATGCCTTGCAAACGGAACTGGAAGAAGTCATCGCCGACCGTATCAAGGACACCCAATCCCAACTGCTGGAAAACTTCGATGAGGACGTTCACGACCGGCTCAAGCTACGCCTTCAAGACGCCGAGGCACGGCTCGACAAGCTGGGACGTTGGTTCTGGGGTGTCACCTGCTTTGCATTGGAAGGCCGTGCGCGCTTCGATGAACAGTCCTATGCGTTCTCTTTGAACACGCCACCAACTGGCATCGCCACGGGCCGCTACCAGCTCATTCGTGGTGCGGCGCAGCCGGACATGCTGGCGCACGCCTATCGCCTCAGCCACCCGCTGGGCGAATGGAGCATTGATGCCAGCCTGAACGCGGCCACGCCCGTCGCCACCTTGAAACTCGATTATGGCAAACACGGCGCACGCGTTTCTGTCATCGAGAGACTGCGCGGCGTGTCCGGCTGGCTTACGCTGGCTCGACTGGAAGTCACCGCCTTCGAGACCACCGAAGCACTGCTGTTCTCCGGCCTCACTGACGACGGTCAGGTGCTGGATCAGGAAACCTGCGAAAAGCTGATGGCCATTCCAGCAGCAGGCAGACCTAGTCCTTTGAGCTCCGCTGTGCCTGAGGCCCTGCTGGCCAACAGCCGGCGCGCACTCGAAGCTACCATTGCCCAGGTGCTGGAAGGCAACCAGCGCCTGTTCAATGAAGAACGCGACAAACTGGAACACTGGGCCGACGACAAGCTGCTGGCCGCAGAGGAAGCCCTGAAGAACACCAAGGCGCGCATCGCCCAGTTAAAGCGCGACGCCCGCAAGGCCGCCACCCTGCAGGAGCAGGACGGCATCCAGCGCGAACTGTCTGACCTGGAGCGCAAGCAGCGCCGCCTGCGGCAGGAAATTTTCGCCGTCGAGGACGAGATCATCGCCAAGCGCGACGAACTCATTGCCTCGCTTCAGCAGCGCCTGCAAGAAAAAACAAGCAACGAGACCCTGTTCAGCGTGCGCTGGCAGGTGCTCTAACCCGATTCAATATCCCGAGATCAGAGCAAGCCATGACCAACAAACAGAATCCCAAATTCCAGGAGCTTGTCGCCAAGTTGCGCGAGATCTTCCAGATCGACCGCCCGGAATTGGATTTCGGGATTTACCGCATCCTCAACGCTCGCGCGGGCGAGATAAACGACTACCTGCAAAACCGACTGGCCGAAAAAGTCCAGGCAGCCCTGAACAGTGGTCATGAGTCGCAACGTGAACAAGTGATGCGTGAGCTCAAGGAAAAGGAGGCTCAGTATCAGACGGATGGTATCAACCCGGATACCGTGCCCAAAGTACTGGAGCTTCGGCAGAAACTGGCTCAGTACGGCGCCGGTGTCAATGAATACGAAAACACCGTGTTCTCGCACCTGCTGGCTTTCTTCTCCCGCTACTATGATCAAGGTGATTTCATCAGCCAACGCCGCTACAAGGGCGACACCTACGCCATCCCCTACGCGGGCGAAGAGGTGATGCTGCACTGGGCCAATAAGGATCAGTACTACACCAAGAGCGGCGAGAACTTCAGCAACTACAGCTTCAAACTGGAAGACGACCGCACGGTGCATTTCCGCCTCGCCGCCGCCGACACCGCCAAAGACAACCGCAAGGACAACGACAAGGAACGTCGGTTTGCCCTGGTAGCGGCCAAGACCGTCACCCGTGTGGATGAAAACGGCGACGAATACGAAGACGAACTGGTGCCCGTGGAGGAAGTATCGGGCAGTGACGGAAATCAGGATCTGATCATTCGCTTTGAGTACGCTGCCCAGCCCAAAGGCACCAAGCAGGAGGCGCTGGTCACCAAGGCAGTAGAGGCCGTGCTGGCGGACGCTGCCGTCAAGGCCCGCTGGCTGGCACTGGGCAACCGTGCGCCCACCGAAAAGAATCCACAGCGAACCCTGCTGGAAAAACATCTGACTGACTACACCACCAAGAATACGGCTGACTACTTCATCCACAAGGATCTTGGCGGTTTTCTGCGCCGCGAACTGGATTTCTACGTCAAGAACGAAGTCATGCATCTCGACGACGTGCAGAACGCGGGCGCGTTTGCAGATATCGAGAAGAACCTGCGCATGATCCAGTGTCTGCGCAGCATTGCGCTGGAGTTGATTGCCTTCCTCGCACAGCTGGAGGATTTCCAGAAAAAGCTCTGGCTGAAAAAGAAATTCGTCGTCTCCAGCCACTACTGCATCACCCTGGATCGGGTGCCGGAGGCACTGTGGCCGGAAGTGGTGGCGAACAAACAGCAATGGGAACAGTGGAAACAACTGGGCATTTGGGATGGCGGCGCGCCGGGGACAATGGAGGACTTGAAGGCTGCGCCGTATCGGATGGTGGATACGAGTCTGTTTGATGCTGAAGTTGCGCAGAAGCTGGTGGCGGGCATCGAGAGCATTGATGCGACTGCGTGTGGCTTGCTTGTCAATAGTGACAATTTTCAAGGCTTATCCCTGCTGCAGACAAAGTACCATGAACGTGTAAGTTGTATTTACATTGATCCACCTTACAACACCGACGCATCAGCAATAACCTACAAGAACGGGTACAAAGACTCTTCTTGGCTCTCCTTGATTCAGACAAGGCTTGATCTAGCAAAGCGCCTCATGGAGGAAGACTCCCTGATTAGCGTCGCGATTGATGATCAAGAAGCATCACCGCTAGTTCAATTGCTCAACTCAACATTCGAGAAGCAAGTGGGTGTTGCCGTAGTCAAATCAAACCCTCAAAGCCGAAAAACAAAGGGTAAATTTTCGCCTGTGCATGAATACGCGTTCTTTTATGGGAAAAGCGATAAAGCCTTGCCTTACACCATTGGGTACAGTGCCAGCAAAGCCGCCAGGTATCCATTGGAGGACGAGCACGGCAGATATTCATGGATGAATTTCATTCGTGCAGGCAGCAACGATTTGCGGACTGATCGCCCAAGACTTTATTACCCGATTGCAGTTGATGCTGCTGGCAAGATAAGAATATTGAAGATGGAATGGAGTGAGGAGCAGCAAGCCTATGATTTGCTAGAACAACCAAACGGCGACGAAACTCTTGTCTATCCCAATCGAAAGGTGGACGGGGTTCTTGTTGAGAAAAACTGGCAACGTGGCCATATTCGGGTCAGTGGTGAGTATCAGGAGTATCGCGTACGCCGTAGTGCAGACGGTGATATCAGCATTGACTTCAAGACCAGAATGGACGACGAAGCACCACCTGTCACCTGGTGGGATAAGGGGGAGTATGCCTCTGCAAATTATGGTGCTCCTGAACAAAAGGAGTTCTTTGGAGAGAAACCATGGATTTGCCCCCGTATTACCGGACACAGAATCACCCGTGGGTTGATAAATCCTGGCGGCGCCTGAACTCCCTGGGGGATCGGTATTTCAGCGCGCTGTGAGGGTGCTGCTCGTTGTAATGCTCGAAGGCAATCGCCAGATTCTGCAGCGCCGTGAGCACATCGGGCTTGGGCATGAAGGCGACGTAATCACGCTTGATCGTTTTCACGAAGCTCTCAGCCATGCCGTTGCTCTGGGGGCTGCGCACCGGCGTAGTCAGTGGCTTGAGGCCGATGCGCCGGGCAAATTCCCGCGTCTTGGCCGCGATGTAGCCTGAGCCGTTATCGCTCAGCCACTCAATCTGCTGGGGCACTTGGTCAGCATTAAAAAATCGGTGCTCCAGCGCCGCCAGCATCACATCGCGCACCACATCGCCACTGTGCCCAGCCGTGGTCGCCGCCCAACTCATGGCCTCGCGGTCGCAGCAGTCCAGGGCGAAGGTCACCCGCAAGGGGCTGCCGTCGTCACAGCGGAACTCGAACCCGTCGGAGCACCAGCGCTGGTTGCTGCGTAGGACGGCGACCTGTCCATCGTGACGCCGTGCGGGCATCTGAGGCCGCCTGCGACGCTCCAGCAGCAAGCCGTGGTCACGCATCACTCGGTAGACCCGTTTGGCGTTGATGGGTGGCTCCTGACGCTGTTCCCGGCCTCGTCGCACCAGCGCCCAGACACGCCGATAGCCGTAGCTGGGCAGCTGTCCGATGTGCGCCTGGATCTCTTCGACCAACTCCGTGTCCTGCGTGAGGCGGGCCGTGCGACCATCGCGCCAATCCGCCGATCGAGCCAGCCTGACTGCCATGTTCGAGCGCGCTACGCCGAGGACATCACAGACCCGCTTCACTGGTCTTCCCCTGGCAACGAGGGCGAGCGCGCAATCCATTTTTTTGAGCGGCCATACTCCACCGCTTCGCGCAGAATCTCGTTCTCCATGGTCTTCTTGCCCAGCATGCGCTGCAGCTCCCGGATCTGCTTGAGCGCGTCGGCCAACTCCGAGGCAGCGACCACCTGCTCGCCGGCACCCACCGCCGACAGGCCGCCGTCCTGGTACAGTTTGCGCCAGTGGAACAGCTGGTTCGGGTTCACGCCATGGCGGCGCGCCACCATCGACACCGTCTGGCCAGGCTCGTGGCTCTCGCGCACCATGGCCAGCTTCTGCTCCACCGACCAGCGCCGCCGGCGTTCCGGCTGGGTCAGTAATTCCATCACTTCCTGCTTGCTGTTGGTCATAAACATAGTCGTATGCCTACCTGCTATTTTAAGTGGGCGACTATGTCCGGTGTTTCAGGGGGCTGGTCCAGTCCTCGTATGGGATCACGACATCACGTACGGCTCTCTCCCATCTACGAACGACCGGATGCCCCTCCGCCCGAAGCTCCACATAGAGCGACTGCGCCTCGTCCAGGCTTGCGCCAACCTGGTAGCAGGCGCGGCCAATGACGGGCGGCTCACATTCGACGAAAAGGGATTTCAGCAACGACAGCTCGAAATCCCCGCACTCCAGACCCTTGAACGAGCCGGACTTCAGCATCGCCTCCGCCGTTTTCCGTCGCACGACCGGGCCATATGGCACATTGAGGTGCGTCACGACCAACGCTACAAGGTCAGGGGTTGGGTTGGTTTTCATGAGGATTTTTGCGATGCATGTCACAGCGTCCGACGATCACCACGACGGGCCGCTGGCCACCGTCCTGATATTCACCATCCCATGGTTGCGCCTTGCCGCATCTCTCGACTGGGCGCGTCTCTATGGCGTGGATCTCGTCCCGGCCGGTTTCATAGCCCTGGACCAGGACGGGCATATCGGGCGGCAGCGTTTGCAGGGCGGCGATCACTTCAGCGGCGGTCATGGCCTTTCCTCCTTTTGGTGGGGATCATCCAGATCAATGAGCACGGCTTGAAACGGATTCCCTGCAGTGTCTGTATCGTCCAGCCAATCGTTCGCTTCACGATACTGCCCGACTGGCGTGCCCGACCAGTCGCGGCTGTGTTTGATGGCCGTGATGATGTGGGCGCTGAGCGGCTGGTCTATGCCGCCTTCCGCGCAGACCATTACCGGCAGGTCTGCGGGTAATTTTTGCAGGGCGGTGATCAATTCCGAAACCAACATGGCTCAGCTCCTAATCCAAGTAGGCAATTTTTCAGGCAGCGATCTATCATCCATCATGATTCTGATGGCGTGAGCGCTGTCCTGGTCGGCGTAGTCTAGGTATTCGACAGGATCGAGCACCCGCATGGTCACAGCAAACCCAGCCTGGTCGATGCAGACGATGGGATGTGCCGCCTGGGCGGGAATTGTCGTGATGGGCAGGGCGAGGTCCAGCGGTGCCAGCTGGGCAGCCGTCAGCATCGCATAAGCGTACAGCGCGTGGTAGCTAGTTATGGCGGCCTCCGGCCGCTCTCGTGCGATTTGTCGCAGGTCGTGTGCGATTTTAGGCGGCATGGTTCCGAGGCCTACCCGGCGGTTTCTGGACGCATGGCGTCGGAGGTTTAATGCGAGGACATCGCGCCCGCTGACCAGCCAAGCCTCATAAACTTGACCTGTATTCACAAGGTTCAGGATCTGATGCTGCTCCAAGTGTGTCAGTCTCATGATCTCGATGCCTCAGAGTGTTGCGTGCTCGCTTTTGTCTAACGTAATTTGCTGCTCACGGAGGACTGCCCGGAAAAAATCGACTCCCTGTTATCAGTCGCGGCGACGTGTTGCGGCTAGCACTTAGAGTCAGTGTACTTTCTTCCCGGCTGGCGGGACGCTTTCTGGCTAATGGGTGCAGCGTGCTGGACCGCCTTTTGAAGAGGCCGACCTTCATGATGGGTTGATCTTCCTGTCTGGTTTTTGGATTCTGTCCAGAAAACGGTAGTTTCTTGAACATCTTCACGGCGAGGTTGATTTGGCTGTCTGTGATGTCATCCGCCTGTTAAAATACCCGTCAACTTTTCAACGTCCAGCAATCACTCCTTTGCTGGACATTTTGCGCTAGGATGATAAAGCGGCCAATGGGGCAACGCATCGGGTACGCCCGAGTCTCGACAGATGATCAGAGCCTTGATTTGCAGTGCGACGCGCTGCACAGGGCTGGCATTGCCGACGACCGCCTCTACTCCGACACCGCGAGCGGCAAGGACGCCGAGCGCAACGAGCTGGCTGCGTGTCTCAAGGCGCTGCGCGAAGGTGACACCCTGGTCGTTTGGCGGCTCGACCGGATGGGCCGTAGTCTGCCCGATCTTGTGCGCATTGTCGGCGAGTTGGAAAGGAAGGGCGTCGGCTTCGAGAGCCTGACTGAGAAGATTGAGACAGGTAGCGCGGCGGGAAAGCTGGTTTTCCACGTCTTTGCTGCGCTCGCGGAATTTGAGCGCAATCTGATCCGCGAGCGTACCCAGGCCGGCCTTGCTGCGGCTCGGGCCAGAGGAAGGCACGGCGGCCGCAAGCCGAAGCTTGATGCGCAGCAGATAAAAGAGATTAAACAACTGATGTCTGACCCAACGATCCCGGTCAGCGTCATCGCAAAGCGATACAAGGTATCGCGGACCACGATTTACAAAGTAGCTCCCGTCAGGCGACCCGAGCCGACGCGACAGGCCTGACAGCAGAAGGATAAAGATGGACGCCAATACCAAGAAGGGCTATGACCTCATCAACCGACGCCGCAAGCAGTGGGTCAACGAGGAAGAGGTACGCCACGCCTGGATGAAAGGGCTCGAAGAGGCTTTGCAGATCGACCTGGACGCCGAGCGAGCCAAGCGTGACTCCAGCTACAACAACGTCGTCATCGAGTTCAAAGGCCCTGGCCTTTTCAAAGGCAGCGAGACGAGCCCCAAGTTTGTCGAAGCGACCGATGGCCGCCTGTTGAAGTACATTCCTCGCTTGGCATCCGAGCAAGGTCTGGACGAGAAGGACTACATCGGCGTCGCCATCGATGGTGAACATGTGGGCTTCGCCCAAGTGCAGGATGGAAAGATCGTCCACCAGCCGTTGATGCCGTTCTCGACCGTCACTTTCCAGATGGTGGTAGATGCGCTGCGGGCCAATTTCCGGCGAGCGATCACCTCCGAGAACCTAGCCGAGGACTTCGGGCACCTTTCCAGCACCGGCCGCGAGTTCATGCAGGAGCTGTCCAATGCGCTGGCCGACGCGCTCGGGAAGCCGGGGAATCGTAAAATCAAGATGCTTTTCGAGGAGTGGTCAACGCTGTACGGGCAGGCCGCCGATCTGAGCATCCAGCAGCGCAAGAAGATCAATGGATCGTTGGGTTTCGATTTCGCAGGCCCGGCCGAAGTTGACCTGCCTGCCAAGCTCTTCGTCACCCACACCTTTCACTCGCTGCTGATGAAGCTGATCGCGGCCGAGCTCGTGGCCGCGCACGGCATGGCGTCCAGCACGTCACTGATTCACGAGCTGCTGGCTCTGGGGTCGGATGAGGCTCTGATCGACGCCCTGCGGTCGGATGTCGAGAACGGTGGATTCTTCAACGCGGTGGGTTTGCATGGCTTCGTTGAAGAGGCCATCTTTAGCTGGTATCTGGACGCCACAACCAAGAAGTCCATCCGCACCTCGACGTGCCTGGCGATTCGCACGCTACTGGCCCAGCTCTCCGTCTACCGCTTCGACACGATCAAGAAAACCGGCCGATCACGCGATGTCTTGCGTGACTTCTACCAAGACTTGGTGCCGGAGGAATTGCGCAAGAGTCTTGGGGAGTTCTACACACCGGACTGGCTGGTCGAGCACTCCGTGGCCAAGCTTGGATACAAGCGGGACAAGTGGCTTTCTGCTCGCCTCCTTGACCCGACATGCGGTTCGGGATCGTTCCTTCTGGAGGCCATCGAACAGAAGCGCGGCGCAGCTCTCGAGGCGGGCTGGAATGCCGAGCAGACCGTGGACATGCTGACGACCACAGTCTGGGGCTTTGATCTCAATCCCCTGGCTGTGCAGTCGTCTCGCGTGAATTTCCTGATCGCGATTGCCGACCTATTGCAGCAGTGCAAGGGCAAGGACGTAGAGATTCCTGTACTACTGGCTGATGCGGTGTACTCACCAGCCCCCCATCCAGACGGCGACCAGAAGGTCGTCGAGTACAGCATCGGAAGCCAGCAGGCAAACCTTCAAGTCGTTCTCCCCGCCGACTTGGCCCGTGATCGCATGTTGCTGGACAAGGTGTTCCAGCTTATGGGCGAAGAGGTCGAGAACGATACGGAGTATCCGCCTGTCGCCAAGGCGCTGGTGAAGGCTCGCATTCTGACCAAGGAACAGGCCGACGAGTGGCATGACCATCTCAAGCTGACCTACGACCAGGTGCTCGCCTTGCACCGACAAAATTGGAATGGCATCTGGTTCAGGATCGTGCGCAACTTCTTCTGGTCAGCCACCGCTGGGCAATTCGATGCCATCGTCGGTAACCCGCCTTGGGTGCGTTGGTCGAACCTGCCCGAGGCGTACCGAAACCGAGCCAAGCCGACTTGCGAGAAGTACGCCATCTTCTCGGATACCAAGTTCCACGGCGGCAACGAGTTGGACATCTCCGCCATCATCACCTACACGACAGCCGACAAGTGGCTGGTCGAAGATGGCAGGTTGGTGTTCGTCATCACGCAGACGGTTTTCCAATCCCCTTCATCTCAGGGCTTCCGACGCTTCCGCATCAACGCGACCGACCGTTTGGTGCCGATCTCGGTTGACGACATGAAGGAGCTAAAGCCCTTCCCGGACGCTGCCAACAAGACGGCCGTCGCGATGTTCACGAAGAAGGTGGGGGGAACGATCCGTTACCCGTTGGATTATCGGGTCTGGCTCGGTAAACCAAAGACGGATGATGCTGGCAACCCGAAGAAGGGGCGCAGCGGTCAAGTGGCCCGCTTGAAGGCCATCGACCCTCGCTTGCATCGTGCCAAGGTGATTGACCTAGTGGACGTGGTTCAGATGGAGGCCAATCCTGTTTCGCAGACGATGGAAGGCGCACCCTGGGCCATCATGAGGCCTGGGCACTTCGCCGCCTGCCAGCCGATGTTTGGAGCTTCGACCTGGGTCAATGGCCGAAAGGGCATCACGACTGACCTCAACGGAGTTTACTTCGTTGAGGTGATCGACTCGAATCGGGTCACTCAGACGGTTAAGGTGCGCACTCGCCCGCACGAAGGCAAGACTAACCTGGGTCAGCCGCGAGAGTTTTGGGTCGAGGCTGAGAGCTTGTTCCCGCTCGCGAAGGGGGCAGGGGACTTGCACCCCTGCTACTTCCTGCCTGAGAACACCCTGTATGCGTTCGTCCCCAACAAGGGCATCGACCGCGCGTCGCTGGACGCCGCTGCGGCGGGCTACAGCAGCCACACGAACCCCAAGACCTTCAAGCTCTTCAAGGCGTACAAGTCTTTCTTGGAGTCCCGATCCACCTTCAGGACGCGCATGAAGGGAGCGCCCTTTTTCGCGGTCTACAACGTAGGCGACTACACCTTCGCACCCTTCAAGGTCATTTGGGCGGAAATGACAGGCGACTTCTCTGCGGCTGTTGTGGCCTCAGGTTCCGTGCCTGGCTACGGGTCACGGGTCTATGTGCCTGATCACAAGCTCTACTTTGCTGACTTCGACGAACCAGATCCGGCCTACTACCTCTGTGGATTGCTGCATTCCGAAATCGTAAAAGAGATGATAGAGGCACATAACGTCTCGACGAACATGGGGGATATTTTTAAGCATGTTAGTCTTCCAAAATTCGATCCGTATAACCCGAAACATATTAAGCTGGCTGAAACCGTAAGACTCGCTCACGGCCAGCATAATCTGATCGAACGATCTAAAACTGTCACAGAAATACGTGCGATTGCAGCAAAGCTGATTGAGTCGGAAATTAAAAGGCGAATTTCTATCGCTACTGAATCGTTGTAATAAGGGGGGTGTCATGAGTGCCTTTGCTATCGAAATTGAAAACTGTAACAGTATAGAGAGGGCTGAGATTGCAATTTTCAAAGGGGCTTTGAATATAAAATATGGCCCCAACGGATTGGGTAAAAGCACGATTGCGCGTGCAATAGTTGCCTCAGTTGCAAATAATGGGTCACTCCAAAATTTAAAGCCGTTTAAATATCGAAGTGTGGCTGGTCAGCATGAGCCTGTAGTGCGTGGGACCGAAAATATTGGATCGGTCTTGGTTTTTGACGATTCCTACGTTTCTCAATTTGTCTTTCAGCGCGATGAGGTTCTCAGAAACAGCTTTGATATCTTCATTAAGACCGATGCGTTCAAGGCCGCAATGCAGGAGATAGAAGGTCTTCTTGCGGGCATCAAGTCTGCATTTAATGGCAACGAGGCGCTAAGCAGTGCGATATCGGATTTGAAAGAGGTACGCGATGCCTTCGGGGTTACGAAGTCCGGTGCCCTTTCAAAATCCAGCAAAGGGTACAAAGCATTTGGCTCAGGCAATAAGATTGAAAATGTTCCGCCGCAGCTTATGCCTTTTGAGGCGTTCATCAAGAGCGAGCAGCCTGCTAATTGGATTGCGTGGCAGGCAAAAGGGAATGCTTTTTTGGACTTGTCTGATAACTGTCCATATTGTGCGTCAGATCTGAAAGAACCAGAGAAGAGAGATACGGCTAAACAGGTTGCCAAGGAGTACGACTCGAAAACCATCGAGCATTTAAATTCGCTTCAAGCAATCATCAATCGACTTGGTAAATACTTTGAGCAGTCATGTCGAGAAAGTTTGGAGAAAATCACGAAATCCAAGGTCGAGCTATCGCCGGAAGAAACAAACTTTTTAAGTGCTCTTCGCGGAGATGTTGAGACGCTAATGGCAAAACTTGAAGGTCTCCGGTCAATATCCTTCTTTGCGCTTCGTGATGTGGATAAAATCGAGGATGAACTTGCGAAGTTGAAGGTCGATCTGGGTTTGCTTGCAAAGCTGAACTCCGCAGATACGAGAGCTGTTGTTGATCCTATAAATGAAAAACTCCAAGAACTTATTGGTAAAGTCGGGGAGTTAAAAGGAAAGATCAACAAACACAAGAGTCAGATAGAGAAGTCTATCGTTGAGAATAAGAAAAGCATCAATGGATTTTTGAAATCTGCTGGCTACAAATACAGCGTGGTTATCAAACCAGAGGTGGATTCCTACAAAATGAAGCTGGTTCATCAAGATTTCCATGAGCATCTTGAGTCGGCCGCCCAGCATTTGAGCTATGGTGAAAAGAATGCTTTTGCGCTTGTGTTGTTCATGCACCAGGTTCTTAGTGAAAAGCCGGGACTTGCGGTTTTGGATGACCCGGTGTCCAGTTTTGATAAGACGAAGAAATTTGCGATTCTGAATGAGCTTTTTCGCGGGAAGGCAAGTCTGCGTAACACCACTGTTCTAATGCTCACTCACGACATTGAGCCTGCGATTGATGTCATTCGAGTTAAGAAAGAGATTTTTAATGAACCAAAGCCTACGGCGTATTTCTTGGCTTCAAGGCTTGGTGTCGTTACGGAGACAGAGATCAAGGGGGCTGATATCAAGACTTTTGCTCAGATTTGCGAGGAAAATGTCCGTGGTGTCAGTGGTTTGTCAGATGAGGTAATTAAGTGCATTTATTTGAGGCGCAACTTCGAGATATTGAATGATCTCGGCGCAGAGTACAACTACCTTGCCAATCTTTTGCATGCTAGAGAAAATCCGGTCCGCAAGGAAGGTAATGAGAATGTTGCTATGACGGATGAGGAGATTTGCGTGGCTGTTGCGGGAATAAATAAATTTATTCCAAACTTTGATTATGGTGCGGTTCTGGCGATTATCAATGATAAATCGGAGATGAAGCGCAGATTCCAAGCGGCGAATGCAGGCTATGATAAATTGCAGCTTTTCCGAATTTACAAAGAAGTCCATCAGCCGGTCGATGATGGCGATGATATTCTTCAAAAATTCGTGAATGAGTCATTTCATATTGAGAACGAGTATGTAATGCAACTCAATCCTCACAAGTTTGATAATGTCCCAGAATATGTTGTGCAAGAATGTGACCGAGTGATTGCTGCGAGCTAGCGATCAAGAAGTGAATATACACGGACGAGGTTAATCTCCATCGTCAGATTTAGGACGATTTTTGATCGTGATATTTGGCATGACATATTCAGGATCGTGTTATTTTAATGCATTGATTTTAAAAGATCTTTCATCATTGTTGAAAATTTAGTGGGTATTATTTTCAGTTAGCTAATTCCTGGTTTGATGCGGTTGCCTCAGCCCAGTTTTTTTGCCAAATCCTCAGCCCGTGGGTGATAGTAGCGCTTCAGCATCCGGAGATCTTTGTGTCCAGTAACAGCCGATAGCTCCAGAACATTCGGCAGCTTGTCGGCCAAACGGGACGCGGCCTCATGGCGCATATCATGGAAATGTAGATCATCAAGAAAACCGCAGACCGGTGGAGTCCCTGCATCTTGGCAATCCAACAGATATTTCTCTTTCGCCCGTTCGATGGCTCTGGCATAGCCCTTCTTCAATGCAGCCGCAGTAGTAGCAAAAACGGGACCGAAAGCGGGTGCCCTTGGTTTGCCCGGTTCTGCTTTGGGGCAGGATGGCACACCTTTCAGAATCTCTACGGCACGCGTCGAAAGAGGAACCGTGCGAGAGTCGCCATTCTTGGTGTCGGGTAGGTAGGCTGTCCGTCGCTCCAAGTCAACGTGCTCCCATTGCAGCGACAATAGCTCCCCGCGCCGCATGGCAGTCTCCAGGGCAAGTTGTACGAGAGGAAGTATCCATGGATTGCGGATGCCAGCTGCCAAGGTGCCGTTGGCGTTTCGTTCTTCGCCACAAGTTAAGGTGGCGAACAAGTAGCGCTGCTCGTCGGGAGATAGCCTGCGCTCCCTGGGCCGAGAGTGGTCTGGCCGCTTGACATAGGGGAAGGGGTTCTCAACATGAATTCCCCATTCACGTCGAGCATGGTTCAGCACCGCAGAAAGCAAGTTGATTTCCCGGTTGACCGTGGCACCGGTGACTTCTTTCAGGCGGCGATCCCGCCACTTTGCGATCTCAGTGCTGCTGACTGCCGTCATCTTGAGCGAGGCGAGGGTCTTGTCGCGTAGTAGGACGTTGATCTTGATAGACTCGATCTCGGCCGATTTCTTGCTTGGGGTGACTTCTTTCTGATAGCGCTTCAGGACGCTGGCAAAAGACGTTTTGTCAGCCTCCTTGCGGTCAACAAAGCCGGATGTCTCCAGTTCTCGCTCAATGGTGCGAACCCACTTTTCGGCATCTTCCTTGTACATGAAGGTGCGGGACTGTGACGGAAAGCCTTTGCGCCGCACCTTGGCCTGCCATTGAAGCTCCCCTCGTTTGGTGATCGTGCCCATTCATTGTCCCAAATGTGTCCCAATAAATGAGTCTATTATACGGAAACCTTTTATTTACGCCACTATTAGCGATAAATATATAGCCTTCACACGGCAGGGGTCACAAGTTCGAACCTTGTACCGCCCACCAATTCAATCCCTTGAAAACCAGCACGCTAAACGATTTTTAAAAATCGTCCAGTCATGTCGTCCATGATGCGGCGCACGATCCGCCGCATGTGATGCATCAGATGGTTTATGGTTGAAGCCAAAAATATTGAGCCAACGAAGTATTGTGTCAATGAACAATACTTCGTTGGCTCAAGTCAACATCGGACGCAGGTCGCCGGCTGTTGACCAGCCCCGCAGGGATGTCGCTCCCGTGGGGCTCTCTCGTCGAGCGGGCCGATCAGGCCGCCGGGTTGGTCGGGTAATAGGGGTCATGACCTGAGTAGTTGCTCAAGCTGCCCGCCTGTTGCAGTTGGTGGGCCACCTGGCTACGCGTCTGCGTGCTGACGGCGCCTTCATTGGGGTAGTACGGGTCATGGCCGTTCGTCACCAGCCCCTGGGCCTGTGCCTGGTGCAGTTCCTGTTGAATCTGAGCGTGGGTCTCGGTGCTCTGGGTCTGCAGGGTTGGATAGTACGGATCGTGGCCGGCCTGCGACGGCATTTGCGCGGGCGAGGTTCCTGCGGCCTGAGCCAGGCCGACGCTGGCAAGTCCCAAAGTCAGAGCGGTAAGCGCGGAAGCGACTTTCATGATGGTTTCCTTCATTTCAGAGTGGATCTTCAGGCAGGGCGCTGCGGGCTTTCCGTGTTGCGCGCCTTGTCCTGCCTCGATGAAAGACAGTCTGCGCTTTTGGTGCAATGCAATAAATAGGTCTGGCGCGAATTCAGCTTTCCATTTTCGGGGGTAATCCAGACGGGATTGCGCGACAAATGCGGGGAAGTCAACCATTCTCAAGCATTCGCGTCGACGCACCATGACCCCATCGCTCAATGATATTGAAGTCTTCGTGGAGGTCGCTCGCAGCCATGGCTTCACGCGGGCAGCGGAGGCACTGGACATGCCGGCCTCGACGATATCCAGGCACATCACCCAGCTCGAGAAAACCATCGGCGTGCAGCTGCTCAATCGCTCCACGCGCAAGGTCATGCTGACGGAGGCGGGAGCCGCCTATTTTTCGCGATGCCAGCATATCATCGAGGAGGCGCGCATCGCCCATGAGATGCTGATCGAGGGGGCGTACAACCCGCGTGGCCGGCTGAAGGTCTCGATGCCTTCCAGCCTGGCCACGGCCATCCTGCAGGAACCTCTATGGGAATTCTCGCGGCGCTACCCGGAAATCGAATGCGAATATGACCTGAGCATTCGCAAAATCGATCTGCATTCGGACCCCTATGACATCGTGATCCGGGTTGCACAACCCGAGGATTCCAGCATCGTATCGCGTCGGCTGGGCCTGATTACCCGGGGCCTTTACGCGTCCGCCGATTACCTGCACGCGCATGGCGTGCCCACGCAGCCCGCCGACCTGGTCGATCATGAATGTGTCCGGGCGAGCACCGAGCGGGGGGATTCCATCTGGCAACTGTTTTCGCAGTCCGGCCAGGAGCAGCAGGTCCGGGTGAAAGGCCGTATCGCCCTCAATCATGTGCTGCTGATGCGGCGCATGGCAGAATCGGGGGCTGGCATCGTCCCATTGTCCGTCCAGGACATGCCTCCTGCCGGACTGATCAGGGTGTTGCCGGGCTGGGAGTTCGAGCCGCTGCCGCTGATCGCCTTGTATCCATCGCGGATGATGCCGGCGAGAGCCCGGGTATTCCTTGATTTTCTGGTGGAACGTCTGGCGCATGTGCGCATTTTTCTGGATGCGGCAATGCCCGTCGCCGGGCCGGAACGGACCAGTCCCTGACAGCGCTCCCTATGGTGCCGGCCGGATGCGCGGGCGCACGATGACCTGTTCCCCAGGGCCTGGTATCCCGCGAGGATCCGCCTGCGTGATCGCATCATCGTCGTCCTCCGAAAACGCCGGCTCCGGGAAGTCTTCCTCGTCGAACGCCCGGTCGCCGTCAGCATCCGTCTTGCCTGTCGGACGCAGGTGCCGGAAGTCCATCAGCTGTGGATCCATCAGGTGCGACGGCACCACGTGCGACAGCGCCCGGAAGATGTTCCAGGTGCGGTTGGTGAAGTGCCGGTCCCATTCCTCCAGCATGCGGCTGATTTCCTTGCGCTTCAGGTTTTCCTGGGATCCGCACAGATTGCAGGGGATGATCGGAAATTCGCGCAATTTTGCGTAGGCGATCAGATCCTTTTCGTGCACATACGCCAGCGGCCGGATGATGACGTGCTCGCCGTTGTCGGATACGAGCTTGGGCGGCATGGCCTTCATGCGCCCGCCGTAGAACAGGTTCAGGAAGAACGTGGCCAGGATGTCATTGCGGTGATGCCCCAGCGCGATTTTCGTGGCACCCAGTTCGCGCGCCACCCGGTACAAGATGCCGCGACGCAGACGCGAACACAGCGAACAGGTGGTCTTGCCTTCCGGAATCAGCCGCTTGACGACGGAATAGGTGTCCTGGTTTTCAATATGGAAGGGGATGCCGCGCGCACTCAGGTAGTCGGGCAGGACGTGTTCTGGAAAGCCGGGCTGCTTCTGGTCCAGATTGACGGCGATGATCTCGAAATCGATCGGCGCGCGTTCGCGCAGCGTCAGCAGGATGTCCAGCAGTCCGTAGGAATCCTTGCCGCCCGACAGGCAGACCATGACGCGGTCGCCGTCCTCGATCATGGCGTAGTCGCCGATGGCCTTGCCGGTTTCGCGCAGCAGGCGCTTGACCAGTTTGTTTTCGTTGACGCTGTGACGCCGCGCGGACGGGTCCTCTGGCTTGGCCGTGGCTGTCCCGTGTTCGGCAGCTTCGCCAGGGCGCGGCTGCGCGTCGACGTGGGACGCGAAAGGCGTGGTTTTCGGAGGCGGAATCAGTTCGGACATGGGATGGCTTCAGGCAACCGGGGCGCGGCTGCGGGATTGTTCGATGCAGACGGCGGCGCAATCGGGGAACGCCTGTGGTTTGCAGATGCGGATGCGGGCCCTCAGGACCGCCGGAAAATCGCGCAGCACGCGAACCAGGGAACGGTCCACCAGGGTTTCCAGCAGATCGGTGTGGGCCTGCGTGGCTTCCTGGATCAGGGCCTCGCGCAGCAGGCGGTAGTCCAGCACACTACCGATGTCGGCATCGTCCACGGGCCGCGAGGCGTCTGTGTCGAATTCCGCGTAGATGCGCAGGGCTTGCCTGGCCGTCCGTTCGTGGTCCAGCATACCGATGGATGCGGACACGGTCAGATCGTCCAGGATGACGCGTCGGGTGTTCATGACGGCTGCTCCAGCGGAATCCGCCGCAGCTGATGCTTGAGCGGCCCAGGATGCCCCAGGCGCGCCCGGTAGTGGCGCAGTTCGTCGCGGCGGAAGACGTGCAGGGTGACGCGGCTGCCCGGCTGATAGGCGTCCAGCAGCCGATCCAGGCTGGTGGTATCCGTGACGCGCAGGCCATCGATCGCCACTAGCAGGTCATTGGCCGACAGGCCCGCCCGGTGGGCGGGGCCATTTTCGTAGACAGTAGCCAGGCGAAGACCACCCGCATCGGCTCGTGTGCGGACGTCCAGCGTCGGCCGGGTGTTTTCCGGTTTTCCCGTCAATTCGATGCCCACGCGGGCGAGCGCGGCCTTCAGCGGGACATCCGCGCAGCCTTCGACGTAGCGGGCGATGAAGTCGGCGACGTCCGCGCCTGTGGCTTCGTGGATGATCGCCGGAAGGGCGTTCTCGGGGACGCCGATGGGGGGGGCGCGAAAGAAGTCCCTGCCGTAGCGGTCCCAGAGCAGACGCATGACGTCATCCAGGCTGTGTGCGTCCCGGGTCTGGCGGCGGATCTCCAGATCCAGCCCCAGAGCGACCAGGGATCCCTTGGTGTAGTAGCTGACCAGGGCATTGGGCGAGTTCTCGTCCTGCTTGTAGTAGCGCGTCCAGGCGTCGAAGGAGCTGTCGGCCACGGATTGCTTCAGGCGGCCGCTGGCGCGCATCACCTGATCCAGGGTTTTGGCGAGCAGCTTCAGGTAGGCGGGTTCGTCGATCACGCCGGCGCGCAGCAGCATAAGGTCGTCGTAGTACGAGGTGAAGCCTTCGAAGACCCAGAGCAGCCGCGTGTGGTTGGGGCAGCTCAGGTCATAGGGCGCAAAGGCGGCCGGCTTGATGCGCTTGACGTTCCAGGTGTGGAAATACTCGTGGCTGACCAGCCCCAGAAAGGTCTCGTAGCCTTCGGGCACGGCGCGGCCACGAACCGGCAGGTCGTGGCGGCTGGTCATCAGGGCGGTGGACGCGCGATGTTCCAGGCCGCCATAGCCGTCGTCGGTGATCGTCGTCAGAAAGACATAGCGTTGCGCGCTGTCCAGAAAGGGCGCGCGCCGGGACTCGGGCTCGAAGAATTCGATCTGGGTCGCACAGATCTTTTGGACGTCGGCCGCGATGCGTGCCAGATCCAGTTGCGGGGCGACGCCGGTGAACACCAGATCATGCACGGCGCCGTGGGCCTCGAAGCTGATGCACTGCGGTGTGCCGATTTCCACCGGGTGGTCGATCAGCGCGTCGTAGTCGTGGGCGTGGTAGCAACCAAAGCCGCGCAGTGGTGCGCAATCCGGCTGGTCAGTGGCTGGCGGAAGGCTGGTGTGGACCTGCCAGCCACGCGTGTGCGTGGGCGGGCACAGATCCACCAGGCAAGGCTGTGATTCCTGTCCGGACACAGCCAGAAACAGGCTGCAGCCATTGAAGAACGCGTGACTTTCGTCGAAGTGCGCACCGCGCACCGACAGATCCCAGGCGTAGACGGTGTAATCGACAGTCAGCGGGCCGGCCACCGGGGCACAGCGCCAGGTGTGGCTGTCCGTCTTGCTGGTCGCGATGGGGCTGTCCCCGGCATGGGCCTGCAGAGTTTCGATCTGTCGGGCAAAATCACGGATCAGGTAGCTGCCGGGAATCCAGGCAGGTAGCCGCAGGGTCTGGCCCGCCGGATCTGGCTGCGGAATCGTCAGGCGGATGGTGTAGCGGTGGCCGGCAGGATCAGCCAGTTGCACCCGGTAGCGGATCAGTTCATTTTTCATCCCGATAGTTTACTTGGAGGCAACATGAGCGAAGCACTGGTAAAGGTCGAAGTCCGGGGGCGTGTGGGGCTGTTGACCCTGAATCGTCCTCAGGTCCTGAATGCACTGAGCAATGCGGTCATCGACGAACTGTCGGCGGCGGTCCGTGCGTTCGAGGCCGATGACAATATCGGCGCAATGGTCCTGACCGGCAGCGAAAAGGCGTTTGCCGCTGGCGCCGACATCGGCGCCATGGCGGACTGGTCATACATGGACGTCTACAAGGCTGATTATCTGGGGGGCAACTGGGATGCCCTGAGGCGGGCCCGAAAACCCATCATCGCGGCGGTCTCCGGCTATGCGCTGGGCGGCGGCTGCGAACTGGCCATGCTGTGCGATTTCATTATCGCGGCGGAAAACGCCAAATTCGGCCAGCCGGAAATCAAACTGGGCGTGATTCCCGGCTATGGCGGCACGCAGCGCCTGCCACGTGCCGTGGGCAAGGCCAAGGCCATGGACCTGGTGCTCACGGGGCGCATGATGGACGTGGTCGAAGCCGAGCGCGCCGGCCTGGTGGCGCGCATCGTCCCGGTGGATCGTCTGCTGGATGAGGCGATCGAGGCCGCCACGGTGATCGCCGCCATGTCGCTGCCTTCCGTGATGATGGCCAAGGAATGCGTCAATCGCGCCTTCGAGGCCACACTGGATGAGTCCCTGTTGTTCGAGCGGCGCAATTTCCATGCCTTGTTCTCCACCGAGGACCAGAAGGAAGGCATGCAGGCCTTCGTGGACAAGCGCAAACCGGACTTCAAGCATCGATAGGCGCGCCAACACCCTGGCCCGACACCGGGTCCCGGTTTCTGCCGGGGCTGTCATCCGATGCGCGGGCCTCATCCGAACAGCCGATCAGCCATCTGCCCCTCACTGATACCGAAGGAAAACCTTTATCGTGATCAGACACAGAATGTCGTGAATTCCCCGAGGCTGTGACTCCCGTACGCGCGATAGGGATAGGAGATCGTACCGTGAGACACCCGACTGTTCATCCACTCCTTGTTGCGCAGGCATCCCGAGGGCAGGCGAATCATCTCGTCGCTGCCCGCATGCATCCGGAGGAGCGCGTGTCGCGCTCGGTCGAGATGGCCACACAAGAAGCGCACAAGGAAGCGCTGGCCCGCTGGCCCCTGCTCGCCGAAATCGATCGGTCGCTGGCTGGGAAAGGTGACGCGCTCGTCGAGATGGATCCTGCCTCCGGGGTCTCATCATGAACATCATGACCCTGACCGGTGTCCGAGGCGGCGGCGGCACCACGACCATCACAGGGATGCTGGGCGATGCGCTGCATGCGCTTGATCAGCGGGTATTGCTGGTGGACCTGAACGCCTCGGACCTGTTGCGACTGCATTTCGACGTGCCTCATGCGGACGGACATGGCTGGGTGGCATCTCCATTTCCATCCGACTGGCGGCAGCAGGCATTCGAGCTCGATGATCATCTGACGCTGGTGCCGTTCGGGCGCAAGGCGATCGAGGAGTCGGGCGTGTCGCACCTGCTGCGCGGTGATGATTTCTGGCTCCAGGTGCTGCCCGATCTGGACCGGGATTTCGATTGGGTGCTCTTCGACTGTCCCCCGTACCCCAACCGGCTGGCGCCGGCACTGCGATTTCGCAGCACGCTGGACGTCCTGGTGGCGCGCCCTGACATTGCCGCCCATGTCCTGTTGGCTCAAATCGGGCTGGAAGCCACCAGCCACCTGCTGATCAATGACTTCGATCCCGGGCGGCAACTGGAGTGCGACGTCGTTCTGGACTGGCATTGCCGCTATGGCGCGCGCGTGTTGCCGCAACCTATCTATCGGGATGAAAGCCTGCACGAATCGCTGGCATACAAAAAGCCCGTGACACGCTATCTGCCGGACGCAGCCGCCAGCCAGGCGGCCCGGACCCTGGCGCAATGGTGTCTGTCCACCCGGTCGGCCGCGGCTTGAGCGATGTCAGGGCCAGACCCCGGGATCCAGCCATCGCCGGTAGGCAAGGCTACTCGACCGGTTGGGGGCTGGAGACATGCGTCTCGTGCCAGCCGAGCGTGGCCCCCCTGGATACCGCAGTATAGACCGCCGCATTGCGGTTGTTGACGGACAGCCGTTGGTACAACGCCTCGGTATGGGTCTTGGCCGTGGCGACCGAGATGTTCAGCTCGCGGCTGATTTTCTTCAGTGGATAACCTTTGGCCAGCAGGGCCAGTACTTCGTACTGCCGTGGGGTCAGATGCAGCATGTCCGCTTCCCGGCTGATAAGGTCGGGTGTCAGGGTCTGGCTTTTGGCCAGCCCGACCAGTTCCGCCTGGCGAGGTTCGGTCGGTGGCTTGGGGGCGGCGGGCGCGGTTTTGGAATGGTTCAGCAGGTTGTCGGGCTGAAGCTCGTCTGTGCTGGCGCTGGTGGGTGTTTCGTGCTTGTCGTACCAGCGGCGCTTCGGCGGTGCCCCACCGTCGGGGGAGATGGCGCCTTCGCCGGCGCCGGCCTGGTGGATCATGTCCGGATGCGGGAAACATTTTCCGCCTGCCAGGACCAGCATGACGGATGTCTTCAGCACGTCTTGTGACGAGTATTTGGAAATGTACCCAGCCAGCACGGGCGGCAGATTGAGCAGGGAATAGGGCAGCGTCTGGGTGTCGGACAGCAGCAGGATGCGGTTTGGCGTGTAGCGTTGCTGGGCCGCCGACACGAGTTCGATCATCTGGTCGTATGCCCCCGGCACAGACAGCAGCATCAGATCGGTGTTGGCCTTTCGGGGGGCGCCCTGGAACAGCTGAGCATAATCGATGCCCGTCGTGACAAGCGCGCAGTCGAGGGTTTGCAGCAGCTTCAAGATACCCAAACGCAGCAGCGTATTAGGTTCCACTACGGTGACATTCGCCATCGTAAGCCCCTCTATCGAGTGTTCAAACGTCTCTTATTGTTTATCCGAACGCACGGATTTAGCAATCCTTGTTTTACGAGGCGTGACCCGTTTCTTCAAGGGTAACGGTTGTCCGCGGCGGTTCGGGGCATCCGCACCACATTGTCGGGGGGGTGCCGCTCATGTGTGAAATCGATCAGGCTGATCTGGCCTTCGTCTGTATGGTGAATACAGGTGATCTGGCTGCTACGCAGCACTTTCAATTGCGCGGGGTCGATGCTGAAGCTGGCCGCCAGCGCCGCGTCGGTC
Organism: Castellaniella sp.; assembly: GCA_019104865.1. Classification (GTDB taxonomy): domain Bacteria; phylum Pseudomonadota; class Gammaproteobacteria; order Burkholderiales; family Burkholderiaceae_B; genus Castellaniella. The sequence goes on along the minus strand of JAHRWZ010000067.1, from coordinate 16,006 downwards.
ATGGCGGTCGGGGGTTTGCGCCGGTCCAGTCCGCCAAACCGCATGGCGTTGTAGCTGGCCCAAAAGAGCAGCATCAGCGCGATGCCGGCCGCCACCAGGGTATAGACCAGCAGGGTGTGCGCATGAGGCAGCAGCAGCGAGACGATGGGTATGCCGAGGCCATGCATCCTGCCATCCAGGATGGACCGGATGCCTGCCGCGAACAGATAGCAGAACGCGAACCAGGCCAGAGCAGTCAGCAGGAAGTCGATCAGGGCGATGGCCCTGGAGCGGGGAGTTTTGATGATCATCATGATGTGGGCGCCTTGATGCCGCGGTCGGGGCTTTCCCAGCGGGCCCGGCAGCGGCGATGATGCTTGAGCATGACCTTGGGAAAGCTCCAGAGGGTGGTCAGCAGATTGACCATCCAGTAGGCCAGTGGGTACCAGATGACCCAATACAGGGAATGGCTCAGATTGCGTTCGTAGCGATGGTCGATGAAGACGCTGAGGCAGAACTGCAGCAGGCAGGCCATGGCCAGGACCATGCCGGTGAAGGCTGGTGGAAGCAGCGTCTCGACGTGGATGTGGTGGGGTAATGTCACGAACAGGCCGATCGCCCATAGGATGATGGACAGGATCAGGGCAAAGGCCCAGATCGCGGAAATGCAGTATTCCAGCACCATCGGCCACAGACGGCGGTTGTGCCAGGACCAGATGTTCGGCACGTTCTTCAGGAAGACCTCGGCACCCCCCTGGGCCCAGCGAAGGCGCTGCTTCCACAAGCCATGCAGCGTTTCGGGCATCAGGATCCAGCACAGTGCCCGTGGTTCGAAGAAGATGGACCAGTGGTCGCGTTGCAGTTTCCAGCTGATGTCGATGTCTTCCGTCACCATGTCCAGGCTCCAGTAGCCGACCCGGTCCAGCGCACTGCGCCGGAAGGCCGCGACAACGCCCGAAACCGTGAAGACCTGGCCGTAGACCCGCTGAGTGCGCTTGATCAGGCCCACGATCGAGGAAAACTCGCCGACCTGGACGCGGCCGATCAACGTCGAACGCGTGCGCACCCGAGGATTGCCCGTGACGGCGCCGACGCGTGGGTGCTCGAGCAACGGCGCGACCAGATAGTTCACCGCGTCGCGATCCAGGATGGCGTCGCCGTCGATGCAGATCAGGTAGTCGCTGCGGGCCGCCAGTGCGCCCATGCGCAGGGCCATGGCTTTGCCCTGGTTCTGCGCCAGGTGGACGACGCGTAGCCGGTCGTGCACGACGGCCAGTTCATCCAGCATGGCCCCGGTTTTGTCGGTGGAGCCGTCGTTGATGGCGATGACTTCCACCCGCAGATAGCGTTGGTCCAACGCCGCCAGGATCGTTTCGGCGCCATGCTCGGCTTCGTTGTAACAGGGGATCAGGATCGAGACCAGCGGGCCTCCCTTGAGTTCGGGCGGAGCGACGTCGGGCCCCCAGGGCCAATGCCGTTCCCAGTGCAACCAGTAATACAGGCCGCCGAACATCCACAACCCCGACATGAACAGCGGGTAAAAGAACACGAAATCCAGGATGATGTCGCCTGTCCACAGCATGGCCGCCCCGAAAGGCGCACCGAGCACCAGGCACAGGATCAGAAAGGCAAGCAGTCGATCTGTCATCACGGGTCCTCCTTAGCGGTGGGGATACCAGGCGTTCGAGATAGCGGGCCGGATGATTTTCAGGTCCGGCTGGTTTTCGACGAAGTTGTCGGGGTAGTAGCCAAAATTCTGGATGCCCAGTCGCTGCAGGTGCTGCATCCAGCTCGCCAGCGTGCGGCTGGGCACGGGCGGTTGGCCCGGCAGGTTCCAGTTGCGGGCCTGGAGCTCGAAGACCGTGTGATCCAGGGCGCCCGGGTGCTGGCTGACCGCGGCGACCAGGCGATCGATCCAGGCCACGGACTGCGACGCGGGAACCTGTTCCATCAATGGCATGGTCATGGGCACGGTCCAGTCGTAGGTCTGCAGGAAGTCGTCCAGGTTCTGGGCGAACCAGGTCTCGCTCGCAGGGTTCAGGATCGGCTGGGCGTACAGGTTGCGGGCCGTCTGGACTTGGGGCCCCCGGGCCGCCCTGACGTGCTCGGCCAGTGTCTTGGTGAAGTCGATCAATGCCTGGCTCTTGAAGCGGGTCCAGCGCTGCAGGGTCGCCGGGTCGGCCCGCAGCGCCCGGATGGAATCGGGCAGACCTGCCTGCCGGTAGGCCGCCAGGGCCGGCGCGCTGGCATCCTCGAAGTCGCTCAGCAGCGCATCGTCATGGAACAGGATGCCGTCGATTGGCGCATTGCGGGCCATGTCCTCGTACAGACCGATGATGTCGGCGCGCGCCTTGGGGTCGAAGACCGACAGGCGCCGGTACTGGTCGGGGTCGGGTTGCGGGGCGGCATCCGGATGGTCAGGATCCCAGCGGCTGACGCGGGCGATCGTGGGTGACAGGTCGAAACTCAGGACGGGCATCCAGGCGTAGACATCGACGTGTGCGCGCGTCCGCAGTTGCCAGACGGCGCGGTTGAACAGTTCGGCGAGCATGGGCAGCCAGCGGTTCGGGAAGTAAACCGAACGCGTCAGGCCGTCGCCGGTGGGATCGGCGAATGCCTGCAGGAAGACCGTGCTGACCTGCAGATCGGCGATCCGTTGCACCAGGGCGCCCAGGTTTTTGTCCATCTGGGCCGGATCCGGATCGTAGACATAGTCCAGGTCGACCTGTGCCATGCGTATCCGGGGGCGCGATTCCACGCGCAGGATGGATTGGGCAAATCTGGCGACGTTGGGTGAATCCGTCACCAGCATCCGGGGCATGGACATCAACTGGTCCGCGCTGCCGAGCCCATCGTCGAGGGTCAGCGCCATCTGGTAGCCATGCTGGCGGATGATGTCCAGGGCCTCTCCGCTGGCGGCGCCGTAGGGCCAGATCCAGACGCGAGGCGCCTTCCCGGTCACATCGCGGATCTTCCGGGTGATTTGTTCGACGTCCTGGCGGATGCGCTGACGATAGGCGGCATCTGTTTCATAGGTCTGCGTCTTCGGGTCGTACCGGTGGGTGGCCGCTGCGGGCTGCAGGCTCCCTTGAGGGTTGGCGGGGATGCCATAGTGCAAGTTCTCGGTATGCGAGGCAATATCGACCAGGCCCGACTGGGCCACCTGTCTGACTTCGTCCCAGGTGGCAAAGCGTTCCCTGGGGATCCGATCGTCGCCGAATTGCACGGCTTGGTTGGACGGGGTGCCGACCCACTCGCCCACCGGCGCCCAGATGGCGGGCCAGTTCATGGATTTCAGGATGGGGAAGACACGGGTGTAGAAACTGCGGAAGCCGTCGTCGAAGGTGAGCACGACGGCCTTGGGCGGGAGTGGTTTGCCGCCGGCGTGGGCCGTCAGGATCTGGTCGACGGAGACCGGCTGGTAGCCGTTGTCGCGCAGCCACCCCATCTGCGCGATGAACAGGTCCGTGCGCACCGCCACGAAGCGTTGATCGGGGTCCTTGTCTTCGATGTCGTGGTAGGCCAGCGCCAGCAGGGCATTGTGGGGCCAGGGCTGGTCGATGCGCGCCACTGGCCGTTCGGCGGGCGGGGCAAAGGTCGGGATGTCGCGCGCGCAGCCGGCCAGCAGGATCATGCAGAACGACAGCAGAAGCAGGCGCAGGCGGAAGGCGAAGGATTGCATGGCGTACTCCTGTCTCAGAATCGGTACGTCATGTTGACGAGGAAGTTGTAGTCGCGTTCCCGCTGACCATCGTAGGGACGCGATGTCCCGGTAATCATGAAACCGATGTCCAGAACATCGTTGTAGCGGTAGCGCTGGCCATAGCCGACCGTGACGATGCCCCCTGTTCCGAAGCCCTGTTGCGAGTAGATGCCCCCGCCCAGCAGGAATTGCTGTTCCCAGCGGTTCTCGTAGCGCTGGTACAGCGTGTGCGTAAGCTGCAGGGCGGGCAGAACCGTCAGGTCGGATTTCGGGTTGAAGTAGGGCGCATCGTTTGCCGTATTGTGCGAGGTGGACAGATTCAACAGCGCGTCCACTTTTACCTTCGGTGCGGTGTACAGGCGCTGACGGCCGGACAGACTGGCTTCCAGGCGGTTGTTGCCGTCGGAAAAGAACGAGGGCGTGACCGTCAGGGTCCATTCGCGCCGATCGTCACCCCGCCAGCGCAGGGACGCATTCAGGCTGTTGGCCGTAATGTTGTTCTTCAGGGCACGCAGCGGCGTGTCCCTGGACAGCAGGGCCGCGCCGGCGCCCACCTGCCAATGGTCGTTCAGATCCACGAAGACCGACGCGGCCGCGCCGGTCTTCGTGCCGTAACCGTAGCGGTTGCCGGAGACTTCCGCCTGGGCCGTGACATCCCGGCTGCGCCATTCGGCCCCGGCGCGCGCCCAACCGTAATAGCCGTTGCCTTGGTCGAATTCGCCCTGGGAATAGCCCGTGCCGGCGAACACCCGCCAGTTTTCGTCGATGGGCGGCGAATACAACACGGTGTCGAGGTTCCAGTCGTGGCTGCCCAGCACAGGGCTGTTGGTCGTCACGCCGCGGCTGGCGGTCATCCGCCACTCGGCCATGTTGTGGACATCCCATTCTCGCGCCAGCCGCCGGACCGTGGCGTCCTCGGGGGCGCGCGCCACCACGTCGTCGCGCAGCAGTTTTGCCTGGTGCCATTCCTGCAATGCCATGGCGGTTTCGGCCTGGCCCACCTCGACCCTGATGGATCGTGGCATCTGGGATTCCGCGATTTTCAGATCGCGTTCCGCCTGGCGCGGCAGAGCCCGCGCCTGGTAGACCCCGGCGCGTACCGTCCGGATGTTGGTGTTGTCCGGGGCTGTCTCCACCATCTGGTCGAGTGACCGCTGCGCCTGCACTGAATCGCCTTCATAGAGATAGCCCTGGGCGCGGGTCAGTTCGGCGTCCACGCGCAAGGGATTGGGTGCACGCACCGGGGTGCCCTTGTAGTAGTTCCAGATTGGTTGTTCCTGGATGGCACGGTCCATCCCGGCATTGGCTGCGCCATCCTGATTGGATTCGGTCAGTGCATAGAACAGGCCGCTCTGATCGGCCAGCCGGATGGCCGAGGCATAGTTTTCGGGTGTGGTTGCCAGCGACTGCTGGAACAGGGGTGCGGCTTTTTCCGGCTGTCGGAGATAAAGATAGGCGGACGCTACATCCCCCAGCGCATAACTGGGCACCGGGGTGCCGTCGGCCCGCATCGCTTCGTAGCTGGTCACGACGTCCCTCATGCGCCGGTGGGCATGCAGGGCCAGCAGGCGGTCCGCCTCGGCGCGCTGGATGTCGGCCCGCGCTGTCGGCCCGAGATCCCGCCATTCGGTAATCAACCGGTCGTACATGGCCAGCGCCTGATCGGCCAGGGCGAAACGGCTGGCCTCGCCCCGGGAATCCACGGATGCCGCCCGGGTCAGCTGGGCGGCGACATCGGTCTGCAGCGAGCGGATCTGGGCGGGGTCCATCATGCCGGGGTGCGTCTGCGCCATGCGCAGCGCTGCCTGGGGCAGTTGTGCACGCTGCTGCGCCAGGATGTAGGCGCGCACCACGTAAGGCTTGGCCGGTGCCAGATCGTAGGCCTGAGAGGCCTGTTCCAGGGCGGCGTAGGGCTGTCCCGCCTGGCTATAGGCGTAGTCCAGCGCCAGATGGCTGTCGGCATTCCCAGGCCGCTGGGTGACGAGCTGCCGGCCGCGTCGGATCGCGTCATCGGTGCGGCCGGCGTCGGCCAGCGTCATGATGTGGCCGTAGGTGAATGCCGGCTGATCACGGAACCGCCGTTCACCCTGCTGATATAGGGTGATCGCGGGGTCCCAGCGCTGGGTGTCGCGATAGGCGCGCGCCACCGTGTTCAGGGCCGGGGATGATAGGTTGCCGGGGGACCCGGCCTGTTCGTAGGCCTGAATGACTGCCCTGCTGTCGCCAGCCCACCCTGAGATCACGATGTAATCCGCCAAAGCACGGCGGTCGTTGGGGGTTTGTTGCAGGCGCTGCCTTAACATGGCCAGCGCCGGCGGATAGTCGCCGGCGCGCGCCTGTCGTATCAACGTGTCATAGCTTTGTGTCGGCGCACACAAAGCTATGCCAGGCGATGCCAATGCCGTACAAATTGTAAGCGCAACGGGTAGCAGACGGTTCGACAAGGCGGGCCTCGCGGTCAGTCGGGGTTTACTGGGCTCGCGGGCATTCAAACTGATAGCTGCCCGCCGGGTTACCGTTGGCAAACAAAACCAGCTCGATCTTACACTGGTCCCGTTCTCCGACAGATAGGGAGAAACGCGTGAGTGCAGTAGGGGTATTGGCCTTCAGTTGCACGTCGCCGCTCTGATTGATGGTGGATATGCCGCCGAGGCCCTGCTTGGTGGCGCTCAGCTGATATCGGACGATGCCGTTTTCACGACTTTGCACATAAGGGATGACCACGCTGGGCTGAGTGCCGGGTACGGTGTCCAGCCATGCTTGCAGGTTTGTATCCGCGGCCATCATGATCATCTCCGATGCGTGAATTGCACGATGCTGTTCCAGCGGCCGGGCGAGGCCCGAAGGCCCGCCCGGTAGTACCACCCCTGAACGGGGCCCGAAGGCTTACCAGCCTGTCTGATTGAACGTTGCCGTGTTGAAGGCGCCGATCTGGACGGCCGTTGCACTCAGGTTTGAACCCGTCTGCATGACAGTGGCGGTATTCATATAGCCGTTCTGATACAGGTCGGCCCTCTGGTGCCAGCCATTCTTCTCCGTGACATTGGCGACGTTTTGGGCGCCGAGCTGGACGATCTTCGCATCGGCATCGACCGCCGACGTCTGCTTCACGTTGGCCGTGTTTTTGTAGCCGTCCTGATACACATCGGACTTCACGCCCAGTGCGTATTCCTGCGTCGTATTGGCCACGTTCCTGTCGCCCTTCTGGACGATCTTGGAACTGGAGAAAGCAGTATGGGTTTGCGTGGCATTGGCATACTGGTTATAGCCGCGCTGCGTGATGTCGATCGAGGATGGCCCGAACCAGTTGTCCTTCTGGGTCGCCTTGGCCACATGGCTGTTGCCCATCTGATTGATGGAGGCCGAGGCGCTGGCGTTGTACGCCTGCGTGATGGCCGCGTCATTGTTGAAGCCATTCTGGTAGGTGTTCCCAGTGCTGCCTGCGAATGCCGCGGTCCCTGCAAATGCCAGGGCGAGACCGGATGCCAGTGCGCAAAGTTGGGTTTTCATGGTGATGCTCCTCTAGAGTCAACAAGACCTGTTTGAGAAATACGCCACCCGGCGGTCTTGGTACCGAGCTTTGCACTAACGAAAACGGATATCGGCTTACTTGAAAAGAAATACTTTGAGCACCAGGCCGTTGCCGATCTGCGTGACCGGAGCCAGCGCTCCCGGGGCTAACTGGGTCACCATCAACTGGTTGGCGTTTCCGAACTGGTTGAGGGTTGCAGAGGCATTGCTGGCGTACTGCTCCAGCCTGGCTTTGTTTCCGGTTCCTCTTTGGTTGATCTCGCCGGAGTTGTTGCCCCCGGTTTGCGTGATCGAAGCGTCATTGCCCATCCCATACTGGGCGACGACAGCGACATTGTTCATACCGGTCTGAGAGGTCGTGGCGTGGTTGTTGATGCCTTCCTGAGAGACCGACGCCATGGCGTTGGCGCCTTTCTGGGTGATGTGGCTGGTGTTCAGGGTTCCTTGCTGAAAGGCCGTGGCCCGCAAGGATGGTGTGCCCAGCTCCGTGGGCGGCAGTTCCGACAGGGACGAAAGATCCGGGCTGCCGCAGTAGCCCGTCAGGGGTGCTGCCGTCAGCAGCGCGAAGATGCCCAGGATCAGCCCCTGCCGGGCGGGCTGACCTGTGGTGGGTGGTTTGAAATCGATCATGATGGGCTCCAGATCAGGCGGAGGGCGGCAGGGCGCTTAGTGCGCGGATGCCTTGCCATCGTCTGTTGTGACCACTGTTTCCGGCTTGGTTGGCTGGCGTGGGGTCACTGTCACGGTGTATTCCTTCCTCTCGGCGTTCAGATAGCGCTGAAGCAAGGGATTGTTCCAGTCGGACGGGTTCTTCAGGCGCCAGAGGTTGTCCTTGATTCCCCCGACGGTCAGATGCATGACGGCGGCGTCGATGGCTTCCTTGACCGCCAGCTGGGCGGGTTCGTTGTTGGTGTAGCCTCCTTCGATCTCAAGCAGGTCGTAGTAGTTGACGAAACGGAAATAGCTCGGGTGGATTTCGTATGACCAAATGGTCTTGCTGGTGGACACACTGTTCAGGATCTCGCCGGTGTTGACGTCCACGGCCCGCAGATTGATCGTGACCTGGTCCACGCTGTACTGGGTCGTCAGGCCGATTCCCAGGAATTTCGCGCCCAGGCCTCCGGTGCGCGTATTGGTGTCATAGGCGACGATGCCGCCTTCCAGGATGATCGACGCGGGCAGCAGGTTCGGGACACCGGCGCGCGGTTGCCCTCCGTTTTGCGGTTGATCGTCCACCGCGCGCAGGACCCGGCGTTCGGTCAGCAGGGATTGCAGGCCTTCGCGTTCCACCGGGATGTACCAGCCGGAATCCTTCAGGGCTTTCATCAGCATCGACGCGGCACCCTGGGTAACGGCTGTGGAAAACGCGCTGCTGGGCGACGGTTTGTATTGACCCGTCTCGTCCCGGAACCCATACACGGCCGCCACGATTTTGCGCTGAGGGGGGGGCAGCTTCAGCAGATCGATCGTGGAAGGCGTGGCCGGCGTCAGCTGCGCTTCATTCGACACGTTCATCGGCTTTTGCAAGGCGCAAGCCGACAGGGTCAGCAATGCCAGGGCGCTGATGGCCAGGCGACGAGCCCGGAATACGGCTGGGAAGATCGAGATCTGAAGGGTGCCCATGATAGATCCTCGAGGTTGGTTTTCCGGGTCAGTTGATCGGTATGTTTGTCGTGCCGGTGATGCTGGATGTGCTGGGGGTGGCGCTCGTCGTGCTGGATCCGTTCAGGTTGATGGGATGCGCATTTCCGTTGAGATCCACCCAATACAAGGTGTTACCTCGCTGGATCAGGAATCCGTTGTTGGTCTGCAGGATTTGCCCAATGTTGTCGAGCCCAAGGTCGTCCATCGGGTACGGGTATCGCTTCTGCGCCTGGGCGCTTTGCAGCAGGTTGGGACCGTTGAGCGGATTCCCGCCGAATGACGGGTTGACCGGCGTGTATTGCAGCTGCCCGGCGATCGCGGGGCCGGACAGCAGCGCGCAGGATGCAACAACCGCCAGCGCAGTCCGGATGGGGGCCTTCCGCAAGTGAGTCCTGACTTTATGTAAGCTCATTTACATCTCCTCGGGACCCAGGTCGGCGTCCTGAACAAACTTCCGCTGTGCGTCGATGATCTCGATGTTGTTGTGCACGACTTCCACTGCATTCCGGCTCTCGTCCTTTGCTCGGGAACGGGCGGGCGATAGAAACGTGTGATACAAATTCTGGTTCTGGTAACTGATCCAGATCTCGCTGCCGAACTGAGCGGTGGGCCGCTCCGTGATGGTCAGCGTGTTCTGAGAGTCCGGATACAACGCCTGCCAGACCTGCGTAAAGTTTCGGTAAAAATCCCATCCCAGCACGGTCATGGTTCGGTTGATCACGATCCCTCTGAGTGGATCGTTATTGATCTGCCCCTGATCCAGCACATTCTTCGGCGGCTCCGGTTCCTGCGCAGCCGCCACCGTGCTCAGAAGAGCCAGGACAAAGGCACTGCACCGAAGACCAGAGAACCGCACGGCGAACCTCCTGTGTCAGAACGAAACATTTGCTGAGCGTTTCGAACCGTGATGTGTAGGGACGATGTTACGAGTCGGCAAAATCCACACCCATAGGATGGACAAGCTAGGCCGTTTGTCCGGAAAAGACCTACGCCTCAACCGAATGCACTAGTCAATCGGCTCATTTGGCCGAGTGCCGAGCGTGGCGGGCGGAACTGAGTTAAAATGGTGCGCCTTTCGAGTCCGGGGGCTGGATCCTGACTGGAAAGACGCTATAATTCAAGGGTTTGACTATTGGCCACCTGGTTGGGTGGCCGTACTGTGAACGGCTGTTTTTATGGTTGATCGAACCGCATCGGATCCGCGCGGTGGGTTGGGTGACGGATCGTCGGCTTCGACCGAAGCGCTGGTGCTCAGCGATCAGGATCGTGCCGCCATTGCCAGACGTTCCAGGGTCGGCCTGTTTCAGGCGCTCGCGGCGCAGGCATTCACTGGAATGCTGGTCGTACTAGGGGCCTGGGGGATTGCTGGGAAAGACGCTGGGGCTTCCGCCTTGATCGGGGCGGCGGCCTATTTTGTACCCAATTCGCTGTTTGCCTTACGGCTGCTGCTGGGGTACTTCGGGCCCAAACGCCCGGGATCGCTCGCCTTTTTCTGGGGCGAGGCCCTCAAGCTGACGGTAGCTGGCGGGGTGGTGGTCCTGGTGGCGTGGCACTGGGCCGGTTGGCTGGTCTGGCCGGCTTTTTTGCTGGGGCTGCTGGGCGTCATGAAGGGGTACGTGGTGTTGCTGGCCTTGCGCCGCATGCCATGATTTGATTACGTTTGAAGGGTTACCGATGACCGATGCTGTAACGACGCCTCAGTCCGAATACATTCAGCACCACTTGGTGCATTTGAACAATCTCGGTCACAAGCAGGACATCATTGCCAACTTCGGCGTCGTGAACTACGACTCCCTGTTCTGGTCCATCCTGATGGGGGCCATCGTCGTCTACTTTCTGTGGCGCGCAGCGCGCCACGCCACGACGGACGTCCCGGGGCGCTTCCAGACCTCCGTGGAAATGCTGGTGGGCATGGTCCACGAAGAAGCGAAGAACATCGTCCCCAACGAAAAGTCCCGCCTGTTCGCAGCGCCGCTGGCGCTGACCGTGTTTCTGTGGATCACGCTGATGAACGCGCTGGACCTGATCCCGGTTGACCTGATGGGCTCGCTCTTCCGCCTGACCGGTCTGGGCACCGATCATGCCGATCCGCTGTACTACCACCGTATCCTGCCGACCGCCGACCTGAACGTTCCGATGGGCATGTCCCTGGGCGTGCTGCTGCTGACGCTGTACTACGGCATCAAGATCAAGCACCCCGGCGGCTTCGTGAAGGAACTCTTCACCGCTCCGTTCCACGCCCATGGTGTGGGGGCCATTCTCCTGGCTCCATTCAATCTGCTGTTGAATCTCATCGAATATGTCGCCAAGACCGTGTCTCTGGGCATGCGGCTGTTCGGCAATATGTATGCAGGCGAACTGCTGTTCATGCTGATCGCCTTGCTGGGGGGTGCCTGGACCGGGATGAACGCGACTAGCGTCAGCCTCGCTTTCGGGCACGTGCTGGCCGGCTCGGCGTGGGCGATCTTCCATATCCTGATCGTGCTGCTGCAGGCATACATCTTCATGATGCTGACCCTGGTGTATATCGGGTTGGCGCACGAAGGCCACTAAAACGGTCTGCTCGGGAATTCCCGAGCAGGTCCACGGGCTCGTCCCGACTCTGGTTTTTGATTTTTCGACTAAACAACGTTTAATTACCAAGGAGTTGTTATGACCAACGTTGCATTCGTTGCTCTCGCTTGCGGTCTGATCATCGGTCTGGGCGCCATCGGTGCTTGTATCGGTATCGGCATGATGGGTGGCAAATATCTCGAAGCCTCCGCTCGTCAACCCGAGTTGATGAACACCCTGCAAACCAAGATGTTCCTGTTGGTCGGTCTGATCGACGCCGCCTTCCTGATCGGCGTGGGTCTGGCCATGCTGTTCGCGTTCGCCAACCCCTTCGTGGGCTGATTGCAGCGCAGGCCCGCGCTGTGCGTGTGGGCCAGGGGCTCGTCCGGCGGCTTCAGCGCGGCGGACGGCCAGGTTTGGTGCCTTGCGGGCTTGCCGCAGGGCACGAGTGGGTAAATTAGGGAAACGACCGTGAATTTAAACGCGACTCTCTTTTTCCAGATGATCGTGTTTTTCGTTCTGGGTTGGTTTACGATGAAATTCATCTGGCCACCCCTGACGAAGGCAATCGATGATCGGCGCCAGAAAATCGCCGACGGTCTGGCTGCCGCCGAAAAGGGCAAGGCCGATCTGGCGCAGGCTCAGGCCCGTGTCAGCCTGATGGAAGCGGCCTCCAAGACCGAAAACCATGCCCGTCTGGGCGAAGCCGAAAAACAGGCAGCCTCGCTGATCGACGAAGCCCGCCGCGAAGCCGAGGCCGAAAAGGCCCGGATCGTTGCTCAGGCCCGTCAAGATGCCGCTCAGGAAGCGCAACGCGCCCGTGAAACGCTACGCGCCGAAGTCGCCGTGCTGGCCGTCAAGGGTGCCGAGCAGATCCTGCGTCGCGAAGTCGACGCGAAGGCACACGCCGAGCTGCTGGACCAGCTCAAGGCGCAACTCTGATCAGGGCGAGTCATGGCTGAACTGTCTACTATCGCGCGACCCTACGCCGAGGCCTTGTTCGAAGCCGTGCGCAACGACGCGCGCGGCCTCGAGTCCTGGTCCGACATCCTGTCGTTGCTGGCCCAGGTATCGAGCCTGCCCGACGTGCTCGAAGCCATGGGCGATCCGCGTCTGAGCGACGCGCAACGCATCCAGCTGCTCACCGGGCTGATCCCGCAGGCGCTGCCCGAACCGGCCGCCAACCTCGTGGCTCTGGTGGTGGAAAACCACCGCGTCCAGGTTCTGCCTCAGATCGCCGAACAATTCGAGCAACTGCGCAATCAGCTCGAAGGCACGGCGCTGGCGCGCATCACCAGCGCCTTTCCGCTGGATGACGCCCAGGTGGCCGGCCTGGTACAGGGTCTGGAGCGCAAGTTCGGCCTCAAACTGAAGTCGCAAGTCACCGTTGACCCGGAACTGATCGGCGGTGTGCGCGTCGCCGTCGGCGACCACGTGCTCGACACCTCCGTGCAGGCCCGGCTGGCCAGTCTGCGCGATACGCTGGCCGCATGATGGCGGGCCACATAACAGGATTCCAGGAGTCTTACCATGCAACTTAACCCGTCCGAGATCAGCGAACTGCTGAAAAGCCGCATCGAAGGCCTGGGTGCGTCCACCGACGTCCGCACGCAGGGCACGATCGTGTCCGTGACCGACGGTATCACCCGCATCCACGGCCTGTCCGACGTGATGCAGGGCGAAATGCTCGAATTCCCCAATAATCGTTTCGGTCTGGCGCTGAATCTGGAGCGTGACTCCGTGGGCGCCGTGGTGCTGGGCGACTACGTAGGTCTGTCCGAAGGCGACGCCGTGAAGACCACCGGCCGCATTCTGGCCGTGCCGGTCGGCCCCGAACTGAAAGGCCGCGTAGTCGATGCGCTGGGTACCCCGATCGACGGCAAGGGCCCGATCAACGCCAAGGAAACCGACGTCATCGAAAAGGTTGCGCCGGGCGTGATCGCGCGTCAGTCCGTGTCGCAGCCGCTGCAAACCGGCCAGAAGGCCATCGACTCCATGGTGCCCGTCGGCCGCGGTCAGCGCGAACTGATCATCGGCGACCGCCAGACCGGCAAGACCGCTGTGGCGATCGACACCATCATCAACCAGAAAGGCAAGGGCGTCACCTGCGTGTACGTCGCCATCGGCCAGAAGGCTTCCACGATCAACAACGTGGTGCGCAAGCTGACGGAACACGGCGCGATGGAATACACCATTGTCGTGGCCGCCGCTGCGTCCGAATCCGCCGCCATGCAGTACCTGGCGGCCTACTCGGGCTGCACCATGGGCGAATACTTCCGCGATCGCGGCGAGGACGCCCTGATCGTATACGACGATCTGACCAAGCAGGCCTGGGCCTACCGTCAGGTGTCCCTGCTGTTGCGCCGCCCGCCTGGGCGCGAAGCCTATCCCGGCGACGTGTTCTACCTGCACTCTCGTCTGCTCGAACGCGCCGCCCGCGTGAATGCCCACTATGTCGAGCAGTTCACCAAGGGTGCCGTGAAGGGCAAGACCGGTTCCCTGACGGCGCTGCCGATCATCGAAACCCAGGCCGGCGACGTATCCGCCTTCGTGCCGACCAACGTGATTTCCATCACCGACGGTCAGATCTTCCTGGAAACCGACCTGTTCAACGCCGGTATCCGTCCCGCCATCAACGCCGGTATCTCGGTGTCCCGCGTGGGTGGCTCGGCGCAGACCAAGGTCGTGAAGAAGCTCGCCGGCGGTATCCGTACCGACCTGGCGCAGTATCGCGAACTGGCTGCCTTCGCGCAGTTTGCCTCCGATCTGGATGATGCGACTCGTCGCCAGCTGGAACGCGGCAAACGTGTGGTGGAACTGCTGAAACAGCCGCAGTACCAGCCTCAGCAGGTCTGGGAACTGGCCGTGGCGCTGTACGCGGTCAACAACGGCTATCTGGACGACCTGGAAGTCGCTCAGGTGCTGGCGTTCGAAAAAGCCCTGAAAGACTATCTGAAGTCCAAGCACGAAGCCCTGATCCAACGCATCGAAGACGTGAAGGAACTGTCCAAGGAAGACGACGCCGCGCTGGGCGCCGCCATCCAGGAATTCAAGAAGCACGGCACGTTTTAAGTTGCAGTCGGGGTGCCTGACGGGCGCCCTGGTCAGCTCAAGGGAATAGTGGAATGGCCGGAATCAAGGAAATTCGAACCAAGATCAAGAGCGTGCAAAACACGCGCAAGATCACCAAGGCGATGGAGATGGTCGCCGCATCGAAAATGCGCAAGGCGCAGGATCGCATGCGGGCCGGCCGCCCCTACGCCACCAAGGTCCGTGCGATTGCCGCGCACCTGATGCAGGCGAACCCGGACTACACCCACCCCTACATGGTGGAACGCCAGAAGCTGTCGGCTGTGGGGATCGTGCTGGTCACCACCGACAAGGGTCTCTGCGGTGGCCTGAATACCAACATCTCACGCCTTGCCTTGGCGCGGATCAAGGAATTCGAGCAGCAGGGCATCCGCGTGCAGGCGACGGCGCTGGGCTCCAAAGGGCTGGGGTTATTGAACCGTATCGGGGTTAATGTGGTTTCCTCGGAAGTCCAGCTGGGCGACGCGCCCAACCTGGAACGTCTGATCGGTGCCATCAAGGCGCAGATCGACGACTTCATCAACGGCAAGGTCGATGCGGTGTATCTGGCGACCAGCCGCTTCGTGAACACCATGAAGCAGGATCCCAGCTTCATCCGCCTGCTGCCGCTGCCCTCGGGGTTGGAAGATCCCTTCCAGGCCGGCGCCCAGGAAGACGACGCGGTGGAATCCAAGTATGGCTGGGACTATCTGTACGAGCCGGATTCCCAGACAGTCATCGACGAACTGCTGATGCGCTACGTCGAGGGCCTGGTGTATCAGGCCGTGGCGGAAAACATGGCCAGCGAGCAGTCGGCGCGGATGGTAGCCATGAAGGCGGCCTCCGACAACGCCAAGAAAGTCATCGGCGACCTCCAGCTGGTCTACAACAAGACCCGTCAGGCGGCCATCACCAAGGAAATTTCCGAAATCGTGAGCGGCGCTGCCGCGGTCTGATCGACGCAAGCTCCGGCATACCAGAGATATTTATAGGACTAAACATGAGCAACGGTACCATCGTTCAGTGCATCGGCGCAGTGGTGGACATTCAGTTTCCCCGCGACAGCATCCCCAACATTTACGACGCGCTCACCTTGACCGACGAGTCCTCCGCCTATGCGGAAAAGGGTCTGACGTTCGAAGTCCAGCAGCAGCTGGGCGACGGCGTGGTGCGCACCATTGCCATGGGTTCGTCCGACGGCCTGCGCCGTGGCATGGCCGTGGCCAACACCGGCGCGCCGATCTCGGTGCCGGTCGGTCAGGGCACCCTGGGCCGCATCATGGACGTTCTGGGTCGTCCCATCGACGAGCGCGGTGACATCCAGTCCAACGAAAAGCGCGCCATCCACCAGCACGCCCCGAAGTTCGACGAACTGTCGCCTTCCGTGGAACTGCTGGAAACCGGCATCAAGGTGATCGACCTGGTCTGCCCGTTCGCCAAGGGCGGCAAGGTCGGCCTGTTCGGCGGCGCCGGCGTGGGCAAGACCGTGAACATGCTGGAACTGATCAACAACATCGCCAAGGCCCA
>JAHRWZ010000016.1 GCA_019104865.1 Castellaniella sp. | reverse complement strand
GACGCAGCAGGATTTGCTGCAAGAAAGCGTCGGCAATGCTGTCCTTGAGGGTGATGGTCTTGCCGGTGCGCGGATTGGCCAGGCGCATCCACGGCCCGCCGTCGATCAGGGTGGCGCCAAACTCCTTGGCCGCCAGCGCGTAACCCCAGTCACGGAAGGCCCCTTCCGTGTACTTCATGATGTTGCCCTTGTGCACCAGCGTGACGCTGGGGCGGTCGTGGTCGATGGCGTACTGAATCGCCTTGCGCACCAGGCGTTCGGTGCCCTCGCGCGACACAGGCTTGACGCCGATGCCCGAGGTCGCCGGAAAGCGGATCTTCTTCACGCCGAGTTTGTCCTGCAGGAACGCAATCAACTGGCGGGCCTTGTCGGATTCGGCTTCGAATTCGATGCCGGCATAAATGTCTTCCGAGTTTTCGCGGAAGATCACCATGTCGGTCTTTTCAGGTTCGCGCACCGGGGAAGGCACACCCTTGAAATAACGCACCGGGCGCAGGCAGACATACAGGTCCAGTTCCTGGCGCATGGCGACGTTCAGCGAGCGGATGCCGCCGCCGACCGGCGTGGTCAGCGGGCCCTTGATCGACACGACGTAGTCACGCACGGCTTCCAGGGTTTCCGCAGGCAGCCAGACGTCCGGGCCGTAGATTTTGGTGGACTTTTCGCCGGCGTAGACTTCCATCCAGTGGATCTTGCGCTTACCGGCATAGGCCTTCGCAACCGCGGCATCCACGACCTTCAACATCACCGGGGTGATGTCCTGGCCCGTGCCGTCACCCTCGATGTAGGGCAGGATCGGTTCATCGGGGATATTGAGGGAAAAATCCGCATTGACCGTGATTTTCTGACCACCGGCCGGGACCTTGATGTGTTGATAAGGCATGAGTGCTCCAGTGTTGCTGGGGTTGTTGTTCAAAAGAGGGAGTCTGTGCGAGAGTCTAAGTCTTATATAAGAGTTTAACGTAAACTTGCCGCGCGGTACGCCACCGATCCCACCGTGGCCGGATAAATCGGGCTACGCTGATGACCTCTGTCGCGGCGGCACTACCATTCTACCGGCCTGTTTCCCGAAGAAAAGCCCGTCATGACCCGCATGACCGGATCCTTGCGCCGGATCATCGGAACCAATCCCTGAATGGACCGCTAAAATGGGGGTCGAAGCCCTCTTGATCGCGAGCAATCGCCACATTCGATGTTCAACCCCTCTAAAGAGCAGGTCCGCGAATTCTTCACCGAAGCCTGGCGCAAACGGCGCGAAGGCGGTGTGCTGACGCCGCTGGAAACCATGGCCGCCGACCTGGTGGAACGCCACCCGGAATATCAGGACGATCTGCGGGATCCCGAAGCGGCCCAGCGCGAGTACCCGGTCGAGGCTGGCCGCACCAATCCGTTCCTGCACCTGTCGATGCACCTGGCCATCCAGGAACAGCTGTCGATCGACCACCCGCCCGGCATCCGGGCAGCCTGGAACGGCCTGCTGCAAACACACGACGAGCACGAGGCCGCCCACATCATCATGGACGCATTGGGCGAAGTCGTCTGGGAGGCCCAGCGGCTGGGCAAGCCGCTGGACAATGATCACTACCTGGACCTGATCCGGCGCTACGCGACCCGGGGCCGGTAGCAAGTCACGCCGCACGGGCAACCCGGCCCGGGCGGTAAAAAAGAACGCCCGGGGCCGGTCAGCGGTTCTACTTGAATTCCGACGGATGCACGGACAGCGGCGTGGGCAGGGTCGTCAACCACGCGGCGATGTTGTCGATATCCGTGGCCGACAGCTGGGACGCCATGGCGCCCATGATGGGATGTTTGCGGACGTTGGCCGAGGCAGGCTCGCCCTTCTGGCCGCGCTGATAGGCCACCAACGCGTGGGTCAGATAATCCCGATGCTGCCCGGCCAGGACCGGATAATCCGGCTGGATGGGCGATTTGGCATCCGCCCCGTGGCAGGATACGCAGGTGAATTTCTCGAAGGCCGCCTTGCCTGCGGCCAGATCGGCCGCCTGGGCGGTGGCCGTCGTCAAGCCCAACCCCAGCAGGGCAATCCAGAGTGTGCGCATGGTGTCTTCCTATTTGAGGCTGGAATAGTAGGCGGCGACGTCTGCCATGTCTTGCGGGGACAGGGACCGCGCGATGGCGTCCATGGTCGGGAACGTTCGCGCGCCACTGGCGTATTCCTTCAGCGCCGCCACGATGTAGCCCGCGTTCTGACCGGCGATCATGGGGACGTGGTACAACTCGGGATAGGCGGCCTTGTAGCCCTGGATGTCATGGCAACCAATGCACATGGAGACCTTTTGCGAGCCGGCCTTGGCGTTGCCCTGAACGGCCGGAGGATCTGCGGCGAAGGCCGACCCGGCGACCAGACAGGATGCCACCACCCCGGCGACTCCCAAACCATGCTTTGTCAATCCTTGTGACTTCATATGGCCTCTTGTCTCGTATTTCATTGTAGATGTCGGCATCAGCCTCTATCCTGCCGGGCCGATGAGGCACACTGATTGTACGATAGTTGTCTTCATACAAACAGTCATCGAATTTCGAACCCTATAACATTCCTGCCGCAGACAGCCTGCTTTCCCGAATCCGCCCCCATGACCGCACAGCCATTTTCTTCCGCCTCCGAACGCTTCGAGGGAACCGAACGCTACGTCGCCACCGATGCCCTGAAGATGGCTGTCAACGCCGCCCTGGTCCTGCAGCGCCCACTGCTGGTAAAGGGCGAGCCGGGCACCGGCAAGACCCTGCTCGCCGAGGAAGTCGCCCAGGCTCTGGGCCGCCCCTTGCTGCAATGGCATATCAAATCCACAACCAAGGCGCAGCAGGGCTTGTACGAATATGACGCGGTGTCGCGTCTGCGCGATTCGCAGCTGGGCGACGCCTCGGTGCGCGATATCCGCAACTACATCGTGCGCGGCGTGCTGTGGCAGGCCTTCGAGTCCGACACCCCCTGTGTGGTGCTGATCGATGAGATCGACAAGGCCGACATCGAATTCCCCAACGACCTGCTGCGCGAACTGGACCGGATGGAATTTCACGTCTACGAAACGCGGCAGACCATCCAGGCGCGGCACCGGCCGCTGATCATCATCACCTCGAACAACGAAAAGGACCTGCCGGACGCCTTTTTGCGACGCTGCTTTTTCCACTACATCGAATTCCCCGACCGCGCCACGCTGGGCGAGATCGTGGCGGTCCATTTCCCCGACCTGCGCGCCGATATCCTGGGCGCGGCGCTGGACGTCTTTTTCCGTCTGCGCGAAGTCCCGGGCCTGAAGAAGCGGCCTTCGACCTCGGAATTCCTGGACTGGCTGGGCCTGCTGCTGGCGGAATCCGTCCCCCCCGAGACCCTGGCCCAGGGTGACGTGCCGCCCCTGGCCGGCGCCCTGCTGAAGAACGAACAAGACCTGAACCTGCTGCGGCGGCTGGCGGCCCTGACGCAGCGCGGGGGACGTTGAACCCGGCAACCGCACAGCGGGGCCCGGATCCTTGATCGACACGCGGGAACCCACCCGATCGATGTTCACGCGGCCTTCTCGACGCCGTCACGCACAGGACACTTACCGATGAGTACCAGCCAGTTCAAACAAGCACCGCAACCCACCACGCTCGAAGGCCACGGCGTACGTCTGATTCCATTGACTCCAGACCATACGGACGGCCTGCGCGCGGCCGCCGCCGACGGCGCGCTGTGGAATCTGCGCATTACCTCGGTCCCCGAGCCGGACCAGACCGAAGCCTATATCGCCGCCGCCCTGAATGGGCGGACCGAAGGCCACATGCTGCCCTTCGCCGTGACCGATGCCGCCAGCGGCGCCATCCTGGGCACCACCCGCTACCACGACATCGTGCCCGTCGTTGCGCGGCTGGAGATCGGCTACACCTGGTACGGACGGTCGCACCAGCGTACGCACGTCAATACGGCCTGCAAGCTGATGCTGCTGGAACACGCCTTCGAGACCCTGGGCGCAGCTGTCGTGGGCTGGCGCACCGACAACTACAACCTGGCCTCGCAGCGCGCCATCGAACGCCTGGGCGCTCACCGCGACGGCATTATCCGCCACCATGCGCTGCGTCGTGACGGCACTGTGCGCGACACCGTCATGTACAGCCTGCTGGCCGGCGAATGGCCCGAGGTCCGCGCCCACCTGCGCTACCAGTTGCAACGCGGCCGCGCCTGACGGCCGCGTTGCGCTGCCCTGCCCCGCTGACCCGACCGCCATGCTGATCGATTTCTTCACCCAGCTGCGTGCCGCCGGCATTCCGGTGTCGATCCGGGAATACCTCAGCTTGCTGGAGCTGCTGCGCAGCCCTGCGGCGCCGTCCAGCACGGAAGACTTCTATCACCTGGCGCGCATGGCGCTGGTCAAGGACGAGACCCGCTATGACCGATTCGACCGCGTCTTTGCGGCCTTCATCGGCCAGTTGCAGGCCCGCTCGGGCAGCACCGACATCCCCGCCGAATGGCTGGTGAAGGCCTTCCAGAAGCACCTCAGCGACGAAGAAAAGGCCGCGCTGGAAAAGCACGGCTGGGACCGTCTGATGGAGATGTTCCACGAACGGCTGGCCGAACAGAAGGAACGCCACGCCGGCGGCAGCAAATGGATCGGCACAGGGGGCTCGTCGCCATTCGGCCACGGTGGCTATCACCCCGAAGGCATCCGCATTGGCGGCCCGTCAACCGGCAACCGCACGGCGGTGAAAGTCTGGGAACAGCGCAATTACCGCGACTACGACGACCAGCAGACCCTGGGCACGCGCAATTTCAAGATGGCGCTGCGGCGCTTGCGCCGATTCGCGCGCCAGGGCGCTGACCTGGAACTGGACATGCCCGGCACCATCCGGGGCACGGCCGAACAGGCCGGCCTGCTGGATCTGCGCTGGGTGCCGGAGCGGCACAACACCGTCAAGGTCCTGATGCTGCTGGACGTGGGCGGCAGCATGGACGACCACATCGCCCGCATCGAATCCCTATTTTCGGCGGCACGCAGCGAATTCAAGCATCTGGAAGTCTTCTACTTCCACAACTGCCCCTACGAGTTCGTCTGGCGTCACAACGAACGCCGCCACGGCGAACGCATCGAGACCTGGGACCTGTTGCGCGGCTATGGCGAGGACTGGCGCCTGATCCTGGTGGGCGATGCGTCCATGAGTCCCTACGAATTGCTGTATCCCGGCGGCTCGATCGAGCACAACAACGAGGAAACCGGGGCCGCCTGGCTGCAGCGCATCCTGGGCCACTGGCCACGCGCCGTCTGGCTGAATCCCGAACCTGCCGGATCCTGGCAATACCGCCAGTCGATCGCCCTCGTGCGCGAACTGATGCACGATCGCATGTACGGCATGACGATCGACGGCCTGGAACAGGCGATGCGGCTGCTGTCGAAGTAACCGTGCCCGTGCACGGCGACCGCGCGAAAGCTACGCGGGCGGCGCGCTAGCTGCCCCGCCCGTGCACCAATTGCTCAGAAATCGACCTGATCGCCCCCCTTGAGCTGCAGCATGGCGCGCGCATCGTCCGGGCTGGCCACATCCAGGTTCAGCGCTTCGAGAATGATACGGATCCGACTCACCTGCTCGGCATTGGACGACGCCAGCTGTCCCTGCCCGATCCACAGAGAATCTTCCAGCCCCACCCGTATGTTGGAGCCCATGGCCGCGCCCATAGTAGCCAGCGGAATCTGGTTGCGCCCTGCCCCCAGAATCGACCACTGGTAGTTGTCGCCAAACAGGCGGTCGGCCGTGCGGCGCATGTGCATCAGGTCTTCGGGGTCGGGGCCGATGCCGCCCAGGATGCCGAACACCGACTGGATGAAGGGCGGGCTTTGCACCAGCCCGCGATCCATGAAGTGGGCCAGATTGTAGAGGTGGCTGATGTCATAGCACTCAAACTCGAAGCGGGTGCCGTTTTCCGTGCCCTTGCGCAGAATCGTCTCGATATCCTTGTAGGTGTTCTTGAAGATCAGATCGCGGCTGTTTTCCAGATGCTCGCGCTCCCATTCGTGCTGAAACTCTTTGAAGCGATTGAGCATGGGAAACAGGCCGAAGTTCATCGAGCCCATGTTGAGCGACGCCACTTCGGGCTTGAACGTCATGGCTGGACGCATGCGCTCTTCCACCGTCATGTGCGGGCTGCCGCCCGTGGTGATGTTAACGACCGCATTCGTGGCGGCCTTGATCTTTTGCAGGAACGGACGGAAGTACGCGGGGTCTTGCGTGGGACGCCCGTCCTTGGGGTCGCGCGCGTGCAGGTGCAGGATGGCGGCGCCGGCACCGGCGGCGGCAATTGCCGCCTCGGCGATTTCATCCGCCGTGACCGGCAGGTGCGGCGACATGCTGGGGGTGTGGATGGCGCCCGTGACCGCGCAGGTGATGATGACTTTTCTCTTTGCTGCCATGATGTCTCTCCAGAAAAATTCAGGAATTCAGTGTTCTTGCTGCTGTCTGTGCAGCGCCAGGCCCATCAGGCGCTCGTCGCGCCACAGCCGTCGGGCCGCCAGCTGATCTTGCGGCAGCTGCGTGCGCCGCTGCGTCTCCAGGATATCGATGACGGACGCGGTCCAGGGCCGGGTGTCCGCCTGCTCTCGCGCAATCGATGCAAACAAAGCGCCATAGCGCTGGCAATAGTCGCGGATGCCGTCCGGCGCATTCAGGTCAATGGTCTCGAACGGCCCCATGAACGACCAGCGCAGGCCCAGGCCATCCTTGACGGTGACGTCCAGGTCTTCGGCGCTGATGCAGCCCTGCTCCACCAACCGGAAGGCCTCGCGCAGCAAGGCGCCCTGCAGGCGGTTGAGCACGAAGCCCTCGATCTCGTGGCGCACTTGCACGGGCTTCTGACCCATCTCGCGCATGAGCCGCGCGGTGGCATCGAGCGCAGCGGGCGCCGTCCATGGCGCCCCGCACACTTCGACCACGGGCACCAGATAGGGTGGATTGACCGGGTGCGCGATCAGGCAGCGCGCCCGGCCAGGCAAGGACTCGGTGAACTTCGAGGCCGGGATGCTGGAGCTGGAACTGGCCAGCACCGTGTCGGGTGCCGCCAGGGCATCCAGGCGCGTAAAAATCTGCTGCTTGACGTCCAGCCGCTCGGGGAGGTTTTCCTGCACGTAGGCGGCGCCGTCCAGCGCCGCTTCGAGCGAGGCCGCGGTGGTAATCCGCGCCTGCACGGCGGCCGCGTCGCCGATGAGCTGTCTGTCCTGCAGCAGACGGGCGAGCTCACCGATGAGCGGCGTGGCGCGCGCCAGGGCGGCGGGATCGCCATCCCACAGGCTGACGTCGCAGCCGCCCCGCGCAAAGACGATGGCCCAGGCCTGACCAATCAGCCCGGCCCCCACAATGGCTACTTTCATAGTGTGTCTCCTTGTGCCGCAAGGCATGTCCGGCGCAGCGCCGACGCCCCGTAGCTACACCAGCTGCTGGGTGTGACCGTCCACCACCAGCGTCTGGCCGCTGACGCTGGCCGCGGCCCCGCTGGCGGCGAACAGCGCCATATTGGCGATGTCGCGCGCCGTCACCATGCGCCCCAGCGAGGCCTGGTTTTCGTACTGTGCGGCCACGTCGGCCACGGGGCGCCCGAGGGTCTTGGCCTTGGCCTCGATGACGGCGCGGATGCGCGGGCCTTCGACCGCTCCCGGCAAAATGGCATTGACGCGAATGCCGTCTTTGCCCAGTTCGATGGCCAGGGTCTTAGTGAAGCCCACCACGGCCCATTTCGACGCCGAATACGCCGAGCGCCCGGCAAAGCCCAGATGCCCGGCGGCGGACGACAGGTTGAGGACGACCCCGGCCTGCGACTGGCGCAGCAGGGGAATGGCCTGGCGCGCGCATAGGAACTGGCCCGTGATGTTGACCGCCAGCGTGCGATCCCAGTCGGCCCTGCTGATCGTCTCGACCATGCCGGTGGGCCCGGCAATGCCCGCGTTGTTGATCAGCACGTCCAGCCCGCCCAGAAAGGCCTGGGCCTGCTCGAACAGGGCGGCGACGCTGGCCTCGTCCGAGACGTCGGCCTGCACGGCGCCCACGGCGGGCAGCTCGTGCTGCACGGCCGCCAGCGCCGCGGCATCGACGTCGCAGACGAACACCCGGGCGCCTTCGGCGGCAAACACGCGGGCCATCTCCAGCCCCAGGCCACTGGCGCCTGCCGTAATCAGAACTTTCTTGTCTTTCATGCTGATGTTGTCGAACATGGTTTTCCTCGGAAGAAAGAAATGTTTCCCTGGGCGCCTTCTGTCGGCAAGCCCCAAGGTTTGCGATTAGCGCTGGCGGGCGGCGGCCTGCAAAATGAGGTCGGCCCCCTTTTCCGCCACCATCATCACCACCCCTTGCGTATTGCCGGACACCATGGCCGGGACGACGGAGGCATCGACGACGCGCAGGCCATCGAGCCCGCGCACGCGCAGCTCGGTGTCCACCACGCTGGCGGCATCCGAACCCATGCGGCACGTGCCGATGGGGTGGTAAATGGTCTGGCCGTTTTCGCGGGCAAAGCGCAGCCAGTCGTCACGCGACTGCGTCTGTGCGCCCGGGTTGAGTTCCTGCTCGACGTAGCGGGCCATGGCGGGCTGACCCATGATGCGACGCGCCAGCTGCATGCCGCCGATGAGGCTGTCCTGGTCTCCGGTGCAATCGAGAAAATTGGGCCGGATGACCGGGCCGACGGCAGGGTCGGCGCTGCGCGCGTGGATGCTGCCCACCGACTGCGGCCGCAGCTGGGCCACGCCCAGCGTCATGCCGGGCCGGTGATCGAGCTTGCGCTCGGCGGCGTTGGCGTAGCTGGCATGCATGAAAAAATATTGCACGTCGGGCGCGGGCAGATCGGAGCGGTTTTTCACGAAGCCGAAAACCAGGCCCGTGCCCAGCGTCAGGATGCCGGTATGCCGGGTGAAGTACTCGGACACCGCCCGCCCCAGCCGCCAGCCGCGCGTGAGTTCATTGAGCGTCTGAGTGTGCCGCACGCGCCAGTTCATGCGCGTGCAGAAGTGATCGATGTAGTTCTCGCCCACGGCGGGCAGGGCGTGGCGCACAGGCACGCCGATGGACTGCAGCACGCCCGGGTCGCCGATGCCCGAGAGTTCGAGAATCTGCGGCGACTGCACCGTGCCGGCGGCCAGGATCACCTCGGTCCGGGCACGCACCTGCACGCGCTGCCCCTGCCGCAGATAGCTCACTCCCACGCAGCGGCGCCGGGACTCATCCAGATCGAGCCCCAGCACCTGGGCCTGGGTGTGCACCGTCAGATTGGCGCGGCTGCGCGCCGGGTCGAGGTAACCCTGGGTGACGCTCCAGCGCCGGCCCTGGCGCTGCAAGACCTGGTAGTAGCCGAAGCCCTCCTGCTCGCCCGCATTGTAGTCGGCGTTACGCGGCTGGCCCGCCTGGGCGGCGGCCTCCAGCAGTGCGTCGGCCAGTACGTAGCGCTCGCCCACCTCGCTCAGGTACATGGGCCCGTCGTGCCCGCGCGCGGCCCCGCCCTGTGCGTAGTTTTCGAGCTTGCGGAAGTAGGGTTCGACGTCCGCCCAGCCCCAACCCTGCGCGCCCAGCGCCTGCCAGTGGTCGTAGTCGGCAGGCTGGCCGCGCACGTAGATCATGCCGTTGATGAGCGACGAGCCGCCCAGGCCCTTGCCACGCGGCACGGCAATGACGCGATCGAGGGTGTTGGGCTCGGGCGCGGTCTCGAAGCGCCAGTTGAAACGCGGATCAACCAGCAGCTTGCTGAAGCCCGCGGGAATCGGAATCCAGAACCCGCGCCCCTCGCCGCCCGCCTCGAGCAAGAGCACGCGGTGCTTGCCGGACGCCGTCAGGCGGTTGGCCAGGATGCAGCCCGCGGTGCCGCCGCCGACAATGACGTAGTCATACTCTTGCATGTCCGCCCCGCTCGATGCCTCAATCTTGCAACATGAAACGCGCCATCAGCTGCACCTGCTCGTCGAGCATGTGGCGGCCAAAGTGCACCGGGCAGCCGCGCGCCTGCGCCTGGGCAAGCAAGGGGGTCAGTTCGGGCTTCATGATGATTTCCGCCACGAGGGTGCGCGGCTGCAGCCGGTCGATCACCAGCGGCAGGGGGTCGTCCGGCTTCATGCCCAGCGACGTGGCGTTGACGACCACGTCATAGCCCTGCGGATCGGCGTCTCCGGCCTGGATATCGGCTTGTGGAAAAGCCTGGCGCACGCGCTGCACAACGGCCTCGGCCTTGGCGCGCGTGCGGTTGGCGACGACCACTTGCGCGGCCCCCGCCTGCACCAGGGAAAAGGCGATGGCCCCGGCCGCGCCGCCCGCCCCCAGCAGCAAGCAGCGCTTGCCCGCCGGATCGTGGCCCTGGACGCGCAGGCCCTGGACGAACCCGGCACCATCGAACATGTCGCCGACGAGCCGGCCATCCGGCTCGCGGCGCACGGTGTTGACCGAGCCCGTGGCCTGGGCCGCCGGGCCCAGCGCATCGCACAAGGCCGCCACCGCCGTCTTGTGCGGCACCGTGACGATGAACCCGCCCATATTCCGGGTGCGGCGAAAGCCCTCGACCACGGCGGCCAAGCCCTCGGGCGCCACATGCACCGGCACCAGCACGGCATCGAGCGCATGCGCCTCGAAGTAGGCATTGAGCACCTGCGGCGTGCGCACCTGCGCAATGGGGTCGGCCACGATGGCAAAGAGTCTGGTGTTTCCGTTGATCATGGGAAGGTCACTCCATCAGTCTTGATTGGCCTGCGTCCGGCGGTTTGGCCCGGCGCGAAGGACGCTGCGCAGCCGCGCTCAGGTCATCAGCCAGCCGCCCGCCACGTCCACCACCTGCCCGGTGACGAACGCCGCCTCGCCCGACGTGAGAAAGGCACAGACGTTGGCCACTTCGCTGGGCTTACCCAGGCGCCGCAGCGCGGTCTCGCGGATGACAGCCTGATTGGCCGCATCGGCCACGGTGCTGAGCAGCGGCGTGCTGATGCGTCCCGGCGCCAGCGCGTTGACGGTGATGCCATGAGGCCCGAGCTCGGCGGCCGCATGGCGGGTGAAGCCGATGAGCGCCGCCTTGGTGGCGCTGTAGTGCGCGCCCACGATATTGCTGATAGCCACCTTGCCCGCCACCGACGACATGGACACGATGCGGCCAAACCCCCGGGCGATCATGCCCGGCGCAAGTAGGCGCGTGAGATAGAACGCGCTGTTCAGGTTGACCCCCACCACGCGATCCCACTCGAGCGCGTCCATGGACTGCACCGGCGACGGCGCCCCGTCGTGCTTGGGCGAAATACCCGCGTTGTTCACCAGGGTGTCGATCTCGCCCAGTTCGGCGCGGATGTGCTCGACGGCCGCCGCGCAAGCGGCGTACTGGCTGACGTCCGCCGCTGCAAAGCTGACGACATGCCCCTGCTGGCGCCAGTCCTGCACCGCGGCCTGGCCGCGCGCATCATCCAGATCGACCAGCCCCACGCGCGCGCCCTCGCGCAAATAGCGCTCGACCAGGGCGCTGCCGATGCCGCCCGTTGCGCCCGTTACCAGAACGACCCGATTTTCATGCCGCATGTTGTTCTCCTGCGATTTCGAGCACCAGCTTGCCGATATGCTGGCTGCTTTCCATGAGGCGATGTGCCTCTTGTACCTGATCCATGGCAAACACCCGGTGGATGACGGGCAGGCACCGCCCTTGCTCCAGCAGGGGCCAGACGTGCTTGCGCACGTCGGCAGCCAAAGCCGATTTTTGCGCCACTGAGCGTGCCCGCAGGGTGGAGCCCGTGAGCGTGAGGCGGCGCAGCATCATGGGCATGAAGTCGAAATCGACCTGGCTGCCCTGCAGGAAGGCGATCTGCACCAGCCGCCCTTCAAGGGCCAGACAGCGTACGTTGCGAGGGATGTAGTCCCCCCCCACCATGTCGAGCACCATGTCCACGCCACACCCGCCGGTTTCTTGCGCCACCACGTCCACGAAATCCTGCTCGCGGTACTGAATGGCCACGTCGGCACCCAGCTCTTGGCAGGCCTGCGCCTTGGCGGCATTGCCCACCGTGGTGAGCACGCGCGCGCCGTGGGCCTTGGCCAGCTGGATGGCGGTGAGCCCGATGCCGCTGGAGCCGCCATGAATGAGGATGCTTTCGCCCTGTTGCAAGCGCCCGCGCTGAAAGACGTTGGTCCAGACCGTGAAATAGGTCTCCGGCAGGGCACAGGCCTGCGTCATCGTCAGGCCCTTGGGCACCGGCAGGCAATGCCCGGCGTCCACCACGCAGTATTCGGCATAACCGCCGCCCGACGTCAGCGCGCAAACAGCGTCGCCCGGCTGCCACTGGGTGACGCCCTCGCCCACCGCCGACACATAGCCCGACACTTCGAGCCCCAGATAGGGTGAAGCGTCGGCGGGCGGCGGATAAGAGCCCGAACGCTGCAGCACGTCGGGCCGGTTGACGCCGGCATACTGGACAGCAATCAGCACCTGCCCAGGGCCGGGCTGGGGCATGGGCGCCTCGACGAGCCGCAGACACGCCGCTTCGCCGCCCTTCCCATGATCGATCAATTTCATTGTCTTGCTCGCAAAATTGAAGCGTTTCAAATTTAGCACCGATTATGAAGCGCTTCAAATATGAAACCCTAAGTAGAATCCCTGGTGCCCCTTGCAACTATTCTGTGCCGTCAGGCTCAGACAGACGAAGCGGCCGGGCCCCCTTGAGTGAATCCAGCAGAACGCAGACGCTATGACTCATTCAAAAAGATCCCGGGGCGCTCTCAAATATGCAAGGCCCTGCCGTAAGCGGACAGCACGGCCTCATGCATGGCTTCGGATTGCGTCGGATGCGCAAAGATGGTCTGCATGAGTTCGGCCTCGGTGGTTTCCAGTCCCATGGCGACGCCATAGCCCTGGATCATCTCGGTCACTTCCGCCCCCACCATGTGCGCCCCCAGCAACTCGCCGCTGGCGTCATCGAAGATCACCTTGACGAAGCCCTCGGTGTCGCCCAAAGCGATGGCCTTGCCGTTGGCCACGAAGGGAAACTTGCCCACCTTGACGGCGCGCCCGTTGGCGCGCGCCTGCGCCTCGGTGAGGCCCACGTGGGCCACTTGCGGATGGCTGTAGGTGCATGCTGGAACACGCTCGGGAACCAAGGGGTGCGCATCCAGCCCGGCGATCTTTTCCACGCACAGCACGGCTTCGTGCGACGCCTTGTGAGCCAGCCAGGGGGCCCCGGCCACGTCGCCGATGGCATAGACGCCGGGCTCGCCGGTCTGGCACCAGGCATCCGTCAGGATGTGCGTCTTCTCGACGCGCACGGCAGTGTGCTCCAGCCCCAGCTGCTCGACATTGCCCTGGATGCCGGCCGCCACCAGGATCACGTCCACTTCGCAGGGCTGGTCGTGCCCATCGAGCGTCACCTGCCAGGCCCCGGCGACCCGGCGGGTGGCCGTGATGCGCGTGCCCAGGTGCAGGTGGAGGCCCTGCTTGCGCAGGGCAGCCTCCATGTGGGTGCTGACCTCGATGTCCTCGGCGGGCAGGACGTGCTCGGCCATCTCGGCCACCTGCACCTGCGCGCCCAGAGCGTGATAGAAGCTGGCGAACTCGATGCCGATGGCCCCCGCGCCCACCACCAGCAGCCGCCGGGGCAGAAACGTGGGCGCCAGGGCCTCGCGGTAGTACCAGACCGAGGCCGGGTCAGGTGCGAGCCCCGGCAGCTCACGAGCGCGCGCACCGGTCGCCAGGATGATGGACTTGGCCCGCAGCCGGGCGGGCACCTGGCCGCCCGCCACGGCAGCAAGGTTCAGGCAGCCGCGCCCGGCCAGGCTGGCCTGCGCGCGGATGACCTCCACACCGTGTTTTTTCATGAGGTGCGCCACGCCGCGCTGCAGCTGGCCCGCCACCTGACGCGAGCGGGCCACCATAGCGGCCAGGTCGGCTTGCGGCTCGGCCACCTGCACGCCAAACTGCGCCGCCGCGCGGGTGAGGCGCAATACATCCGCTGAGCGCAACAGCGCCTTAGTGGGGATGCAGCCCCAATTGAGGCAGATGCCACCCAGGTCGGCCTTTTCGATCAGGGCCGTGCGCAGCCCCACCTGTGCCGCGCGGATGGCCGCGACATAGCCGCCGGGCCCTGCGCCAACGACGGCGACGTCATATTCAGTTTGTGCCATGGCACCCTCAGATCAAAATGCTCATGGGCGCCTCAATGAGGCGCTTGAAGACCTTCAGCCAGCATGCCGCCAGCGCGCCGTCGATGGCGCGGTGATCGACCGACAGCGTGACCGTCATCATGGAGGCGACGAAAATCTGCTCTTCGGAATCGACGATGGCGCGCTTTTCGGTAGCGCCCACGGCCAGGATGGCGGCCTGCGGCGGGTTGATGATGGCGGCAAACTCGGTGACGCCGTGCATGCCCAGATTGCTGACCGTGAAGCTGCCGCCCTGATATTCATGCGGCTGCAGGCGGCCTTCGCGCGCGCGAGCTGCCAAATCGGCGATATCCGTGCTGATGGCCGACAGCGCCTTCTGGTCGGCCTGGCGCACGATGGGCGTGATGAGGCCGGACTCGGTGGCCACGGCCACCGACACGTCCACCGCCTCGTATTGCAGCAAGGCGTCGTCCGTCCAGCTGACGTTCATCTGCGGCAGCTCGGCCAACGCCACGGCAGCCGCCTTGACGATCAGGTCGTTGACCGAGATGCGCTGCGCCACGCTGGCGTTGATGCGCTGGCGCAAAGCCAGCAGCTCGTCCATGCGGCAGTCGGCGCGCAGGTAAAAGTGCGGCACCGTGGTCTTGCTCTCCAGCAGGCGGCGGGCAATGGTGCGGCGCATGGCCGTGTGCGGAATGCGCGTCACGCCAGTCTGACCGGTTCCCATCGCCGGGGCGGCAGCGCTGGCAACCGCTGCGGGCGCAACAGGCACCTGCGGCTGCCGCAAGGCGGCCTGCACATCGCACCGCACGATACGGCCATGCGGCCCGCTGCCCGGCAAGCCCTGCAGCGCCAGGCCAGCCTCGGCTGCCAGGCGGCGCGCCAGAGGACTGGCGAACACGCGGCCTTGGGGGGCATCAGCCACAGCCAGCGGCGCAACCAATGCGCCCGGGGCGGGGGCGGGGGCCGCGCCCAGCGACGAGGCCGCCGAAGCAGCTAGCCCCGCAGCGGACGCCCCCGAAACGGAGGCTGCCGCGCCAGCGGCAGGCGGCGTACCGGCACCCACGGCCTGGGCCGGCGGCTGCGCAGCCGCAGCGTCGCGCGCCTGCCCCACCAGGGCCGCCGCATCCGCGGCCGTCTCGCCGGGGGCCAGCAGCAACGCGATGGGCGCGGCCACGGCGGCGGCCTGGCCCGCGGGCACCAGAATCTTGCCCAGCACTCCGTCGGACTCAGCGTTGAACTCGATGACGGCCTTGTCGGTCTCGATCTCCGCCAGGCAGTCGCCGACGGCCACCGGGTCGCCCTCGGCCTTGCTCCAGGCCACGATGGTGGCGGACTCCATATTGGCGGCCACCTCGGGCATCTGTAATAGAACGGCCATGTCACCGCCCTCCTTGTTCAAGATTGATCATGATTGCCCTTGCCTGACGTACGCAAGAGCGTCCCATAGGGGATACAAACCGTGGCGGCCTCACGCGCGCAGCGGCGCGCCCTGCTCGCGCATCACCCGCTCAAGCCCCTCGACCACCTCTTCGGTGCGGGCGCAGGCAGCGCGCTCCAGCACCTTGGAAATGCTGGGCGACGCCTCGCCGCCGGTCACCCGCTGGATCGGCTGGTCGAGCCAGTCGAAGAATCGGCGCTGAATCTCGTCGGCCAGCCAGGCGCCATACGACGTGCCGCGCGCGCCCTGCTCGACAATGAGCACGTTGTTGGTCTTGCGGATGCTGGCGCCGATCGTCTCCCAGTCGAGGCTGGCGCGATCCAGCCAACGCAGATCGATAACCTCGGCGTCCACGCCGGTCTGCTCGACCGCTTCGAGCGAGTGGCGCACCATGGACAGATAGGTCAGCACGGTGAGCGCCGAACCCTCGCGCCGGACGGCGGCCTTGCCAAAGGAGGTCTGGTAGTCGAAATCGTCCACCGGCGCCAGGCCGCTGCTGGCGTACAGATCGACGTGCTCGATGACCAGCACGGGGTCTTCCAGCTGCAGCGCGGCATGCATGAGGCCCACGTAGTCGAAGGGCGTAGAAGGCGCCACGATGCGCCAGCCCGGGCTCGTGGCGAAGATGCCGGCGGGGTCCATCGAGTGCTGCGAGCCATAGCCCGTGCCCATGGCCACCTTCGAGCGCAGCACGAGCGGCATCTTGCTGTCGCCGCCAAACATGTGCCGCGCCTTGCCAATCTGGTTGAAGACCTGGTCGGCGGCCACCCAGAGAAAGTCGGGATACATGAACTCGACCACTGGCCGAAAGCGCCCATCCATCGCCATGCCGCCGCCCAGGCCCGCGAAGGCGTTTTCGCTGATGGGCGTGCCCAGCACGCGCGTGGGGTACTTCTCTTTCAGGCCGCGCGTGGCGCCGTTGGTGCCGCCCTTCAGGCGGTGCACGTCCTCGCCCAGCACGACGATGCGCTCGTCGGCGGCCATGCGGCGATCGAGCGTATCGGCGATCACGTCGATGAACTTGCGCTCGTGCAGCGCGCCCTTGAAGCTGGACTCTTCCTCGCAGCGGGCGCCGTCGAGCTCGTGCAGGTCGCCGCGCAGGCCCACGTCGCGAAAGCCCGGATCGGGCCACAGCTCGAGGCGGATGCGCTTCTTACCCGCCTTGCCCGCAGGGTCGGCCTCGGTCAGCGCCTCCACGGCCTGCTGCATGGCGGCCTGCATGCGCGCGCGCAGGGCCTCGACCTCGGCGGCGGTGATCATGCCCAGTGCCTGCATGCGGGCGGCCAGATGATCGAGCGGATCACGCTGGCGCCAGGCGGCTTCTTCTTCCTTGCTGCGGTAGCCAAAGGCGCTGCCCGGAAAGCCGCCGTTCTGGTGCAGGTAGCGGTAGACGTCGGCCTCGATCACCACCGGGCCCTTGCCCTGGCGCATATGCGCCAGGGCGCGCTGCATAGTGAGGTGCACGGCGTAGACATCCATCCCGTCCACTTTCCAGCTGGGGATATTGAACGCCAGGCCGCGTGCCGACAGGCGCGGCTCAGCGGTGGCTTCCTCGACGTTGGTGGACACTGCATAGCGGTTATTCTCGATGAAAAAGCACAGCGGCAGCTTCCAGGCGGCGGCCAGGTTCATGGTTTCCAGTACCGAGCCAATGTTGACCGCGCCGTCGCCAAAGAACGTGACCGCCACGGCATCGCTGCCCGCATGGCGGTGCGCCCAGGCCGAACCCGCCGCCAGCGGCACGCCACCGCCCACGATGGCGTTGGTGCCGGTGACGCCGGCCTTTTCCCAGCGCAGGTGCATCGAGCCGCCACGGCCATGGCAAAAGCCTTGCGACAGACCCAGAATCTCGGCTAGCGTGCGCTGCAACAGGGCTTGCACAGGCTGGGTCAACGCGGCGCGGGGGTCCACACCGGACGGCATGAGGTAGGCCAGCGACTTGGACAGGAAATGATGGTGCCCGCGGTGCGAGCCATTGACCTGGTCGGCTGCCGTGAGCATCGCCAGCGCCCCGGCGGCACCGCCTTCCTGGCCGATGCTGGAGTGCGCCGGGCCGTGCACCAGACCATCCAGGGCCAGGCCCACCACGGTTTCTTCAAACGCGCGAATCAGGTGCATGTGCGACAGCAGGGTGCCCAGCACGGCCGGGTCAGCGGCCTTCCAGTCGGCCTCGGTGACGCGCAGTTCGGCCCACGGAGCGGCGGGAGACAGCGAAATAAGTTTAGACATGAGAGCTCTCCACGAGATGATCAGATATAGCTGTAGGCCGACCAACCGCCATCGGCCAGGGCCACGTGACCGTTGATGAAGGCGGCGTGATCCGAGGCCAGGAACAGGCCCAGGGCGGCGATTTCTTCGGGGGTGCCCAGGCGGCCGCTGGGCGTGCGGCGCACCAGGGCGTCGAGATCCATGCGGCCGCGCGCCACGAGGTCATCCACCAGCGCGGTGCGGATGTAGCCCGGCGCGATGGCGTTGACGCGCACTCCTTCGGGGCCCCATTCGATGGCCAGGGATTTCGTCAGCATGGCCACCGCCGCCTTGGTGGCGCAATACGCCGCCCGCTCGGGAGCGGCCACCACGCCGTACATGGATGCCATGTTGAGGATGACGCCCTCGCCGCGCGCCACCATGCAGCGGGCCGCCGCCTGCGCGCAATAGAACACGCCGTTGAGATTGACGTCCACCGCCTTGCGCCAGGCCTCGCCCGAGAGTTCGAGCGTGGGGCAGTTCATGGAAATGCCAGCATTGTTGAGCAGCACGTCCACCTGCCCCCACTGCCCGTCGATGGCGGCAAAGGCCCGCGCCACGGCGGCTTCGTCATCGACCGCAGCCACGTGACGGGCCAACTGCGCCTCGGGAACGGCTTGCTGCAGGCCCTGCGCGGCGGCCTTCAGGGCCGTGCCGTTCAGGTCGATGAGCGCCAGGCGCGCGCCGGCGGCGGCAAACGCATGGGCCATGGACAGCCCGATGCCGCTGGCTGCGCCCGTGATGACGACGACCTTGTCGCGCAGGCCCGCGAAACCTTGGCCGCGGGCCAGCCCCTGAAGGGCGTCGAGTGTGTAGGGAGTCGTCATACGGCCAGCCAGTCCTTGAGCAATTGAGGTTGATCGGTAAGTTCTTCGGGCGTGCCGCTGAACACGATGTGGCCGTGTCCCAGCAGACAGACGTCGGTGGAAATCTTCATGGCGATGGCGAGTTTCTGCTCGACCAGGATGACCGAGACGCCATGCTGGTGGATGTCTTCGATAGCCTCGCCCACCACCTCGACGATCTTGGGTGCCAGGCCCTCAGTGGGCTCGTCGATCATGATGAGCTGCGGGTTGCCCAGCAAAGAGCGGCAGATGGTCAGCATCTGCTGCTCGCCGCCCGACAGATTGCCCGCCAGGGTGTTGCGCCGCTCTTTGAGCCGCGGGAAATAAGTGAACATCTGCTCGATCGTCCACTGGGCCGCGCCCTTGCGTGGCGGCTGCATGCCCATCACCAGGTTTTCCTCGACGCTCAGATTGGCGAAGACGTCACGCTCTTCGGGCACGAACGCCATGCCGCGGCGGGCGATGGCGTAGGGCTGCATACCGGCCAGCTCGTGGCCGTCGAAACACACCTGCCCGGCGCTCGGGGGCACCATACCCATCAGCGCCTTCAGGGTGGTGGAGCGGCCCGCGCCATTGCGGCCCAGCAGGCTCAGCACCTTGCTGCGCCCCACCTCGAAATCGAGCCCCCGGAGGATATGGCTCTTGCCGTAATGCGCATGCAGGCCGCGCACCGACAGCAAGGGCTGCGCCGCGGGCGGCATCGTCTGACCGGCGCTCATACGCTCACCTCCGTGCCCAGATAGGCTTCCTGCACCTGCTGATTGTTGCGGATTTCATCGGGCGTGCCGGTGGCGATGATCTGGCCGTAGACCAGCACGCTCACGCGGTCGCTGAGCGAGAACACCACGTCCATGTCGTGCTCGACGATCATGAGCGTGCGCTTGGCCGTCAGCTCGCGGATCAGGCCCACGCTGTAGTCGGTTTCTTCGCGCGACATGCCGGCCATGGGCTCGTCGAGCAGCACCACCCGCGGGTCGGAGGCCAGCGCCATGCCGATCTCCAGCGAGCGCTGCTCGGAATACGACAGCTCGCCCGCCAGCACCTCGCGCGAGCGCAGCAGGCGCAGCTCTTCGAGCAACTGCTCGGTCTCCTGCGTGATCGCGCGCGCCTGATCGACGCGGCTCCAGAAGTTGTATTGCAGGCCGTAGCGGCGCAGCAGCCCGAAGCGCAGGTTCTCGAACACGCTGTGCCCGGGGAAGATGTTGGTGATCTGGAACGAGCGGGCCAGCCCCATCTGATTGATGGCGCGCGGCGTCTTGCCCTGAATCTCGCGCCCCTGCAGCGTGATCGTGCCGCTGGTGGGCTGCAGCTGCCCCGAAATCAGGTGAAACAACGTGGATTTTCCCGCGCCGTTGGGCCCGATGATGGCGTGACGCTCGCCCTCGATGATGGACAAATCCACCCCGCGGATGATCTGCGTCTCGCCAAACGATTTGTGTACCCCGGACAGCTGCAGGATCGGGGCCGAGGCCGCCCCTTGACGTACCTGACTCATGATGCATACTCCTCACGCAAGCGGGCCCAGCGGCGGCTGACACCCAGCACTCCCAGCACTCCGGCCACCATCAGGGCCAGCGGCACCAGCCACACCCACACCTGCCCCGGCAGCAGTGACAAGCCAAAGAGCTGGATGGCCGGCCACGGCTGCCCGGCCACGAGCAGCGATTGATAATCCTGGGCCAGGATCACGGCCAGCACTTCGACGACGAACACCAGCCCCACCGCGCCCAGCACGCAGGCAGTGCTCCAGCCCGCCAGCACCGCGCCCAGCTGGCGCACCGAGTGGTGGTCGCTGTGGCGGCGCCACCACTTGCCGATGCTGAACAGCCCGGCGGGCATGAACATCATCACGAGCACGAAGATCACGCCCTGATACAGCAGCCAGGTGCGCGTCAGGTCGGACACGGCATAGCCGAAGAACGTCATGACCGCCGCCCCCAGCGCCGGGCCGAAGAAGGCGCCGATGCCGCCGATGTAGGCATTGAGCACCACCTGCGCCGACAGGTTCATGTCGAAGAGCACGTAGTTGGCGGCCTCGTTGTTCATGGCCAGCAAGGCTCCTGCCAGCCCCGAGAAGGCCGCCGACACGGTGAACACCATGAGCCGCAGGCGGTGCACGTCGTAGCCCATGAAGCGCAGGCGATGCGTGTTCTCGCGCAGGCCTTCGCACAGGCGGCCCAGCGGCGTACGCGTGAAGTAGTACAGCAAGGCCACCCCCAGCACCACCCAGAACAGCGTCAGGTAGTACACCTGGACGGAGGAGCCGAAATCCAGGCCCCAGGCCGGCATGCGCATGGCCGACACCCCGCCTTCACCGCCGAAGATGCCGCTCAGGTGCGGCGCGAGCGAATGCAGCAGCTCGGCCAGCGCCAGCGTCACCATGGCGAAGTAGACGCCGCTGCGCTGGGTGGAAAACCAGCCGGCCACCACGCCCAGCAGGCCGCCCCCGATCAGCCCGGCCAGCGGCAGCAGCGGCGTGGGAAAACCGGCGATCTCCTCGACGGCATTCATGGCGTGGATCGTGGCGAAGGTACCGATGGCGAAATAGGCCGAATGGCCGAACGACAGCATCCCGCCCTGCCCGGCCAGCACGTTGAAGGCCGTGGCGAACAGAGCGGCGATCAGCATCTGGATGCCGGCATTCACCAGGGCCATGGGCAGGTACAGGGGCGCCAGCACCAGCAGGGCCAGCAGCACCAGCAGCGTCAAAATACGACTTGACATCATTTTTCTACTCCCGATTGCCCATCAGCCCGGAGGGGCGCACCATCAGCACCAGCAACATCAGGGCGAAGGGGATGGTGCCCGCCAGGGAAGACACTTTCAGCGTCAGCAGGCCGCCCACGCGCTGGGCCCAGTCGCCCAGCCCCAGCAGCCCCAGGCCATCGGCCAGGCTGTAGTCCACGCCGACGGCAAACGAGGTGATGAGACCGATCAGCAGCGATGCCACCATGGCGCCCCCCAGCGACCCGAGGCCACCCACCACCACCACGACGAACACCATGACGCCCAGTTCGAGCGACATGTTCGGATTGGTCGTATAAAACGCCCCGGCCACGGCACCGGCCAGCCCGGCCAGCGCCGAGCCCACGGCGAAGACGCCCATGAAGACCATGGGCACGTTATGCCCCAGCGCCTCGGCCATGCGCGGCTTGAACACGGCCGAGCGCACCACGATGCCGACGCGGGTGCGCGTGAGCAGCAGGTAGATGAGGGCGAACATCAGCACCGAAGTGCCGCCGATCAGCAGGCGGTAGAAGGGGTAGTTGGCCCCGAAGATGCTGAAGGCGGAAAAATCGAGCGAGGCCGGCACCTGGTAGTCCACCGGGTAGTTGCCGTAGAACAGTTTGACCAGCTCGGTGATGATGAAGGACACGCCGAAGGTGAGCAGCAGCTGGTGCCCGTGGCCGTACTGGTGCACGCGGCGCAGCATGTAGCGCTCGACCAGGCCGCCGATGACCCCGACCAGCACGGGCGACAAGATGATGGCGGGCCAGAACCCCAGCACTTTCTGCAGGCTGTAGGCCAGATAGGCCCCCAGCATGTAGAAGGCGGCGTGCGCGAAGTTCAGAACCCCCATCATGCCGAAAATCAGTGTCAGGCCGGCCGACACCATGAACAGCAGCAATCCGTAGATCACGCCATTGAGCAAGGAGATGGTGAAAAATTCCATGCGGATTCCCCGTAGCGCAGCGCCGGGCCGAAGGCCGGTCTATGCGCGGTGAACGACGTTTTTTGGAGACGACGGCAGCCGGGACCGCCGTCAGCGGCGGCCCCTGCTGCCGGTTCAGGCGGGGCGCTTCATCTTGCAGGTGGATTCCACCGGATTGACCGCTTCTTCGCCGGTGAAGGTCTTCACGGCCAGAAAGCCCATGTCGGTGTCGTCGGCCTTGTACTTGGCCTCTTTGCTGACTTTGGACACCACGATGGGCAGCACCACCTGGTGATCCGCAGCGCGGATGGTCTGCTCGCCCATGGGGGTCTGGATCTTCACCTTTTCGAGGTTCAGGGCCAGCTGGCTGACCGGCATTCCGCCGTCCTTGGTCGGCGTGTTCTTCAGCGCCTGGCCCAGCATTTCCATGCCAAAGACCGTCTGCGGCTCGATGAAGGTCGGGTAGTGACCAGTCTTGGCCTTGTAGGCCTCGCCGAACTGCCCGGTCTTGTCGTTCAAGCCGAGGTTGAAGGCCGTGGACACGTAGTGTCCCAGCGCGGTTTCACCGGCGTTGGCGATATTGCCCGGCTGGTCGAGGAACACCGTGCCGAAGCGCACGTTCAGGCCCGCATTGCGCGCGCTCTTCATGAGCAGCAGCAGGTCGTTCGACCAGTTGCCGGTGATCACCGTCTGGGCGCCACTGGCGCGAATCTTGGAGGTGTACGGCGCGAAGTCCTGAATCTTGTTGACGTCATGCAGGACGGATTCGACCACGGTGTAGCCGCCCTCTTTAGCAAAGCTCTGAATGGCCTTTTGCATGTCCATGCCCCAGGAATAGTTCTGGTTCATGGAGAACACCTTGGTGCCCAGGTCGCCCGCGTCTTTCATGGCATGCACCAGCGTCTTCACGCGGATCGTGGCATTGGTGGTGAAGCGGAAATGATAGAAGTGGCACTTGTCGCCTGTGAGCTCGAGCGCCTCACCGCCCATGTTCAGGTAGAGCACTTCCTTGCCCGGGTTGCGCAGATTGTATTTGCGCACGTCTTCCGTGATCTGCCCCGACACCGCCGAGGACGAACCCTGGATGATGACGCGAGCGCCGCCGGCAATCGCCGCCTTCACCTTGTCGGACGCGCCTGCGGGCCCGCCCTGGTTGTCGTATTCAGCCAGCTCGACCGGCGCGCCGTCCCA
Source organism: Castellaniella sp. (assembly GCA_019104865.1). Lineage (GTDB taxonomy): Bacteria > Pseudomonadota > Gammaproteobacteria > Burkholderiales > Burkholderiaceae_B > Castellaniella. The sequence goes on along the minus strand of JAHRWZ010000016.1, from coordinate 101,263 downwards.
GCCGCCCGCCTGGTTGATTTCTTCCAGTCCGTACTTGACCGCCGTGCGGTACAGAAGCCCGGTCGAGGCCTGCGGGCCGGACAAGGTTTCGACCAGGGCGATCTTCAGCGGTTCGGCCTGGACGGTGCCGACGGCCAGCAAGCCGCACACCGACATCATTGCTGCAATCTTTGTGTACTTCACTCCTGCCACTCCTATGTAGTTATCCATATTCGTACTTGTCTGATATGTTTGCTTAGCTTATCAGACAAGTTGTAGAATTCTAGTCAGGTCGAAAATTGCTTGTCAACGAAAGTCCATGGCGCGACTGGCAAATTCTCGATCAACAAGAATTATTCGTTTATTTTCAATAATTTGAACAGTATTAGGAATAACCCTAACAGGAGACTCGCATGATTTCTTTCACCGGCAAAACCGCACTCATCACCGGCGCCAGCGGCGGCATTGGCCGCGAGGTGGCCCGGCAGATGGCCCAGGCCGGGGCCAACGTCGCCCTGTGCGATCTCTCCACCCAGGCGCTCGATGCCCTGGCCTACGAACTGAAGACTTCACCCGGCAGCATCTCTACCCACACAGTGGACGTATCAGACGCCCAGGCCTGTCAGCAGTTGGCACAAACGGTTGCCAGTCACCACGGCGGCATCGACTATCTAGTGCATTCGGCAGGCATCTACCCCGAGCAGCGCATCGAGAGCATGAGCGATGAACAATGGCGAAAGCTGATAAGCATCAATCTGGATGGCACCTTCTATATGTGTCGCAGCGTCATCCCGCACCTGACCGACAACAGCGCCATCGTCACCCTGTCGTCTCTGGCTGGCCACCGCGGTAGCCTAGGCCACGCACACTACTCGGCATCCAAGGGTGCCGTCAGCAGCCTGAGCAAAAGTCTCGCGCTCGAACTGGCCCCCAAGACCCGGGTAAATATCGTAGCCCCTGGCATCATTGCCACCGCCATGACCGAACCCCTAGTGCGCCAAAAAGGCCAAGTGCTGCTCGACAGCACCCCCCTGAAGCGTTTTGGCTTGGCCGCCGAGGTGGCCAGCGTCATCGCCTTCCTATGCTCCGATCTGGCCAGTTTCATTACCGGCGAGACGGTGCACGTAAACGGTGGCCTGTATATCGTGTAATACTGACCGACGGCACGTACCTATGACTAAAAACATGGACACACCCTCACAGCCACTCACCACCGGCATCATCGACTGGCTGAAAGACGAAATACAACAAAGCCGTCTTGCCTCCGGCAGCAAGCTGCCTAGCGAAAAGCAGTTGTGCGAGCAGTTTGGCGTCAGCCGCTCGGTCGTGCGCGAAGCCATCTCACAGCTCAAGTCCGAGGGCCTGGTCAGCTCGCATCAGGGGCGCGGCGTCTTCGTCAACGAGCGCAGCGCCCGACAATCATTTCGGCTTTCCACCACAGCGCTCAACGATCACGATGCCATCGAGCACATCATCGAACTATTGGTGGCATTTGAGTCGGCTGCCGCCCGGCACGCTGCCGTGCGCCACACGACCGACGACCTGAAAGAAATCCGCCGGGCACTGGTGGGCATGGAATACGCCATTCTCAACGGTCAGCCCGGCGACAGCGAAGACTACGCCTTTCACCAGGCCATCTGCGACGCCACGCACAACCCACACTTCATCGCGCTCAATGAATACCTCGAACAGCACGTACGCGGGCTCATCCGCCGGGCCCGCACCAATACGGTCACCCACCACCAGGATCTGGTGATGGCCGTGCAGACCGAGCACCACCAGATTCTCGACGCCATCGAGGCGCACGACGGTACCACCGCCGCCCGCGCCGCCGAAACGCACCTACGCAATGCCGCGCAGCGCCTGGACATCTACCTGAAAGACTGAGGCGCCTAGCCCCCCAGATAGGCCTTCTTGATGTGGGGGTTGCCCAGCAATTCGGCGCCCGTACCCTCCAGCACGATGGTGCCGTTTTCCAGCACGTAGCCGCGGTCAGCCAGCTTCAGGGTCTGGAAGACGTTCTGCTCGACCAGCAGCACCGTCATGCCGCTGGCCGTGATGCGCTCGATGATGTCGAACATCTGCTGCACCAGCAGCGGCGACAGGCCCACCGAGGGCTCGTCGAAAATCAGCAGCCGGGGTCCGGCCATCAGGCCGCGGGCGATCGCCACCATCTGCTGCTCGCCGCCCGACAGCGAGCCCGCCAGCTGGTTCAGGCGCTCTTGTACGCGCGGAAAGATTTCCAGCACCTCGGCCATGCGCTGCGCCGCCTGCGCCCGGGCGGCGGGCTTGTAAGAGCCCATCAGCAGGTTGTCGCGCACGGTGAATCCCGGAAACAGCTGCCGCCCCTCGGGGATCATCGTGACCCCGGCGGCCACCACGTCGAACGCGTTGCGGTTGGCCAGATCGACTCCCTCGAACTCGACCACGCCCTGGGTGACGGGGATGACGCCGCAGATGGCCTTGAGCATGGTGGTCTTGCCCGCCCCGTTGGCGCCAATCAAGGTGACGACCTCGCCTGCCTGGACGTCGAAGCTGACATTGTCCAGCACCTGGGTCTTGCCATAGCCGGCGCAGAGATTGGACACTTTAAGCATGTTGCTGCTCCCGGCCCAGATAGGCCTCGATCACTTGCGGGTTCTCCACCACCTCGCGCGGCGAGCCGCTGGTGAGCACCTGCCCCTCGCTGATGACGATGATGCGGTCGGACAAGGCCATGACGGCCTGCATCATGTGCTCGATCATGACCACCGACACCCCCGACTCGCGCACGCGGCGGATCATCGCGATAGCCTTGTCGATGTCGGTGGGGTTCAGGCCCGCCATCACCTCGTCGAGCAGCAGGATCTTGGGCCGCGTGGCCAGGGCGCGGGCCACTTCTAGGCGCTTGACCCCGCCCACCGTCAGGTTGCGCGCCTCGACGCCGAGCAGCTCGGTGAGGTCGGTGAGTCCGGCCACCTCGAGCGCCACGGCCTCGGCCTCGCGGCGGTCGGTGGTGTTGATGAAGGCCCCCAGCATGATGTTCTCGAGCACCGTCAGGCTGGTGAAGGGCAAAGCCGTCTGGAAGGTGCGGCTCAGGCCTTGGTGCGCATATTCATACGGCGCATTGCAGCTTGCCCACTGGCCGTCGCGCGCGCGCAGGCGGATCGTGCCCTGGTCGGGCCGGATGAAGCCCGAGAGCTGGTTGAACACTGTGGTCTTGCCCGCCCCGTTGGCGCCGATGATGCCCAGGATCTCGTTTTCAAACAGCGTCAGCGACACGTCGTTGGTGGCGCGCAGGCCGCCGAAATTCTTGAACAGATTGCGCGCCTCAAGCACGGGCGTTTCCTGGCGCGCACAGCCCTGCGCCAGCTGGCCGGCCCGCGCCGGCGCCGCGGGGGCCCGGCCCAGATACGGCAGGCGCGACACCCAGCGGCCTACGCGGGCGCCGAACGACCCCACCAGCCCCTGCGGGATGGTCAGCACGACGACCACCAGCACGACGCCGTAGATGAGCCCGTGCAGCCCGTTGCTCACGCCGCTCAGCCAGGCGCGCGCCAGCTCGGCGATCGGCAGCACCAGAAACGTGCCGGCAACGGGGCCGGCCAGCGTGCCCATGCCGCCGATCAGCGCAAACATGGCGATCTGGATGGACAGTTCGAGCGAAAAGGCGGATTGCGGATCGACGAAGGTGAGATAGGTGATGTGAAAGGTGCCGACGATGCTGGTGAGCATGGCCGACAGCACGGCGGCCTGGGTCTTCTTGCTGGCGGTGTTCACCCCCACGGCCTGCGCCGCGTCCTCGCGCTCGCGGATGGCCAGCAGGTAGTGCCCCAGGCGCGACTTGCGGATCAGCCACGAAGCCCAGAAGACGAACATAAACAGGCCGAAGGCGATGATCAGGTAATTGGTCTTGTTACGGAAGATCATCCACTCCCAGCCGATGTTCAGCGGCAGGCTGATGCCGCTGGAGCCGCCCGTCCAGCTTTCCTCGTGGATCACCAGCAGGCGCACCACCTCCAGGATGGCGATGGTGGCCAGGGCGAAGAACGGGCCTTTCAGGCGCAAGGTGGGATAGCTGATGATGATGGCCACCACGCCGGAAATCACCGCCCCGGCCAGCATGCCGATCCAGGGGCTGATGCCGTATGCCTGCGTGAGCAGCGTGGCGGTGTATCCACCGATGCCGTAGAACACCGCGTGGCCCAGCGACAGCTGCCCGGCAAAGCCGCCGACGATGTTCCAGGCGATCGACAGCGCGGCAAAGACGAAGATGAGAACGAAGAGATTGGTCCAGAAGGCCGTGTCCAGCGCCAGGGGCACGAGAAACGCGAGGATCAGAACCGCCAGGCTGACATACGCTTTTGGATTGCGAAAATCGGGGAACATGAGGCGCTCCTGCTTATTCAGTGCCCAACCCGAACAGCCCGCTGGGGCGCAGGATCAGAATCAGCAAAAAAATACCGAAATAGACGACTTCCTTGAGATCAGGCGCGATGTAGAAGCCCGCCAGGGTGTCCACCACGCCGATGATGAGCGAACCCACCACCGCGCCGTAGAGGTCGCCCATGCCGCCCAGCACCACGATCACGAAAGCCGTCAGCACGAAATACGTGCCCACCGTGGGAAACACCGGATACTGCGGCGCCAGCAGGCCGGCGGCGACCCCCACGAAGGCCGAGCCCAGGCCAAAGGCAATGACATAGACGAACTTGACGTTGACCCCCATGAGCATGGCGGCGTAGCGTTGCTGGGCCACGGCCCGCAGCGCGCGCCCCAGATAGGTGCGGTGCATGAACAGATGCAGGCCCACGGCCAGGGCGATGGCGATCACGAACGTGACCACCTGCCCCGTCACCAGGGAAAATGGACCGACCTCGAACGAGCCAGTACCCACCGAGGTATGCGCCCGAAACACGTCCGCGCCGAAGATGACTAGGGCCAGGTTGAGCAAAATGGTGGAGACGCCCACCGTGGCGAAAATCTGGATTTCCTCGCCCGCGTCCAGCAGCGGCTCGATCACCACTTTCTGCACGAAGGCCCCCAGGGCGAACAGCACGATGGCCGCGGGCACTAGGCCGATGTAGGGGTGGATACCCAGATGCGCTGCCATCAGATAGACGAAGTACATGCCGATCATCAAAAACTCGCCGTGGGCGAAGTTGACGACACGCACGACCCCGAAGATGAGCGTCAGGCCCAGGCTGATGATCATGTAGGCCCCCCCCAGCAGGAGACCATTGATGATTAACTGGAAAAAAATATCCATGGTCAATCTCTTGGAAAAATGAAGGTTTCGTGCCGAGGGGACAAATCAGCCCGGGCGCCAGTCACGGCGACGACGGTGCCACGCTCACTGGTTGAACTTCGGCTTGCCCAGCGCAAGATTTTTGGGCTCAATGGTGACCAGTTCACCGTTTTGCCACTGCATCACATAGAAATTGGAGGCCTCATTCTGGCCCTCTTTGGCGAAATCGAAGCCCCAGCCATTGGCGCTTTCGCCGTCGGGCTTCTTGTATGCCAGCACGGCCTCACGAATTTTGTCTTTATCAAATGATTTGGCGTGTGCCATGATGTCAAGGAATGCCTTGGCCCCGACATAGTTAGCCAGACTGTGCCCGGACTGCGGCGTACTGCTATAAGCCGACTTATACTCGGCAAGAAATTTTTCCAACCCGGGAGCTCCCTTCGGGTTGATCGATGCTTGAGGAAAATCCAGATCGAACACACCGTCGATGTCCGCCCCTACAGCCTTAGCGGTATCCATCAGCGAATAGCCGCCCCCAGCACCAATCACGACCTTGGGATGAAAATTCGCTTCCTTAGCCTGGCGGAAGTACAAGATGGTGTCGTTCTGATATGAAGTCTGCAGCACCACATTGGCCTTGGCACCCTTCAGACGTAGGACCAAAGAAGACAGATCAACCGATTTGGCGGAATAAGGCAGCGTCTCAACCACCTGGTAGCCCAACTCCGCGGCACGCTTCTTCTCGGTTGCGGCCACATCAGTACCATAGGGGCCATCTTCATGAATGATGCCGATGCGGATATCCTTGGCACTCAACCCTATGCCAGGAGCAATCAGGCCATGCAGGGCATCAACCACAGCTACACCATACTTGGCGGTATTCGGGTTGGTGCGAAACAAATATTTGTACCCACGGGTGGTGATCTTATGCGCTGTAGCACCCAACTCAAAGTACGGAACACCAGCCAGTTCGGCGACTGGCGATGCGGCATAGGAGAGTCCGGATGCATAGCTGCCAAAAATGGCAACTACACCATCGGATACCAGACGCTTGGCACCGGACACCGCTTGGTTGGGGTCAACGGCATCTGCCTTGACGATCTCGATTTTGTCTCCATTAATGCCGCCGGCTGCATTCACCTCGTTGATGGCGAGCTCCACCCCTCGAAAGCTTTCCTGTCCCAGCAGTGCCAGGCCGCCGCTGAACGGAAACAAGGCGCCCACCTTGATTGTCGCCGCAGTGGCCGCGGTAGCCCCAAAGGCCATGACACCGACAGCAATGGCAAAAACAGTTTTTTTGAATTTCATGTCTACACTCCTTGATCCCTAGGGCTTCCGGGTGGAATCTCCTGTTGGGATTCACTTGATGTTTTAATGCCCCAGCCTGCTATTCAGGAAAGCCGAGCGAGGCACTGATCGACAACAGAGACATCAACAGCTCCTTCTATTTCAACATTTTTGAAGCGCTTCAACTCTAATTTTTTAAAAACAGCAATTACAATGCTGTTGGGAGGGGTGATTAATAAAATGAAACGTTTCAAATTTGTGTGAGGGCAGGTTACCATAGGCCGCTCAGACACTGTCAATGAGTAAACACCCGATGTTTTTAGGTACTCCATGACATACAGCAGACCCACTCTAGCCGATGTCGCTCGCCTGGCGGGTGTATCGCTGGGTAGCGCTTCCCGAGCACTTTCCGTGCCCGACCGCGTCAAACCCAAGACACTCGAAGCTGTGAACAATGCGGTTGCCCAACTGGGTTATATCCGCGATGGTGCGGCTCGCGCCCTGGCCTCGCGACGCAGCCAGACTATCGCTGCCGTATACCCCACACTCAACAACCCCATCTTCGCCCACTCGACCCACTCCATTCAGCAGGCACTTTGGGCCCAAGGCTACCAGCTGCTTATTGTCAGCCACGAATATCACATTGAAACCGAGGCCTCTCTCATCCGCGCCATCCTCGAAAAGGGCGTAGACGGCATCATCATGGTAGGGACAGACCATGAAGACGCAGTCTTCAGCCTGCTGCGCCAGTACAAACTACCCTATGTACTCACCTGGTCCGTGGATGGCAGCCAACACCCCTATTGCGTTGGCATCTCGAACTTCGACGCAGCCTACAAGCTTGCCAAGCTAGCACTGGAAAAAGGCCATACGCATCTGGGCATTTGCGGTGGCACGATCATCGGCAACGAACGCGCTCGCTACCGACGAGCAGGCATCCTGGCCGCCGTACACGAAGCCGGGCTCGCGATTCCCGAGGGCTGGATCATCGAGTACCCCTTTTCTTACGAGGGGGGGCGCCAGGCCATCCGTCAAATCTGGCGGATGTCACCCCGTCCTACGGTTATTCTGTTCGGCACCGACCTGCAGGCCATGGGCGCCTTGCACGAGTGCCGCCGCTTGGGCATCAAAGTACCCGAAGAGATATCGCTCATCGGCTTTGACGGCCTCGAAGAGGCAGCCATGATGCAGCCCGAACTCACCACCATCCGCATTCCGGATAGCGATATTGGCGCTCGGGCTGCTCACATCATCGTGGATCTGCTGGCTGGCAGGCCCGTCCCGCCACAAGAGCCGCTACAACCTACCCTTGTCCCCGGCGCAAGCCTCGGGGCGCCGCCTGCCCCCCGCTGAAAAATCGACTGGCCCTCGCGCCTCCCTGCCGATCAGATGGAAAATTCAGTACCACGATCTTCCCGTGATTTCATCGACACCCGAGCTCGTCACAAAAATAGTGCCCAGCTTGCCCTCGTTACTCCACGGTCTTCAGCACTGCGGCGATGGTTTCGAAAATCCGTGCAATCTGTTCCTCGCTGATAATCAGCGGAGGCGAAACCGCGATGATGTCGCCGGTATAGCGTACCAGCACACCTTGATCGAAGCACTTGCTGAAGACTTCTGCGGCGCGCGCCCCCGGCGCGCCTTCACGCGGGGTCAGCTCGATGCCGGCCACCAGCCCCAGATTGCGGACGTCGATCACATGGCGCGCGCCCTTCAGCCCGTGCGCTGCGTTTTCGAACGGCACGGAAAGGTCATGCGCCCGCTTGAAGAGCTGTTCGTCGCGGTAGATCCCCAGCGTGGCCCGGATGGCGGCCGTCGCCAGCGGATGCGCGGAATAGGTATAGCCATGGAAGAATTCAATACCGCTGGCGCTGGCGTCGATGATCGTGTCATGGACGGAACGGCGCACGGCCACGGCGCCCGCCGGCACCGCCGCGTTGCTGATACCCTTGGCCATAGTGATCAGGTCCGGCGTCACGCCGAAGAAGTCGCTGGCGGTCGCCGCCCCCAGCCGGCCGAAGCCGGTGATGACCTCGTCGAAAATCAGCAAAATGCCGTGTTTTTCGGTGATGGCACGCAGTTTTTCCAGATATCCCTTGGGTGGCAGCAGCACCCCGGTGGATCCCGCCAGGGGTTCGACGATGACGGCCGCGATCGTCGAGGCATCATGCAGCGCAATGATGCTTTCCAGGGCGTCGGCAAAATGCGCCCCCCAGGCGGGCTGGCCGCGAGACCAGGCATTGTGGGCCAGATCGTGCGTATGCGGCAGATGATCCACACCCGGCAGCAACACCCCGGAAAACGCCTTGCGGTTGGACGAGATCCCCCCCACCGAAATACCTCCGAATCCGACTCCGTGATAGCCGCGCTCGCGCCCGATCAGGCGGGTGCGCTGCCCTTCGCCGCGCGCCCGGTGATAGGCAACTGCGATCTTGAGCGCCGTATCGACGGATTCCGACCCGGAATTCGTGAAGAAGATGCGATCCAGCCCCTTGGGCATCAGGGCGGCGACTTCCGTGGCGGCGTGAAAGGAGTCCTCGTGGCCGATCTGGAAGCTGGGCGCATAGTCCAGCTGGGTGGCCTGGCGATGAATGGCATCGATGATGGGCTGGCGTGCATGCCCCGCATTGACGCACCACAGGCCGGACGTGCCATCCAGCACCGAATGGCCATCCGCCGCCGTGTAGTGCATGTCCTTGGCCCCGGTCAGCAGCCTGGGGTGCGCCTTGAACTGGCGGTTGGCGGTGAACGGCATCCACAAATTGGACAGATCCATCGTGTTCGTGACTTCGGTGTGCATGGCAGCCTCTCGATGCGGGGAAATGCGGTTGATTCATTCTGGGCTGCCCATTGCCCGAGATACATACACGGTGACAGGATGGCCGGATAACTGTATTGTTTAAATTCAAACAACTGTACTGACCGACAGAGGAATCGACGCATGCATCAAAGCCTCCTGCCAAGATCGACATGATCCTGTTCGAACCGGATCGCGATCGAAAGCGGGCGCCCAGCCTGGTGGATCAGGCCGTGGAGGCGCTGGAACACGCCATCCGCGACCGGGTGCTGCGCCCGGGGATGGCACTCCCCTCGGTTAGGCGATTTGCCCAGGACCACGGGCTCAGCACCTTCACTGTCATGGCCGCCTACAACCGGCTGGTGGCCCAGGGGGTGCTGCAATCCCGGCCCGGTGCGAATTTCCGTGTCGCCCGCCCCAGACAGGTTCCGGCGTCGTCCGTCCCGGACTGGGTGGTCCCGCGGATCGGCTCATCCTGGCTGCTGGCGGACGTCTTTGCCGATCATTCGATTTCCATCAAGGCCGGATGCGGCTGGCTGCCGCCCGACTGGCATGACGAGACCGGCCTGCCGCATGCCTTGCGCCAGATGAGCCGTGTGCCGGTCAGCCAGATGTCATCCTACGGACATCCACTCGGCTATTACCCCTTGCGCGAGCATATTGCCCACCACCTGCTGGAATACGGGCTGGAGGTCGAGCCGAATCAGGTCCTGCTGACCCATGGCGCAACCCAGGCGCTGGACATCGTGGTGCGAACCATTCTGCGCCCTGGCGACCACGTCGCCGTCGAAGCCCCCTGCTACGCCAATCTGCTGCAGATCCTGGCCCTGAACCACATCGTCGTGCATGCCGTGCCCCGCACGCGCGAAGGCATCTGCGAGCAGACCCTGGAAGACCTGGCCAGCCGGCACCCTATCCGGGCCATGTTCGTCACCACCGTCCTGCAGAACCCCACGGGCGCCACATTCACCATGGCTGGCGCATTCCGCCTGCTGCAACTGGCCGAGCGCCATTCCATCCTTGTTGTCGAGGACGACGTATCGCGCGACCTGCTGTCGGAACCGGCCCCGCTGCTGGCGGCCCTGGCCGGCACGAGCCGCGTGATCTACGTGTCGGGCTTCGCCAAAAGCGTCATGCCCTCCACCCGCGTCGGCTACCTGACCTGCGCCAAGGCACTGTTGGAGCAATGCGCCCGCACCAAGATGTCGTTGGGCCTGACCTCGGCCGAAGTGATGGAACGCATCGTCCATCACGTCCTGCGCGACGGCCGCCATGCGACCTATCTGCGCGGTATCCGCGAACGCCTGCATCGGGCCCACGATCAGGTCACTGCCGCCATGCACGAGCACGGATTCGAAATCTGGGACGAGCCCGGCGCAGGCCTGTTCCTGTGGGCCCGGCCCCGACAGCCCTTCCCGGGCACGGACGGCATGATCGGCCTGGCGGCGCGGGCGCTGAAAGCCGGCATCTGGCTAGCGCCCGGCAGCTACTTCGATCCGGCGGGACACGAGGACGGCTGGCTGCGCTTCAATGTGACCTACTCGGGGCACCCGCGCCTATGGCGTTTCTTCGAATCAGAGCGCACGCCCGGGCCTGTGGTCGAATCCCTGTGAAAAGACTTCCAGCAGGTAATCCAGCAGGACCCGCACGTTTCTCGGCGCCTGGCTGGCATACGGCCGCAGGGCGAAAATCGTGCGCCCGAACGTGCTGACCGGACACCACTGAGGCAGGATTTCAACCAATTCCCCATCCTGGACCGCACGTTGCGCGGAGAAGTCGGGCAGCAGCGCCACCCCAGCCCCTGCGCAGGCCATATCGCGCAGCACCTCGCTATTGTTCGCCACGAAACAGGGCTGGACCCGAACCGTCACCTGACGGTCCACCGATCCGGCATCCATGCGTTCAAAGACCCAGTTCGCCACGCCATGCTGACGCGGGTAGTGCAGATGCCGATGATCCCCGAGCTGCCAGGGATCCTGGGGCGTGCCGTACTGCGCCAGATAGCCGGGACTGGCCACCAGCAGGGTGCGCGTCTGGCACAGGACCCGCGCCACGTAGGTATCCGGGGGAGCTTCGACATGGCGCAGGGCCAGGTCGAAGCCCTCGGAAGCCAGGGACACCAGCCCATCGCGCATGTCGAGTTCAAGCCGGATCTTCGGGTAGCGCCGCAGGAATTCCGGCAGGCAGGCGACGAGCTGCTGGCGGGCAAAGGCCACGGGCGCCGTGATGCGCAACAAGCCACTGGGCACCACCGAAAGATCCTGGACATCGGCAAAGCTGGACGCGATGTGCGCGTAGGCATCCCGCGTATCGTCGACCAGGCGCTGGCCGGCCTCGGTCAGGCGGACGGAACGTGTCGTGCGCTGGATCAACGGCACACCAGCCGCCAGTTCCAGTTCGGCCATACGCTGGCTCATGGCGGCCTTGCTGACCAACAACCGCCGGGCCGCCGCCGTAAAACTGCCTTGCTGAGACAGCACGGTCAACCAGTGAATATGCGGCCAGAGCCGATCGACATTTTTTGAATCCATCCGGTCATTGTTCACGAAATCAAACAATGATTCCAGCTTTTCGATCTATGCAGGTCGCAGTGCCGTTCCTACACTGAGCCGATATCGCATTTCACTCACCCCATCACTTTCTCCGGAGATTCTCATGCAAGCCTACACGGACACGGCGGACGTCGGTCACTTCATCAATGGGCGTCGCACACCGGGCCAGGGCACCCATACCCAGGCCATCCACAATCCGGCCACCGGAGAAGTCACGCGCCAGTTGCGGCTGGCCAGCCCGGAGGACCTGGAAGCCGCCGTGCGCTCCGCGGCCGCCGCCTTTCCCGCCTGGTCCAATACCCCCGCATCGCGCCGGGCCCGAGTCATGTTCCGGTTTCTGGAGCTGATGAACACCCATAGTGAAGAACTCGCGGCCATCATCACGGCGGAACACGGCAAGGTATTCAGCGACGCCATGGGTGAACTGGCCCGGGGCATCGACATCATCGAATTTGCCTGCGGCATCCCCCAATTGTTGAAAGGAGACTACACCGAGCAGGTCGCCACAGGTCTGGACAACTGGACCCTGCGCCAGCCCCTGGGTGTGGTGGCGGGCATCACGCCGTTCAACTTCCCGGCCATGGTGCCCTGCTGGATGTTTCCGCTGGCGATCGCGGCGGGCAACTGCTTTATCCTCAAGCCCAGCGAGCGCGACCCTTCCGTATCCCTGCGCATCGCCGAACTGTTGAGCGAGGCCGGTCTGCCCGACGGCGTCTTCAATGTGATCCAGGGCGACAAGCAAGCCGTCGAGGCGCTGCTGAGTCATCCCGAGGTCCAGGCGATCAGCTTCGTGGGTTCCACCCCGATCGCCCGCTCGATCTACGAACGGGGCGCGCACCACGGCAAGCGGGTACAGGCCCTGGGCGGCGCCAAGAATCACATGGTGATCATGCCCGACGCCGATCTGGATCAGGCCGTCAACGCCCTGATCGGCTCCGCCTACGGCGCTGCGGGCGAGCGCTGCATGGCGGTGTCGGTCGCCGTCCTGGTGGGCGACGCCGCCGACCGCATCATGCCCTTGCTGGCCGAACGCACCCGAAACCTGAAGATTTCCCACGGCATGGATGCCGAGGCCGAGATGGGTCCCGTGATCACCCGGGATGCCCTGCAGCGTATCCACGACTACCTGGACATCGGCGTCAGCGAAGGCGCCCAGCTTGTTCTCGACGGGCGTGGCCTCACGGTTCCCGGACACGAGGAAGGCTTCTTCGTCGGTGGCTGCCTGTTCGACCACGTCACGCCGTCGATGCGGATCTATCAAGAAGAAATCTTCGGACCGGTGCTGTCCTGCGTGCGTGCGCCCGACATCGACTCGGCCATCCGCATCATCAATGAACACAGTTTCGGCAACGGCGTCGCCTGCTTTACACGGGACGGCCACGCCGCCCGGGAATTCGCCCGCCGCATCCAGGTCGGCATGGTCGGCATCAACGTGCCGATCCCCGTGCCAATGGCCTGGCACGGTTTCGGCGGCTGGAAGAACAGCCTGTTCGGCGACATGAATGTCTATGGCGAGGAAGGCGTGCGGTTCTATACCCGCCAGAAATCCGTGATGCAGCGCTGGCCGGACAGCGAGGTCAAGGGGACGGAATTCGCCTTCCCGACACACGGCTGATCGGCATGCTGTAGGAGCCGCTGCAGCGCCCCATGCAGCGGAGTCCGCGCTACCATCCCGCTCCCAGGGGGGATCAACAAATCCGTCGTTCCGCCAGACGCCACCCTATTTGCAGTACTGTTATGGGCGATGACCCTTTACCCACGGGCTGCGACTCTAGATGAAACGACTGAAATCCTTCCTTTCCCTGCTGGTACTGTCCCTGCCCCTGGCGATCGCTACGCCTTGCCTTGCACAGGCCAAGACACCCCCCGGCATCACGCCGGTGGTCATGATCGAAGGCATCGCGGAATACCACCTGGCCAACGGCCTGCAGGTGCTGCTCGCCCCTGATGATTCCCGCGCCCAGACGACCGTGAACATGAGCTACAAGGTCGGCTCACGCAACGAGGGCGCCGGCGAGACCGGCATGGCGCACCTGCTGGAACACCTGCTGTTCCGCGGCAGCCCGAAACACCCCGACGCGTTGGCCGAATTTTCCCGGCGCGGCCTGGCCGCCAACGGATCCACTTCGACCGACCTGACCAACTACTACGCCACGTTCTCCAGCAACCCGGACACCTTGCGCTGGTATCTGTCCTGGCAGGCCGATGCCATGCTGAATTCCCGCATCAGCCGCGCCGATCTGGATGCGGAAATGCCCGTGGTGCGCAATGAAATGGAGCGTGGCGAAAACAGCCCATTCAGCATGCTGCTGCAGCAGACCGACGCCGCCGCCTATGTCTGGCATCCCTATGGCCGCAGTGTCATCGGCGCGCGATCCGACGTGGAACACGTCGACGTAGCGCAGCTGCAGGCGTTCTACCACCGCTACTATCAGCCGGACAACGCCGTCCTGATCGTGACGGGCCGCTTCGACACGCAACAGGTGCTACAGTGGATCGCCCAGGACTTTGGCCCCATGGTCAGGCCGACCCGCGAGCTACCACCGGAATACACGGTCGAGCCGGTCCAGCAAGGCGCGCGCACCGTCACCCTGCGCCGCATCGGCGGCAGCCCGATCGCGATCGCGCAGTATCACTTCCCGGAAGCGACCAGCGACGTCTTCACGGCGCTGTCGATGGGCACCGACATGCTGGCGGATACGCCGGCCGGACCGCTCTATCAGTCTCTGGTAAAAAGTGGCCAGGCCAGCAGCGTCTTCGGCTTTGCGCGGGCCATGCAGCAGCCCGGTTACGCGGTGTTTGGCGCCCAGCTGCAGCCGGATGCCGACCCTCAGGCAGCCCTGAAGACACTGGAACAGACCCTGGAATCCGGCGGGATCGATCAGCTGGATCAGACCGCCCTGGACCGCAACCGGACCGCCTGGCTGAACCAGTGGAAACAGATCTACAACCAGCCCGCCAGCCTGGCCGACGCCCTGTCCAACGCGGTATCCAGAGGCGACTGGCGGCTGTTGTTCATCGAACCATTGCGTGTGCGCGCCCTGACGCTCGATTCGATCCGTACGGAATTGAAAACCTGGCTGCTGCCCAGCAACCGCACCAGTGGCCTGTACCTGCCGACCCCCGATCCAAAGTATGCACCGGCCGCCCCCACCGCGGACCTGAAGCCCTGGATCGAGCAACTGAAGACCGGGACGACCCGCCCCACCGTGGCGACCTTCGATACCGATCCCCAGGCGATCGACGCCGCCACGCAGCGCAGCGCCCTGACGCTGCCCAACGGGACCGTGTCGATGGCATTGCTGCCCAAGGCGACCCCGGGCAACCAGGTGCATGGTTTCCTGCGCCTGCACTTTGGCTCGATCGAGCAGATGAAAGGCCTCGGCCTGGTGCCGTCGATGACCGCCGCGATGCTGCTACGGGGCACCGACGATATGTCGCGCCAGCAGATCGAGGATCGGCTCAATGCCCTGGACTCCGAACTGGCCTTCAACGACGAAGGCAACACCTTGACCGTCTCGCTGCGCAGTTCCCGCGAACACCTGCCGGAACTGCTGAAGCTGGTCTTCCACCTGCTACGCCACCCGTCGTTCCCCGCGACGGAACTGGCGGAGATCCAGCGCAGTCTGACTACCAACATCGAAAACGAAGCCGTCAGCCCGTCGTATCTGGTGCGCAATGCGCTGCAACGCCACGGACAGCCCTGGAAACCGGAGGACATCCGCTATACGCCCACAGCCCAGGAAATGCTGGCACAGACGAAAACGCTGACGCGGGATCAGCTGCTGAAATTCCACGACCGCTTCTACGGCGCGGGCGGCATGACGGTTTCGCTGGTCGGCGACTTCGACCCGAAAGCACTCCAGGACACCCTGCGCGACGCGCTGTCAGGCTGGCACCAGGCGCCAGCCTACGTCCGGATTCCTGACCCCTGGTATGCGGTGGCGCCCAAGACCTTCGAGATTCCAGCCCCAGGCAAGGCCAACGCCAACTACCTGGCCACCCTGCCGCTGAAACTGCAGGATACGGACCCGCGCTGGCCCGCCCTGATGCTGGCCAATTACCTGCTGGGAGGGTCCGAGGATTCCCGCCTATGGCAAAGCATCCGCGTCAAGCAGGGCCTGTCCTATGGGGTCGGCAGCAATCTACGGGCATCGGCCTTCGAGCCGTCCGGCGCCTGGACGCTGTTTGCCACCATGGCATCGCAGAACGCCCAGACGCTGCAACAGGCGATGCGCGCCACCCTCGATGCCACGCTGAAATCCGGCTTCACACAGCAGGATGTCGATCAGGGCGTGACGTCCCTGGTGAATTACCTGCAGTTGGGCCGGTCCAGCGACACCTGGCTGGCCGACCGCTGGCTGGATTACCTGGAAACCGGGCGTAGCTTCGCCTGGCAGCAGCACATCATCGACCAGCTGAAGGCACTGAAGGCGGATCAGGTGAACGATGCCATGCGGACCTTGCTCAAGCCCGACGACCTGAGCATCGCGGTGGCGGCCGATTCGCATCCGAAACATTAGACGGAAAAGCCCCACCACCGGGTCATCCGGAAGCGGGGCTTCCAAGAAAGCCGTTCAGCGAACGATTCAGGAAAAGAAGCTCTTCACCTTGTCCGTCCAGGACTCGCTTTTGGGCGAATGGCGGTCGCCGCCGCTGGTCAAGGACGTTTCGAACTGACGCAGCAGGGCTTTCTGTTCGTCATTCAGACGCACCGGCGTTTCCACGGCGACGTGACAGTACAGGTCGCCGGGATAGCTGGACCGGATCCCCTTGATGCCCTTGCCACGCAGGCGGAAGGTCTTGCCCGTCTGGGTGCCTTCGGGGATGGTGATCTCGCCGCGCCCTGAGAGCGTAGGCACTTCCAGGGTGCCGCCCAATGCCGCCTTGGTGAAGGGGATGGTCAGTTCGCAGTGCAGATCCTCGCCGTCGCGCTGGAAGATGCCATGTGGCTTGATGCGGATTTCGACGAACAGGTCGCCCGGAGGCCCACCGTTGACGCCAGGTTCACCGTTGCCGGACGACCGGATGCGCATGCCGTCGTCGATCCCCGCCGGGATCTTGACCTGCAGGGTCTTGTTCTTGCGGATGCGGCCCACCCCGTCGCATTCTGCGCAAGGGTTGGGAATTTCCTTGCCGCTGCCGTGACAGGTCGGGCAGGTCTGCTGCACGCTGAAAAAACCCTGCTGCATGCGCACCGCGCCGCTGCCGCCGCAGGTGTGGCAGGTATGGGGCGTGGTGCCCGGCTTGGCCCCGGAACCATGACAGGTGTCGCAGGTTTCCCAACTGGGGATACGGATTTCCGTATCGAAGCCGCTGGCCGCCTGCTCCAGGCTGATTTCCAGGTTGTACTTCAGATCGGCGCCGCGATAGACCTGCGGCCCGCCACCGCCCCGACGGCCACCCGCGCCACCGAAGATCTCGCCAAAAATATCGCCGAAGGCATCAGCGAAACCGCCCGCCCCGCCCATGCCGGCACCAGCCGCCGCGTTGGGGTCCACGCCCGCATGACCGAACCGGTCATAGGCCGTGCGCTTTTCGGCGTCGGACAGCATCTCGTAGGCTTCCTTCGCCTCTTTGAACTTGTCCTCCGCTTCCTTGCTGTCCGGGTTGCGGTCCGGATGGTATTTCATGGCCAGCTTGCGGTAGGCCTTGCGGATGTCGTCATCCGAGGCGTTCTTGGCGACCCCCAGGATTTCGTAAAAATCTCGTTTTGCCATAGATGTCGATTGCCTGCGCTATGCGCTGCTCATTGAAGGACACAAGCCCGGACCGGCGAAAACGCCAGGGCCGGGCATCTGCATGCGGGTGAACCGCCATGATCCGGACCGGCACGAGACCAGTCCGGACACAGGCGGATCCACGATCAGTCGCGCTTCACTTCCTTGAAGTCGGCATCGACGACATTGTCGTCGGCCGGCTTCGCGCCATCCGCCGCAGCGGCGCCTTCGGCAGCTGCCTTGGCCTGCATGTCGGCATACATCTTTTCGCCCAACTTCTGCGATGCCGTGGACAGGGCTTCGACCTTGGCGTCGATGGCGGCCTTGTCGTCGCCCTTGACGGCTTCTTCCAGGTCCTTGATCGCCGACTCGATGGCGTCCTTTTCGGCCGCCTCGAGCTTGTCGCCGTATTCCGTCAGGGACTTGCGCGTGGCATGGACCAGACCGTCGGCCTGGTTGCGCGATTGTGCCAGTTCGGCAACGCGGTGATCTTCCTCGGCATTGGCCTCGGCGTCCTTCACCATGCGCTCGATCTCGTCCTCGGTCAGCCCGGAGCTGGCCTTGATCGTGATCTTGTTTTCCTTGCCGGTGCCCTTGTCCTTGGCCGACACATGCAGGATGCCGTTGGCGTCGATGTCGAACGTGACCTCGATCTGCGGCAGGCCGCGCGGCGCGGGCGGGATACCTTCCAGGTTGAATTCGCCCAGCCCCTTGTTGCCGGCGGCCACTTCGCGCTCGCCCTGGAAGACCTTGATCGTCACGGCCGGCTGATTGTCATCGGCCGTCGAGAACACCTGCGAGAAACGCGTCGGAATCGTGGTGTTCTTCTTGATCATCTTGGTCATCACGCCGCCCATGGTTTCGATGCCCAGGGACAGCGGGGTCACGTCCAGCAACAGCACGTCCTTGCGGTCGCCCGACAGCACGGAACCCTGGATCGCGGCACCGGCGGCCACGGCCTCGTCGGGGTTCACATCCTTGCGCGGATCACGGCCGAAGAATTCCTTGACCTTCTCCTGGACCTTGGGCATACGGGTCATGCCGCCGACCAGGATCACGTCGTCGATCTCGGAGACCTTGATGCCGGCGTCCTTGATGGCGGTGCGGCAGGGCTCGATCGTGCGTTCGATCAGGTCTTCGACCAGCGCCTCGAGCTTCGAGCGGGTGATCTTCAGATTCAGGTGCTTCGGACCGGACTGATCCGCCGTGATGTACGGCAGGTTGATTTCGGTCTGCTGCGTCGAGGAGAGTTCGATCTTGGCCTTCTCGGCGGCTTCCTTCAGGCGCTGCATGGCCAGCACGTCCTTGGACAGGTCGACGCCGGATTCCTTCTTGAATTCGTCGATGATGTAATTGATGATGCGCAGATCGAAGTCTTCGCCGCCCAGGAAGGTGTCACCGTTGGTGGACAGGACTTCGAACTGCTTTTCACCGTCCACGTCGGCGATTTCGATGATGGACACGTCGAACGTGCCGCCACCCAGGTCATACACCACGATCTTGCGGTCGCCGCGCTCGGACTTGTCCAGGCCGAAGGCCAGGGCGGCCGCGGTCGGTTCGTTGATGATGCGTTTGACTTCCAGACCCGCGATGCGGCCGGCGTCCTTGGTGGCCTGGCGTTGGCTGTCGTTGAAGTAGGCCGGCACCGTGATCACGGCTTCGGTGACTTCCTCGCCCAGGTAGTCTTCGGCGGTCTTTTTCATCTTGCGCAGGATGTCGGCCGACACCTGCGGCGGGGCGAGATTCTTGTCCTGCGCCTCGACCCAGGCGTCACCGTTGTCGGCCTTGAGGATCTTGTAGGGCATCAGATTGATGTCCTTTTGCACGGCCTTTTCGTCGAACTTGCGACCGATCAGACGCTTGACGGCGTAGATGGTGTTCTTGGGGTTGGTCACCGCCTGGCGTTTGGCCGGCGCGCCGACCAGGACCTCGCCGTCCTGCATGTAGGCCACGATGGACGGCGTGGTGCGGGCGCCTTCGGAGTTTTCAATGATCTGGACCTTGGCGCCGTCCAGCACAGCCACACAGCTGTTGGTCGTACCCAGGTCGATCCCGATGATCTTGCTCATGTTTGATCCTGTCGATATTTGAGGGAGGTGCGGGACTGACCCGCCAATGTTTCTGATGTGGGGCTGGCGGACCCGATTTCAAGACAAGGCCGGAAATTTTCCGGATGCCTGCCGACCGGGCCGCGCCATGCGGCGTCTGAGGACTCAGCCCTGCCCGGCCGATACCATCACCAGCGCCGGACGCAGCACGCGGTCCGCGATCAGATAGCCTTTTTGCAGGGTCTGGGCAACCAAGCCCTGGGCATGTTCCGAAGGTACCGTCGAAATTGCCTGATGACGATGCGGATCGAAAGTCTCGCCCGGCTGTGGTGCGATTTCCCGCATCTGGTTTCGTTCGAACGCCGTGTTGAGCTGGCGCAACGTGGCTTCGACGCCGTGCTTCCAGTCGTCCGCCGTCTGGCCTTCCTGAGCCAGCGCCGCTTCCAGGCTGTCACACACGGGAATCAGGCTTTCGGCGAAGGATTCGGTGCCGAACTTGCGGGCCTTGGCCACGTCTTCCTGGGCGCGGCGGCGTACGTTTTCGACTTCGGCGTGGGCGCGCAGCAATTGGTCGTGATATTCGGTGATCTTGGCCTGAGCCTCGGCCAGCAGCGCGGCGAGGTCCTCGCCGGATTGAGCAGCCGCGGACTCGGCGGATGCAGCGCCGGGGGCATCAGGGGTTTCGGCCGAACCCCGAGGCGCGGCGCCGGGCGCGGCTTTAGGGTCCAAGTCTTCCTGGGGTGCCGACATGGTGAATTCTCCAAAAACAGATGAATGCGAATGTTTTGTCATATGGGGGGGTGAAACGGTGATTTCAAGACCCCGATCCGAGGGCTGACTACGTCCACCCGGCCAGATTGCGGGCGATCAGGCCGGCGAATCCCCGCACCCAACCGGGATCCGCGTTCAGACAGGGGATGTAGTGGAATTCGCGCCCGCCCGCCGCCAGAAAAGCCCTGCGGCAGCCCAGATTGATCTCTTCCAGGGTTTCCAGGCAGTCCGCCAGAAACCCGGGGCAGAGCACGTCGACACGGGCCACGCCTTCGCGCCCCCAGGCTTCGAGCGTTGCCTGCGTATATGGCTGCAACCAGGGCGCGGCACCGAAGCGGCTCTGAAAGCTGACGTACAGACGCTGGCCGTCAGCACCCAACCGTGTGCGCAGCGCGGCCGCCGTCCGCATGCAGTCGCGAAAATACGGGTCTCCGCGCTGCACACAGGACTGCGGCAGGCCATGGAAACTGAGCAGCAGGCGGTCCGCGGGCCCAACCTGTTCCCAATGCGTCCGGATGGACTGATGCAAGGCCTCGATGTAGGCGGAATCCTGAGGGAAGCGGTCCAGAACCCGCAGGGTCGGTTGATGGCGCAGATGCGCCAGATGGGCGTTGACCGCATCCACGGCGGTGGCCGTGGTGCTGGCGGCATACTGCGGATACAGGGGCGCCACCAGGATGCGGCCGCAGCCGGCGGCCATCAGGGCATCCAGCCGGCCGGCGATGGCGGGCTGGCCGTAGCGCATCGCCAGTTCGACCCGGACGTCCAAGCCCTGGTCCCGCAAGGTCTGCGCGACGCCCTCGGCCAGGTCCTGCCCATGCACCAGCAGCGGTGAGCCGCGTTCCAGCCAGATTTCGGCGTATTTCGGCGCGATCACCGCCGGTCTGCGGGTGAGCACGAACAGGCGCAAAATGATCTGCCACAACCAGGAGGGCAGCTCTACCACGCGCGGATCGGACAGGAATTCCGCCAGGTAGCGGCGCACAGCCGCCGGGGTCGGGGCGTCCGGCGTACCCAGGTTGATCAGCAGCACGCCCAACGGCCCGCGATCCGGCCCGGCGGCGTCGGGATCCAGAGCGCGCGGATCCGGTGTGTCGGAAATGAAACGTGTCATGAAATCAAATATCACAATGCTGCTTGGCCGAGCGCATTGGACAACATCCGCGCCGTGATGTCCACGATGGGGATGACTCGCTCGTAGGCCATGCGGCTGGGACCGATCACACCCAGCGTGCCGATGACCTGCCCGTCGACGCCATAAGGCGCCGTGATTACCGACACGTCTTCCAGCGGCACCAGGCGCGAATCGCCGCCGATGTAGATCTGCACGCCCTGCGCGTGGCTGGACACGTCCAGCAGGTGCAGCAGATCGGTCTTCTGTTCGAACAAGGCGAACAGCCGGCGCAAGCGGTCCATGTCGGCCGTCATTTCGGAGACTTCCAGCAGCTTGCCCTCGCCCGAGATCACGACCGACTCGTCCACCGTGTCCGGCGACCCGATGCCGGCGTCGACCGCCTGCTGCATCAGCCGAGTGATGTCGGATTTCAGGGAGGCCAGTTCGTCCGCCAGCGACAGACGGACCTCGTGGAAGGACTTGCCGGAGAAATGCCGGTTGAAAAAATTCGAGGCTTCCAGGAGTTCGATTTCGGTGTATTCGCGTGGCACGAACAGGATGCGGTTCTGCACATCCCCGTTGGGCGTGACGATGATCAGCAGCACGCGCTTGTCCGACAGGCGGATGAATTCGATGTGGCGAAACACCTGCGTGCGCTTGGGCGTGAGCACCACGCCGGCGAACTGCGACAGGTTCGACAGCAGCGAGGCCGCCGCCATCACGGCCCGCCCCGGCTCGGCCGCCGGCAGGCAGTCGGCGATCTGCAGGTTGGGGCTGAGTTCGTAGGGCCGCACGGTCAGCAGGCTATCGACGAACATGCGGTAACCACGCGGCGTGGGGATGCGCCCCGCCGACGTATGCGGGCTGTGAATCAGGCCCAGGTCTTCCAGGTCGGCCATGACGTTGCGGATCGTGGCCGGCGACAGGTCGAAGACCTTGGACAAGGTACGCGACCCTACGGGCTGGCCGTCCGCGATGTAGCGTTCCACCAGCGTTTTCAGCAATGCTTTGGCTCGATCATCCATGTCCAGTTCATCCATCGTCCGGGACAACCACGACACACCGGCACCGGCGGGTGTGCTTTCATCCCCCTATAATCGGGTACTCCTTATTATTCCATTAATTGCGCGAGGCACTGGGTTCCATGCACTTCAACACCGTGGCCCTGGTCGGCCGCTACCAGGACAGCGGCCTGGATGCGCCCCTGCGGCGCCTGGGATCGGTCCTGCAGGCGGCGGGCTGCGCCGTCCTGGTCGAAGCCGAGACGGGCCGCAACAGCGGCGTGCACGATTTCCAGCTGGCTTCCTACGCAGACATCGGGACACGCGCCGATCTGGTCATCATCATGGGCGGCGACGGTACCATGCTGGCGGCAGCCCGGCAGCTGGCGACCTTCGACGTCCCCCTGATCGGCATCAACCACGGCCGCCTGGGCTTCATCACCGACATCCCGTTGGGCAACGCCGACGAGGCCATCACCGGCATCCTGAATGGCGCCTATGTGCAGGACGAACGCACGCTGCTCGAAGGCCGCGTCATGCGCGGCGACCAGGAAATGGTCGCGGGGCTGGCCCTGAACGACGTCATCATCAACCGCGCCGGGCGCGGCGGCATGATCGAACTACGGGTCGAGTGCAATGGCGTCTTCATGCACAGCCAGCGCGCCGACGGCCTGATCATCGCCACCCCCACGGGCTCGACGGCCTATGCCCTGTCGGCTGGGGGGCCCATCCTGCACCCTCAGGTCAATGCGCTGGTGCTGGTGCCCGTCGCGCCCCAGACCCTGTCGAACCGGCCCATCACCCTGCCGGAAGACTCGCTGTTGAACATCACCATCCGTGCGCTCGGCCGGGTGGAAACGGGCGCCAGCGTGCACTTCGACATGCAGACCCTGTCCAACTGCCAGGAAGGCGACCGCATCGATGTGCGGCGCAGCCCGCACCGGGTACGCTTCCTGCACCCGCAGGGCTACAGCTATTTTTCCACCCTGCGCAGCAAACTGAACTGGAACCGGATGCTGCATCCCTGGGACGACCCCGACGACAGCCCCCGATAAGGCCCTATGCTGCGCGCTCTGCACATTCTCGATTTCGTCATCGTCGATCGCGCCGAGATCGCCTTCGAAGCCGGCTTCACCGTGTTTTCGGGTGAAACCGGCGCCGGGAAATCAATCCTGATCGATGCCCTGTCGCTCGCCCTGGGCGGCCGGGGCGATGCCACCCTGGTGCGCGAAGGCGCCAGCCGCGCCGACATCAGCGCGGTCTTCGACGCGCCGCCCGCCGCATCCGACTGGCTGAACGAACAGGCCATCGAAGGTCCCGAGCTGATCCTGCGCCGCGTGATCGATACCCAGGGGCGCAGCAAGGCCTATATCAATGGCCTGCCCACCACGCTGAACCAGCTGCGCGACCTGGGCGCCCTGCTGGTGGACATTCATGGCCAGCATGCCCACCAGAGCCTGCTGCAGGCGGCCAGCCAGCGCGACATTCTGGATACCCAGGGGGGCCACGCCGATCAGGCACGCGCCCTGTCGGACGCCTGGACCACCTGGCGCGCCGCCCAGTCCGCCCTGGATGCAGCCCGAAACGACGCCGCAGGCCAGGCCGCCGCGCTCGAACAGCTGCGGCAGGACGCCGCGTTTCTGGACGATCTGGCGCCGCAACCCGGCGAATGGCCGGACTTATGCGCGCGGCAGTCCCGCCTGGCGCATGCCCAGGCCTTGCTGGCCGGCGCGGGTCAGGCGATAGAAGCCCTGGACGGCGAATCCGGATCGGTGGCGCAGGCCCTGCAAGCCGCCCTGCAGACGCTGCAGTCCCTGGTGCGTCACGATCCCCGCCTGGAAGAACACTGCCAGACCCTGGAATCGGCCCGCATCCTGTGCGCGGAAACCGTCCATGGCCTGAACGCCTACGCGGACCGCCTGGAACTGGATCCGGACGCGCTGGCGCAGGCCGACGCCCGCATGAGCCAAATGTTCGCCGCCGCCCGGCGTTTTCACGTCGAGCCCGAAGAACTGGCCGATCTGCGCGACACGCTGCTCACCCGGCTGCGACAGGCGGTCGCCGGCCAGGATCTGGACGCGCTCGCCCAGGCCTGCGCCACCGCCGAAGTCCGCTACCAGACGATCGCGCAGGCACTGAGCACCGCACGCCAGGCCACCGCGCAGCGCCTGGCCGGGCAGGTCACCGCCGCCATGCAGACGCTGTCCATGGAAGGCGGGTCGTTTCGGGTTGAACTACCGGCCAGCAAGCCCTCGGCTCACGGCCTGGAAACGGTGGAATTCGCGGTGGCCGGACATGCCGGGGTGGCACCCAGGCCGCTGTCGCGAGTTGCCTCGGGCGGCGAGCTGGCACGGATTTCCCTGGCACTGTCTGTCATCGCCAGCCAGGCGGCCCGCGTCCCCACCCTGATTTTCGACGAAGTGGACACCGGCATCGGTGGCGGTGTGGCGGAAGTCGTGGGCCGGTTGCTGCACGAACTGGGCTTGCGCCATCAGGTGCTGTGTGTCACCCATCTACCCCAGGTGGCGGCCTGCGCGGTCCACCATTTCCAGGTCAGCAAGACGACGCACGCCCACCGGACGTCTTCATCCATTCGGCCGCTGGACGCCGATGCACGAATCCAGGAAGTCGCCCGCATGCTGGGCGGACTGAAGATCACGGAAGCGACCCGGGACCATGCCCGGGAAATGCTGCGGCTATCGGCCGGCTGAAGCCGGCCCGATCACGCCTTACCCGGTCTTTTTGGACTCCAGGCATTTTGGGCAGACACCGTAGAGCATCATGTGGTGGCTTTCCAGTGAAAACCCGTTTTCCTTGGCGATGCGGTGCTGGCGCTTTTCGATTTCCGCATCGGAAAATTCGACGACACGCCCGCAGTTGGTGCAGATCAAGTGATCGTGATGATCCCCGTCGTTCAATTCGAAGACGGCCTTGCCGCCATCGAACTGGCTGCGCAACAGGATACCGGCCTGCTCGAACTGAGTCAGGACCCGATAGACCGTGGCCAGGCCGATGTCGACGTCTTCCGCGATCAAGGCGCGATAGACGTCTTCGGCGCTGTGATGGCGGGTTTCCGCCTTACGGAATATATCGAGGATCTTCAGGCGCGGAAACGTCGCCTTCAGACCCATGTTTTTAAGCTCGAGCTGATCATTCATGGTTCAAGTATCCTGGGTCTGGCGGGGGAAAGCAAGCCGGGCGGACAAGCCCCGATCCCAGCCCCGCACATGCGCAATTCCGAATTCCCTTTATGATAGCGGTTTTAGCGGCCGCAATCCGCCGGCCAGCCATCGATCACGGGGGCTTTCGTGCGCATCCGAGCTAGTCATTTTTCCCGCAGGGCAACCCTCTGCCTGGCCGCTGGTCTGCTGACCATCGGTCTGGCCGGCTGCGGTTCGACAAACTGGGGGTTCCCCTATCGGGCCACCGTCCAGCAAGGCAACTGGATCACGGCCGAGCAGGTGACGCAGCTCGAAGTCGGCATGACCCGTGATCAGGTGCGGTTCATTCTCGGCACGCCGACGCTCGAGGATATCTTCCACGCCGAACGCTGGGACTATCCGTATTACAACCAGCCTGGCTACGGCAAGGACGAACTGCGCAAAGTCACCGTCTGGTTCCAGGACGACAAACTGGTCCGTTGGTCGGGTGACGAACAACCCGATCGCCAGCCCTTCCAGAAGACCGACAGCGGCAAGGAAGCCGTCGCCCCCGCCAACAAGACTCAGGCCGACGAAGCTGCCCAGCGGGCCGCCTCGCCCGGGCTGAACGATTCGGCCGCCCCCAACGCGGGCATCTCGACACAGACCCCGCAGGCCACGATCCACACCGAAACCCCCGCCAACACCACCAAAGGCCAATGATCATGCGTATCGCCATTGCCGGGGCCTCGGGCCGCATGGGGCGCATGTTGATCCAGGCCGTCCTGGATTCCGCCGACCTGACGCTGGCCGTCGCCCTCGATCGCACTGGCAGCGGCGCGCTTGGCCAGGACGCCGGCACTTTTCTGGGCATTGTGACAGGCGTTCCGATCACCGACGACCTGCAGGCGCTGGCGAATGCCGACTGCCTGATCGACTTCACCCGTCCCGAAGGCACCCTGGCCCATCTGGATGTCTGCGCGACGCACGGTGTGAAATGCGTCATCGGCACCACCGGCTTCGATACCCAGGGCAAGCAGGCCATCCGCGCCGCCGCCCAGAAAACCGCGATCGTGTTCGCCCCCAACATGAGCGTGGGGGTGAACGCCACTCTGAAACTGCTGGACATGGCCGCGCGCCTGCTCAACAGCGGGTACGACGTCGAAGTCTTCGAGGCGCACCACCGCAACAAAGTGGACGCGCCCTCCGGCACGGCGCTGGCGATGGGCGAAGCCGTCGCCCACGCCTGGGGCGTCCAGCTGGAAGATGTCGCCGATTGGGCACGCCATGGCCACACCGGTGTGCGCGAAACCGGCCACATCGGGTTTTCGGTCGTGCGTGGCGGCGATATTGTGGGGGATCACACCGTCTACTTCTGCGGCACCGGCGAACGCATCGAAATTACGCACCGATCCGGCAGCCGCGCCACCTATGCCCAGGGCAGCCTGCGCGCCGCACGCTACCTGGCGCGCAAGGAATTCGGCCTGTTCGACATGCAGGACGTGCTGGCCAGCTGAACCCGCTCTTTCCCCGCATGCCGGGCGGCGCGGGAAACCCGCCACGAAAGATCCGCCACTCGACCTGGGCCGGTCATGGTGTCGACGCCAAAGCGCTGTGCCCCGTCAATCCAGGATGACTGGCTCACGCTCCAGATCCACGCCAAACTGTCCGCGCACCGCATCGCTGACAGCCCGTGCCAGCGCCAACACGTCGGCCGCCTGGGCACCGCCATGATTGACCAGCACCAGCGCCTGGCGCTCGTGCATGCCCACCGGCCCCAGGCGCCGTCCCTTCCAGCCAGCCTGTTCGATCAACCAGCCTGCTGCCAGTTTTACCCGCCCATCGGGCTGGGGATAGGCCCGCAGATCCGGAAACCTCTGTTTCAGCGCGGCCGCCTGCGCCACCTCGATCACCGGATTCTTGAAGAAGCTGCCGGCATTGCCCAGCACGGCCGGATCGGGCAATTTGCGGCGGCGGATGTCGCAGACGGCATCGAAGATCCTGGAAGGAGTCAGTCCGGCGTTCGGGGCCCGGCAGCCATTTTCGGATGCGGAATCCCGGCGTTGCGGGTCGGGCTTGTTCTGGTATGGCGGCTCGGGCGCGGCTTCCCGCAGCAGCGGATGCTCGCGCACGTCCGGATAATCCAGGCGCGGCGTCCAGGCCTTGGGCAGCGCAAAGCGCACCCGCGCGATCAGCCAACGCCCCGCCCCATCATGCTTGAACAGGCTGTCGCGATACGCAAAACCGCAGTCAGCCGGTAAAAGCTCGCACACCCGGCCGGCGCGCAGATCCCAGGCCACGACGGAGTGCAGGCGCTCGTCCAGTTCCAGGCCATAGGCCCCGATATTCTGTACAGGGGCGGCCCCGACCGTACCGGGGATCAGCGCCAGATTCTCCAGACCAGGCCAGCCCTGGGCCAGGCAATGACCGACAAAACCGTGCCATGGCTCGCCCGCCGCCGCCTCGACGATCCAGTGATCCGCCGTCTCGCGCCATAGCCGGATACCGTGCAATCCCACCCGCAGGACACGATGGCGCGGCCGCGCCTGAACCACGATGTTGCTGCCCCCCCCCAGAACGAACACCGGATGGTCCTTCGACCGAGGGTCCGCCAGCATCGCGCACAGCGCCGGAATGTCCGATTCATCGTCCAGCACGGCCACAGGGGCGCGTGCCGCCAGCCCCAGCGTATTGCGAGCCTGCAGGGATTGTTCGGAAAACACGAGGGACATAGGGCGGGCGTCGTGCGGAGCGCACGGGGGTGGGCGAAGGCGTAAGCATACCCCGACCGCATCCGACATGATCGGGTCTGCCGGACCGCGTATCGTCGCCGGAGGGGCCGATAGGCTCGGGCAGCGTGATCCGCGCATCGACCCATCGCAAGACAGGAGCTACACCTTTTGCGTCACACCCGGCCGTCGCCGCACCACGAGATTTCCCGTGAATATCTGGACGGCTTTCCCGTCTTGATTCAGCGTGGTTGTCCGGACTTTGACCAGACCCTGTCCCAGCCGGGATTTCGA
The DNA here is from genome assembly GCA_019104865.1 of Castellaniella sp. Taxonomy (GTDB): domain Bacteria; phylum Pseudomonadota; class Gammaproteobacteria; order Burkholderiales; family Burkholderiaceae_B; genus Castellaniella. Next base: position 72,604 of record JAHRWZ010000016.1, on the reverse strand, counting down.
TGGCCTCACTTCCAGCACTTCGCTTTCGACATGCAGTTCATCGCCTGGCCGCACTGGAAGCGGCCAGCGCAATTCGTCGAAACCAGCGCCGACGATACCGCCGGCCGGCTTGAACTCGCTGTCCACCAGCAATCGCATGGTGACCGAGGCGGTATGCCAGCCGCTTGCCGCGAGCCCCTGGAAGATCGAACTGCCCGCAGCCGCCTGATCCAGGTGGAAGGGCTGGGGATCGAACTCGGCGGCAAAGCTCTTGATGCGGCTTTCCTCGATGCGGATGCGCGTGCCGCCAGCGAAGCGCCGTCCCGGCACCAGATCTTCCAGATAAAGCACGGTCATTTCGATGACTCCGTCAGATTGTTTCCATCATAATATTGCATATACAATAATTGTAGGTACAATACTGACCATGAACACTTCCGTCAAACCGCAGGGGTGTACCAACCTGAAACTGCGTCAGCTTACCCGCATGGTGACGCGTCACTACGACCGCCATGTCAGCGAAACAGGGCTGAAGAACACGCAGTACGCGCTGCTGTCATACATCGTCGAGCTTGGGCCCATCCGCCCGGGCGACTTGGCCAGGCGCATGCACATGGACGCCTCGACGCTGACACGCAACATGCAGCCACTGGTGGCTCATGGGTGGCTGAAAATTGGCGCCGGCAGCGATGCGCGCTGCCGCCTCGTGGAAGCGACCGCGGCCGGTCAAACGAAGCGATCTGAAGCGCGGCACGTCTGGAAAGAGGCCCAGGTGGCACTGAACGAGCGGCTCGGGGTCGAACGCATCGCTGCCCTGCACGATCTGCTCGACGCGTGCATCAAATGCCTCGATGACGATCCCGACAGCACCCCCTCCAATCACCCTGGAAGAATGAAGACATGACTCAAAAATCGCTGTTCGAACCCTATGCTCTCGGTCCCCTGACACTTTCCAACCGGATCGTCCTGGCACCATTGACGCGCAACCGAGCCGGCGCGGGCCTCGTGCCCAGCGAGCTCGCCGCCACCTATTACAGCCAGCGTGCCTCGGCCGGCCTGCTGATTTCCGAAGCCACACAGATCTCGCAACAGGCCCAGGGGTATCAGGACACCCCGGGCATCTACACGCCAGCGCAGATCGACGGCTGGCGGCCGGTCACCGATGCCGTCCACGCCAAGGGCGGGCGCATCTTCCTGCAGCTGTGGCACGTCGGACGTGTGTCGCATGTGGACCTTCAGGAAAACGGCGCCGCCCCGGTCGCGCCCTCGGCCATTCGCGCCATCACCAAGACCTTCGTGCACGACGCTTTCACGGCCGTCTCCGAGCCGCGCGCACTGAGACTCGACGAGATTCCGGGCATCGTCGATGACTTCCGCAAGGCCGCCGCCAACGCGATCGTCGCCGGCTTCGACGGCGTGGAAATCCATGCCGCCAACGGCTATTTGCTGGACCAGTTCCTCAAGGACGGCGCCAACGTACGCACCGACGCCTATGGCGGCTCCATCGAGAACCGCGCGCGGCTGACGCTGGAGGTCGCAGCCGCCGTGGTGAAGGAAATCGGCGCGGATCGCACAGGCATCCGTATCTCGCCCGCGTCTCCGTCCAATGGCGTCTCCAGCAGCGATCCGCAGGCGCAGTTCAACTATCTGGTCGCGCAGCTCGACGCCTTGGGTCTGGTGTATCTGCATGTCATCGAAGGCACCACGGGTGGCCCCCGCGACGAGGCTCCGTTCGACTTCGACGCTTTGCGCCGGCTCTTCAAGCGCACTTACATTGCCAACAACGGCTACGACCTGGAACTGGCCAACGCACGGCTCGCCGGCGGAAACGCCGACCTGTTCGCCTTTGGCCGTCAGTTCATCGCCAACCCGGACCTGGTGGAACGCCTGAAGACGGGCGCGCCGCTGGCCAACCCTGACCGGGCCACGATGTACGGAGGTGGTGCGGCGGGATACATCGATTACCCGACGCTGGCCACCGCCGACGCCAAATAAGCGCAAAAGCAAAAGGCCGCTTTTTAAATGTCGTAACGCAGGCTGGCCTGATGCGCCAAGGTGCCGTCCTGCTCGGCCCATAGCGTGGCCTCGCCATCCTGCTGAAGGCAGCCCCCGACCCGGAAAGGCTTGGGAGCAATCAGCGGCCGCACACCCCGATACGCCAGGGACCGAACCCTGGCGCCCGGATGCGCCCGCAGGAACGCATGCGTCATCCAGGTGGCAATCAGCGGGCCATGCACAACCAAACCGGGGTAGCCCTCTACGTCGTGTGCATAGGGTGCATCATAATGAATGCGATGGCCATTGAATGTCACGGCGGAATAGCGGAACAGCATGACGGAATCCGGTGACACGGTTTCCGACCACTGGGGCTCCGGGGCCGTCTGTGTGCCCACCAGGACGGGGGGCGAAGGTTGCCGATAGACGATATCCTGTTCTTCCGCGATACACAGCACATTGTCCTGGAAATAATGGTGCTCCACCGTGACGAACAGCAATTGCCCGGTGCGGCCGGTTTTTTCCATCACAGCTGCGATCCGGGAACGCCGCTCTCCCGGCACCCCCACCTGTAATGGGTGATGAAATTCCAGCCGACCGCCGGCCCACATGCGATTGCGATCCGCCGCCGGCGGCAGAAACCCGCCACGCTGGGGGTGACCGTCCTCTCCCAAACGGGCATACGGCTGGCCTTCGATAAAGAAGGCCCACTGCCACAGCAAGGGCAGATGTTCGCCAACTTGATCGGGGTCCGTGCTCAGGCTCAATGCCACCCGCCGGACATGTCCCGGATCCAAGGCGTCAACACAGGTTTCGGTGCGGCCGACCCAAGCAGCGGGATCATGATCAGACATTTTCGTCTCCATTCAGGCTGGACTCCAGGCCCAGCTCTGTCAGAATGCGCTGGGTATGCTCACCCAGCCCCGGGATGTCTCCCATGCACGCATCATCGGCACAGGCAATCCCCGGGGGCAATAGCGCGGGCAGCGGCCCCGCCGGGCTGCCGACGCTGACCCAGCGATTACGCGCACGCAGTTGCGGGTGAGCCCACAGATCGGCCATATCGTTCATCCGCGCATTGGCGATGCGCGCCTCATCCAGGCGCTCCACCACCTGAGCGGCCGTCAGCCCGGCAAAGACGTCCAGAATCAGCATTCGCAGCTCCGCCCGTGCCTCCGAACGGCGGGAATTGCTCGAAAACCGCGAATCGTCAGCCAGCTCTGGATGTTCCAGCACCTGCTCACAGAATACCCGCCATTCCCGTTCGTTCTGCAGTCCCAACATCACCGATTTGCCATCGCCGGCAACAAACGGCCCATAGGGATAGATCGTTGCATGGGACGCCCCGCTGCGCGGCGGCGGCGGCGCGCCGTCGAAGCTGTAGTACAGCGGGTAGGACATCCATTCGGCCATGCTTTCCAGCATGGAGACATCGATGTTCCGGCCTCGTCCCGTCTTGCCGCGCTCGATCAGCGCCGCCAGAATGTTCGTGTAGGCGTACATGCCAGCCGCAATGTCGGCAATCGAGCAGCCTGCTTTGGCCGGGTCCTCGGCCGAACCCGTCACCGACAGAAAACCGGACTCGCTCTGGATGAGCAAATCGTAGGCTTTCTTGTCCCGGTAGGGGCCATCATCGCCGTAGCCCGAAATGCCGCAGACGATCAGCCCGGGGAAACGCTCCTGAAGCGCCTCGTACGACAGGCCCAGGCGCGCGGCAGCGCCTGGTGCCAGGTTCTGCACCAGCACGTCGGCCTTTTCCAACAAGCGATCCATAACCTGGGCGGACGCAGGCTCTTTGATGTCCAGCGCCAGGCTTTCCTTGGACCGGTTCACCCAGACGAAATGGGACGACAGCCCGCGTGCGCGCTCGTCGTAGCCACGGGCGAAGTCACCGACGCCGGGCCGCTCGATCTTGATGACGCGGGCACCCAAATCCGCCAGTTGACGTGTACAAAACGGCGCAGCGATGGCGTGTTCCAGGGTGATGACGGTGATGCCTTGCAGCGGCAGCATAGCAATTCCTCTTAAAACGAACGCGGCATGCCCAGCACGTGCTGGCCCACATATGACAGGATCAGGTTCGTCGAGATGGGGGCCACCTGGTAGAGACGCGTTTCCCGGAATTTGCGTTCGATATCGTATTCGCATGCAAAGCCGAAACCGCCATGCGCCTGCAGGCAGGCGTTGGCCGCCTCCCAGGACGCATCCGCCGCCAGCAGTTTGGCCATATTGGCCTGCGCACCGCAGTCCTTGTGCTGCTCGAACAGCGCACAGGCCTGATAGCGCATCAGGCTTGCGGCCTCGACATTGACGTAGGCCCGCGCGATCGGAAACTGCACGCCCTGGTTCTGACCAATTGGGCGGCCAAAGACGACTCGCTCGCCTACGTATTTCCGCGCGCGGTCCACGAACCAGTAGCCATCGCCGATACACTCCGCGGCGATCAAGGTCCGTTCGGCGTTCAGGCCGTCCAGAATGTACTTGAACCCTTTGCCTTCTTCACCGATCAGATTTTCCTCGGGAATCTCCAGATCCTCGAAGAACAGTTCGTTGGTCTCGTGATTGACCATGTTCGGGATCGGACGCACCGTCAGGCCGTTGCCGACGGCGCTGCGCAGATCCACCATGAAGATCGACATGCCCTCGGACTTCTTGCTCACCTGATCCAGAGGCGTGGTCCGCGCCAGCAGCACCATCAGGTCGGAATGCTGGATGCGGGAAATCCAGACCTTCTGTCCGTTGACCACATAACGCCCGTCCTTTTTGACGGCGGTCGTCTTGATCCGGGTGGTGTCCGTCCCCGTCGTCGGCTCTGTCACCCCCATGGACTGCAGGCGCAATTCCCCGCTGGCGATACTGGGCAGCCAGGCGTTTTTCTGGGCTTCCGAACCATGCCGCAGCAACGTGCCCATGTTGTACATCTGGCCATGACAGGCGCCCGAATTGCCGCCTGCCCGGTTGATTTCCTCCATGATGACGGAGGCTTCGGTCAAACCCAATCCCGAGCCGCCGTATTCCTGTGGAATCAGAGCGGCCAGCCAACCGGCTTTTGTCAGAGCATCAACGAACTCGGCCGGATAACCGCGCTCGTGGTCAATGCGGCGAAAATACTCATCGCCAAACTGGGAACACAGGTCCCTCACCGCATCGCGGATGTCCTGGTATTGGGCAGCAGTGTCGTTCATGCTCTGTCTTCGACTCCAAGTAATGCCTGAAAGCCTGACTCAAGGTCAGGACGAGAGCACACAGAATGAAGGAATCGAGATGAACGGACAATTTCGTTTTACCAAACACGGTCTTTCACTGACGCCCCGGTCACGCCACACCCAGTACGGGATCCTGTGCCGACGCGGCATCGGAAACCAGGAGATCGACCAGTTCCTGGGCAAATGCAGGTAAAGGTTCCGCGTCCCGCACACAGAGATACAGGTTTCTCAGTGACCAGGCGTCATCGAGCGGCACGACGCGAATGGGAATATCGCGTGCATAACGATAGGCGGCAGACGCGGGAATGACGCCAATACCCACCTTGGCCGCAACCAATCGGCAGACTGTCTCAAAATTATTGCCGACCTCGACCCGAAAACGCAGAATACGACCCAGGTCCTCGGCGGCTTTGAGCAAAAGAGAATGGATGGCACTGGATTCAAACAGGCAAATGAAGTCGAAATCGAGTGTCTGCTCGAACGTACAAGAGGCCCCCCGCGCCAGGGGATGATCTTCCCAGGTGACCAGCGTCAGCCGATCCTTGCGATAGGGCAAATACCGAATGCCCATCCCGCCGCTGCTCTGGGCCGTGATGCCGATATCCGCGCCCCCATCGACGACCGCCTTGACCACCTGATAGCTCAGACGTTCGCGCAGTTCCACGTTGACATCCGGATGCGTCACCAAATAGCGCCCCAGGACATCCGGGATGAATTCATTCAGGGCAGTCGTGTTCGCATACAGCCTGACTCGCCCCTTGACGCCCTCGGCATATTCCTGGATCTCGCCGCGTAGATAATCCAGCTGCCGCAACACGGTGCGCGCATGCTTGACGAACACCTCGCCGGAGGGCGTCAGCGTCACGCCTTGACTGCCGCGATACAACAATGCCGTGCCCAGACTGTCCTCAAGCCCCTTGACCCGATTGCTTGCAGCCGGCACAGATAAAAAGGTGCGCTCGGCGCCCTTGGTCAAACTCATGGCGCCGGCCACATTCACCATCAATTGCATGTCAACCAAGTCAAAGCGAGCCGCCATGGCACGACCATCCTTCAAATTCGTAAAGTCTGTCTTAAGGAAACAATAATAGTCAAACCCTGCCTGGATCAAGCACAGTAATGCCCGGATCCCAACACTGGCCGCGTCAAACACGATGCTTGGCCAGCCTCGACCAGGAATGCCATGACACATCCTAGCGCCCTACTGTCCCAATTCGTCGCCGACCTGCGATATGAGGACATTCCCGCCCCCGTACTACGCCGCGCAGAAGACCTGCTGCTGGACTGCCTGGGGTCGATTCTAGCGGGCTCCAGCAGCCGGGCCGTCCAGATCCTGGTGAAGTATGCGCAGACCATGGGCCCCCTTGACGGCCCCGCCGAAAACATGGTCACCCGCGAAGGCACCAGCCCCGCATTTGCAGCCCTGTGCAATGCCGCCGCCGCGCATATGGTAGAGCAAGACGATGTCCATAACGGCTCGGTATTCCATCCTGGCGCCGTGGTGATCCCCCCTGTCCTCGCCACCGCACAGGCGCGCGGTGCCTCTGGTAAGGACGTACTGACCGCAATCGTCGCCGGGTACGAGTCCGGCATCCGCATCGGTGAGTTTCTAGGGCGTTCGCACTACACCATTTTTCACACCACAGGCACAGCCGGGACACTGGCAGCCGCCATGGCAACCGGCAAGCTGCTGGGCCTGGACCCCACGCGAATGGGACATGCGCTCGGGTCCGCCGGTACCCAGGCCGCAGGCCTGTGGGAATTCCTGCGCGACGGCGCCGACTCTAAACAGTTGCACACCGCTCAGGCAGCCGCCAACGGCCTGATGGCGGCATGGCTGGCGGAAAGCGGCTTTACCGGCGCCTCGCACATCCTGGAAGGCCCCCAGGGAATGGCGGCCGGCATGTCAAGCGACGCCGACCCGAAACGGCTGACCGAGGGTCTAGGCACGCGCTGGGCGCTGTCGGAAACCTCGTTCAAATTCCATGCGTCCTGCCGCCACACGCATCCGGCGGCTGACGCCCTGCTCGGCCTCGTTCGCGAGCACCAATTATCGATCCACGACATCCAGTCCGTCACCGCCCATGTCCACCAGGGGGCCATCGACGTGCTGGGTCCCGTCGTCAATCCGACGACCGTACATCAATCGAAATTCTCCATGGGAACAGTCCTGGGACTGATCGCCAAGCACCAACGGGCCGGCCTGCAGGAATTCGACGCCGCCCTGTCCGACTCGGACATCCGCGCCTTCCTGCCCCGTGTCGCGATGCAGCTGGATCCAGAGGTCGATGCAGCTTATCCCAAACGCTGGATCGGCAAAGTCACGGTCACGACGCATCAAGGCCAGACACTGCATGGCCGCGTGGATACACCTAAAGGCGATCCGGACAATACACTGAGCCGTGCGGAGATCGAAGAAAAGGTCAGGCGCTTGGGCCGGTATCAGGATGCGGCATCCGACGCCCAGATCGACGCCTTGATCGCCCGAGTCTGGAGCCTGGCCGATATGCCATCCATCGAACGCCTTCTCGAAAGCCGGGGCACCCGATGACCCGGGATGCCACGCAGCCCCTGAACACGGCCCGCACCTTTCTGTTCGTCCCCGGCAACCGCCCGGACCGTTTCGACAAGGCAATGCGCAGCGGTGCGGATGCCGTCGTGCTCGATTTGGAAGACGCCGTTCCCCCGGCCGAAAAACAGACTGCCCGTGACGCCATCGCGGCCGCTTGGCAGCACCTGCGAACCATCCGCACCCCGATTGTCATCCGCATCAACTCACCTGAGCTGCCGGACGGAGCCACAGACCTGGCATGGCTGACGTGCCTGGACCATCCGCCTGCTGGCCTGATGATTCCCAAGGCAGAATCATCCACCGTCCTGGCAACCATCCACGCCGCACAGCCCGGCATCGCTCTGCTGCCTCTGATCGAAAGCGCCGCGGGTTACGACGCCCTGGCGGACATCGCCGGCTGCGGTGGCGTCGCGCGCCTGGTGCTGGGACACATCGACTTCATGGCCGACACCGGCATCCAGTGTTCGGAAGACAAAACCGAGCTCGACCCCTTGCGATTCGCCCTCACGATAGCGGGCCGCCGCCATCACTTGGCGCCTGCGGTGGATGGCGTCACCGTTGAATTACAGGATGATGACCGCCTGCGACTGGATACGCTGCAGTCGCTGCGCTTCGGGTTCGGCGCCAAGTTGTGCATCCATCCGCGCCAGGTGCCTGTCATTCACCAGGCGCTTCACCCCAGCCCCGACGAGATATCCTGGGCGCAGCGAGTGCTGGATGCCGACGCCGCGGCAAACGGACAAGCGGTCCAGCTGGACGGCCGGATGATCGACCGGCCTGTGGTCCTGCATGCCCGACAGCTACTGGCGCGCGCCCGGCCCGGCGCACACTGACGAACCGCGCCATGCGAAGCCCGCCGATCGAGTCCTCAACGATCACGCTTGCTGCCACACTGACCATCCAGTCCCTGGTGTCGATGTCGCTGCTGACGCTGCCGGCCATTGCCCCCCTCATTTCCGACCTGCTCGGTATCCCGACGGCCTATGTCGGCACCTACGTCGCCATCGCCTACGTAGGCGCGATCATCACCAGTCTGCTGGCGGGGTCCACAATACGCCGCTTCGGTGCCATCCGCGCCAGCCAGGCCGGCCTGCTCACGTGCGCACTGGGTCTGGCGCTGTGCACCGTCGAATCGATCCCGGCGATGGCGGCCGGTGCGCTGCTGGTTGGCCTGGGCTATGGTCCTATCACCCCTGCCAGTTCTCATCTGCTTGCCCGGACCACACCCGCCCACCGCATGTCATTCGTCTTCTCCATCAAACAGACTGGTGTACCGATGGGCGGTGTCCTGGCGGGACTGATCGTGCCCGGCCTGGCCCAATGGGTAGGCTGGCGAGAGGCCTTTCTGGCCGTCGCCGCCGCGAATCTCTGCTGTGCCCTGGCCATCCAGCCGCTATGCGCCCCCCTGGACGCCGACCGTGACCCAACTTGCAAGCTATCCGCCGGTAACGGGCTGATTGGACCACTCCGGCTGGTCTTCAGCCAGCGGAGCCTGGCCGTGCTCGCCGGGGTGTCATTCCTGTTTTCCATTGCCCAGTTATCCTTGACCTCGTACCTGGTTGCCTTTCTACACCAGGATCTGAGCCTGGAGCTGGTCGCGGCCGGCTTCATGCTGGCTGCGTCCCAGGCGGCAGGGGTGTGCGGACGTCTGCTGTGGGGCTACGTGTCTGATCATTACTTGAACGCTGTCCGCACCCTGATGGGCTTGTCACTGTTGATCGCGCTCTGCGCACTGGCAACGCCCCTGCTGTCAGTCATCGACTCCAGCCTCACGACCCTGATCGTGCTTTGCCTGTTCGGCGGCTGTGCCATCGGCTGGAATGGCGTGTACCTGGCGGAAGTTGCCCGTCAGGCGCCGCCTGGGCAAGCCAGCATCGCCACGGGCGGTACCTTGTCCATGACCTTTCTGGGTGTCGTCATCGGTCCGCCCATCTTCGGCTCCATCGCGTCATTTTCCGGCAGCTATGGCCTCGCCTACGCCACGCTGATCGTACCCGCCGGCCTCTGTCTGATTCTGCTATGGCGGAATCGGGAGGCGTTTACGCGCTAGGAGTGCGGGAGCGCTGTATTATGCCCTTTACACGGTCTTCGGGGCCTATGCTGCCCCACCCGCTTGCCGCTCGGCGCATTGGGTACTGGACCGCGCCAATTACAGGGTAATGACCTCACCCCGAAAAAGTGGTCAACTCAAAATCGAAAAGTCCGGCCCCTTTTTGAATCCGAAACGGAAAACGAAACTTGCACCGGGCCGGCATCCGGGGCGCCTTCCCGGATGCGGCATGACCAGGAACACTGCATGGCAACCCAGCACATCGACTTCCTTCTGATCGGCGGCGGCCTGGCCAGTGCCCAGGCTGCCCAGACCCTGCGCCAGGAAGGCACCACAGGATCAATCCTGATCCTCTCGGCCGAACCGAATCTTCCCTACCATCGGCCGTTCCTGTCGAAAGCGCGCCTGCTGGGCACGGCGGATGAGGCACGCACCCTGGTCCACCCGGAATCGTTCTACCGGGACCAGCGGATCGACGTGGCGCTGGACACCAGGGCCGTCGCGGTCGATACCGCGGAACAGTGGGTCGAGACATCGGCGGGGTCGCGGATCCACTACGGCAAGCTGCTGATCGCTACCGGAGCCTGCGCCCGGCAATTGGACGTTCCGGGGGCCTCTCTCGGCGGCATCCATGTGCTGAGGACCCAGGCCGACGCCGAGGCGATCCGGCAGGCCGCCACCAAGGCCAGGCGGGTCGTGGTCGTCGGCGGCAGCTTCCTCGGCATGGAAGTCGCCGTCACGCTGCGTCAGCTCGGGCTGGACGTCACCGTCATCGAAATCGGAGACCGCATCCTCAGGCGCCTGGAATCGGCCATGCTCTCGGACTTCCTCCAGCGCCACGTCGAACAGGACAAGGGCATCGCCGTCGTGCCCAACGCGTCGGTCGTCGCGTTCCATGGCCGGGGCAAGGTCAAAGAGGTGGAAATCTCCAGCGGCGCGAAGATCCCCTGCGACATGGTCGTTGTATGCATCGGCATCGCGCCCGCGACACAGTTCCTGAACGGGAGCGGGGTCAAGCTCGAAGACGGCTTCGTCGAGGTCGACGACCGGCTGCAGGCCAGCGTCCCGAACATCTTTGCGGCAGGTGACGTGGCGAGCTTCCTCGACCCGGTGTTCTCGCGCCGACGGCACGTCGAGCACTGGGACAACGCGATCAAGCAGGGCCAGCTCGCCGCACGCAACATGCTGGAGCGCCGGCGGCGCTACGACACCGTGTCCTACTTCTTCTGCGAGGTCGGCGACTTCGGGTTCAACTTCCTGGGCGATCCCACGGGCACCCACGAGAGCATTGCCCAGGGCTCGTTGCAGGAACGCGCTTTCTCCCTGCTCTACCTGAGCCAGGACATACTGCACGCCGTCTTCACCCTCGGCCGCACGGCCGACGAGGTGCGCGCCGCCGAAAGCCTGATCCGCTACCGCACCAGCCTGCGCAAAGAAAAGCACCGGCTGAAAGACCCCACCTTCGCTCTGAACACACTGCCGATGCAGAACGTGCTGATTCTGCAGGGCGGCGGCGCGCTGGGGGCCTTCGAATGCGGCGTGATCAAGGCACTGGAGGAACGCGGCATCTTCCCCGATATCGTCGCCGGCATCTCGATCGGTGCATTCAACGGCGCGATCGTCGCCAGCCACCCCGGACACGCGACGGAGGCGCTGGAATCGTTCTGGGCAGACATCGAGGTCGCCACCCTGCCCGGCCCGAACGAGCCGGCACGGCGCGCGGCCACCGCCGCGCGAATCATGAGCTTTGGTGTCGAGAAGTTCTTCCGCCCGCGCTGGATCCCCTCGTTCGACGCACCCTGGGAGCCGCCCTGGAACTGGACCAGCATCTACGACACATCACCCATGCGCCAGCTGCTGGAGCAGTACGTGGACTTCCCGGCGCTCAAAAGCAGCCCGGTGCGCCTGCTCGTGAGCGCGGTCAACGTGCTGAGCGCGGAACTGGAGACCTTCGACAGCTACGTCGACGACTTCACGCCCGAGCACATCCTGGCCAGCGGCAGCCTGCCGCCCGGCTTCTCCTGGACCTGGGTGGATGGCAAACCGTACTGGGATGGCGGCGTCGTCAGCAATGCACCGCTGGACTTGGTGATCGACCGCTGCGGGCCGGACGGCAAGCGCGTCTTTATGGTGGACCTCTTCTCCAACCAGAAGGCGCTGCCGGGCAACATCACCGAAGTCATGGCGCGACGTGACGAGATCGTCTATGCCCAGCGTGTGCGCAGCGACCTGCACCTGCGCGAGCAGGCCGACGCCTACCGCGGCCTGATCGCCCACCTGATGCAGGAGATCGAGCCCGCCCTGCAGGACAAGATCAGGCGCCTGCCGCGCTACATCCAGCTCATGGGCAACGGCATTGGCACGCGGATCACCCGCTTTACGCGTAAGCCGCCTCCCGAGGAGCTGCCCTCACGCGACTACGACTTTTCCGACGTAGCCATCCGCGGCAACCAGGCGCAGGGCTACGCACTCGCGCAGGCCGTGCTGGCATCGTGCGATCCGGCTGGGGGAATCGGACCCGCGAGCCCCGCAGGATGAAGGTAAGCATCCGGCCTGGGCCGTGTTGAGGAAGCCATCGATGATGGGCAAGGCATGGTAGTCCTCCCGAGCACAACGATTGTCACAGGCCAAAATCGTCTCTGAATCGGTCAATCTGGTGCATCCGCGTGTGCAAGATCGTCACGATACCGATGTCGTTGCTCGATAGCCGGCGCCAGTAGACAAAGTGTTGTTCGTAGCGAAAGAAATAGCCGTCAATACCGAACTCGGCGGGGATGGGGCGTGATGGCGTCCGGCGACTCTCGATCCCGTCGAAAGCCTCGAACAAGCCGGTGATATAGCGGTCGGCCTGTTGCGTTCCCCAATGGTCCCGTGTGTACCGATAGATCTCGTCGAGCCGGAAAGAGGCTGCCTCCTGAACTCGGATTTGTATCTTCGCCACGCGATCAAGTCCGGTTGCGTGCAATCACGTCGGCCGCTGTTAATGGCAGGTACGAAGACTCCGGGGCTGCGTAAGCATGGGTCAGTTCCGTCTTCAACCGGTCGAATGCTTCCCGCTCGATACGCTCCTTGTCCCGGCGGATCAGGTCGCGTATGTACTCGCTGACGTTTTCGTAGGCACCGTGCTCTCCCACGTTGGCGGCAACGAAGTCGCTGAGGGTGCTGCTGAGACGGACCGTCATGGTCGTGGTGGTTGCTCTAGACATGGCTTGTTCCTGCTGATGGATGTATTCAATATAATTAAAGTTGAATACATCTGCAAGGCGCAAGAAGGTGCTTGGTTCAACTATTGCCTACCCAGTGACATGCATTTCTGCGTGGCCTGCCAATAGTAGCGAAAGTGCCACGACTTGCGGCCCTGCGCCGAGATCGCCAAAGACAAGCCGTCCGAATCGCCAAGCGTGTAAGGGCGGCCGGTGGCTTTTGCCTGCCGTACCGCGAAATCCGTAAGTCCCATGCATCCATCCAGAACAAAAGGCCTGGATTGAAACATCTATGCGGATCGACTGCTTGAAAGCCAGTCCATCAGTCCGCGAGTTCGGCTCAAAAATGGACTCAAAAATGGCCTTAAATCGCGTGGCTGTAGGCGGACGCCAGTAGACGACTCTGGACGAAAAAAAGGCCGAAAAACAAAGTTTCCGGCCTTTTTTCAATCATCTATGGACGTTGGTGGATGTCCATGGACGAAAATCTTGGAGCGGGAAACGAGTCTCGAACTCGCGACCTCAACCTTGGCAAGGTTGCGCTCTACCAACTGAGCTATTCCCGCGTTAGCTAGCAAACTAGCTAAGCCATGCATTGTATGCCGTATTTTTTTGTCCGTCAAATCGACAAGGATTTCAACTGACCTTCAAGGCGTCCCATTTGGTCCGCCCTGCCGATACGGAATCAAGCAGGAGCCGAACTATAAGGCACGAATCAGCGTCATGTCAAATGAAAGTCGCGGCCGATTCAGATCGTATGCCAGGACGCCGGGGGCGAACTTCGAGTCCCGCCACGCCACGGACCGACTGTCCATAAAAGCGAACTTGGGCATGTCATCAGGAGCCATCCTTGCACCCTCCAGGAGATTTCAGCCGTAGGCCCGCACAAAAAACGTGATCGTGATGAAAAGCGTCAGTGTCAGCGTGCCGAAACGGATGATCGGCGCCGGGATCCGCTTGCCCAGCAAGGCCCCCAGATAGCCGCCCAGGCTGGCCGTCAGCAGCATGACAACCGCCGCGCGCCACTGCACGGCGCCAGCGACGATGAAGATGACGACCGCCATGGTGTTGGCCACCGTCACCATCATGACACGCGGACCGGCCATGCGCTTGAGATCATGCGACCCCAGCAGCCCCCAGACGGCGACCATCATGATGCCGACTGCCCCGCCAAAATATCCGCCATAGATTCCCAGCCCGAACTGCAGGATCATCACCACGAACGGGCGGACGCGGCAATGCGCCCGCACCCATTCGCCGCCCTGTCGGCCGAACGCCAGGGCCAGCATGGCCACCAGCAGCAGCCAGGGCAGGACGAAATCGAACGCGCGCGACGAGGTAAACAGCAGCAACAACGCCCCGATGCTGCCGCCCAACAGGGTAACCAGAAAGAGCTTTTTCAGTGGAACATCGCCGACCCCGCCCAGGCTGTCGCGATACGCCCAGGCGCTGGCCATGCTGCCCGGATACAGGGCCACCGTGCTGGACGTGTTGGCGAGCACCGGCGGGACGCCGGCGGCAATCAGCGCCGGCAGGCTGACGAACGAGCCGCCGCCCGCCAGGGCATTCATCGCGCCAGCCAGCACGCCCGCGCCGGCCACCAAAATCAGGGGGTCCATCGATACCACTCCTCATGATCGAGGCGCCATCATAATCCGCCTGAATGCTTTTCCCAGACAGGACTTATTTCAGGCACGGGACATGAACCGCCAGCCCATACGCCTCGCCGAGATTACTGCGCGCGCAGCACGATCTGTGCGATCTCCGAGGGCTTGCCCAAACGAATTGCCAGCCCGTTCCACAGGCCGGCGCAATGACTGACGTACAGGGTCATGGCCCCCACCTGATACAGCCCGGACACGAAACCGCCATTGGCCCATCGAGTCAGCAGATGCGGTCCCAGGATCTGTCCGCCATGGGTATGGCCGGACAACTGCAATGCCACACCCGACCGTGCATTGGCCACGGCGTTGCCGGGACGATGATCCAGCAAGATGACGGGCACGCCCGACGGCACGCCCTGCAAAGCCAGCTCCCGATCCGGCGCCGGCTGGCCGAACGACACCGCTTGCCGATCGGTCAGTCCGGCCACGGCCAGTGGCGATCCGTCCCGATGGATCAGGACATGGGCGTTTTCCAGCATGGTCAGACCCAGCGCCCGATATGCCTTCATCCAGCTCGCGTAATCCGCGTAGTACTCGTGATTGCCCGGGATCGCCAGCACGCCGTCGCGCGCGCGCAGATCCTTCAGCGGCCGGACGTCGTCCGCCCGCGCCTGGGTCGTGCCGTCGGCAAGATCCCCTGTGAGCACGATCAGATCCGGATCCAGCTGATTGGTTCGTGCGACCACGGCCGCCAGCCAGGACCCCGGGAGCAGCCTGCTGACATGCGTGTCCGTCAGTTGCGCGATGCGATACCCGTCGAAGGCGGCAGGCAGCCCCGGGATCGTGACCATCACCGTCTTCACGGGCGGCACCCGGATCGCCTGCCAGACCCCGATAGCCGACAGCACCAGGGCCAGGCCGCCGATCGACAGCAGCAAGACCTGACCCTGCAGGATCGCCCGGCCGGCGCTTCGCAGCGGCAGCCAGACCAGTACACCGATCACGTCGCGCACCAGCAGCAGCAAAGCCAGCAGCAGGACGACACCAAAGGCCCAGGCCAGAACGATCAGGACGGCCTGAGGCAATTCCGGCGAGGCCAGCGACCCAAAGAAACGGCTGGTGAACTGGTGGTACTGGCTGATCAGCAGCAGAACCACGGCCAGCACGATCCGGATCCCTGTCCCACAAGGCAGCGGCCAGATGAAACGCCACAGCACATACAGCCAGATAACACCAGTCACGAACGGAAGCACGGTTCCCATAATGAAGCCCGAATCGATACCCGACCATGTTACCAAGCCATCGAACACAGGCGCCCGCACCGTGTCCCATCGGCTGGGTCTCCGGCGGACCGCCCGCATGAACCCCGGATGAACACCCACTTCACAAACGGTTCACGCAGCCCGGAACATACTGCCCTCCATCGCCGATCGAGATCGACCCGGCAGGGAGAAGCACAATGAAGATCCGCCATATCCTGATCACCTTCCTGGGCATCCTGACCCTGGCCTGGGCCTGGGACGTCTTCGTCCTGAATCCCATGCCCGGCGATGCCATCTGGGTCGCCCGCAAACAGGGCATCTACCTGACCGGCGTCTGGGCCATGGGCCTGATGTCCCTGACCATGATCCTGGCCACCCGCCCGGTCTGGCTGGAACCCGTCCTGGGCGGCATGGACCGCATCTACCGCCTGCACAAGTGGGCCGGCATCCTGGCGGTCAGCGCGGGAATCACGCACTGGCTGCTGGAACTCGGCGGCGACACCCTGCGCAGCCTGATCGGCCGCGCCGTCAACAAGCCTCCCCGTGTGGCCGTGCTGGACATCCTGCAATCCAGCCGCGGACTGGCCGAAGACGTCGGCGAGTGGGCGATCTACGCGCTCATCGCCACTCTGCTCATCACCCTGTGGAAGGCCTTCCCCTATAAATCCTGGCGGATCCTGCACCGCGTCATGCCTGTCCTGTATCTGGCCCTGGTGTTCCACAGCGTCGCACTGACCCCGGCGGCCTGGCCCTGGTGCTGTCGGCTATCGGGGTCTGGCAGGCGATCCGGGTGCCGCCCGTGACCCCTTCATCGCCCGGCTGCGCACCCTGTGCGCCCCGCTGCCGGGCATCACCCTGCACGTGCACGACGCCAGCGCCGGGCAACGCCTGGACGCCGAGATCCTGCGACGGGAAAGCGGGGTTCAGGTCGGGGAAGCCATGGACGTCTGGTTCTGCGGCCCGGCCGGCCTGGCCCGGCAGCTGGAATCGGGCCTGCAGTCCCTGGGACTGAAGGACGTGCCAGTGCATCGGGAAGCGTTCGAAATGCGATAAAAAATTTATCGTATAATGCTGGACTTGGCCGGGTGATTCCGGCCATTGACATCACAGGCGCAATGACAGAGTGGTTATGTAGCGGACTGCAAATCCGTCAACGTCGGTTCGATTCCGGCTTGCGCCTCCAGATTGGAAAAGGGCCTCAGAGGCCCCGATGACCACGCTCGATCTGTTTGACGATGCGATGCCTGGCGAACGCCAGCGCATGGGCACGAATGCCCTCGTACTGCGCGGTTTTGCACTGCCCTGCGTGGATGCGCTGCTGTGTGCCATCGACGACATCGATACGCGTTCCCCTTTTCGCCATATGCTCACGCCAGGGGGCCTGACCATGTCGGTGGCCCTGACCAATTGTGGCACGCTCGGCTGGACGAGCGACCGGCACGGCTACCGCTACAGCCGGGTCGACCCCGGACACGGCCAGCCCTGGCCAGCCATGCCTGCCGTGTTCAGCCAACTGGCGCGCGAGGCAGCCGCAGCCGCCGGGTTCTCAGGTTTCGAACCGGATGCCTGCCTGATCAACCGCTATCTAACCGGCTCACGGCTGTCGCTGCACCAGGACAAGAACGAACGCGACTTCAGTGCGCCGGTCGTTTCCGTCTCGCTGGGCATGAGCGCCGTGTTTCTCTTTGGCGGACTGGCGCGCACGGACAAGGCCTTCCGGGTGCCGCTGCATCATGGGGACGTCGCCGTCTGGGGCGGCAAAGACCGCTTGCGATACCACGGCATCCTGCCGCTGGCAGGCCCGCCGCATGAACGGCTGGGCAGCCGGCGCATCAACGTCACGTTTCGCAAGGCCGGATAACCACGCCGGCCAATGTCAGGCCGGCATCGCCGCCAGCGTCTGCGCCACCGACGCCGTCAATCGCTTGGCGTAAGCAATGTGCAGGAATTCGTTGGGACCATGGGCATTGGATTGGGGCCCCAGCACCCCGCACACCATGAACTGCGCATCGGGAAACCCCTGCAGCAGCAGATTCATCAGCGGGATGGTGCCCCCTTGCCCGATATAGCCGCAGGCTGCGCCGAAATACTGCCGCGATGCGGCGTCCAGGGCTGCCAGCAGCCAAGGAGCGGATCGGGGCGCGTTCCAGCCGCTGGCTACCCCGGGATCCGGCTGGAACAGCACGCGGGCCTGATAAGGAGCGTCCTGTTCCAGCAGCGATTTCAGCGCCTGAGCCGCCGTCGCGCCGTCCACCAGAGGCGGAAGCCGCAGAGACAGCTTGAAGGCTGTGCGTGGCCGCAGGACGTTGCCGGCGCTGGCCAGGGGCGGCAACCCCTCGGCCCCGGTGACTGACAAGGCCGGCCGCCAGGTACGGTTCAGCAAGACCTGCTGAGGATCGCGCACCATCGGCAGGACGAAGCCGCCATCCTGACCGCAGGCCCAGGGAAAACGCTTCCAGACTTCGTCGCCCAGGGCGTGTGCTGCTTCGCGTACCTGCTCGAGGCGCTCCGCCGGCACGTCGCAATGAAAGATGTCCGGCAGCACGCGCCCCGAGCCGCTGTCCTCCAGACGGTCCAGCAGATGACGCAGAATCCGGAAACTGGACGGCACCACGCCGCTGGAGTCCCCGGAATGCACGCCCTCGTCCAGAACCTGGACTTCCAACGTGCCCGTGACCAGCCCGCGCAGCGAATTCGTCATCCAGAGCTGATCGTAATTGCCCGCCCCCGAATCCAGACACACCACCAGCGCCACGCGCCCCAGGCGATCCCGCAAGGCATCGACATAGGGCAGCAGGTCATAGCTGCCGGATTCTTCGCAGGTCTCGATCAGCCCCACGCAGCGCGGGCGCGGCACGCCCTGGCGGTCCAGCGCCTCGATGGCCGTCAGGGACGCATACACGGCATAGCCGTCATCGGCGCCCCCTCGGCCATAGAGCTTGCCATCCTGGATCACCGGTTGCCAGGGACCAAGGCCCGCGCGCCAGCCGGAAAACTCGGGCTGCTTGTCCAGATGGCCGTACATCAGCACGGCATCGCCGCCATCGGCCCGGGTGGCCGGCGCCTCGAAAAACAGCACCGGTGTGCGGCCCGGCAGGCGCAGGATCTCGACCTTCAGTCCAGCCACCGGGCGGGATTCCAGCCACTGCGCCGCATCGCGCACCACCTGATCGATATGGCCGTGTTGCACCCAGTCGGAATCGAACGCCGGACTTTTAGCCGGGATCGCGATGTATCGTTCCAGGGCGGGGATGATTTCCCGGTCCCACTGATCCTCGACGAAACCCCACAAGGCATGGGGATCAGGACTGACGGACGGGGTTTCATCGGTCAACGGCACATTCACGGCAACTCCTCGATCGGTTTCACGAGTCGATTCTACTGCTGGGGATGCGGCCCGACCGTTTTCATGCCATCCTTGCAGAACAACCCCTTGACCGGAGGACATCCCATGGCAGACACCTGGCTCACCACACTCATCACCGCGACGCCTCAGGAAGGCTTCGAGCTGGCCATCAAGCTGGCCCGCATGGGCGTCAAATACACGCAACCCTCCGCCGAGGTTCGCGACAAGCTGCGGCCCATCTACGGCGAGGATGCCAACGCGCTGATCGCCTCGTCCCAGGTGGTCGCGACCAATTTCCAGACCATCGCTGCCGCCAACAGCTACTGGAAGTAATGGACGATCAGGTTCTGGCGGCCATGGCCCGCTGGCCCAACGTGCCGGCGGTGCATGGCTGGCTGTCGCTGTCGGCGCGCGGGCAATGGCGCCTGCATCCCCACGGGCAAGGCTGGGGGGCCGCCCCCGAGGAGCCCGGCGAAGCCATCACCAACCCACAAATTCTGGCTTTCATCGGCCGCAATTATCTGCCCGACGGCGACGGTCGCTGGTTCTTCCAGAACGGCCCGCAGCGTGTCTACGTGCGCCTGGATGGCGCCCCGTGGATCCTGCGTACTGAACCGGATACCGACGGGCGGTCGCACCTGCTGACCCACACCGATCAACCCTACGGTCCGGTCACGCACTGGTGGCTGGATGCGGAAGGCCGCCTGTATACCCAATCCGCTTGCGGCGCCGGCCTAGTGACGGACCGGGATCTGGCCCAGATGGTCGACATGCTGCGCACGCCGGACGGTCAACCGCTGAGCGCCTGGCTCGAGCAGGCCGATCTGGCGAAAGCCGGCACCATCACGCATCTGACCGGCGGCACCACCAGAGCCCCCTTCAGCCTGCTGGGCACCGATGCGGTTGAAGCCACACTCGGATTCATCCGCAGGCCGTGAACGGCCCCAAACAGTACCCTACTGAAATCGAACCGAATACGTAAGTGTCCGCAGATCCAGTGCCCGCTCGATCGTCTCATGGGACAAGTCCGGCTGCTGTGCGAGCACCTCCTTCAAGGTCTTACCCGAAACCAGCGCCTCCTTGGCGAGTACGGCAGCGCGTCCATACCCGATGACCGGGGTCAACGCCGTTGCCCCCGCCATGCTAGATTCCAAATGCCCCTTGCAGACCTGAATATTGGCGGAGATGCCGGAAACGCACTTGGAGCTGAGCGTGGAAATCGCACTCGTGAGTAATCGCATCGACTGGAGAATATTGAACACGATGACAGGTTCCATTGCATTGAGCTGCAACTGCCCACTCTCCGCCGCAAGGGTCACGGTAAGATCATTGCCGATCACCTGGAATGCCACCTGATTCACCACCTCGGGGATCACAGGATTGACCTTACCCGGCATGATCGACGAGCCGGCCTGCATCGGCGGCAGATCAATCTCACCTAATCCGCCCCTCGGACCGCTGGACAGCAGCCGCAAGTCATTGCAGATCTTGGATAGCCTCACGGCAAACCGCTTCAACGCGCCGGATACCGTGACGAATGCGTCCGTATCCCAGCATGCCTCAACAAGATTATCGGCCGGTACGAAAGATATCCCGGTCACCTTGCGCAGTTCTTCAATAACCGCCTCTTGATAGTCTCTTGTGGCATTGATACCCGTCCCGATCGCGGTGCCGCCCAAGCAGACCTTGAAACAGGCGGACGCGACATCGCCTAGAGACAAGACGCTTTCCCGGATAGCCACCGAAAAAGCCATGAATTCCTGGCCCAGTGTCATCGGCACAGCATCCTGCAGCTGCGTTCGACCCAGCTTGATCACGTCGGCAAACCGCTCCGACCTTTCTTCAAACGCATCGGCGAGTTCCGCCATCGCGCGCGTGAGTTGCGGTACAGTCAACAAAATTGCCAGGCGTATCGCGGTCGGATACACATCATTGGTCGACTGCGACAGGTTGACATCGTTGTTCGGATGAAGCCGGTCATACTGTCCACGGGGTAGCCCCATGATCTCCAGACCGCGGTTCGCAATCACCTCATTGATGTTCATATTGGCCGAAGTGCCCGCGCCGCCCTGATAGACATCGATCGGAAATTCGCTCAGATGCTGGCCCGACAGGATCTCCCAGCACACCTTGTCGATGGCCGCAGCCTTGTTCTGATCCAGAATGCCCAGACGGGCATTCGCACGAGCGGCTGCCAGTTTCACATAGGCCAGGGCCTGAAGGAAGGCTGGAAACTGATTGATCTGGACATCGGATATCTGGAAATTCAAGACTGCTCGGGTCGTCTCGGCCCCATAGTATGCGCCCGCCGGAATGGCGACCACCCCCATCGAACTATCCTCGAGACGATCCTCCGCGGAAGGATTCTGCATGACGTTCCTGGTGGATACTGGTTCTGAGGCCATCGCTGGTCTCAATGATTGAGGATCTTGGACAGGAAGCATTTCGCGCGTTCGGAGGAGTTTCCCGAAAAAAAATCTGTGGATGGTGTGTCGTCGATGATTTCACCGCTTTCCATGAAGATCACACGATCGGATACCTTCCTCGCAAACCCCATTTCGTGGGTGACGACCATCATCGTCATACCCTCTTGCGCCAGCTCCGTCATGACTTCCAGCACCTCGCTGATCATTTCCGGATCGAGAGCCGATGTCGGTTCATCAAACAACATGATGTGCGGGTCCATGCACAAGGACCGCGCAATCGCTACCCGCTGCTTTTGCCCGCCGGACAATTCCGACGGGTATTTGTCGGCGTGATCCGACAGGCCCACACGCTTGAGCAACGCATAACCTTTGTCTTCTGCTTCCCGCTTCGATCGCCTCAATACCTTGGTTTGAGCAATCGTCAGATTCCTGATGATGCTCAGGTGCGGGAAAAGCTCGAAATGTTGAAACACCATGCCCACGCGGGAGCGCAGCTTCGCCAGATCCGTCCAGGGATTCTTGATCGATACCCCTTCGACACGTATATCACCTTCCTGGATCGTTTCCAGACCGTTGACTGTCTTGATGAAGGTTGACTTCCCGGATCCGGAAGGCCCGCACACCACGACAATGTCACCCTTGTTGATTTTCGCAGAACAGTTCTTGAGGGCATGGTAATCACCATACCACTTGTTGATTCCGGCAATCTCGATCATTGATGTCTCCATACCCATCTTCCTGAAAAGCAGATGGAAAATTGCTTCTGGCCAAAGGTCTTTCGTCAGCCGAAAGCCTTGCTCATGTTATTTATGATCAAAATACCCGGCTCGAATCGTCGAGCCGATCAGGTTGACGATGAACCTGCCCGCAGTAACGCACGTCAGCTGGCAGGCCAAGTCCTTTCCCGGCTGGATTTCGACGATGTCCATCCCAACCACACGACCTTTCTTCACAAGGCCATGAATGAGCTGACGCGCCTGAACATAGGTCACACCGCCGGGTGCGGGCCCCGCGACCGCGGGCATGATGCTCGGGTCGATACCGTCCGCGTCGATACTCAGGTAGTAGTTACCACCATCCGGGATACGATCCAGAATGGCCTTCATGCCGACCTCGTGCAGTTCGTAGGCACTCACGATCTGCGCCCCATAGGCTTTGGCCGCCTCGTACTCTTCGGTCCGTGCGCTGCCCTGTGCTCTCAGGCCAATCTGCACGATGTCCTTCACATGCGCCATCTCGGAGGCCCGGCGAATCGGGCTCGACAGACCTTCCTTGATCCCGTCGACCTCATCACGCCAATCCAGATGCGCATCGACATGCACCAGCGTAATGGGCGCCAGGCTGTCGAATGCCCGCAGGATCGGCGTCGTGATTCCGTGGTCCCCTCCCAGGACGATTGGCAGCGCCCCGGCTTTTAGAATCTGACGCACCGCCAACTCCGCCTTGCGATAATGGTCGCCTGGCTTGCCAAGGTCGGGCAGCACGTCTCCGCAGTCGACGAACCGAATGTCTTCGCGTCCCTGAAGCAAGGGTCCGTCAATATCAAAATCGTAATGATCGGGTTCACGAACGATGCGGTCACTGATGTCACGCATCGTCTGCGGCGTATGGCTTTGATCATTAGTGAATGATCGGGGGCTGTAAGCTGCGCCAAATGGCATACCCAGTATGGCAATGTCGGCCTCAAGGTTTTCCAGGTCGCGAGCAGGCTCGGAATACAGGAGCGTCTTGTGCGCGGCACGAGGGGGTACGGTCAGTTGTTCCATGATGGTTCCTCGGGATTAATCCGTTCAATGGTCAAGTTCAGTTGATTGGGTATTCATTTCATGCTCCATTTCTCGACATGGCGCTCAAGATGATTACCGGTGACGTCGAGCACGAGACTGCAGAGCCAATACAGGAGCGCAGCCATGCCGAACACCTCGACATAAGCAAAAGTGGTGGATGACAGGAGATTGCTCTGGTAGGTCAATTCTTTCAGCGCCACCACCGAGAGAATGGATGTTTCCTTGAACATCATGATCACCAGGCTGGTGGTGGGCGGCAATAAAAATGACAGCAATTGCGGAATGACGATGTGCCACTGCACCGCCAGCGGACGCATCCCAAGCGAGACGGAAGCTTGCGTCTGTCCCTTCGGAACGCTGTGCAGGGCGGCCCGCATCACTTCACAAAAGTACCCCCCGGTATAAAACGCTACCGTGATCAGCCCAACGTGAAGATCCGACATCACGACGCCGATCTTTGGCAAGCCGAAATAGGACAGGTACACGATAATCAGAAATGGGATGTTCCTGACGACCTCCACATACGACTTGGAAAAAAGCCTGAGAAACGAAACCCGGCTTTCAGCCGCATAGGCCAGCAGCGCGCCGATGAAAATCCCCGTGGGTATCCCGATCACGCTGACCAGGGCCGTGATTTTCAAGCCGCTGAGCAGAATCGGCAGCGATTCGCGAATGGCATCGAGATCAACGAGCATTTGGCAACAC
Organism: Castellaniella sp.; assembly: GCA_019104865.1. GTDB lineage: Bacteria > Pseudomonadota > Gammaproteobacteria > Burkholderiales > Burkholderiaceae_B > Castellaniella. Next base: position 48,469 of record JAHRWZ010000016.1, on the reverse strand, counting down.
CCTTGCAATCCGTCGCTCCACCAGACGCGAAATGGAAGATGCACAAAAGAGAATGATGAAATACACGGCAGCTGTCGCAATGAATACCTGCAAAGGAAGGTTGCTTTGCAAGTTCGCATCCCGTGCCAACGCGGACAACTCAGCCACTGAAATGATCGACAGCAAAGACGATGCTTTCAGCAGGATCGTGAACTCGTTGGTCAGCGGTGGAAGCGACCGGTGGAAAACCTGGGGCAACAGGATGTACAGCCAGGTCACCCCTTGCTTCATCCCCAGGGCGCTGGCGGCGGCACCTTGCCCACGTGGAATCGTGGTCAGAGCTCCACGCAGGATCTCGCTGATGTAAGCCGCCGTGTTGCATGACATGGCCAAGATGCCGGCCTCAATCGGGCTGAGCTCCAGGCCCAGCACCGAAGGAATCACGTAATACGCAATCAGCAGCTGGATCAGCAAAGGAGTGCCCCGCATGACGCTGACGTACAGCCGCGCCAGCATCCTGACGGGGGTCGCGGCCTTGACCCGCGCAAGCAGCAAGAGGGTGCCTAGGAGCAATCCGATGCAGAACGCCACGACACTCGCGAGAATCGTCGCCCCGGATGCCCGCAGGACCCCTGTGTAAAACGGATCGAGCGCCCCATGGACTGTCAGAAGGTCGATCATCGAACGACTCCTTCAGAAGAAAGGGCTAAAGAGCACCTGCAGGCAGGTAATCTTTGGTCGGCAGATCCATAGTCTGGCCAAACCATTTCTCCTGCAGCTTGGCAAGAGTGCCGTTGGCTCGCATCTCGTTCAGCGTGTCATTAATGAACGCGCGAATCTCCGGATCCTTAGGGTTGGTCACCCAGGCCAGCAAGCGGCGCTCACCCACCTCGCCCACGATACGGTAGGCATCCGGCTTTTGCTTCATTTCAAGCGTCAACACATTTGAGGGCAGGACGCCCACGTCGATCGTCCCGTTCAGCAAGGCCACGGAGACGTCTGGATAGGACTGAAAAAGCTTCAGATCCGCGTAACCTTTTTTCCCTTCCTTCTTCAGCTCCTTGTTGTAGTCCTCGATGGCAGGCTGGGCCAGGGACCCCATTTGCGTTCCGACGATCTTGCCGACGATATCGCTGTCATTCTTGATGGCGCCATTGTCTTTTTTGACGACCAGTACGGAGCGCACCTCACCGACAGGCTCGGTGAATGCCACTTTTGCGGCACGTGCCTTCGTGATGCCGACGCTAGTCGCCACAAAGTCGAATTTTCTGGCCAAGACTCCGGGTAAAAGGCCTTGAAACGGCTGGTTGAGCTGGTTCAACTTGACACCTAGCTTCTTCACCATATAGTCAAGGATATCCTTGCCGTAACCGACGATCTTGTCGTTTTGGACAAACTCGTAGGGTTCATAAGCCGCCTCGGTACCAACCGTCAGCTGGCCGCGGGCCTTGATATCGGCAATCGTTCCTCCTGCTGCCGCATACGCGACTCCACAGGAAAACACGCTCGCCGCGAGTGCAAGCCCGGTCAGGGCCTTTTTGCCGAAGGCATTCATTTGTCTCATCCTTGTTGTCATGGAAGGTATGGATAGGCTATCGTGCATATCGTCTCCAAGAAAGCGATTTTTTCAGGACATGGTATTGGAAAACAAGACCTTTCCCGGAAGCGACCATCATAGGCCCCTGACCGAACGCGACCTCAAGTCCCTGCGTGTTTTCTGCGCAGCAGTTCAGGCCAGCGGCTTTACTGCCGCCGGGGACACGCTGCATATGTCGAAGGCTTCAGTCAGTCGACACATCCGGGAAGTGGAAGATCGGCTCGGGGTAAAATTGTGCGAACGCGGACCAGGTGGCTTCAAGCTGACGTCCGCAGGGGCCGTTGCGCTCGATGTGACGACACGCGCCCTACGGGCACTGGACCGGATCCAGCCTGACATCGATGCGGTCAGGGGTGTGCTGAGCGGGCCGTTGACGATCGGCCTGGTCGAGCACATCCTAATCGATCCGGCTTGTACCCTACCTGCCGCACTCAATGAGCTGAGTCAGCGGGCGCCGAAGGTGCATCCGGAAATCATCGTCATGACGCACTCCCAGTTGAATCAGGCGCTGCGCGAACGGCGTGTGCAGATCGCAATACGAGGGCAATACCAGAAGGATCGGACTTTCAACTACCAACCCTTGTTCGAGGAATATCACAGACTCTACGTCGCCCGGCACGTGACACCCGAAGCGGCAAGGAAACTACCCCTGGTCTACCGATCTCATCCCTTCGTCGACAAGATCATGGCTACGGGAAAATTCAGACGTGGGCCAGACGCCGGCGGGCTCGAAGCCATCGCAACATTCATCGCTACAGGCAACTTCGTTGGCCTGCTGACGGAGCATTACGCCGACCTGATCAACGTACGCCATCCCCTCAGGCAACTGGATGGCAGCCCCGAATTCCGCAACCGGATTTGTGCGATTACTGAAGCTTCCCGGCCACTGCCGGCCAGCGCTGAGCTATTCCTGGAAATCCTGCGATCTCAATAGCGGTCGAAATAGTCCTGGATCCGGGTGCGATCGGTCGTTTGGGTCAGAGCCAGCATCAGCAGGATCCGGGCCTTTTGCGGATTGAGTGAGTTGCTGGCGATCAGACCGTGCGGCTCGTCGTGCTGGCTGCGCGTCACGATTCCGGTGGGGACCCGGCTGCTACGCACGCAGACGATGCCTTTACCCACCGCACGCGACAAGCCTTCTTCGGCATTCGGCGACAGGCTGCCATTGCCGCACGCTGCCACCACGATCCCCCCCACTCCGGCCTTGATCGAGGCCAGATAATGGTGCATTCCCGCGCTCTGGTGGTCGTAGACGATATCCACGGAAGGAAGGACACCCAGATCGTCCAGGCTGAAATCTGTCTTCTCGGTATGGACACAGGCCGGCGCCTGAAACAGGTGCACGCGACCCTGGCAGATCGCCCCCAGACTGCCCTGGTCCGGCGCATCGAAAGCCTCGACCCGAGTCGTATTCATCTTGGTGACGAACCGCGCGGCGAAGAAGCGGTCATTGAGCATGACCAGGACACCCAGGCCTCTGGCCTCCCGGCTGGCGGCCAGCAGAATGGCGTTATAGAGATTCAGTGCGCCATCCGCACTGATGGCCGATCCCGGGCGCATGGACCCTACGAACACCACAGGCTTGCGGCTCTTCAGCACCAGGTTCAGGAAGTAGGCGGATTCTTCCAGCGTATCCGTGCCGTGCGTGATCACCACCCCATCGACTTTCGGGTCGTCCAGCAGGTCCTGGACCTGAGTCGCCAGCCGAACCAGCATCCCGTTGGTGATTTCCCGGCTGTCCACGTTGAATACCTGCTGGTAACCGAGGCGGGCGACCTGCTCGATGCCGGGGATGCCCGCGAGCAGGGCGTCCACATTTTCGGTCACGGAATAATCGGACAGGGTTGTGGCGTCGGACGCGGTGGACGCAATCGTTCCACCGGTTCCAAGCAAGACGAGGCGAGGCAATCGTTTCATGCGCTCAGATTCTACCCGACTCAAAGTAAAATCAAGACATGAACCCGTCCGATCCTGCCTTCTACCATCCAGCCCCGCGCACCCAGCAGTTCTGCTCACAATGCGGCCATGCCCTCACGCGGGAAATCCCGCCCGACGATACCCGCATCCGCGATTTGTGCACACATTGCGGCGCGGTGCACTACCAGAATCCCCGCAATGTCGTGGGCGTGGTGCCGATCCTGGGCGACCAGGTGCTGCTGTGCCGGCGCGCGATCGAACCACGCCACGGCAAATGGACGCTGCCGGCCGGATTCATGGAACTGGGCGAGACCTCCGAACAGGGTGCGGCGCGCGAGAACCAGGAAGAATCCGGGGCGCGAATCCGCATCCAGTCGCTGCTGACGGTGATCGACGTGCCCTCGGTCAACCAGGTCCACCTGTACTACCTGGCCGAGGCCCTGGGGCCGCACCTGGCGCCGGGCCCGGAAACCCTGGAAGCCGCATTTTTCGATCTGGACGAGATCCCCTGGGGCGAACTGGCCTTCCGCACCGTCAGCACCACCCTGGAACACTACCTGCAAGACCGCCGCCAGGGCGTGTTTCCCACCCACCACTACGCGATCGACCTGCGGTTTCCCGATTAATGTGAACACGCCCTGACATGCCGATCGTCTGGGTCGAAACCGACACGCCGCTGCCCGACGCCGGCCAGGCACTGCCGGGCGGCCTGGTCGCCGCCGGCGTGGACCTGTCCCCCGCACGGCTGCACGAAGCCTATTCCAAAGGCCTGTTCCCCTGGTACAGCCCCGGCGACCCGGTCCTGTGGTGGAGCCCGGACCCCCGCATGGTGCTGCGCTGCGAGGATCTGCGCATCAGCCGGTCGCTGGCCAAACGCATCCGTCAGTTCGGGCGTGAACCAGTCGCCATCGGCGGGCTATGTGTCACCTTGAACAGGGCATTCCCTCAGGTCATCGCCCACTGCGCCGACCGGGGCACCCCCAGGATTTCCGTGGGTGCTGCACGATCCGGACAGCACTGGGCCGCCCCGGAATCCGCCGAGGGGCGCGACAGCACGTGGATCACGCCCGACATCATCCAGGTCTACACGGACTGGCATGCGCAGGGTCATGTACACAGTGTGGAAACCTGGATCGACGGCCGGTTGGCGGGTGGTCTGTACGGCGTCAGCCTGGGCCGCTGCTTTTTCGGCGAATCGATGTTCAGCCTGGCGGCGGACACCAGCAAGATCGCCCTGGCCTATCTGGTGCGTTACCTGCAGGCCCAGGGCGTTCCCTGGATCGACTGCCAGCAGGAAACCCCGCATCTGGCCAGCCTGGGTGCCCGCCCGATACCGCGCGGGCAATTTATGGCGTTGCTGGCGGCCGGGCGCAATGCCGGGGGCCCGCACTGGGGATGCGGCCGTCTGATGGCGGACGGCCAGCTCAGGCATTTCTGATCCGCCCCCGGGCGTCCAGGTCCGATCGGACCCGCACAGGATCCCTTACGACGAAACCACCGGCGTCAGCAGACGCCCCGTCTGTTGCCAGGCGATCAGGTTGTCCACCACCAGCTGGGACATTTTTCCGGCGGTTTCACGGGTGCCACTGGCCGCATGCGGCATGAGCACCGTGCGATCGATGGCCATCAACGCCTCCGGCGCGCCCGGTTCGTGTTCGAACACATCCAGCCCCGCGCCGCCCAGTTCTCCGGACTGCAACAGCGGAATCAGAGCCGACTCGTCGACCACGGAACCCCGCGCGATATTGATGAGCATGCCCTGCGGCCCCAACGCCCGCAATACCGGGGCATCGACCAGATGCCGGGTTGCCGCGCCGCCGGGGCAGGCCACGACCAGGAAGTCCGCCCATCGGGCCAGTTCGACCAGGGAAGGTTCATAACCATAGGCCGGCATGTCGGTGCGCGCGTGCCGATTGTGATACCGCACCGTCATGCCGAACCCCTGGCCCCGCCGCGCGACGGCTTCGCCGATACGCCCCATGCCCAGAACCCCCAGGCGTTTGCCCCAGACCTGAGTGGACAATGGAAATTTGCCCTGCGCGACCCAGCGGCCGGAACGCACGTAGCGGTCGCCTTCCGGGATCTGCCGGGCGCAGGCCAGCAACAGTCCCCAGGCCATGTCGGCCACGCATTCGTTGAGCACGTCGGGCGTGTTGCTGACTGCGATCCCGCGTGTCCGGGCCGCCTCCAGCGGCAAGGCATCGCACCCCACCCCCCAGCTGCAGATCGCCCGCACCTGCGGCAGCACCTGTAAAGTATCCGCATTCAGGCCCACCCGCGCCGAAGTGACGACCAGGCCGACGTCGGGCGCGAGCGACTTCAGACGGGCCTCGGGCTGATCTTCCCGATATAGCGGCAACACCCGCCAGCGGGCTGCCAACGCCGCATCGTAACTGGCCCCCAGGGATACCAGCTGAGCAAGTTCGAGGCCTGCGTCTTCCATGTCTTCCTCCAGTCTCATCATCGCCCGAATATCGATATTCAGGTCACTTGAATGACATCATACCTCGCATGGAATCCGCATCTTCCCGGACGCTGGTCTTCGTCCGCCACCGGTGTCACAATGAACCGACAGAATTTGGTGCCTTCCGGCCATGAGCAAACCCAGCGAATCGATCTTCCGCCGACTGCAGTTCTATACCACGGCCGCCTATCCGTGCAGCTACCTGCCCGGCCGCATGGCACGATCCGAGGTCGCGGCACCCGCCCATCTGGTGGATGACGCCGCCTATTCACGCCTGATCGAACAGGGTTTTCGCCGCAGCGGCCTGTTCACCTACCGTCCCGCCTGCGACGGCTGCCAGGCTTGCATCCCGCTGCGTGTCGATACGCGCAGATTCCAGCGCGACCGCACCCAGCAAAAACTGTGGCACCGCATGCAGGCCACCCTGAGCGCCGGAATCGCCCCCCTGCACTGGGACGCGCGGCATTTCGAACTCTATCTGCGCTACCAGCGCCAGCGCCATCCCGGCGCCGGCATGGATCAGGACGATCAGGCGCAATATACACAGTTCCTGCTGACCAGCCGGGTCCACACCGAAATGGCCGAATTCCACGACCCGGACGGTACCCTGCGCATGGTGTCCATCATGGACCGCATCGACCATGGCATCTCCGCCGTCTACACTTTCTACGATCCCGACTGGCACGGCAGCCTGGGGACGTACGGCATCCTGTGGCAACTGGACTACTGCCGGCGCCTGGGCCTGCCCTGGCTGTATCTGGGCTACTGGATCGAGGAAAGCCGTAAAATGGCATATAAATCGCGGTTTCGCCCGCACCAGATTCTGCGCGGCGGGGTCTGGATCGAACCTGCCAGCAACTGACCCGCGGCCTACGCCCCCTACGCCTTCATGTCCCTTCTGTTTCGCACCTACCCTCTGGCCCGTCAAGCCCTGTTTTCCATGGACCCCGAGCAGGCGCACGAATGGACGTTGCGCGCCCTGCAACGCAGCTACGACTGCGCGGTCACCCGGATGCTGACGTCATCCCCCCAACCCACGCTGCCGCGCACGATCATGGGCCTGCCCCTGCGCAACCCGGTGGGCCTGGCGGCGGGGCTCGACAAGAACGGCGCCTACATCGATGCCCTGGCCACCCTGGGGTTCGGCTTCATCGAGGTCGGCACGGTCACCCCGCGCGCGCAGCCCGGCAATCCGAAACCCCGCATGTTTCGCCTGCCGCGCGCCCGCAGCCTGATCAACCGCATGGGCTTCAACAACGACGGCCTGGACACCTTCATCGCCAACGTCCAGCGCAGCCAATGGCGCCGCCAGGGCGGGATCCTGGGATTGAACATCGGCAAGAACGCCGCCACACCGATCGAGCACGCCGTGGACGACTATCTGCGCGGCCTGGAAGGCGTCTATCCCCACGCCGACTACATCACGGTGAACATCTCCTCACCGAACACCCATAACCTGCGCAGTCTGCAAAGCTCCGACGCCCTGGATGCGCTGCTGTCGGCGCTGCAGGCGCGCCGCCAGGACCTGGCCGACCAGCATGGTCACCGCACTCCCCTGGTGGTCAAGATCGCCCCGGATCTCCAGCCCGAGGAAATCGACGCGGTAGCCGACCTGATCCCGCACCATGGCATCGATGGCATCATCGCCACCAACACCACACTTTCACGCGATGCCGTCCGTGGCCTGCCCTACGAGGACGAGGCTGGCGGTCTGTCGGGCCCGCCGGTGCACGAATTGTCGCTGTCCGTGATCCGCCGGCTGCGCGAACGCCTGGGGCGCGACACCGCCATCATCGGCGTGGGCGGCATCGAATCCGGTCGCCAGGCCCTGGAAAAGATCCAGGCCGGTGCCGACGCGGTGCAGCTGTACACCGGGCTGATCTATCACGGGCCGGCACTGATCGGGGAATGCGTGCAGGCGCTGGAAGGCGCCTGAATCAGCGGCTCAGGAAGCACCGCATCGGGCATGTCCTGATTCGCCAATCCGCAGTTGGCCCACGACCCACATCACGCGTCAGCCGTCGCCAAAGCCTAAAAATCAATGGGCCAGCGATTGCTCGCGCACGGCCCGGATGAAAAGCTCGGCGACGGCCGTCGGCATACCCCCCTTGCGCGTGACGATCCCAAACGTATTGGCCGGAATTTTCAGCGCGACCGGCAGGATCCGGATCAGCCCCGCCTGGGCGAACATCCGTGCCACGTCGGTTGGTAGAAGCGCCACAACATCGATGCTTTTGTGCAGAATCGCAATGGTCGCGAAAGTCGAACCCGTCTCGATGACATTGACCGGCGACGGCAGGCCCGCCAGATCCATTTCCTTTTCCAGCAGGACGCGCAACGGCATTTTCTTTGGGTAGACGATCCAGCGATGATCCGCCAGCGACTCGAACGCCATGCCTTCCGCTGCGCCAGGATAATTCCGGCCTGCGACGACCGATATGGGTTCCTCGCCGATTGGAAAATAATTGTATTCATACGGTTCCGCGCTCACACCCGAACGGCCAATCACGAGATCGAGCTGCCCGTCATCCAGCAAATCCAGCAGATGCCGGCTCGTACCCTCGACGACTTCCACCGCCAGATGAGGGTGCGCGGTACGAATCCAATTCAGGGCGGAGATCAGGATTTCGGGAATCGCCCCCATGATCGTTCCAACCGCCAGCCGCCCACCCGCCCCTGATTGAATATCGGACACCTCGCGACAGAAATTACCCAGTTCGGTGGTAATGAGTTTGGCGTAGCGAATGGCGCAATGCCCCATGGCATTGGGCACCAATCCGACCTTGGTGCGGTCGAACAGAGTCACTTCCAGCATTCCCTCGATTTCCTGCAATGCCTTGCTGGCGGCCGACTGCGTGAGAAACATGACCGTCGCCGCCTTGTGCAGCGATTTATGCTCGCTGAGCGCGATCAATAACTGCAGCTGTTTGATCCGCAATTTACCAATCACCATCTTCACTGTTTGATCCGCAGGATTCATGATATTCATCACCACATGCAAATTATTCATTCACGATAATATCGCGACATCCCTACAATCTCTCTCGAGATTTAATCCCGGGGGAAAAATGCGCCTTATTCAATTCACCGACACGACAGGCCAGCGCCAGGTCGGCATGCTGGGCACGGATGACCAGCAAGTCAACATCATCCAGGGGGTCTCGTCCACCTACGACCTGGCCATGGCCGCCATCCGCGCCGGGCGCAGCCTGGCGGAAGAAGTGGCCCGTCATGATCTGACGCCCGCGCGTGAGTCCTGCGCCACCCTGCTGGCGGACCGCCGGGTGCTGGTACCTCTGGACCACGAAACCCCCGCGAACTGCCTCGTGACCGGCACGGGGCTGACCCATCTGGGCAGCGCCGCGACACGCGACAAGATGCACGCGGACCAATCCACCGTGGAAAGCATGACCGACTCGATGCGCATGTTCCGCTGGGGCCTGAAGGGCGGCCAACCCGAGCGCGGCGCGCCCGGTGTGCAGCCGGAATGGTTCTACAAAGGGGACGGCGATATTGTGGTGGCGCCCGGACATCCGATCCCATATCCCGAATTCGCGGAAGATGCCGGAGAAGAGCCGGAGATCGTCGGACTTTACCTGATCGGCGATGACCGTCACCCCTATCGCCTGGGGTTTGCCATCGGCAATGAATTCTCGGATCATGTCATGGAACGCAGAAATTATCTGTATCTCGCCCACTCCAAGCTGAGATTCTGTTCCTTCGGGCCCGAACTGCGGGTCGGAAAATTGCCCGACCACATCCAGGGCACGAGCCGCATCCTGCGCGATGGCAAGCCGCTTTGGGAAAAACCTTTCCTTTCGGGCGAAAAGAACATGAGCCATACGCTGGAAAACCTGGAATATCACCATTTCAAATATATGCAATTCCTGCGTCCAGGCAGTGTGCATATCCATTTCTTCGGAACGGCCACCCTGTCATTCGCTGACGGCATCCAGACGCGTCCGGGCGACGAGTTCGAGATTCAAGCGCCGGAATTCGGCGCCGCGCTGCGCAATCCGATCGCGCCAGCGCGCACACCCTATTCCCCCGGCAAAACCATTCAGCTCTGAGCCGGTTTTGTCCGCCTGACGCCGCAAGGCCCGGTCCCCGGTGTCCCGAAAAGCGCCCGATGATGATTATGGTTTTCCCTGATCCTCGTCGGGTGTTTTCTTTTCCTGCCCGCCATCCCCACTCGGAGGCAGGGCAGACATTCCAAAAACTGTTCGGTTGAACACAATTATTCAATAGACGCAAAAACAGGTGTCATGGACACTGTGCGCCAGCGAGGCAGACAAACGCAAACCAACAAAATCATTCAATATGGATTACGGATTCGATTTCAGCTTCATCGGCGAATTCTGGCCGAGCCTGCTCGAAGGCCTGTGGGTCTCGACCAGGATGGCGGCCGTTTCGTTGACCGGAGGCTTCATCCTGGGCGTGCTGCTGGCCGTCGCAAGAAGCCAAGACTCCGGTCTGATACGCCGCCTGGCAGGTGGCTTCGTCGATCTGACGCGCAACACGCCACTGATCGTACAAACCTTCTGGCTGTTCTTCGGCCTTTCCGCCCTGGAGATTCGCGTGCCGGCATTCTATGCCGCCGTCATCGCCCTGGCGATCAACACGTCCGGCTACACCTGCGAAATCGTGCGCGCCGGCATGGATTCGGTGCATCACGGCCAGAAAGAAGCGGCCGCGTGCCTGGGCCTGAGCAAGGCCCGAATCCTGCGCCACGTCGTGCTGCCCCAGGCCATCGAGAAGATGTATCCGTCACTGATCAGTCAGTTTGTACTGATGATGCTGGCCACCTCGATCATGTCGGAGATTTCCGTCGAGGAATTGACAGCCATCGGCTACCAGATCCAGAGCCAGACCTTCCGCGGATTCGAAGCCTACCTCGTGATCGCGGCGATCTATCTGGCGATGTCCTGGCTGCTGAGAGTGGTCATGACACTCTGCTACAACGTCGCCTTTCCCAAGCAGCGCCATATCGACCAGGCCAGGTCCGCCGGATCCCGGCAGGCCCGCGACAAAGCCCTGTCCGGCACGGCCATGAACGGAGCCAAATCATGATGTTCGGAGTCTCCTACAGCCAATGGATGTTCATCCTGACGGGGGCCGGCTGGACCCTGATCCTCTCGGTCCTGGGTTTCCTGGGCGGCACGGTGGTCGGCCTGCCCGTTGCCATCGGGCGCGCGTCCAAAAGCCGTTTTCCCAGGTTCCTGACGGCCGCTTACGTCAAGCTGATCCAGGGCATCCCGCTGCCGGTGGTCATGTTCATCGTCTATTTCGGTATCAGCATCGCCGGCTATGAGCTGCCGGCGCTGGTTGCCGCCGGCATCGCCATGACGTTGTATTCCAGTGCCTTCCTGGGAGAGATCTGGCGTGGATGCATCGAGGCCATTCCCCCGACCCAATGGGAAGCCTCCGAATGCCTGGCCCTCAACAAGGTGCAGACGCTGGCGCACGTGGTCCTGCCGCAGGCCTTCCGGATCGCCATCCCCCCCACCGTGGGCTTTCTGGTCCAGATCGTGAAGAACACGTCATACGCGGTGGTGATCGGATTCTTCGATCTCACGTATTCCGCGCGCGTCATCAACAACTCGACCTTCAAGCCCTTCGTCGTGTTCACCGTCGCGGCGCTGATCTACTTCGCCATGTGCTATCCGCTTTCCATTCTGTCGTATCGACTGGAACGCAGACTCAAGCGCCATTCCCGATAATGGAGAATCCCATGAATCCACGCGTCCGGTTCCGGAACGTCAGAAAATCCTATGGCGACACGGAAGTGCTGAAGGGCATTTCGTTCGATGTCTTCAAGGGCAACGTCGTCGCACTCATCGGCCAGAGCGGTTCGGGCAAGAGCACAGCGCTGCGGTGCATCAACGGTCTGGAGGAGATCAACGCCGGGGAACTCCACGTCTGCGGCCGCGAAGTGCACAAAAAGGGCTGTGACATCTCCGCGCTCCGGCTCCAGGTCGGGATCGTCTTCCAGAGCTACAACCTGTTCCCGCACCTGACGGTGGAGAAGAACATCACCCTGGCACCCCGCAAGGTCAAGCACATCAGCCAGAAGGAAGCCCGGGAACAGGCGATGCACGTGCTGGGACAAGTCGGCCTGGCCGACAAGGCGCAATCCTACCCGGAGCAGCTGTCCGGCGGACAACAACAGCGCGTCGCGATCGCCCGGTCGCTGGCCATGCAGCCGGAACTGATGCTGTTCGACGAAGTGACGTCGGCGCTCGATCCGCAGATCACCGGCGAGGTCCTCAAGGTCATCGAGGGTCTGGCGCGCGACGGTATGACCATGGTTCTGGTCACTCACGAAATGGGATTCGCCACAGCGGTCGCCGACCAGATCATCTATATGCGGGACGGCATCGTCTGGGAGACCGGCGACGGCAATCTGTTGAAGGATCCTCAAACCCCGGAGCTGCGGCAGTTCATCAGCAACGGGCTGTAATACGCAACCCACCCTCATCACCACACAACAAGCTGGAGAGACACATGCAAATTTCCCGACACTTCCCGAAACTGGCAATCCTGGCCCTGGCGGCGGCATACACGATCGGCGCGCAGGCCAACCAGCTGGAGGACATCCAGAAAAAGGGGGAGATCACGATTGGCGTCGATATCAGCGCTCCCCCTTACGGGATGGTCGATGCAAACGCGAAGCAGACGGGCTTCGACATCGATTCCGCCCATCTGCTGGCGGACGCCCTCGGAGTGAAGCTCACGGTCGTTCCGGTGACGGGTCCGACCCGGGTCCAGTTCCTGCGCACCAAGAAGGTCGACCTCATCATGGCGTCTTTCTCGATCACCGACGAGCGCAAGAAAGTCATCGACTTCTCGCAGCCATACGGCGTCGTGCCGGTCGTCGTGGGCGGCCCTGAAAAAGTGAAGGTCGCGGGCCCGGCGGATCTGGCGGGGAAAGCCATCGCAGTGACCCGCGGCACCACCAGCGACAAGGCCATCACCGACAGCACCAAGGGCGTCTCCGGCGTGTCCATCGTCCGGTACCAGGATGACGCCACCACCAATACGGCGGTCATGACCGGCCAGCAACAATACATCGTCGCCGCAAGCAGTGTGCTGCCGGAAATCAAGAAGACCAGCCCCAAGACCGACATAGGCTACAAATACACGGCTGTCAGCTTCCCGATGGGCGTCGGCATCCGCCAGAACGAGCCCGAACTCAAGGCGCGGATCAACCAATGGGTCGAGACCAACCTGAAGAACGGCAAGCTCAACGCGATCTACAAGACGTATTTCTTCGGCCAGTCGCTGCCCGAGGCCATGTTGAAGTAGGAATCACCCGGACGGTGGCGTCCGCGCTCGCGGCGCCACCACCATCATGAGATCGAGGTCATGTCAAAAAGCGTTCCATTTCTAATCCTCAACCCCGCGGACGACGTCATGATCGCCCTGCGGGACCTGAGCCAGGGCGATTGCATCAACGGCGTCACGTTGCTGGACGCCATCCCGTCCGGGCACAAAATCGCCATCAAGCCCATTGCCAAGGGGCAGCCCATCCGCCGTTATGGGCAGGTCATCGGGTTTGCCACCCAGGACGTCGCGGTGGGGCGGCACGTGCATGTGCACAACCTCGCAATCGGCGAATTCGAGAAGGACTACCGTTTCTCCCAGGACTATGCCCCGACCGACCGGGTCGACACACCCGACACGTTCATGGGCATCGTCCGTCCGGACGGACAGGTTGCCACCCGCAACTACATCGGCATCCTGACCTCGGTCAACTGCTCGGCCACGGTGGCCCGCGCCGTCGCGGACCAGTTCCGCCGCGAGATCCGCCCCGAAGCCCTGGAGCCCTATCCCAACGTCGACGGCGTCGTCGCCCTGACCCACGGCACGGGCTGCGCCATCGATTCCACGGGCGAAGGATTGAAGATCCTGCAGCGGACCATTGCCGGTTACGTGCGCCATCCAAATTTCGCGGGGCTGCTGATCATCGGCCTGGGCTGCGAGACCAACCAGATTTCCGCCCTGATGAAGGCGCAGGCCCTGGAAGAAGGCCGCAACCTGCACACTTTCAACATTCAGGACGCTGGCGGAACTCCCAAGAGCATCGCCAAGGGCGTGGAAATCGTCCAGGGGATGCTCGAAGAGGCCAACCGGATCGAACGCCGGCCAGTGCCGGTCAGCCACCTGAAGATCGGCCTGCAGTGCGGCGGCTCGGACGGCTACTCGGGAATCACCGCCAATCCGGTGCTGGGCGCGGCCATGGACATTCTGGTGCGCAACGGCGGCACGGCGATCCTGTCCGAAACCCCCGAAATCTATGGCGCGGAGCACCTGCTGACCTGCAGGGCCGCCACACCCGCGATCGGCCGCAAACTGGTCGACATCATCGACTGGTGGAAGGACCTGTGCGCACGCAACAACGCCTCGCTGGATAACAACCCGTCGTCGGGCAACAAGGCGGGCGGCCTGACGACTGTCCTGGAGAAATCCCTGGGCGGGGTCGCCAAAGGCGGCACTACCGGCATGATGGAGGTCTACCAGTATGCCGAGCCGGTCGAAGCCCAAGGCCTGGTGTTCATGAACACGCCGGGCTATGACCCGATGTCCGCCACCGGCCAGGTCGCAGGCGGCGCCAACATGATCTGCTTTACGACCGGACGAGGCTCCGCATACGGTTGCGCACCCGCCCCCTCGTTGAAGCTGTCGACCAACACGGCATTGTGGGTCCGCCAGCAGGACGACATCGACATGAACTGCGGCTCCGTCGTCGACGAAGGCGCCGACATCGGCCAGCTGGGGCGCGAGTTCTACGACATGATGATCCGCTGCGCGTCGGGCGAACGCTCGAAGAGCGAGCAATACGGCTATGGCCAGAACGAGTTCGTGCCGTGGCAATTGAGCGTCGTGACCTGATCAGGTCATGCGGCCGCGGCCGTCCCCACCGCTGCGGCCGTCCTCCCCGTCATTCGTTTTCCAGGTATTCAATATCATGTCAACCCGCTACCACGCAGCCCGCTACAAGGGCGTCTATCCCGTCGTCCCGACCATCTTCAAGGATGACGCCACCATCGACCTGGACGGTCAACGCCGCTGCGTCGATTTCATGATCGATGCAGGCTCCGACGGCCTGAGCCTGCTGGCGAATTTCTCCGAGCAGTTTTCGCTCACCGACGAGGAACGCAGGATCCTGACGGAAACCATCCTGACGCACGTGAACGGGCGCGTCCCGGTCATCGTCACCACCTCGCACTACAGCACCGACATCTGCATCCAGCGCAACCAGCATGCCAGCGACTTCGGCGCCGCCATGGTGATGGTGCTGCCCCCATACCACGGCGCGACCATCCGCTGCGACGAAGCTCGCGCCCACCAATACTTCAACCGTCTGTCCGACGCCAGCGACATCCCGATCATGGTCCAGGATGCACCGATCAGCGGCACCCAGCTGTCCGCCGCAGCCCTGGCCGGAATGGCCAGGACGATCGAGCAGGTGCGGTACTTCAAGATCGAAAGCGCGGGGGTCGCCACCAAACTGCGCGCGCTGCTGGAGCTTGGCGGCGACGCCATCGAAGGCCCCTGGGACGGAGAGGAATCCATCACCCTGCTGCCGGACCTGGACGCCGGCGCCACCGGCGCCATGACGGGGGGTGGCTACCCCGACGGCATCAAGGCCATCTTCGATGCCCATATCTCGGGGGACCGGGAAAAAGCGGTTTCCCTCTACCAGCAATGGCTGCCGCTCATCAACTACGAAAACCGCCAGACCGGCATCCAGACGGCCAAGATCCTGATGAAGGAAGGCGGGATCATCGGCTCGGACCATACGCGCCATCCGTTTCCGGCAGCAATCCCAGAAATCCGGGCCGGGCTGATCGAAACCGCCCGCAGACTCGATCCGCTGGTGCTGCGCTGGGCACGATGACGCCCGTCGCAATGGAATCTCGCGCCACGGCACCCGAGTGGATGTGGCTGCGGATGGCTTAGAATGTCCGGCGTCGGTCGGCACGCGCAACCATCGTTCGCGAAACGCGACACCACCAACGCAGGGGCATATGCAGAAGTCCGAAGACGAGACGGCGCACAGACAGACCACCGCAAGCCAGACCCTCGTCCGGGGTCTCGAGGTCATCGAGGCCGTCTCGAAGGGCGGCGCCCATGACATCGGCGTCATCGCCGAACGGACGGGGATGACCTACAGCACAGCGCACCGCATCGTGTCGGTGCTGGTGCAGCGTCAGTATCTGAAACGGGTGCCCGGGAAGGGATACCAGCTGGGCCGGAAACTGCTGGCCCTGGGATTCCAGGCGTACAGCCAGGTCGAACTCACGCCGGTCGCCCGGCCATTGCTCGAACGGCTGGCGGCCCAGACCAGCGACACCGTGCACCTGGCCTGCGAAGAACTGGGCGCCGTGTTCTACCTCGACAAGATCGCCAGCCGCCGGCCGGTAGAAATCAGTTCCCGCGTCGGCGGCATGAAGCCTCTGATCACCACCGGCGTGGGCAAGGCGCTGCTGCTGGACGGGTCGCCCGCATCCTGGGGGGCCCTCTATGACACCGATGCCGGGCAGCTGGGGCTTGCCGCCACCCGCGAGGAATGGCTCGACATGATGCGGCATTACGCATCATGCGGCTACACCTACGACCTGGGCGAGGACGAGCCATCGATCCGCTGCGTTGCCGCGCCGGTCCGGGATGCCAGCCATGCGATCGTCGCCGCCATCAGCGTCTCCAGCACGACCGATTACATGCCGCCCTTGCGCATGCGGGAGCTCGTGCCGCTCGTGCTGGAAACGGCGCGCCAGATCAGCGCCGAACTCGGAAACTAGGACTCGAGGATCTTTCCAGGGTTCATGATCCCCTGCGGGTCCAGCGCCTGTTTCAGTGTCCGCATCAGCTGGATCTCCGCCGGGCTGCGGCTGTATTCGAGCCAGGGCCGCTTATGCAGACCGATGCCGTGCTCGGCGGACACCGAACCGGACAGGTCGCGGACGATCGTATAGAACGCCTCTTCGATCCCGTGCTCGGTCAGGCCGCCATCCGCGGGCAACGGCCCCGCAACGATATGCACGTTGCCGTCCCCGACATGGCCGAAATACATGTGCGCAATCCCCGGAAACCCGCTCTCCATCGCGGCCCGCATCCGTTCCACACACGTACCGATGCGGGAGATCGGCACGGACACATCGAAATTGAGGGTCGGCGCCAGCTTGGGAAGCATTTCCGCGACGCTGTCGCGCAAAGCCCAGAATGCCTCGGCATCGCCATGAGACTGCGCAATCGCCGCATCCTGCGCCCACCCCTGTTCCAGGGCATGCTCCAGCACGCCCTCGAACCGGGCGGCATCGTCCTGGGGACGGGGGCTCTGCATGTCCAGAAGGACATACAGGGGATAATCAGCGGCCAAAGGCGCACGCGCGCCCCCCAGGCTGGTGGCCGCCTGGTAATAATCCCGCCACATGACCTCGAACGCGCTGACCTGGCCCGACAGGGCCTGGCGAGCATGACGCAGCAGCTTCAGGGCGGAATCGAACCCATCCAGTGCGACCAGTGCCGTATTGGCACCCGAGATTCCGGGGTGCAGGCGCAACACCGCGCGCGTCACGACGCCCAGGGTGCCTTCGCTGCCAATGAACAGCTGCTTCAGATCGATACCGGTATTGTTCTTGCCCATCTGGTTCATCATGGACAGGACCGTGCCGTCGGGCAGCACCGCCTCCAGGCCCAGCACCAGATCCCTCGTCATGCCATAGCGGATGACCCGGTTGCCGCCCGCATTGGTGGAAATATTGCCGCCGATCTGGCATGAACCCCGGGCCCCCAGATCCAGCCCACAGAGAAAGCCGGCCGCCTGCGCCGCCTCCTGGATGGCCTGCAAGGGCACACCTGCCTGAACGGTCAACGTGGCCGAATCGGCATCCAGGCATTCGATGCGGTTCAGTCGCTCAAGGGACAGAACCACCGCGCCCTCGTCGGGAACCGCACCGCCCGCCAAACCGGTCAGGCCGCCTTGCGGCACGACCGGGCGCCGCAAGGCATGACACACGGCCAGGGCCCGGGATACATCCTCCGTACTGCGCGGCAGGACCAACACGGCCGGCCGGCCTCTTCGCTCGGTGCTCCAGTCGCCCAGATAGCGGTCGCTGATCGCCTCCCCGGTACGCACCTGATCATCTCCCAGGGCTGCACGCAGCCGGGTGGCGAGCATCTCATCGTCGCCTCGGATGTCACTTACCACTTCCACGTCAATCTCCAACATAATTATTTCTCAATATGTGAGATTACATCTCATCTATTGAAAAAATTTTATCACCAATCTAGAATTACTCCGTGCCCAAACGGGACACTCAAGCCAGCTCTGCCTGGGCTGATCACAATGAATCAACAGTCCGGCTCCGGATGACACAACCGGACCGGACACTAGACCCTGATCGATGGATCAGGGCAGTTCTCGGAGAAGACATGAACACACTCAAGACGTATGCCGGACACTTCGCGCGCAAGACCTTCCTGATGCCAGGACTGGTCGCGCTGGCGCTCGGGCTGAGTGCGCAGGCGCCAGCCGCAGCGCAGACCGTCCTGAAAGCCGCTCACTCGTCGGCCACGTCCAGCACGGGTCACCAGGCATTCGAATACATGGCCCAGCAGCTGAAGCAAAAAACCGACGGCCGCATCACTATGCAGATCTTCCCCAGCTCGCAGCTGGGCAGCGAACGCGAACAGATCGAAAGCATTCAGCTGGGCAACCTGGACATGTCCTTCGTGTCTTCAGCGGTCCTGGGTGCCTTCAACCCGCAGTTCTTCGCCCTGGACATCCCCTTCATGTTCAAGGACCGCGCCGGCGTCTATCGCGTCCTGGACGGAAAAATCGGCACCCAGCTGATGGCCAGCCTGGACAAGGTCGGCATCAAGGGCCTGGCGTACTGGGAAAACGGCTTTCGCCAGCTGACCAACAACGTGCGCCCGATCCGCAGTCCGAAGGACCTCGAAGGCATGAAGATGCGCACCATGGAAAACGAAGTGCACATCGCCGCCTGGAAAGCCGAAGGCGCCAACCCCGCGCCGCTGGCATTCGGCGAACTGTTTACGGCGCTTCAGCAGGGCACGTTCGACGCCCAGGAAGGCCCGATCAACCTGTTCTACGACATGAAGTTCTACGAGGTGCAGAAATACATCACGCGCACGAACCACGTGTATTCGCCCTGGCCCCTGCTGATCAATCCTGACGTCTACAACAGCTTCAGCGCCAAGGACCGCGAAATTTTCGACCAGGTCGTCAAAGACACCACCCAATACCAGCGCACGCTGGCACAAAAGGCGGATGACAAGGCGGCCGCCGCCATGCCTCAGGTCCAGATCATCGACCTGACGCCGGAAGAGCACACCGCTTTTGCCAGCCGCATGGGCCCCATCCGGGAAATGGTCAAGAAAAAGGTCGGCGCCCAGATCGTGGACGCGATCGACGCCGAGGTCAACCGCTAACAGCCCCTCAGGCTCGGGTGCCGGACGCCGGCACCCGTTTTCCATCCCGGGCCGCCGCCATCCCGCGCATGCCGGCGCGGCTCCGAATCCATGCTCCGGAACACTACGATGCTCAAGTGGATCGATGATCACTTCGAGGAAGCCCTGCTCGTCTTCCTGCTTTCCGCCATGTCCCTCCTGATCGGCGGCCAGGTCTTCATGCGGTATGTCATGATGAACTCGCTGGCCTGGTCCGAGGAACTGGCCCGCTACTGTTTCATCTGGGCCACCTATCTTGGCGTCAGCTACGGCGTCAAACGCAAAGCCCACATTTGCGTCACCGCCGTCAGCGAACGCCTGTCGGGCAACCCGCAGCGCTATCTGCATATTTTCGCCTACCTGATCTTCGGCCTGTTCGCCTTCCTGGTCATGAAAGAAGGCTGGGCGCTGGCGATGAAGATCTTCCGCTTTGGACAGAAATCGTCTTCCCTGGGGATCTACATGGGCTGGATCTACCTGGCACCGACCATCAGTTTCGGGTTGGTCGTCCTGCGTCTGCTGCAGGCGATCGGCCACGAAGTCCGCGCCATCCGTCAGGGAGCCTGAACCATGGTCTCGCTTCTTCTTTTCGGCACCTTCGTCCTCCTGCTCATTGCCGCCGTCCCGGTGGCGATTTCCCTGGGCCTGGCCTCCGCGTTCGCGCTGCTCTACAGCGGCAAGGTCAGCAGCAGCTTCATCGCTCAGGGACTGGTGACCTCGATCGACTCGTTCCCCTTGATGGCCGTGCCCTTCTTCATCCTGGCCGGCGATCTGATGGGACACGGAGGTCTGTCCCGCCGCCTGCTGAACGTCGGCGCGGTCTTCTTTGGCCGCTACACGGGCGGGCTGGCCATCATCGCCGTGGTCACCTGCATGTTCTTCGCGGCCATTTCCGGATCGGGTCCGGCCACCGTCGCCGCCATCGGCGGCATCATGCTGCCAGCCATGAGCAAGGCCGGCTATGACAAAGGCTGGTCGGTCGGACTGATCGCCTCGGCGGGCAGTATCGGCATCATCATTCCGCCGAGCATCCCCATGATCATCTACGCGGTATCGGCCAACGTGTCGATCACGCAGATGTTCATCGCCGGCATCATCCCGGGGCTGATGATCGGCATCGGCCTGATCGTGGTGGCCTGGTTCAGCGCGCGCAAGCGTGGCTACACGGGGGATGAGCGCCGCTACACCGGCCGCGAGATCATCGCCACGATCTGGGATGCCAAATGGGCCTTGCTGGTCCCGATCATCATCCTGGGCGGCATCTATGGCGGCGTGTTCACCCCCACCGAAGCCGCCGCCGTCGGTGTCATCTACGGGTTCATCATCGGCGTCTTCGTCCACCGTGAACTCAGCTGGAAGGACATCTACCGGGTCATTGCGGAATCCGCCTTGACCTCCGCTACCGTGATCCTGATCGTGGGCACTGCAACGATCTTCGGGCGCGTCCTGACGATCGAGCAGATTCCCGTGATGATTGCCCAGGCCATGGTCAGCCTGACCGACAGCCATATCCTGATCCTGCTGCTGATCAACATTCTGTTGCTGTTTGTCGGCATGTTCATGGAGACCCTGGCAGCCATCATCATCCTGACGCCGATCCTGCTGCCCGTCGTCCTGGCCGTGGGCGTCGATCCGGTGCACTTCGGCATCGTCGTGATCGTCAATCTGGCCATCGGCATGGTGACACCGCCTGTCGGGGTCAACCTGTTCGTCGGCGCCCGCATCGGCAACACCAGCCTGGAGAAAGCCTCGGCCGGTGCCCTGATCTTCATCGCCTCGATGCTCATCATCCTGATGCTCATCACCTATGTGCCGTCGCTGTCGCTGGCACCCCTGAGTCTCATGGGAAAGTGAGCGCACCACCCATGACCCTATTTTCACGCTCAGACAAAGAGGAGTTCGCCATGACAAACAAGTTTCGCGCGGCCATCATCGGCCCCGGCAATATCGGCACCGACCTGCTGGCCAAACTGATGCGCAGCGACTGGATCGAGCCGGTCTGGATGGTGGGTATTGACCCGGATTCCGACGGCCTCAAACGCGCCCGCGAGCTGGGTCTGAAAACCACGGACCAAGGTGTCGACGGCCTCCTGCCGCATGTGATCGAAGACGGCATCCGCTTTGCGTTCGATGCCACCAGCGCCTATGTGCACAAATCCAATTCGGACAAGCTGACGGCGCTGGGCGTGCGCATGATCGACCTGACGCCAGCGGCCATCGGCCCGTTCTGCGTCCCGCCGGTCAACCTGGCCAGCCTGGTGGAGCAGGACCAGCAGAACGTCAACATGGTCACCTGCGGCGGCCAGGCCACTATTCCGATGGTCAATGCCATATCCCGCGTGCAGCCGGTGGAATACGGTGAAATCATCGCCACGGTGTCGTCACGATCGGCGGGCCCCGGCACGCGCAAGAACATCGACGAGTTCACCCGCACCACGGCGGGTGCCGTCGAGAAGGTCGGTGGTGCCAGGAAAGGCAAGGCCATCATCATCCTGAATCCCGCCGATCCCCCGATGATCATGCGCGACACGGTGCACTGCCTGACCGAGACCGATCCCGACCAGGCCGCGATCACCGAATCGATCCACCAGATGCTGGAACAGGTCCGCAAATACGTGCCCGGCTACCGCCTGGTGAATGGCCCGGTGTTCGACGGAAAACGTGTCTCTGTGTACCTGGAAATCGAGGGTCTGGGAGACTACCTGCCGAAATATTCGGGCAATCTGGACATCATGACCGCCGCAGCGGCGCGCACCGCCGAACTGATGGCCGAGCACATGCTGCACGGCACCCCCCAAGCCGCCCCGGCTGCCCTCTAAGGAGTCCATCATGACCTCGACTCAAAACAAGATCACCCTGCATGACATGACGCTGCGCGATGGCATGCACCCCAAGCAGCACCGGATCACGCTCGACCAGATGCGCACGATCGCCCAGGGGCTGGACGACGCAGGCATGCCGCTCATCGAAGTCACCCACGGTGACGGGCTGGGTGGTGCCTCCGTCAATTATGGCTTCCCGGCACATTCCGACGAGGAATACCTGCAGGCCGTGCTGCCTGTGGTCAAGCACAGCAAGGTATCCGCGCTGCTGCTGCCCGGGATCGGTACCACCGACCACCTGCGCATGGCGCATGATCTGGGGGTGCACACCATCCGGGTCGCCACCCACTGCACCGAGGCCGATGTCTCCGAACAGCACATCACCGAAGCGCGCCGCCTAGGGATGGACACCGTCGGCTTTCTGATGATGAGTCACATGAACAGCCCCGAGGGGCTGGTCAAACAAGCCCGGCTCATGGAAGGTTACGGCGCCAACTGCATCTACATCACGGACTCGGCCGGCCATCTGCTGCCCCACACGGTACGGGAACGGCTGCTGGCTGTGCGCGACGCGCTCAAACCCGACACGGAGCTGGGCTTTCATGGCCACCACAACCTGGCCATGGGTGTCGCCAACACCATTGCCGCCATCGAGGCCGGCGCAACCCGCGTCGATGCGGCCTGCGCCGGGCTGGGCGCGGGCGCGGGCAACACACCGATGGAGGTCCTGGTCGCGGTACTGGATCTGATGGGCATCCAGACGGGGGTGGACGTCTTCAAGATCCAGGACGTGGCCGAGGACCTGGTCGTGCCGATGATGGATTTCCCGATCCGCATCGACCGCGATGCGCTGACGTTGGGCTATGCCGGCGTCTATGGTTCGTTCCTGCTGTTCGCCAAGCGCGCCGAAAAGAAATACGGCGTGCCTGCCCGCGAGATCCTGGTCGAAATGGGGCGTCGCGGCATGGTGGGGGGTCAGGAAGACATGATCGAGGACACCGCCTTGTCCTTGCTCAACCAGCGCAGCGCCCGGAAACAGGCCGTCACGGCCTGAGCCCGGATGCATCCCCGTCCGGCAGGCTCAGGGCCCTGAGCCTGCCGGACGGGGCAGTGTCGGGACCGGCATCAGGGTTTACCTCTAGTTTCGGCCTCCTCCTGATACAACGGCGTTACACTCAAACACGTATTCGTCTTGCGTGACGTGCCCTCCGGGCCCACGACCGCTACGCAGCTGCATTTCCATCTGTTCGGGGTAGTGCCGCCAGCCAGCCCGGCCTGACGACTTCCCCCTTCGCTAGAGGAGGCAGGTCATGTCGTACACACGCTTCAATCCCCCCCGCCGTTCACTTCCCCCATCTTCCCCCGGCCGACGCCGCATCCTGCAGGCTGGCGGCCTGGCGGGGCTGGCCGCCATCGGCGCCCCGCTATTCCCGCTACGCGCGCTGGCGGCCGACAAAACCCTGAAGATCCTGCAATGGAGCCACTTCGTTCCCAGCTATGACAAATGGTTCGACGCCTTCGCAAAGGCCTGGGGCGAGGCCAACGGGGTTCAGGTCACGGTCGACCACATCAACATCGGCGACCTGGTCACCGCGACGACGTCCGAGCTGTCCGCCAATTCCGGTCACGACATCATCGAACTGGGGCCCGAAGCCGCCCAGTTCACCCCCAACGTCCTGGACATGGCCGACATCAACCAGGAAGCGGCCAAGCAGTTCGGCGCGATTTTCCCGATCACGAAACGCGTCTCCTATAACCCGGTCGTAAAAACCTGGTATGCGTTCTGCCACGGATGGACAGTGGACTGCGGCGACTACCGAAAATCCCTGTGGGAAAAGGCAGGCATGCCCGATGGGCCCGCCACCTGGATGCAGCTGCTGGAAATCGGCGAAAAAATCCGCAAGGAACAGGGCGTCCAGGTCGGGATCGGCATGTCCCAGGAACTGGACTCGAACATGGTGGCCAGATCCGTGCTGTGGTCCTGGGGCGCTTCCGTACAAGACGCGGAGGACAACGTGATCCTGGGCAAGGGCGAAAACCGCAAGCTGGCCATCGAAGCCGTCAAGTACATGGCGGATCTCTACCACCGCACGATGACGCCCGCCATTTTTTCCTGGAATCCCGCGTCCAACAACCAGGACCTCATCGCGGGCAAGGCGTCCTATATCGTGAACTCGATCTCGGCTTATCGCTCGGCCCAGGAAGCCAAACCCGACATCGCCAAGGACGTCTTCTTCACCGGCCCGCTGGCGGGCCCCAAGGGCGATGCCTGGGCCAATGTGCACGTGCTCTATAACTACATCATCCCCAAATTCGCCAAGGCACGAGAGGATCTCGCCAAACGGTTCATCCTGCATCTGACCGCCAACTACGACCAGGCGATGTACCAGAGCAAGCTCTACAACTCGCCCAGCTTCTTTGGCACTCCGATCCTCAGCGGCGATCGGGGCTACGCGGCGGTCACAGGCGCCAAGACCCTGCAAAACCTGAACGACGCCTGGTTTTCCCATGACCCGTTCAAACTACCCGGAGAAGCCGACGGAAAACTCGCACCGCTGATCCCCTCCCCGAAATGGACCACCAACCTGGGGCACCCCGGGTACTCGAATCCGGCTGTCGGCGAGGTCTTCAACACGTTCGTCCTGCCCAACATGATGGCCAAGGCCGCGCGCGGCGATCTGACCCCGGAAAAAGCCGTGGATGAGGCTGCGAGACAGTGCGAATCCATCTATGCGCAGTGGCGTGGCCGCGGCCTGATCGGCGGTAAGAAAACCTGATCCACCCCACGGAGGAGCCTTCATGGCCAGCCTGAGCATCGAGCACCTCAGCACCACCTACGACCATGGCCGCGTCAAGGCCGTGGACGACGTCAGCCTGAACGTCCCCGACGGGGAATTCCTGGTGCTGCTGGGCGCCTCGGGCTCAGGGAAATCCACACTGATGCGGACGATTGCAGGGCTGGAACACCCCAGCAGCGGCACGATCCATATCGACGGACGACTGGCAAATGAAGAACCCCCACGCCAGCGCAACATCGCCATGGTTTTCCAGAGCTACGCGCTCTACCCCCACAAGACCGTGGCGCGCAATATTTCCTTTCCGCTGGAAGCGGTCAAGATGCCGGCCGCGCAGATCCACGACAAGGTCCAATGGGCGGCGGACCTGTTCGGCATCGGCCACCTGCTGGCGCGCAAGCCCCGCGCACTGTCCGGTGGCGAACGCCAGCGCGTGGCGCTGGCCCGCGCTCTGGTCCGCACACCCAGCCTGTTCCTGATGGACGAGCCCCTGTCCAATCTGGACGCCAAGCTGCGCCATTCGGCACGCCGCGAATTCAAGCGACTGCACCAGCAGACCGGCATCACCACACTGTACGTCACGCACGACCAGGTCGAGGCCATGGGCCTGGGGCAACGCATCGCCGTGATGAACCACGGCAAGATCCAGCAGATCGGCACCCCCTACGAGATCTACCATGAACCGGCCAATACCTTCGTCGCCCAGTTCATGGGCTCGCCGCCGATGAATCTGATCCCGGTGGGCGACTGGCTGCTGGGGTTCCACCCGGAAGATGCGCGAATCACCGAACAGACCAGCCTGCCGCAGCACCTGATGCTGCCCGTCGAAATCCAGCAGGTCGAGAACCTCGGCGCCGATTCCCTGGTCTACGGGACATTCGTCCCAAACCGGACCGACATCATCCTCAAATTGCCGGAACGCATGGCCGAAGGTCTGGCCGCCGGCCAATCCTGCACATTCTCGGTCCCCGATCCACTGATCCGGCGCTTCGACCCGCGATCGGGGCTGCAGGCCAAGGACTGACACCATGGCCGCCACCCGTTCGTCCATGACACTTTCCCAGCGCGACACGCTGCTGGCCATGGGCATGGTGCTGCCCGCCATCCTGTACATCACCCTGCTACTGGGCATCCCGATCGTCCTGGCGGTGATCTACAGTCTGAACGACGTCACCACCGGCAGTCCGGTGATGCGTTACATCGGCCTGGAAAACTTTCGCGCTCTGCTCGAAATGCCAGACTTTCTGCAGGCGGTCGGCAATACCTTCGTCATCACCGTCAGCACCCTGATCGGCGTCCTGATCCTGGGCACGATTCAGGCCGAACTGCTGGTGCGGCCCACCCGGGGAAAATGGATCATCCGCTTCCTGATCCTGCTGCCCTGGACGGCGCCGGCATCGCTCAGTTCCATCGCCTGGCTGTGGATGTTCGATTCGACTTTCAGTCCACTGGACTGGGTATTCCGAGGCGTCGGGTTTCTGGGCCACCCCGGAGCGCTCTTCGGCGATTTCGACAACACCTTCTGGCTGGGCCGCAGCGGCCTGGCCCTGTTTTCCATCATCCTGGTCAACGTCTGGCGCCTGCTGCCGCTAGCCACCGTCATCATCCTGGCTGGTCTGAATGGGGTCCCGCGCGACATCCTGGAACAATCCGAGATCGACGGCGCGGGCTACTTCCGCCGCCTGTTCCAAATCATCCTGCCCATGCTGATTCCTGTCTTCGGGGTGACGATCCTGTTTACGTTCGTCTTCGTCTTCACGGACATCGTGACGGTCTTCATCCTGACGCGCGGCGGGCCGGCCAACGCCACCCAGGTGCTGCCGACCCTGGCGTTCTTCACGGGCGTGCAGGGCGGCTCGCTGGGCCGGGGGGCGGCCATCGCGCTATTCCTGCTACCCGTGCTGGCCGCCGTGTCCATCGTGATCCTGTCCATCATTCGCCGCCGGGAGATCTGATGTCATGAAAACCGCGACCCCTTCACCCGCACGGACCACCGGCCTGTACGTCGCCACGCTGCTATTTGTGGTCTTCGCGGCGCTGCCGTTCTACGTCATGCTGATCACCAGCTTCAAGACCCAGGGCGATATCTTTACCCCGGCGAACAATCCCTTCTGGTTCACCGAATCTCCCACACTGGACAACGTCAAGCTGCTGTTCCTGCACACCGAGTTCGTGCGGTGGCTGCTGAATACCGTCTGGGTCGGCCTGGCCGTGGTGGCCATCACGCTGGTATTGTCGATCCCCGCGGCCTACGGGCTGGCACGCATCGCCGGCGGGTGGGGCGAGACCCTGGGCATCGGGATTTTCCTCAGCTACCTGGTGCCGCCCACCCTGCTGTTCATCCCCTTTTCGAAGGTCATCGCCTTCCTGGGTCTGCAGAACTCACTCTGGGCGCTGATCGTGGCCTACCCCACATTCACCATCCCGTTTTGCACCTGGCTGCTGATGGGATTCTTCAAAGGCATCCCGCGCGACATCGAAGAGCAGGCCATGATCGACGGGCACACCCGCTTCAGCGCCTTCATCCATGTCATCCTGCCCCTGGCAGTGCCCGGGCTGATGACGGTGATCGTCTTCGCCTTCACCCTGTCCACCAGCGAATTTATCTACGCACTGGCCTTCGTCACCCATACGGCCGACAAGACCATCAGCATCGCGGTGCCGACGGAACTGATCCGGGGCGACGTCTACCACTGGGGCCCCCTGCTGGCCGGCGCGCTGATCGCCAGCATCCCGATCGCCGTGCTGTATACGTTCTTCATCGATCAACTGGTGGCGGGCCTGACGTCGGTGGCCCGCCGTTAGAGTGATCGTCAATCGGCGGCTCGCGCCGCCAGCCGCTTCGCCCGCAGCCGCCGGGCCTGTTTCATCGCCCTCCCGCGCACGTAGTGGTGATGCAGGCGATCCAGGTACAGATAGACCACCGGGGTCGTGAACAGCGTCAGGGCCTGCGACAGGATCAGGCCGCCGACCATGGAATAGCCCAGAGGCTGGCGCAGTTCCGATCCCGCGCCGCTGCCCAGCATCAGCGGCAGCCCGGCAAACAGCGCGCAAAGCGTCGTCATCAGGATCGGCCGGAAACGCAGCAGACAGGCCTGGTAAATGGCATCGCGCGGCGACAGGCCCTGTTCGCGCTCGGCCACGATCGCAAAGTCCACCAGCAGGATGCCGTTTTTTTTCACGATCCCGATCAGCAGCAGGATCCCGATCAGCGCGATCACGCTGAAATCGAAGCCGCTGGCCATCAGGATCAGCAGCGCCCCCACCCCGGCGGACGGCAAGGTCGACAGGATGGTCAGCGGGTGGATGTAGCTTTCGTACAGCAGCCCCAGCACAATGTAGACGGCCACCAGCGCCGCCGTGATCAGGTACGGCTGAGTCGCCAGGGACTGCTCGAAGGCCTGCGCCGTCCCCTGGAATGACCCCTGGACCGACAACGGCACCGCCATCGACGTCTGGGCCTGGCGAATCGCGTCCACCGCCTGCCCCAAGGAATAGCCAGCCGCCAGGTTGAAGGAAATCGTCACAGCCGGGAACTGGCCCTGGTGGTTGATCGACAGATAGCCGGTCTTCGAGGTGTCCACCTTGACCATGGCGGACAGCGGCACCTGCCGCCCCGTCAGCGGCGAGGTGATGTACAGGTGCGAAAACACGTCCGGGTCCCGCTGCCATTCGGGGGTGATCTCCAGCACGACGTTGTAGCTGTTGATCTGTGTGAAGTACTGCGCCACCTGGCGCTGGCCCAGCGCATCGTAGATGGTGCTGTCGATCAGGGCCGGACTGATGCCGAACATCGCCGCCCGTGCCCGGTCGATCGTCACCACCGCCGTATTGGCGCCGTTCTGCTGGTCGGTCGCCAGATCCGTCAGGGGCGCCAGGGTGCGGAATCGTTCCAGCAGCCGGGGCGCCCAGACATTCAACTCATCCAGGTTGGCGCTGGTCAGCGTGTACTGGTACTGGGTGCGCGACAGGCGGCCACCCACATTGATATCCTGCCCGGCCTGCATGAACAGCCGCACGCCAGGCACCTTGGCCAGTTCCGGATTCAGCCGGCGGATGATCTGGTCGGCGCTGGCGGTGCGCCCCTGGCTGCGGGGCTTGAGGCTGATGAAATAACGGCCGGTATTGAAGGTCGGCGCATTGCTGGTCATGCCGAACGCCGCGATGTCGGGGTCGCGCCGCAGCACGTCGGCCAGCGCCATCATGCGCTCGTTCATGGCCTCGAAGGAACTGTCCTGGGACGTTTCGGCCAGCCCGAAGATGGACCCCGTATCCTGCTGCGGAAAGAACCCCTTCGGGATGACCACCAGCAGCGCCACCGAGGCGGCCACAGTCGCCAGAAACACGCACAGGGTGATGAACGAGTGGCGCAGAACCGCGTCCAGGGCGCGGCGATAGGCATCCAGCAGTACATCGAAACCCCGTTCGAAGGCCTGATAGACGCGGCCATGCCGCGTATGCTGCAAGTCGCGCAGAAAGCGCGAGCACAGCATCGGGGTCAGGGTCAACGTCACCACGACGGAAATCACGATGGTCATGATGACCGTCACTGCAAACTCGCGAAACAGCCGCCCCACGATCCCCCCCATCAACAGCAACGGAATGAACACCGCCATGAGCGACACCGAAATGGACACAATCGTGAAGCCGATCTCGCTGGCCCCGCGCAAGGCGGCCTCCATGGGCTTCATGCCCTCCTCGACGTGGCGCCAGATGTTTTCCAGCATGACCACCGCGTCATCCACGATGAAACCGACAGAAATCGTCAACGCCATCAGGGACAGGTTGTCCAGGCTGTAGCCCGCCAGATACATGAGCGCGAACGTGCCCATCAGGGCCAGCGGCACCGCGACGCTGGCGATCAGGGTGCCCGCGATGCTGCGCAGGAACATGAAGATCACCAGGACCACCAGCGCAATGGACAGCAACAGGGTGAACTCGACCTCGTGGACCGAGGCCTGGATGTTCTGCGTGCGATCGAGCAGGGTGCTGACGTGGATGCTGGCCGGCATCGACGCCATCAGCGCCGGCAGTTCGGCCCGGATCCGCGCCATCGTGTCGATGACGTTGGCCCCGGGCTGCTTGGTGATCCCCACGACCAGCGAGCGGCCGTTCAGCGCCACATCGCCCTGCCCCGCCCCCTTGCCGGCAAAGGCCCAGGCGGCCTGTTTGGCGTCTTCCGGCCCGGGGACCGCCTGGCCGATATCGCGCACCCGCACGGGCGCCCCGTTGCGCCAGGCAATGATGGTGTTGTTCCACGGATCGGCATCCACGATCTGATCATTGGTATACACCGTGAAGCTCTGGCGGGAACCGTCGATTGTGCCCTTGGGCTGGCTGACCGTGGTGGTGGCGATCACCCCGCGGATCGATTCCAGATCCAGTCCCAGCGAGGCGATCTTGCGCGGATCGACCTGGATGCGGACGGCGGGCTTCTGCTGGCCGAAGATATTGACCTGACCGACCCCTTCGATCCGGGACAGCTGCTGGGCGAGGATGTTGTCCGTATAGTCGTTGACGACGGTGATCGGCAGGACGTCGGACTGCACCGACAGGATCAGGATGGAAAAGTCCGCCGGGTTGACCTTGCGGAAGGTTGGCGGACTGGGCATGTTCGAGGGCAGCTGGCGCGCCGCGGCGGCGATCGCCGTCTGCACGTCCAGGGCCGCACCGTCGATGTCCCGGCCCAGATCGAACTGCAGCGTGATGCTGGATTGGCCCAGCGCATTCTGCGAGCTCATCTGCACCAGGCCGGGAATGGTGGAGAACTGCCGTTCCAGGGGCTGGGCCACGCTGGTGGCCATGGTCTCGGGGCTGCCGCCCGGCAGTTTGGCCGTGACCTGGATCGTCGGGAAATCCACCTGTGGCAGGGGTGCGACCGGCAGCAAGGGGAAGACGGCCAGCCCCAGCAGGAACAGGGCCAGGGCCAGCAGCGATGTCCCGATGGGACGCTGGATGAAGGGGGTGGAAATATTCAAGACGCCGCTCCCCTGGCCATCAGGATGCGGAACCGGCTGACGATGTCTTCGCGCCGGCAGCATCATCCTGGATCTCGGCGATCTTCGCGCCCGGTCGCAGTTTGTACTGCCCGTCCACGACGACCCGTTCACCCGCCTTCAGCCCCTGGGACACGACGCTGAGCCCGTCCTGGGACACCAGCACCCGCACCGGCTGCACACGGACCTGATCGTGGGCATCCGCCGCATAGACATACAGACCATCCGCGCCGCGTTGCACAGCTGAATCCGGGATGGTCAGGGCATCGCGTCGGGTGCCCAGGATAAGCCGCACATCGACGGTCTGGCCCGGCCACAACTGCTGATCCGGATTGACCAGCCTGGCCTTCAAGCGCAGGGTGCCACTGGTGGTGTCGATCTGATTGTCGACCAGCACCAGGCCGCCCTGCCCCAGGACCTGGGGTTTGCCCTGCGCCAGGACCTCGACCCGAATCGGATTTTCGTGGGGCCCCGCTGTCGCGTTCCCGGCTGCGGATCCTGTCGCCCGACCTGCTGCATTCCGCCCCGCCTGGACCTGCAAGGCTGCCTGGATCTGGCTGTAGGCCGTGTCGGGCACGGTGAAGCTGACGGCGATCGGATCGATCTGATTGATGACGACCAGCCCCTGGGCATCGGTCGCCCGGACCAGGTTACCGACATCGACCAGCAACGCGCCAGTGCGCCCGGACAGCGGCGCCACAATCCGCGTGTAATCGAGCTGCACCTGGGCCGACTGGATCTGTGCGTCGTCGGACTGCAGGGTAGCCTGCAGGGCCGCCACCTGGGCGCGCTGCGTATCCAGCGTCTGGCGGTTGACGGCGGACTGGCGGGCCAGTTCGACGTAGCGTTTCAGATCCTGGCGGGCGTTGTCCAACTGCGCCTGGTCACGTGCGCGCTGGGCTATCGCCTGGGCCAGCTGCGCCTTTTGCATGCGATCGTCCAGCTGGGCAATCAACTGCCCACGCTGAACGGTGTCGCCCTCGCGGAAACCCACCTTTTGCAGCTGGCCGTCGATCCGCGAACGGACGGTGACGGTTTCCCAGGCCTGGACCGCACCGATCCCGTGCAGCTGGATGGGCATGTCCTGGGTGCGTACCTGGGCGGTATGCACGAGGACCGGACCTGTCGCCTGTTTTGGGGCGGGTGCCGCCGCTGTTCGACTGACCCACCAGATGACGACCCCGAGAACCAGCAGAACCGGCAGGCCCGACAGCAACAAGGAACGGCGCACAGAGGACATGGTCAAGGGATGTTCGCTTCAATCGCCGCTCCCGAGGCGGCGCCCTGTGCGAGTATACGAGGAAGATCCTCGCGAAAGTTGGAGAAATCGTGGAAATCAAAAAGGGCCGGACTTCGATGAGTCTGGCCCTTGAAGCGGACATCCGCCGGTTACGGACCCGGCGGATGTCGGCGATGCCGATCAGTTTGCGGCGCGATGGGCGCGCGGTGCGGCCTTGGTGGCCTTGGTCACGTCGGCGGCGGCCTTCAGGGTCGCGTTCGTGGCGGCAGCGAAGTTCGATTCGGCGGCGCTGGCAGCCTGGCGGGCAGCCTTGGCGGCCGATTCATAGGCGTTCGTGGCGGTGGCCAGGGAAGACTTCAGCAACGCCACGGCACCTTCGGAACCGGTGGGAGCATTACGGGCGAACTGCTCGACGGCTTCGGACACGCGTTCCTGGCTTTCCGACAGATGGGTCTCGGCCAGCTTGCTCAATTGGCCCTGGACGTCGGCCAGGATCTCGTAGAAGTCCTTGCCGTAGGACACAGCCTGTTCAGGGCGCACCAGCCCGGACGTGAAGGCCAGCAGTTCCTGCGCGTCCTTCAGTTCAACGGCTTCCTGGGACTTTTGCGCCACGTCTTCCAGGGCGGCCTTGGTGGCCTTCAGGTTCAGGTCGACCAGCTTTTCGAAGCCACTGAAGAACGTGCCCTGGACGGCCAGGAAGTTGTCGATGACGGCTTTTTGCGAGGCCAGCAGGGTTTGGGAATTTGCGCTCATGATGACTCCTTGTCAGTAAGTAGAAGGCTTCCTCGGAGGCACGATGCCAGGCACCTTCTTGACCACAACCGTTTTGTTGCAGTGCACAAATGCAATTCTAGACGAATCACAACCAAAGTCAAGGAACTTTTGTTGCGGCGCAGCAAAATCGGGATCAGTGCTGCGCCTCGTAGCCCAAAGTCTCGGAAATGCGGGTCGTCGCCGCCAGCAGCAGCGGAATCCAGTCGTCGCGCATGCGCTCGGCCGGCGCCGACAGCGACAGGCCCGCCAGCAGCGCCCCTGTGTCGTCATGAACCCCCGCCGCGATGCAGCGCACACCCAGTTCCAGTTCCTCGTTGTCGCGCGAATAGCCATGCCGGCGAACCAGCGCCAGATCGCGCTCCAGCTGATCGAGTTCGGTGATGCTGTTGCGCGTGTTCCCGGCCAAGCCGGTGCGCATGGCGTAGCTGCGTACGCTGCGGGCATCCCAGGTGGACAGGAAAAGTTTGCCGGTGGAGGTCAGGTGCAGGGGCGCCCGGCCGCCAATGGCCCGCACGACCTGCATGCCGGAGCGTTCGCTCCAGGCCCGCTCGATGTAGACGATCTCGTCGCCCTGCGCGAGCGACAGGTTCACAGTCTGCCCCGTCTGGCGGTGCAGTTCGCGCATTGGCCCAATCGCGGCAGCGCGGACATCCAGCCGCCCCTTGACCAGCGACCCCAGTTCCAGCAGTCGCATCCCCAGCCGGTACAGGCCGCTGTCCACCCGCTCGACGTAACGCCCGACCGCCAGATCGGCCAGAATCCGGTGCGTTGTGGACGCATGCAGACCCGTGGCCGCCGCGAGATCCTTCAGGGCGACCGGATCACGCTGCCCGGCCAGAACGTCCAGGATGCGCATGGCACGATCCAGGACCTGGATCGTCACGGAGCCGTGATCACCCGAGAGCTGATCCCGCGCGGGGTGCGCGCCGGGGGACAGAAGAGGACTGATGCTGGAAGAACGAGCCATAGAATGAATTTGTTGCATTGCCACAATTCCATATTATGAAAGATCATCCCATCTTGCAAGCACTAATGCACACCGATGCGCGACATCGTGGATGCTGATGGCTGCACCCCGCAGCGATCGACCGGAATGACGGATCAGCTCGGTGGATTGAGCCGCCCGCCCAGGGACTGGACCTCGGCCCGCAGCCACGCCAGCGCTTCGGCCGTGGGTTCCGGGGCGCCTTTGACCCCCAGTTCGATGTGCGGATGACCGCCCGAGTCGCCCACATTGGGCAGGCTGAAGGCGCGCACGCCCACCCAGCGGCGCTCCAGCGCTTCCAGGGCCGGTGTGATGCGCGATTCCGGCAGCCCGAAGACCAGAAAGGAATGTTCGACCCGGGATTCCCGATGGTGCCACTGGGCATAGCGGGTATCCAGGGTCCAGGCCATCATGGCATGCGCCATGACGGGAAAGCCCGGCATGAAGCTGTGATTGCGGATATAAAACCCGGGAATGCGGTTGTAGGCGTTGGGGATGATTTCGGCCCCGACCGGGAACACCCCCATCCGCAAGCGCTGCTGGTTTTCCGGCGTAGTCATGTCGGCGCTGCCCTGACCCTTCGCCGCCATTTCGGCGCAACGCTCGCCGATCAGGCGGGCTGCCTCGGGATGCAGGGCCAGGTCCACCCCCAGGGCGCGGGCGGCGGCCTGCCGGGTGCGGTCGTCGGGCGTGGCGCCGATACCGCCGCAACAGAACACGATATCGTCCGTCGCAAAGCTGCGCAGCAGACAGGCAGTGATGTCGTCTTCATCGTCCGAGATGAATTCGGCCGCCTGCAGCCGCATGCCGCGTTCCTGCAGCAACTCGATCAGCCGGGAAAAGTGCTTGTCCTGCCGGCGACCCGACAGGATCTCGTCGCCAATGGCAATCAGGCGGACACGGGGCGGCACAGTGGATATCGGGTTCATCGGGACAGTTTCCATTCACACATCGATCACGGTTTCCGCCCGCAGGCGGCCAATGGCGTCCAGGCAGAAATGCGCATACACCAGCGACGAGAACACCGGCATCACCAGCCAGAACAAGGGGACGAGATTGACGATGGCCAGGCAAGCCGCGAGCAGCCAGAGTTGCCGGTTATGGCGGCGCCACAGCAGGCGCCGCTCGGCCGGGCTGGCATGTTCGATCATGGCGTCCACCCGCAACATGCGGTTCAGCGCGAACGCCCACCAGAACACCGGCAGAATCAATGCCATGGGCGGCACCAGCCACAAAGGCATGGTGAAGAACCAGCCCAGGCAGAACAGGACACCCACCCAGATCGCGTTCCATGTACCCAGCGCCGTCGCATGGCGGCCCTGACGGCCGAGCCCCTGGTAGTCGCGGGTTTCCAGATGCCGCAGCACGATCGGCATGACGAACACCGCGGCGATCCCCAGCCCAAGGATCCCCGCCAGGGGCAGGAGCAGCCCTGCCGCCATCAAGGGCACCAGCCAGAGCTTGAGGGAGAACAGCCCAATGGCAATGAGCCAGCCGTCCACGGTATTGAACAAACCCCATGACGAGGCCTGCTGATCCAGCCAGCCGGTCAGCGGCGTCCAGAAGAACCACAGCAGGACGATGGCCCCCAGCGCGGCGATCACGAAGGGCAGGAACAACGCCGCGAGCATACGCGGATGCAACTGGCTGATCACAGCACGGCGAAAGGCCTGACCGACC
The DNA here is from genome assembly GCA_019104865.1 of Castellaniella sp. Classification (GTDB taxonomy): domain Bacteria; phylum Pseudomonadota; class Gammaproteobacteria; order Burkholderiales; family Burkholderiaceae_B; genus Castellaniella. The sequence goes on along the minus strand of JAHRWZ010000016.1, from coordinate 12,744 downwards.
AGCGACAGGCCGCTTGGGGAATGAGACGATCTGAGTGCAAGTTCCTGGTGCGTCATGCTGTACCACGTCCTGTGGGATTGTTTTTCATACTATAGCTGCTTGGTGGAACCCGGTGATGCCGGCCGTCCCGAAGCGCCATGCTATGCTTTTGTCCACCCTGAAAGATTTTCGTTCCCCGCCGCCTCCACCAGGCCGCCACGTCTCCGCATGGAACTCTTCAATCCCCACACCGATCCGTCCGCCCTGCGGGCCCGCCTGTCCCAGGACGCCGGGTGCCGGGTGGTGTGCTACTGCGCCGCCTGGTGCCGCACCTGCGACGAATACCGCCCCGCCTTCGAAGCCTTGGCGGACCGCATGCCGCAGTGGACCTTTATCTGGGTGGATGTCGAAGACAGCCCCGACTGGCTGGGGGACGAGGACATCGAGAATTTCCCCACGATCCTGGTGCAGGACCGTGAAGGGACGCGATTCTGGGGGGTTCAGCTGCCCTACGTCGAACATCTGCGGCGGCTGCTGGAAGGCGCCGGGGATCTGCCCGTGCTGGACACCGGCCCCGGTAGTCTGGACACGCTGGCCAGGGGCTGATCAGGCGGGCTTGCGCACGCCACCCAGCAATACGCCCACCGGCTGCCGGGCCGGCGTCACCGCAGGACGCATTTCGAGAGCCGGAACCTGTTCGCGGGGCGTGGCTGGCTCGTAGGGTTTGGTGAAGAAATCGTCCAGGGGCTGTTCCGGTGTGTGCCGGCCGTATCCGCCTTCCCGGTGCGCACCGACCGGACGGCGTCGCGGCAAGCGTGGCAGGTCGAGCTCGCCGCGCGGGATTTTTGTCTTGATGAGTTTTTCGATGTCCAGCAGATAGCGCTCTTCTTCCGGGGCAAACAGGGCGATGGCCTCGCCCTGGGCGCCGGCGCGCCCGGTGCGCCCGATGCGGTGGACGTAGTCTTCGGGATTGCGCGGCAGATCGTAATTGATCACGCAGGGAATCCCCGCCACATCCAGGCCGCGCGCGGCGACGTCGGTCGCCACCAGCACTTCCAGCGTGCCAGCCTTGAAGGCGTCCAGCGCCTTCATGCGCTCGATCTGGGATTTGTTGCCATGGATGGATTCGGCCCGCACGCCATCCTGTTCAAGCTGGCGCGCCAGGCGGCTGCAGCCGATCTTGGTGTTGGAAAACACGATGACCTGGCTGAGCTGGCGGGATTTCACCAGATGCACCACAGCGCGGCGCTTGGCCTCGCCTTCCAGGGGATAGGCGATCTGCGTCACGGTGTCGGCCGTGGCATTGGGCCGGGCGACCTCGATTTCGACCGGGGTGCGCAGAAAGGTGCGGCCGAGCTTGCGGATTTCCGGGCTGAATGTCGCGGAAAACAGCAGGCCCTGGCGACCCGGCGGCAGCAACCGCATGATGCGGTCCAGATCCGGCAGGAACCCCATGTCCAGCATGCGGTCGGCCTCGTCGAGCACCAGGATGCCGACCTGCCCCAGATTGACGTTGCGCTGTTCGACGTGGTCCAGCAGCCGGCCGGGCGTGGCGATCAGGATCTCGCACCCCTGGCGCAACTGGTCGCGCTGCGGCCGGATATCCACGCCGCCGAACACCACCGCCGTGCGCAGAGGCACATATTGGCTGTAGCGATGGACGTTTTCGTGGACCTGATCGGCGAGTTCGCGCGTCGGCGGGAGGATCAGCGCCCGCACCGGATGCCGCGCGGGCGATGCGCTGGTATTGGCATACGGCATCAGGCGATGCAGGATGGGCAGGGAAAACGCCGCGGTCTTGCCGGTGCCGGTCTGGGCGGCCCCCATGACGTCGCGCCCGGTCAGGGCGATGGGAATGGCCTTGGCCTGGATCGGCGTGGCCGAGACGTAGCCGGTGGCTTCGATGGCCCGCATGATGCCGGGGTGCAGGCCAAACTGGCCAAACGTCACGGGCTGTTCGGCAATGGGATCTGTAGGGGAGGTTTCGGTCATTCGCAGTCGGGGGCGCGGGCGCCGGGATGGGCCTCACGCGTTCATGAACGGCATATTTTACCGTGCATCGCCCAAGGGCGGGCAATTGGTACAATGGAGCCTCATTATTCGGGGAGAAGGCAATGTCCATGTCCGACCGTGACGGGGTGATCTGGTATGACGGCAAACTCGTGCCCTGGCGCGAGGCAACCACCCACGTCCTGACGCACTCACTGCATTACGGCCTGTCCGTCTTCGAGGGCGTCCGGGCCTACAAGACCGACCATGGCACGGCCATCTTCCGCCTGGAAGACCACACCCGGCGCTTGTTCAATTCCGCGCATATCTACCAGATGAAGATCCCCTTCACGCGCGAGGCGATCTCCGAGGCCCAGGTCGAGGTCGTGCGCCGCAACGAACTCGAATCCTGCTACATCCGCCCGATCGTGTTCTACGGTTCCGAAAAAATGGGGGTCTCGCCCAAGGGCGCTCAGGTGCACGTGGCCATCGCCGCCTGGGCCTGGGGCGCCTATCTGGGTGAAGACGCCCTGAAACAAGGCATCCGGGTCAAGATCTCCTCCTACGCCCGCCAGCACGTCAACGTCACCATGCCGCGCGCGAAGATCGCCAGCACCTATGCCAACTCCATCCTGGCCAATACCGAGGCCCTGGAACACGGCTACGACGAAGCCATCCTGCTGGACACCGAAGGCTTCGTGGCCGAAGGCTCCGGCGAAAACCTGTTCATCGTGCGCGACGGCGTCCTGTACGAACCGGACATCGCCTGCGCCCTGACCGGCATCACCCGCGCCTCGATCCACCAGATCGCGGCCGATCTCGACCTGCGGATCGTCTCCCGCCGTCTCACCCGCGACGATCTCTACATCGCGGACGAAGCCTTCTTCACCGGCACCGCCGCCGAAGTCACCCCCATCCGCGAAATCGACGGCCGCCAGATCGGCGCCGGCGAGCGCGGCCCCATCACCGCCCAATTGCAGAAAGCCTTCTTCGATGCCGTTTCGGGCAAAACCCCGAAATACCATCACTGGCTCTCGAAGGTCTGACCAGGAAACACCATGAGCAGCGTGTCCGCATCCGCACAGCAACACCAGGATCCCATCGTCGTCGGCGCCGAAGACCTGCCGGTCTTCTGCCCCGGCCCGAAATCGCCCCTCTGGAGCATGCATCCTCGCACCTACATCGAAGTCGTGAAGAACGGCGTCGCAAAATGCCAGTACTGCGGCGCCGAATACGTTCTGCGCGACGGCGACCACCCGCATGGCCACGAACAGGCCGGCATCCGTCTCTGACCCGTCAGCCCGCGTCGACACCAGCCACTGCCCGGTTCCGGTCTGGCTGCCGGGCGGGCATGCCCAGACGCTGTACGGCGCCTTCTGCGCGCAGCATCCGGCGATCTGGTTCGTCCGCGAGCGTGTGGACACCCCCGACGGCGACTTCGTGGACCTGGACTGGTGCGGCCCGGGGCTCAACCCCAACGAACAGCCGGACGGCCAACCGACCCCGCACGAATCCGGGCTGGTGGGCACCGCGGCGCGGCGCTGGCTCGATATCGCCGACTGGTCGCGACTGCCTGCCGACAGTCCAGCGCTGATCCTGTTTCACGGGCTCGAAGGCAACAGCCTGAGCCCATACATGCAGGCCATCGCCCATGCCTTTCGCAGCCAGGGCTGGATCGTGGTGGCCGCGCATTTCCGTGGTTGCTCGGGGGTGCCCAACCGAATGGCGCGCGCCTACTACAGCGGCGACTCGGCCGAAATCGCCTTCATGCTGGATCACGTCCGCAGCCGACTGCCACAGGCCCGCTGGCATGCCGTCGGCGTCTCGCTGGGCGGCAACGCCCTGCTCAAGCATCTGGGCGAGGCCGGTCGCGGTATCCAGGGGCTTCAGGCCGCGGCCGCGGTGTCCGTCCCCATGAACCTGCCGGCCTGCGGCCAGCGCCTCTCGGACACTTTCCTGGGGCGACAGCTATATTCGCGGTATTTCCTGCACAGCATCCGCCGCAAGATCTTCGAAAAGGCCCAGGAATTTCCCGGTTCCATCGACGTCATGCGCACCCAGCACATGCGCAGCCTGCGCGAATTCGACGATCTGTACACCGCCCCCATGCATGGTTACCGCAACGCGCTGGATTATTGGACCCGCGCGGCCAGCCTGCCGCTGCTGCCCGGCATCCGCGTCCCGACGCTGATCCTGAACGCCCGCAATGATCCGTTCGTCCCCGAGGCATCCCTGCCCGGCAGCCGGGATACATCCGGCGACGTGCTGCTGCACCAGCCAGGCCAGGGAGGGCATGCCGCCTTCGTGACTGGCATGTTCCCCGGCAATCTACGCTGGCTGCCGATGCGGCTGCTGCATTTCTTCCGGACAGGCGGGTGATTTATTTCTTGTATGGCGCCAGCAAGGCACGCTGCGTATCCAGCTGCTCGCGCAAAGCGCGGATGCGCATGTCCAGCCGCGACTGGACGTAGAAATCCTTCGACAAGCTGCGCGCCTGCTGCAGGTGTTCCACGGCGGTGGGCAAGGCGCCCGTCTGTTCGAAATAGGACGCCATGGCCTCGTGCGCCTCGATATGGTCACCCAAACGCTCCAGGCCGTTGGCGAGCAACTGCTGGAATTCCGGAATCTGGGGCCACTGCTTGACGGCGGCTCGCAAAAAGGCGACCGCGGCCTGATCCTGACCCGCGGACTGCAGGGCGCGGGCACGTTCCTGGGCCACGGCCTGGCTGTCCGGCCATCGCTTCCAGGCTTGCGCCGCCGCATCCACCGCAGCCATGGATCCCCGGGATTGCGCTAACTGGATCGCCAGGATGTCCACCTGCGGTGCCAGCTGGATCTCCCGTGCCGCCGCCAGTTGCCGTTCGGCATCCGCCGCATGACCCGCCTTCCAGTCCAGCCATGCCAGCCCGTAGAGCGCAGCCGCCTTGCGGGCGCCTTGCCGATCGCGAACGTCGCTTCTCAGGATCTCGACAAGCCGTTGACGGTCCTCGTTGCCACGGGACTGGATCAGCGCGAGACGTGTGCGCACGAACCAGAACTCGGGATCGACACGCACAGTCGCGGGCGGCAATTCCGCCAAGCGGTTCTCGATGTCGGACAGCCGCTGAATGGACAACGGGTGTGTCGATGCATAGCCGCCGCCATGGCCTTCATTCAGGCGCGACGCATTCATCAGGCGCCGGAACATGTCGAGCATGCCGTGCGGATCGAAACCGGCCTGGCGCATCATCTGGAACCCGGCCCGGTCCGCCTCTTGTTCGGCGCCCCGGGAAAAGCCCAGTTGGCGGTCGATGGTCGCGGCCTGGCCGAACGCGGCCACCCCCATGGCCAGATTACCCTGACCCGCCAGCCCGGCCAGCAAGGCACCAATCAGGCTGGCGACCATGAGGCCGGTACCCTCGGATTGCTGGGCGATGCCGCGCGCAATGTGGCGCTGCATGACGTGACCGATCTCGTGTGCTAGCACGCCGGCAAGTTCGGATTCGCTCTGCGCCCCCACGACGAGGCCGCTGTTGACCCCGATGAACCCACCGGGCAAGGCGAAGGCGTTGATGGACGGATCGCGCACCGCGAACACGGTGATGGTCTGGCTGAGCGGCTGCGGGGCATGGGCGGCCAGCCGGCGGCCCAGGCCGGTCAGATATTGGTTGACGTCCAGATCGGCGATGTAGGTGGGATCGTGACGGCCTTCTTCCATGATGGCCTGGCCCAGTGTCCGTTCGACGACGGGAGACAATTCGGCCGAGGAGACCGCCCCCAGCGACGGCAGCCCCATCGGCTGCCCCCAGGCTGGCAGCGCGCACGCCAGCGCGCCCACCAGACACAGTGCCCGCCCCGCTTGCCGCACCCGATTTCCACCCTTCATGGGACCCCTCGTTCAGGCGCCGGCCGGCTGGCGCGCCACGCGCCGCCTGCGTGGCGGCAGACGCCCACGCGACGATAAGCGCATCAGCGTCCCCAGGGCATAAAGAAGCCCGAAGGACTCGATCAGCCCCGCAGGCACCCACATGATCAGCCCGCCGATCACCTGATCGTCGAGTGCCCCGAAACTGGGCAGCGCGCGCCCGCACAATTCGAATACGGGGTAAAGGTCGTGGGTGGTGAAGGCGATCGCGGCGCCGGCCACCATCTGCGGCACCATGGTGAATACCGGGGAAAACACCCGGCCACCCGCCGACATGACCGCTGGCGGATGGGGTCGCCGGTCGAGGATTAGGTTCCAGTAGAGCAGCCCGCTGATGACGACCGACCAGTTCATGAACCGGTAGATACGCCAGTCCAGCATGGAGTAGAACTGGACGGTGGGCTCCAGCCAGACCAGCACCAGCACCACAAACAGAAAAGGAATCAGGAAACGATGCGTGGCGAGAGTTTCGAGGCCGCGCAACAGCGGGCGACGACGAGCGGCGGCCAGGCGCGTACGCCAGGCCGGCGGCAGCCCCGCGCGCATCACCTGCCCCGGATACGCCCCCATGACGAGCAACGGCCCGAGGTGGTGCAGCACCAGATGCTGCAGGCGGTGAATGAAGAACATGCGTTCGGCGTAATAATCGACGCGGGTGTGCAGGGACAAGTACAGCAATACCCAGCCGATCCAGAACAGGGCCTGACGCGCGCGCCCCACCCGATGCACCTGCCGCCCGCGCACGAACAGCCATGCCGAGGCCAGAAAGGCCATGACCAGGACGGGAGAGAATTCCCAGGGCTGCAGCCAGGCAAGCGGGTCCATGAGGGGCCGACAGATCGGAAAAACGCAATCCGCTTAGTTTAAAGCATTCTAAAATGAGCGTTTTCCCTGATCGTCCACTGCCATGTCAGCCCCGACCTATGACCTCGTGATTCTCGGTTCCGGCCCGGTGGGCTGTGTGCTGGCCCTCGGCCTGGCACGCGCCGCACCGCATCCGGACCGCATCGCGCTGATGGGTCCGGCCCCGGCGGCCCGCGCACCCGGACAATCGATCGATCCGCGCGCCCTGGCCCTGAACCACGGCAGCCGCCAGCTGCTGCGGCATCTGGACGCCTGGCCGGCTCGGGCGGCCGACATTCTCACCGTTCACGTCTCGCAGGCCGGGCACCTGGGGCGCACGTTGATCGACCAAGCGGAACTCGCCGTCCCCCGCCTGGGCAGCGTAGTGGCCTACGATGATCTGCTCGAATCCCTGCATGCCGCCGTCGCGCGCAGCGGTGTGCGACACATCGCCGAGCGCCCCCCCCGCCCGCAAGCCGGGCAGCCAGTCACCTTGCGGCTGGCCGACGGCCCGGCCACCAGCCGCCTGGTCCTGATATCGGACGGCGCACAGCCCCAGGGGCTGCGCCGCGACTACGACCAGCAGGCGGTACTGGCCACGGTGCGGGCCGCCAGCCCGATCCCGGGGCGCGCCTTCGAACGCTTCACCCGCACCGGGCCACTGGCCCTGTTGCCGCATCCGGCCGGCCATGATCTCTACAGCCTGGTCTGGTGCGCCCGCCCCGCACAGGCCCAGGCGCTGTCCACCCTGCCGGAAGCCGCCTTCGACCACGCCCTGCAGGCCGCATTCGGCCAGCGCCTGGGCCGGCTATGCCGGGTCGGCGCCGCCAGCACGTTCCCCTTGTCCCTGCATGCGGGGCCCAGTCTGCAGGGCGCGGGCATCGTGGCTGTCGGCAATGCCGCCCAGACTCTGCACCCGGTGGCCGGCCAGGGGCTGAACCTGGGGCTGCGCGACGCGGCCCAGCTGGCGCACATCCTGCAGCCCTGGCTGGCCACGCCAGAACAGCCAGTCCAGCCCCTGCTGGAACACTATGCCCGGCAGCGCCGCCTGGATCGCGGGCTGACCCTCGGGATCACCGATACCCTGCCGCGCCTGTTCGCCACGGGCAACCCGCTGGTGCGCCATGCCTGCGGCCTGGGGTTGGCCGCGATGGACCTGCTGCCGATGCTGCGCAAGCCACTGGCCCGCCATCTGCTGCAGGGCCAGCGCCTGTAACCCAGGCCGCAGCTTCTACAATGTCGGTCATGCGCATCGGAACCTGGACCCTGCCCCACCCGGTCTGCGTGGCCCCCATGGCGGGGGTCACCGACCGCCCCTATCGACGCCTGTGCAAGGCGTTGGGGGCTGCCTATGCCGTCTCGGAAATGGCCGCCAGCAATCCGCGTCTGTGGGACAGCGTGAAGACATCCCGGCGGCTGGACCACACCGGCGAGCCGGATCCAGTCGCCGTGCAGATCGCCGGGGCCGACCCGGACATGCTGGCCGAGGCCGCCCTGTTCAACGTCCGCAAAGGCGCGCGCATCATCGACATCAACATGGGCTGTCCGGCCAAGAAAGTCTGCAACGTCGCTTCCGGGTCCGCCCTGCTGCGCGACGAGGCGCTTGTTGCCCGCATCCTTCAGCGCGTCGTGGCCGCCTGCGCACCCCTGGGCATCCCGGTCACATTGAAGACCCGCACCGGCTGGGACCGCGACAGCCGCAATGCCGTCCGGGTCGCCCGGCTGGCGGAAGACTGCGGCATCGCCGCCCTGACCCTGCACGGGCGCACCCGCTGCGACCTGTACACCGGCGAGGCGGAATACGACACCATCCGCGACGTCCGGCAAGCCATCCGCATCCCCCTGATCGCCAATGGCGATATCGACAGCCCCGAAAAAGCCCGGCGGGTTCTGGACTACACTGGGGCCGACGCAATCATGGTCGGTCGCGCCGCCCAGGGCCGTCCCTGGATCTTCCGTGAAATCGCTCACTATCTGGCGCACGGCACGCATCTGCCGCCACCCACGTATGGCGAATTGCGCGAGCATCTGCTCAGCCACCTCGAAGACCACTACACGTTCTACGGCGAATACACCGGGGTGCGCACGGCCCGCAAGCACATCGGCTGGTATCTGGCGGATCTGCCCGGCACCGATGCGCTGCTGCCCGCGATCATGACACTAGGCAGCACCGAACAACAATCCCGCGCGCTGCGCCGCTGGCTGGAAGAGCAATCCGCTGACGCACCCGCAATCCCTGTCTTACACTGAAATCCTTCATCCTGACATTTCTCTGAATTTGTTACCCATGCCTACCACCACGCCCCTGGAACAAGCCGTTCGCGACCAGCTCGACCGCTACTTCGAAGACCTCGGGGAATCCGCGCCCAACGACATGCTGGCCATGGTCAACCTCTGCGTCGAACGCACCGTCCTGCTGGTCGCGATGGAACGCACTGAAGGCAACCAGACGCGCGCCGCCGACATGCTCGGCATCACCCGCGGCACTTTGCGCAAGAAACTCCAGGTTCATCAGCTGACGGCCTGATCCCTGGCCGACGGCCGGCCACCCTTTTCCTTTTTTCTCTCGCTGCCATGACCATCCAGACTGCTTTGATCTCCGTGTCCGACAAATCGGGCGTCCTCGAATTCGCCCAGGCGCTGGCCCAGCGCGGGGTATCCCTGCTGTCGACCGGCGGCACCGCACGCCTGCTGCGCGACGCGGGCCTGCAGGTGACCGAAGTCGCCACCCACACCGGCTCGCCGGAAATCCTGGACGGCCGGGTCAAGACCCTGCACCCCCGCATCCATGGGGGGCTGCTCGCGCGCCGCGACGATCCGGAACACATGCGCACCCTGAAGGAACAGAACATCCCCCCGATCGATCTGCTGGTGGTCAACCTGTACCCGTTCCTGCAGACGATCGCCAACCCGGACTGCATCCTGGCCGATGCCATCGAGAACATCGACATCGGCGGGCCGGCCATGCTGCGCTCGGCCGCGAAAAATCATGGCTCCGAACAGGGCGGCGTGACCGTCGTGATCGACCCGGCAGACTATCCGCGCGTACTGGCCGACATGGACGGTCCGGCCCATCAGCCGTCCTACGGCCTGCGACTGGAACTCGCCGCCAAGGTCTATGCCCATACCGCTGCCTACGACGGCGCGATCGCAGCCTATCTCAGCAGCCTGGCCACCCGCGAACCGGCCCCCGCCAAAGTTCCCGAACGCGAGCCCTGGCCGCGCGTGCTGACCGTCCAGATGCGACGCCAGCAAGCCCTGCGCTACGGCGAGAACCCGCATCAGGGCGCCGCCTTCTATCATGACCTCCAGGTCGGCGAGGGCCTGCTGGCCGGCTATCGCCAGATCCAGGGCAAGGAACTGTCCTACAACAACATCGCCGACGCGGATGCCGCCCTGGAATGCGTACGCAGCTTCCCGACGACGGCCTGCGTCATCGTCAAACACGCCAACCCCTGCGGCGTCGCTCTGGGCGCCGATGCGCTCGCCGCCTATCGCCAGGCATTCAAGACCGATCCGACCTCGGCCTTCGGCGGCATCATCGCCTTCAACACGCCGGTCGACGAAGCCACCGCCCACGCGGTCAGCGAACAATTCCTGGAAGTCCTGATCGCCCCGGCTTACACCGGCGCGGCGCTGGCGGTGCTGTCAGCGAAGAAAAATGTCCGTGTGCTGGAAGTCCGTGCCGGTGCCGCCCGCAACCCCTTCGATGTCAAACGGGTCGGCGGCGGCTGGCTGGTGCAGGACCCGGACGGCCACACCGCCACCGAAGCCGACGTCAAGGTCGTCACGCGTCTGGCCCCGACCGCGGCCCAGATGCAGGACCTGCTGTTCGCCTGGAACGTCGCCCAGTACGTCAAATCCAACGCGATCGTGTTCTGCGGGCAGAGCATGACCCTGGGCGTGGGCGCGGGCCAGATGAGCCGCATCGATTCGGCGCGCATTGCCTCCATCAAGGCGGAAAAGGCCGGCCTGTCCCTGCAAGGCTCGGCGGTCGCGTCGGATGCCTTCTTCCCGTTTCGCGACGGCCTGGATGTGGTGGCTGACGCAGGCGCAACCTGCGTGATCCAGCCCGGTGGCAGCATCCGCGACGACGAGGTCATCGCGGCCGCCGACGAACGCGGCATCGCCATGGTCTTCACCGGCACCCGCCACTTCCGCCACTGATGCGCATCCTGGGGGTCGATCCGGGCTTGCGACGCACGGGCTTCGGGGTCATCGAGGCCCAGGGGTCCCGGCTGCGGTATGTGGCCAGCGGCACCATTGTCGTGCCGCCCACCCTGCCGCTGCACGCCCGGCTGAAGATCATCCTGGACAATCTGCGCGAAGTCGCGCGCGACGCCCGGGCGGATCAAGCCGCGGTGGAAAAGGTGTTCCTGAACGCCAACCCCGCCTCGACCTTGCTGCTGGGCCAGGCGCGCGGCGCGGCACTCTGCGCCCTGGCCGACAGTGGCCTGGCCGTGCAGGAATACACCGCCCTGCAGATCAAGAAAGCCGTGGTCGGCACGGGCCGTGCCACCAAGGAACAGATCCAGACCATGGTGCGCCACCTGCTGACCCTGGATGGCGAGCCGGCCCCCGACGCGGCCGATGCGCTGGCCTGCGCCATCTGCCATGCCCACTGCGCACCCCTGGCCGGGCGGCTGCAGGCGCTGGCGCCCGACACGCTATCGCACCGGACAAGACGCCTGCGCACCGGGCGGTTGATCTCCTGAACACCGCCCAAGCCATGCCCCGGATCATCCCCCCACCCTTTCATTCACGGAGCCTGCCATGATCGGCCGCATCACCGGTACCCTGGTCGAACTGACCCCGCCCACCGTCTGCATCCAGACCGGCGGCCTGGGCTACGAGATCGACGTGCCCATGAGCACGCTCTATAAGCTGCCGGCGGTCGGGCAGACCGTCAGCCTGCACACCCATCTGGCGATCCGCGAAGACGCCCATGTGCTCTACGGTTTTGCCTCTGCCCCCGAACGCAGCGCCTTCCGGGCACTGATCAAGGTCACGGGCATCGGTGCGCGCACGGCCCTGGCCGTGCTGTCCGGCCTGAGCGTCGAGGACCTGGCCGACGCCGTCGATCGTCAGGAATCCGGCCGCCTGGTCAAGGTACCCGGCATCGGCAAGAAGACCGCCGAACGCCTGCTGCTGGAACTGCGCGACAAGCTCACCCCGCTGGCCGGCGCGTCACGCGCCGATGGTGCCCCGATCGCGGGCGGCGACAGCGATGTGCTCAATGCCCTGCAGGCCCTGGGCTATTCCGCCGCCGAAGCACGGCGCGCCACGGCAACTCTGCCCGAAGGCTTGAACGTATCCGAAAGCATCCGCCAGGCGCTGAAGGCGCTTTCCCGGGGCTAGGACAGGATCGGCATGCACGACGACACGATCCCGTTCTGGGACGAGGATGGCACCCCTGTCGCGGCACAAGCCGCTCCCGGCATCCCTGCCTCCAGACGGTACGGCTCGGCACTGGACGCCTTGCGCGAAGTCTTCGGCTACGACTCGTTCCGAGGCGAACAGCAGGCAATCATCGAGCACATCATCGCGGGTGGCGACGCCCTGGTGCTCATGCCGACCGGCGGCGGCAAGTCCCTGTGCTATCAGATCCCGGCACTGGTGCGCGCCGGCACCGGCGTGGTGATTTCGCCGCTGATCGCGCTGATGCAGGATCAGGTCGATGCACTGCAGGAACTGGGTGTGCGGGCCGCGTTCCTGAATTCCACCCAGTCATCCGGCCAGGCGCGCGAGGTCGAACGCGCCTTCCTGCGCGGCGAGCTGGACCTGCTGTATGTCGCCCCCGAACGGCTGCTGAGCCCACGCTGCCTGGATCTGCTGGACGGCGGGCGCATTGCCTTGTTCGCCATCGACGAGGCCCATTGCGTATCCCAGTGGGGTCACGACTTTCGTCCGGAATATCAGGAACTGAAACTGCTGGCCGAGCGCTGGCCCGGCGTGCCACGCGTGGCCCTGACGGCCACCGCCACCGCCGCCACGCGCACCGACATCGTCGCCTGCCTGTCGCTGGACGA